>NZ_JBQOIE010000001.1:0-834188 GCF_052665325.1 Pseudomonas sp. 8(2025) | reverse complement strand
TGTCGAAAACTGCGTAACTCGTTGAATCTCAAGGAGTTTTCCGTTTCGACTGCGCCGGAAGTGGGGCGAATTATAGAGAGATATAATTCGCCGTCAACACCTATTTTCAGTTTTATTCGGATTTAAGCGTAATACGTGCAAATGCCTTCTTGCCGGCTTGGCACACATGGGTTGAACCTACTGCATATATATAGGTGCGATCGACAACCTCACCATCCACCCGCACACCACCCGAACCTAGAAGATCCCGAGCCACTGCGGCGTTCTTCACCAGCCCTGCCTTATTAAGGACAGCCGCAATCGGCATATCCTCGGCAGCAACCAGCTCGATTTCCGGCAGATCATCAGGCAGCTCGCCATCTTTCATGCGGTTACCTGCGGCACGGTGAGCATTTGCAGCAGCCTCTTCACCATGGAAGCGCGCAACAATCTCTTCGGCCAGCTTGATCTTGATATCACGCGGGTTAGCGCCAGCATCTACATCCGCCTTGAATGCATTGATCTCATCCATGGAGCGGAAGCTGAGCAACTCGAAGTAACGCCACATCAACGCATCAGGAATGGACACCAGCTTGCCGTACATCACGCCAGGCGCCTCCTGGATACCGACATAGTTACCCAGAGACTTGGACATCTTCTTGACGCCATCCAACCCTTCGAGCAATGGCATGGTCAGAATGCACTGAGCCTCCTGACCGTAACCGCGCTGCAGCTCACGCCCCATCAGCAGGTTGAACTTCTGGTCGGTACCGCCCAACTCGACATCGGCGCGCAATGCCACCGAGTCATAGCCTTGCACCAGCGGATACAGGAACTCATGAATGGCAATCGGCTGATTGGTCGAATAGCGCTTGTCGAAGTCGTCGCGCTCGAGCATCCGTGCAACGGTGTACTGGGAAGTTAGACGAATGAAGTCCGCCGGTCCCATCTTGTCCATCCAGGTGGAGTTGAAAGCCACCTCAGTCTTGACAGGATCAAGAATCTTGAAGACCTGGCTTTTATAGGTCTCTGCGTTTTCCAGGACCTGCTCGCGAGTCAAGGGTGGGCGCGTGGCACTTTTGCCACTGGGGTCACCGATCATGCCGGTGAAGTCGCCAATCAGGAAGATTACCTGGTGACCCAAGTCCTGGAACTGACGCAGCTTATTAATAAGTACGGTATGCCCGAGATGCAGATCCGGCGCCGTCGGATCGAAGCCAGCCTTAATGCGCAGCGGTTCGCCGCGCTTGAGCTTCTCGATCAACTCGGACTCGACCAACAACTCTTCCGCACCACGTTTGATCAGCGCTAGCTGCTCTTCAACCGACTTCATAACAGACCCGCAAGGCTCAGATTCAAAAGGGAACCAACCATACAAGATCATGGACTAATTACAAGTTTTGCCCGGCGTACGGGAGCATTCCGAAAGCAGAGTCCCCGCGCCCTTGCGTCACAGATGATTTGGTTATATTTTATACAGTTATTTCATCTTCATCATGTCATTCATCTTTTCCATTTCATCTTTTCAAAGTCAAATTACCTATGACCACCGAACCGTCTAAAGCGCCACCGCTTTATCCGAAGAGCCACCTGCTCGCCGCAAGTGGCATCGCGGCCCTTCTCAGCTTGGCCCTTCTGGTATTTCCATCCAGTGATGTAGAAGCAAAAAAAACGACATTGAGCCTTGATCTGGAAAGCCCGATCGAGCAACTGACACAAGATCAAGACGCCGCATCCACCGAACAAGCCACAAGCGAGGCCGTTGCCTCACCTTTCGCACAGATCGAAAACACCGCCGAAGACACCACGCAAACCGCAGAAACCGCACCTGTGCCTGCTGCCGTGGAGGAGCCAAAAGCCCCCGGCCACAGGGAAGTTCTGGTCACCAAGGGCGACACCCTCTCCACACTCTTTGAAAAGGTTGGCCTGCCAGCCACTTCTGTCCATGAAGTACTGGCCAGCGACAAGCAGGCCAAGCAGTTCTCCCAGCTCAAGCATGGCCAGAAGCTGGAGTTCGAGCTGACGCCTGATGGCCAACTGAACAACCTGCACAGCAAGGTCAGCGACCTGGAAACCATCACCCTGACCAAAGGCCCCAAGGGCTTTACGTTCAGCCGCGTGATCACCAAGCCAGTGGTTCGTTCTGCCTATGTCCACGGCGTCATCAACAGCTCGCTTTCGCAGTCTGCCGCACGCGCCGGGCTGTCCCACAGCCTGACCATGGATATGGCCAACGTTTTCGGCTACGACATCGACTTCGCCCAGGATATTCGCCAGGGTGACGAATTCGACGTGATCTATGAGCAAAAAGTCGCCAACGGCAAGGTAGTCGGCACAGGCAATATCCTCTCCGCGCGCTTCACTAACCGTGGCAAGACCTACACCGCAGTGCGCTACACCAACAAACAGGGTTCCAGCAGCTACTACACCGCTGATGGCAACAGCATGCGCAAGGCCTTCATCCGTACACCGGTGGACTTTGCTCGCATCAGTTCGCGCTTTTCCATGGGCCGCAAGCACCCGATCCTGAACAAGATCCGTGCCCACAAGGGCGTGGACTATGCCGCGCCACGGGGCACGCCAATCAAGGCTGCCGGTGATGGGAAGGTGCTGCTAGCTGGCCGTCGTGGCGGTTATGGCAATACCGTGATCATCCAGCACGGCAACACCTACCGCACCCTGTACGGCCATATGCAGGGCTTTGCCAAGGGTGTGAAGACTGGCGGCTCGGTGAAACAGGGCCAGGTCATCGGCTATATCGGTACCACCGGGCTGTCCACCGGACCGCACCTGCACTACGAGTTCCAGGTCAACGGTGTCCACGTGGATCCGCTGGGCCAGAAGCTGCCCATGGCCGACCCGATCGCCAAGGCCGAACGTGCACGCTTCCTGCAGCAGAGCCAGCCTCTGATGGCCCGGATGGATCAGGAAAAGGCCACGATGCTGGCCTCGAGCAAGCGCTAAGCCATGGCGCTCTATATAGGTGTGATGTCCGGTACCAGCCTTGATGGCCTGGACATCGCCCTGATCGAGCAAAGCCCGGCGCTCAGATTGGTCGCCACTCGCTACATCCCCATGCCCGATACCCTGCGCGCCGAACTCCTGGGTTTGTGCGCCAGTGGCCCCGACGAGATCGCCCGTTCCGCCATCGCCCAACAGCACTGGGTCGAACTGGCCGCCCAGGGCATCAACCAGCTTCTGCAACAACAGCAACTGCACCCTCAAGACATTCGCGCTATCGGCAGCCACGGACAAACCGTGCGTCATGAGCCAAGCCGCGGGTTCACGGTGCAGATCGGCAACCCGGCCCTGCTCACTGAGCTGACCGGGATCACTGTCGTCAGCGACTTCCGCAGCCGCGACGTGGCAGCGGGCGGGCAAGGCGCGCCGCTGGTTCCGGCCTTTCACGAAGCCCTGTTCGACCAGCGCCCGGGAAACCGCGCCGTGCTGAACGTCGGCGGGTTCAGCAACCTGAGCCTGATCGAAACCGCCAAGCCGCTGGCCGGATTCGACTGTGGCCCGGGCAACGTCCTGCTCGATGCCTGGATCCAGGCCAAACGCGCAGAGAACTTCGACCGCAATGGCCAGTGGGCTGCCAGCGGCCAGATTGATCCGCCCCTACTGCAAGCCCTGCTCAGCGACCCGTTCTTCGCCACCCAAGGCCCGAAGAGCACCGGGCGCGAGGTATTCAATCTTGATTGGCTACAGCGGCATCTGAGGGCACGGGGTGCTATTGCCGCCGAAAACGTGCAGGCTACCCTTCTGGAGCTGACAGCTCTAACCATCGTCGAGTCGCTGCAGAGCGCTCAAAGTGACACCCAGGAGCTGCTGGTGTGCGGTGGCGGCGCGCATAACGCAGCGCTCATGGGCCGCCTGGCAGCCCTCCTCCCGCAAACACGGGTCAGCAGCACTGCGGCGTATGGCGTAGATCCGGACTGGGTAGAGGCTATGGCGTTTGCCTGGCTGGCCCACTGCTGCCTGGAAGGCATCGCTGCCAACCGGCCCAGCGTCACCGGCGCCCGTGGCCTGCGTGTACTAGGCGCCATCTACCCGGCTTGAACAGCAGACAGCAAAACGCCGCAGGATCCCAGGCCCCTGCGGCGTTCGGCGAATAGCGGCTGCCGGCTAATCAGATCGAGAACGACGACCCGCAACCACAGGTAGTGGTGGCATTGGGGTTCTTGATCACGAACCGCGAACCTTCCAGGCCTTCCTGGTAGTCCACTTCAGCACCGGCCAGGTACTGGAAGCTCATCGGATCGACCACCAGGCTCACGCCCTCGCGCTCGACGATGGTGTCATCCTCGGCCACTTCCTCATCGAAAGTGAAACCGTACTGAAACCCCGAACAACCGCCGCCCGTAACGAATACGCGCAGCTTCAAGCGATCATTACCCTCTTCATCGACCAGGGTCTTCACCTTGTGCGCTGCACCTTGAGTGAATTGCAAAGCCGTGGGGGTGAAGGATTCAACGCTCATGCTGACTATCTCCCGGCGTTAAGCCGCCATACTGCGTAATGACGCGCATTATCCGCTTCTCCCAGAAAAGCGGTCAACTATTGTTACGGTATATCAATAGTCGTACAGCCACCCGTATAAAGCAGAAAGGCCCGTCAGACGGGCCTTTTTGTTCACGCAAAAACGACGTTAAGGCAGCATGCCCGCGTGGGACAGCCCCAGACGCTCATCCAGGCCGAACAGGATATTGAGGTTCTGCACCGCCTGGCCCGAAGCGCCCTTGACCAGGTTGTCGATGACCGACAGTACCACTACCAGATCACCATCCTGCGGCCGGTGCACGGCAATCCGGCACACGTTGGCACCCCGCACACTGCGGGTCTCCGGATGGCTGCCGGCCGGCATTACATCGACAAACGGCTCATTGGCATAACGCTTCTCGAACAACGCCTGCAGATCCACCGACTTATCCACCACCGTGGAGTAGAGCGTGGAGTGGATACCGCGAATCATCGGCGTCAGGTGCGGTACGAACGTCAGGCCAACTTCCTTGCCTGCTGCCCGGCGCAGGCCCTGACGGATTTCCGGCAAATGACGGTGCCCCTTGACCGCATAGGCCTTCATGCTCTCGGAAGTTTCCGAGTACAGTGACCCGACGCTGGCGCCACGGCCAGCACCGCTGACACCGGATTTGCAGTCGGCGATCACCCGGGAAGTGTCGGCAAGACCGGCTTCCAGCAGCGGCAGGAAACCGAGCTGGGTTGCGGTTGGATAGCAGCCAGGAACCGCAATCAAACGGGCTTTCTTGATCTGTTCGCGATTGA
Organism: Pseudomonas sp. 8(2025); assembly: GCF_052665325.1. NCBI lineage: Bacteria > Pseudomonadati > Pseudomonadota > Gammaproteobacteria > Pseudomonadales > Pseudomonadaceae > Pseudomonas > Pseudomonas sp. 8(2025). The sequence continues at coordinate 828,926 of NZ_JBQOIE010000001.1, read as the reverse complement.
CTTCCGGCAGGCCGTAGACCGCTTCGTCCAGCAATTGGGGAGCACCGTGAGGCTGACCGTACCACTTGGCCCACTCATCGGCATCCTGCAGGCGGAAGTCTGCCGATAGGTCGATGACCTTGGTCCCCGCAGCCAGCAGCTCGCCAGCCAGTGCATGCGCCACGCCATGGGGGGTGGCAAAGAACACCACGTCACAGGCACCAAGGGTCTTGATATCCGGCACGCTGAACGCCAGGCCGTCGTAATGGCCACGCAGGTTCGGGTACATGTCGGCAACGGCCAGGCCAGCCTCGGATCGCGAAGTGATGACTTCCACTCGCGCTTGCGGATGCTGTGCCAACAGACGCAGCAGTTCGACACCGGTGTAACCCGTGCCGCCGACGATACCGACCTTGACCATAAACCTGCCCTCAACGAACCCACTGGAAAGCTGCCGATAATAGGGGCGGCGCGCCCCTGCGACAACCGTCAAGGTGACGTGCGGACGCTCTACCCTCTACTATCTTCGCCACCGTGAACCTGGGAATAACTAAAAATGCTCTATCTATGGCTCAAAGCCTTTCATATCGTCAGCGTGGTCTGCTGGTTTGCCGGCCTTTTCTACCTGCCACGCCTGTTCGTTTACCACGCCCAAAGCGAGGACAGCATCAGCCGCGAGCGCTTCTGCCTGATGGAACGCAAGCTGTACCGCTTCATCATGGGGCCTGCGATGATCGCGGCACTGATCTTTGGCATCTGGCTGATCAGCCTCAACCCCAGCGCGTATTTCGGCCAGGGCGGCTGGATGCACGCCAAACTGACCCTGGTGGTCATCCTCATCGGCTATCACCACATGTGCGGCGCGCAAGTGAAGCGCTTCGCCCGTGGCGAAAACACCCGCAGCCATGTCTTTTATCGCTGGCTCAATGAAGTACCGGTTCTGATATTGCTGGCTATTGTAATTTTGGTCGTTGTACGGCCGTTCTAACTCTAACTAGTCGCTTCCCTGGGGGTACTCCAATGTCACTGCCCGCTTTGCTCGAACAACGTCTGCGCCTGCCCCTGGTGGCCGCGCCGATGTTTCTGATCTCCAACCCGGAGCTGGTCCTGGCCTGCTGTCGCAATGGTGTGGTGGGTAGCTTTCCCGCCCTCAATCAGCGCGAAAGCAGCGGTTTCAAGGCCTGGCTGGAGGAGATCGAAGCGGGCCTGGCCAAGCTGGAGAACCCTGCTCCCTACGCCGTGAACCTGATCGTGCACAACAGTAACCCACGGCTGCAGGCCGACTTGCAGATCTGCATCGAGCACAAGGTACCGATCGTCATCACCAGCCTCGGCGCGGTCAAGGAAGTAGTGGACGCCGTGCACAGCTACGGCGGCCTGGTATTTCATGACGTGACCACCCGCCGGCACGCAGAGAAAGCCGCCGAGGCGGGTGTCGATGGGCTGATCGCCGTCGCAGCCGGAGCGGGTGGCCATGCAGGCACCTGGAGCCCCTTCTCTCTGGTCGCCGAGATCCGCCAGTTCTTCGACAAGACCCTGCTACTGGCTGGCTGCCTGAACCGGGGCCACGAGATTCTTGCCGCACAGCTGCTTGGCGCCGACCTCGCCTACTTGGGCACCCGCTTTATCGGTACCACCGAAAGCCACGCACCGGATGCCTATAAAGAGATGCTACTCAGCTCTCGAGCCGCCGACATCGTGCATACCGCCGCGGTTTCTGGAGTACCTGCCAGCTTCATGCGCCAAAGCCTGGAGAACGCAGGTTTCGACCTGGCCGCCCTGCAAGGCAAAGGTGAGATCAACTTCGGCTCCAAGCTCAAACCCATCAGCGATGAGGCAAAAGCCTGGAAAACCGTCTGGTCCGCAGGCCAGGGGGTCTGTGAAATCGACGACCTGCCCAGCGTCGACCAATTGATCGCGCGCCTGGACAGCGAATATCAGGCGGCCCAGCAACGCGCCAGCCAACTGAGCAAACGCTGGCCACGTTAACCCGTTCTCATTAGTTTTTTGGCCAGCCGAGGGGCGCTGGCCTTAAACTGTCGGTCTTTTATGTAAACCTTCTTTTCAAGTGACAGGGATGCCCCCATGAGCGAAACCCGCTACAAGATCGTTTTCGACGGCACATTGCTGCCCGGCGTGGAAAAAGCCACTGCCCAACTGAACCTCGCCGAACTGTTCAAAAGCGATGCGGCCGCCGTAGAACGCCTGTTCAGCGGCCAGCAGGTGGAGCTCAAGCGCGACCTGACGCAGGCCGACGCCCAGCGCTATCTGGAAGCATTGAAGAACGCCGGGATCGATGCCCGCATCGAATCCGAGCAGGCCCTGAAGCTGGATCTAGACGCAGTAACCCCCACACCCAGGGCCAGCAGCCTCAGCGAGTCGCCCTATGCGCCCCCGCAAGCAGTAGTAGGCGATGCAATCCCACAATACGCCGCACTCAACGTATTCAGCTTCGAAGGCCGTATCGGTCGCCTGCGCTACCTGGCCTGGACTCTGGTCCTGACGGTGGCCATGCTGGCCGTGGTCGGGGTAGGCGCCTTCTTCGGTATCCTGTCCGCGGCGGTGTTCAATTCCACCCTGCTCACCGGCCTGGGGATTGTCGGCGGCATCGTGGTCTTCATCGGCTTCCTCGTGGTCAGCATTCAGATCAGCGTGCAGCGCCTGCACGATCTCGGCTGGTCGGGCTGGCTGTGGCTGCTGAACTTCGTGCCCATCGTCGGCAGCATCTTCCCTCTGGTGCTGATGGTCAGCCCGGGCAGCAACGTGGCCAACCGCTACGGCGCCCCACCACCGCCCAACACCACCGCCGTCAAGGTGCTGTCCTGGATGTGGGTCGTCCTGATCGTCGTGCTGATCGTGGGCATGGTGGCCGGCGGTCTGAGCTCCCTGGAAGATCGCTACAGCGAAACCAGCTACAGCGAAAGCATCGACTCCAGCAGCGCCGATGAAGATGCCGAGCCCGCCGATATCGCCGCCCCTGTAGAATCCGAGTCCGAGCAAGAATAAACGCGCCCGAGCCTGCGACCCTCCCCGTCGCAGGCCGCCGGCCGTTGCGATGGAGAAATGCATGACCCGTTACGCTCTGATCACTGGTGCTTCCAGCGGCATAGGCCTGGCCCTGGCCGAAGCACTGGCCCGGCGCGGCCGTAACTTGATTCTTGTGGCCCGTCAGCGTGATCAGCTGGAATGCATCGCCCTGGAGTTGACCCAGCGCTTCGGCGTCGAAGTGCTGTTCCGCGCCTGCGACCTGGGCGAACCACTGCGCCTGTCCGGTTTCCTGCTGGAGCTGGAGGAGGGTGACCGGCAGATCGACCTGCTGGTCAATTGCGCCGGCATCGGCACCAGCGGCCCGTTCCTGGCCCAGGACTGGATGACCGAGCAGGACCTGATCGAGGTCAACATCCTCGCCCTCACCCGCCTGTGTCATGCCCTGGGCAACAGCATGGCGCTGCTGGGTGGCGGGCAGATTCTCAATGTCGCCTCGGTGGCAGCCTTCTATCCCGGCCCCTGGATGAGCAGCTACTACGCCAGCAAGGCCTATGTCCTGCATTTCTCCGAAGGGTTGCGCGAAGAATTGAAGAAGTGCGCGGTGAAGGTCTCGGTACTCTGCCCGGGGCCGACCCGCACCGCATTTTTCCGCACCGCACAAATGGACACCACCAAACTCAAGGACAGCAAGCTGCTCATGAGCCCCGAGGAGGTCGCGCTGTATGCGGTGCGCGCCCTGGAAAAGAACCGCGCCATCATCATTCCCGGCCGCCTGAACCGCTGGATGGCCTTCAGCGCCCGCCTGAGTTCACGCTGGCTGACCCGCAAGATCGTCGGTTACGTCAATCGGGCCTACTGCCCACGTTAAGAGTCGGGGCTGGGCGCACCTTGTGCACCTGAGTACACTCGGCCCGGACCAACCCAATGGAGAAACAGCTGTGGATACTCTGTTCACCAAGATCATCAACAGAGAAATACCCGCGAAGATCATCTACGAGGACGACCAGGTTCTGGCCTTCCACGATATTGCCCCGCAAGCGCCGGTGCATTTCCTGGTGATCCCGAAGAAACCCATCCGTACCCTCAACGACCTCACCGAGGACGACAAGACCCTGGCCGGACACATTCTGTTCACCGCCCAGCGCCTGGCCAAGGAGCAAGGCTGCGAAGACGGCTTCCGGGTCGTCATGAACTGCAACGAGCTGGGTGGGCAGACCGTGTATCACATTCACATGCACGTGCTGGGTCAGCGCCAGATGAACTGGCCGCCGGGCTGATTGCCCCCACCCCCCCCCTTGCGCCGCGCCCTCTCGGACCATCGAGGACGAGGGTGCGCTGATCCAGCGCAGTTTTCGCTCCTTTGATTGGAGTAAACTGGTCGCCGAGATTTCTCCCGGAGATAAGCATGACTACCCAACGTCACTACTCGCCGATCGACCGCCTGCTGTTGCAAGCCGATATGGCGATGCGCACGCTGCTGCCTTTCAGCGGCCAACCTTATCGCCCGTCGCCGGCCATCGTGCAGCCGGAAGCGCAGATGAGTGACGAGGACACCCGGCACGTGGCCGGCCTGATGCGCATCAACCACACCGGGGAAGTCTGCGCCCAGGCGCTGTACCAGGGCCAGGCCCTGACCGCCAAGCTGCCTCAGGTACGCCAGGCCATGGAACATGCCGCCGAAGAAGAAATCGACCACCTGGCCTGGTGCGAACAGCGCATCCGCCAGTTGGGCAGCCACCCGAGCGTGCTCAACCCGCTGTTCTACGGTTTGTCCTTCGGCATCGGCGCCGCGGCAGGCCTGATCAGCGACAAGGTCAGCCTGGGGTTCGTTGCCGCCACCGAAGACCAGGTGTGCAAGCACCTGAACGAGCATCTGGAGCAACTGCCGGCCGAAGACGAAAAGTCCCGAGCGATTCTCGAACAGATGCGCATCGACGAAGAACATCACGCTGAAACCGCGCTCGAAGCCGGCGGGTTCCGCTTCCCGGCGCCGGTGAAATTCGGCATGAGCCTGCTGGCCAAGGTCATGACCAAGAGCACCTACCGGATCTGATTCCAAACCACGGGCATCAAAAAGGGCGCTATCGAAGCGCCCTTTTCTTTTACCGCCAGAATCCGCGCGGGCTCAGCCCAGCTCGACGATTTCGTAATCATGAGTGATGGCCACACCGGCCGCGCCGAGCATGATAGACGCCGAGCAGTATTTCTCGGCAGACAGCTCGATGGCCCGCTTGACCTGGGCTTCTTTGAGGCCTCGGCCCTTTACCACGAAATGCATGTGGATCTTGGTGAAGACCTTGGGGTCTTCGGTGGCACGCTCGGCATCCAGGAACGCCTCGCAGCTTTCAACCGCCTGGCGCGACTTCTTGAGAATGCTGACCACATCGAAGTTGCTGCAACCGCCCACGCCGAGCAGGAGCATTTCCATAGGGCGAACACCCAGGTTGCGGCCACCGGCTTCCGGCGGGCCGTCCATCACCACTACGTGGCCACTGCCCGATTCGCCGAGGAACATGGCTTCGCCAGCCCATTGGATGCGTGCCTTCATCGCCAAGACTCCACTGTTAAAAAAGGGTCGCCAGCTTAGCACAGGGTTTTCCAGCCACAGCGCTTTGACCGTTTGTCCCTCATTACCGGTTTTCGATAAGAAAAATCTTAATTGAGCCAAGGACGTGTCTGTTAAGCTGACGCCAAATGACTGGCGCATCGCCAGCGTTCAACACCTTCGTTTTACGCCCCATAAAAAAAACACCTCATACCGTGCAGTCTTTTCGGGATACAACCATGGTTGCTATTGCCCCCACCCCCAAGATCAAAAATCTCGACAAGTTGCTCATGCACTGTCAACGCCGCCGGTATCAGGCCAAGAGCAACATCATCTGCGCCGGTGATGTGTCCGACAGCCTGTACTTCATCATCAAGGGCTCGGTGACCATCCTCATCGAAGACGATGACGGTCGGGAGATGATCATCGCCTACCTCAATGCCGGAGACTTCTTCGGCGAACTGGGGCTCTTCGAAGAGGCCGGCCATGAGCAGCAGCGCAGCGCCTGGGTACGCGCCAAGGTAGAGTGCGAGGTTGCCGAGATCAGCTACGCCAAGTTCCGCGAACTGTCGCAGAACGACCCGGACATCCTCTATGTGCTCAGCGGGCAGATCGCCCAGCGCCTGCGCAACACCACGCGCAAGGTCGGCGACCTGGCGTTCTTCGACGTGACCGGGCGGGTGGCCCGCTGCCTGCTGGAGCTGTGCAAGCAACCGGACGCCATGACCCACCCGGATGGCATGCAGATCAAGATCACCCGCCAGGAAATCGGCCGGATCGTCGGTTGTTCACGGGAAATGGTCGGTCGCGTCCTCAAGGATCTGGAAGAACGCAACCTGGTTCACGTCAAGGGCAAGACCATGGTGGTATTCGGCACCCGCTAATCCCCCAGGAAGCCCTTGAGCATCTGCCGGTACAGGCTCTCCAACCGCACTAGCGCATCGGGCGCCGCAAAGGCCTCGTGCAGGGCGATATGACTTTCGGCCCGGCAGCGCTGTTCCAGGCCACAGGCCTGATTGAAAGTATTGACCGCGCTCACCATCGAATCGCGTTCGTTATCCAGCAGCAAGGCACCATGCACCAGGCCCACTGGCCGCTGGCCACCCTTGCTCTGACGCCAGCGCTGGGCGGTGCCGACCATCTTGCGCCCGTCCAGGTTGACGTTGAAGCGACCATCGCAGAACGCCCCTTCCACTTCGCCCAATGACGGGTTGCCCCCCAGTTCGCTGAGCAGGTCGCAGATCGGCTGACACAGGCGCCGGTACGCGGTTTCGATCCGGCCCTGATCCCCTTCGCTGCGCGGCGGGGCGTAGACCAGGGCGATGTTCACCGTGGCCGCCGACTGCGGCACCGGCTCGCCGCCGGTTTCGCGCAGCAGCACCGGCCAGCCGTTGGCGGCCGACTCCTCGCAGGCCCGTTCAAATCCAGGCAGGCGGCTCAAGCGCCGAGGCATCACCAGCGCCCGGTCACTGGGCTGCCAGAACAGCAGGCCGAACTCTTGTTCACCGGTACACACCAGGGCCAGCAGATCTTGCTCGGCCTGCAGGCCGGCTTCGACAGTCAAGGCAAGGGGTTGAGTCATGGCAGTAGAAATCCTTGGCGATAGGCATGAAAAAGCCGGCATCGCCGGCTTGTTCATTGTCACGGGTTCAGTCCAGGGTCGAGCCGCTGACCGGCACGCCGCGCTCAGGGAAGAACAGACGCTGCAATTCGCTGCCCGGGCTTTCGGCACGCATGAACGCCTCACCCACCAGGAACGAATAGACATCGCTGATTTCCATCAGCTCGACATCGGCACGGTTGAGGATGCCGCTCTCGGTAATCACCAGGCGCTCGCGGGGAATGCGTGGCAGCAGGTCGAGGGTGGTCTCCAGATTGACTTCGAAGGTGTGCAGGTTGCGGTTGTTGACCCCAACCAGCGGTGTGTCGAGGGTCTTCAGCGCCCGCTCCAGCTCATCACCATCATGCACTTCCACCAGCACATCCAGGCCAACCCCCTTGGCCACCGCCGCCAGCTCCGCCATCCGCGCGTCATCCAGCGCAGCGACAATCAGCAATACGCAGTCGGCGCCCAGGGCGCGGGCTTCGACGATCTGGTACGGATCGATCATGAAGTCCTTGCGGATCACCGGCAGCTTGCAGGCGGCGCGGGCCTGCTGCAGGTACGCATCGGCACCCTGGAAGTAATCGACATCGGTCAGCACGGACAGGCAAGTGGCACCGCCTTTCTCGTAGCTCTTGGCAATGTCCGCCGGAACGAAGTTCTCACGGATCACGCCTTTGCTCGGCGAAGCCTTCTTGATCTCGGCTATCACTGCCGGCTGCTTGAGCTTGACCTGATCCTGCAAGGCCCGGGCGAAACCCCGTGGTGCATCGGCAGCACGCGCCAGGGTTTCCAGCTCGGCCAGGCTGACGCGGGCGCTGCGCTCGGCAACCTCCTCGGCTTTACGGGCGAGGATTTTTTCCAGAACTGTCGGCACACTCATCCTTCATTCTCCTGCTTGAACACCGCGGTAAAGGCACCCAGCTCTTCGAGCTTCTCCCGGGCCAGGCCGGTGTGCAAGGCGTCGTGAGCCAGGGCCACGCCCTCTTTCAGGCTACTGGCATGATCGGCGGCATACAGCGCCGCACCCGCATTGAGCACAATCATTTCGGCGGCCTTCTGGCCATGCTCTGTCTTGCGGCGCCCCAGAGCATCGCGGATCAGCTCCAGGGACGCCGCCGGGCTTTCCACCACCAGGCCGAACAGACTCTGGCTCTTCATGCCCAGATCCTCGGGCTGTACCCAGTACTCGGTGATCTGGTCATTCTTCAGTTCGGCCACATAGGTGGGCGCAGCCAGGCTGAACTCGTCCAGACCATCCTGGGAATGCACCACCAGAACGTGCTTGCTGCCCAGGCGTTGCAAGACTTCGGCCAAGGGCCGGCACAACGCCTGAGTGAACACGCCTACCACCTGATGCTTGACTCCGGCCGGATTCGTAAGCGGGCCGAGCATGTTGAACAGGGTGCGCAGGCCAAGGTCGCGACGCGGGCCGGCGGCATATTTCATCGCCCCGTGATGGGACTGGGCAAACATGAAGCCGATGCCGACGTTATCGATGCAGCGCGCCACCTGGACCGGGGTCAGGTTCAAATAGATCCCGGCCGCTTCCAGCAGGTCGGCGCTGCCGCTCTTGCCGGACACCGCGCGGTTGCCGTGCTTGGCCACAGTGCAACCGGCCGCTGCGACCACAAAGGAGGAAGCCGTGGACACGTTGAAGATGTTCGCCCCGTCGCCGCCGGTGCCCACTACATCCACCACGCCATCCAGGGTTTTCAGCTCGACCCGGTCCGCCAGCTCGCGCATTGCCGACACCGCACCGACGATCTCGTCGATGCTTTCGCTTTTCATGCGCATGGCCATCATGAAGGCGCCAATCTGCGCATCGGTGCATTGGCCGGTCATGATTTCACGCATTACCGAACGCATTTCTTCGGTGCTCAGGTCCAGGTGGCCGACGATACGGCTCAAGGCAGTCTTGATATCCATGAAAAGTCCTTAGCGCGTGCCGCCGCTCTGTTTGAGAAAGTTGGCGAACAGCTCGTGGCCCTGCTCGGTGAGAATAGACTCGGGGTGAAATTGCACCCCCTCGATATTCAGCGTCTTGTGGCGCAACCCCATGATCTCGTCGACGGAGCCGTCTTCCAGCTGGGTCCAGGCCGTGACTTCAAGGCACTCGGGCAAGCTCTCGTGCTTGACCACCAGCGAGTGGTAACGGGTTACGGTCAGCGGCATGTTCAGGCCGTTGAACACCCCCAGGTCGCGGTGGAACACCGGGCTGGTCTTGCCGTGCATCACTTGCCGGGCACGCACCACCTGGCCGCCAAAGGCCTGGCCGATGGACTGATGCCCCAGGCATACGCCGAGAATCGGCAGCTTGCCGGCGAAATGCTTGATCGCCTCGATGGAAATACCGGCTTCGGTCGGCGTGCAAGGCCCGGGCGAGACCACGATGCGCTCGGGCTTGAGCGCCTCGATCTGAGCCACGGTCAGTTCGTCATTGCGCACTACCTTCACCTCAGCTCCCAACTCGCCCAGGTACTGGACGACGTTGTAGGTGAAGGAGTCGTAGTTATCAATCATCAGCAGCATACATGCTCCAACTTATTGATTTTAAAGTAGGTGTGCATGCAACTCAGGGTGTCGATATGCACATTGATATACACGAGCGCAGTGGAGCGTGCCGGGCGAGCTTGCGCACCCGAATGCTGCAAGCTGTCGGCAGGGCAGACAAGGTGATGGAATTGAACCGCCTTATCTATGCAATGTCGCTCAGCTCGCCACGCCATCGTCGGCCATCGCCAGCGCAAGCCGGCAGAACGTTGGGCATGACGATGCACCCGATGGCATTGCCGCCGGGCGAAGGTGTACTGCGTGGGGAGACTGATTGGCATGCAGCGTTCTCCTGGGGTTTGGAGCCGCCGTGCCGGAGAGCTATTAGATCCTTGATCCCTGCTTGCCGATTACGGCGGCAGGGTTCGGTTAAAAAACCGCAACGACGTGCCGCTTCCTATTGGAAGCGCCACCACTGACTAAAACGAATCGTTGCAATGCAAAGCATAGGACCTAACCGTAATTGAGCACTCGACGGCGTTCCGCAGCCGAGCTTCGAGGCGCGATTGTACCGTTCATCAAGGGGCTGCGTCGATTGCAATTTGCCGCTGGGTCTTGCGGCACTCACTCCGCTGGTTGATACCTGCCCCACTCCGTTGGAGCGCAATGCATGGCCGGTCCCGTGCACGCCGCGCACTGCAAAGGCGGGGGCACGACATGCGCACCGCGTTACGCAGCCCGCCTCGGCAGATGGCTTGGAGGCCCTTTAAACGCCACAAGTCCATCACCGAAACGGCGCTCTTTAAGGTGGTGGCAGCCTGTTTGCGCCTTCTTAGCCGTGCGGCTCAAGGGGCGTTCCGCCTCTTCTGGCCCCAGAAGCACGGCCACTTGATCAAAGGGGCGCTTTTCTTGCCATGGCCAAGTCAGGAAACCAGCGCCCTTTTCTCCAGCAAATGGTCGAGCCAGTCCGGATCCATTTCTGGCTCACTGGAGAACAACAAGCCGGTGTAGTCGCGGTACGGCGGGGTAAAGATCTCCTCCCGGCAGCCGTGATCGACCACCTTCCCACGCTGCATCACCAGTACCTCGTCGGCAATGGCGCGCACGGTGGCGACGTCGTGTGTGATGAACAAGTAGGCCACGCCCAGTTGCTGCTGGATGCGGTTGAGCAGCTTCAGAACGCCTTCGGCCACCAGTTGGTCGAGGGCCGAGGTGACTTCGTCGCAGATGATCAGTTGCGGCTCGGCCGCCAGAGCCCGGGCGATACAGATCCGCTGCTTCTGCCCGCCAGACAGTTCGCGGGGCTGGCGATCCATGTACAACGCCGGGTCCAGCTCGATCATCTCCAATAGCTCGGCGACCCGCTGGCGCAGCGCCTGGCCCTTGAGGCCGAGGTAGAAACTCAGCGGCCGGCCGATGATGTCGACGATGCGCTGGCGCGGGTTGAGCGCGGTGTCGGGGATCTGGTAAATCATCTGCAATCGGCGCAATTGCTCCTTGCTGCGCTGGCGATAATCAGCTGGCAGCGCTTTTCCGTCATACAACACCTGGCCGCTGGTCGGCGGCAACAACCCGGTGATCAAGCGTGCCGTAGAGCTCTTGCCGCTGCCCGACTCGCCGATCACCGCCAGGGTCTGGCCACGATAGAGCTTGAGCGAGACATCATGCAGCACCGGCTGATGGCCGTAGCTGGCGCTGGCCTTGCGTACCTCCAGCAGCGGTGTTGCCTGCGGTGGGCACGGCTTGGGTTCGGTGCGCAAGCTACGCACTGCCCAAAGCGATCTGGTGTAATCCTGCTGTGGGGCGTCGAGCATGGTCCGGGTGTCGGCCTCCTCCACCAGCTTGCCGTGACGCAGAACCATGATGCGGTCGGCCATTTGCGCCACCACTGCCAGGTCGTGGCTGATGTACAAGGCGGCGCTCCCGTAGGTTTTCACCGCATCGCGAATCGCCACCAGCACTTCGATCTGGGTGGTGACATCCAGCGCCGTGGTCGGTTCGTCGAAGATGATCAGGTCCGGGTGGCAGGCCATGGCCATGGCGGTCATCACCCGTTGCAACTGACCGCCGGAGACCTGGTGCGGGTAGCGCTGGCCGATCTGCTCGGGGTTGGGCAGACGCAGTATGCGGTAGAGCTCCACTGCTTCGGCTTGTGCCTTGGCACGGTCGATACCAGCGTTCCTTACCGCGGTTTCGACATGCTGGTCGATCAGCCGGTGCGCGGGGTTGAACGAGGCCGCCGCGCTTTGCGCGACATAGGCGATACGCAGGCCGCGCAGCTTGCGCAGGGCTTCGGGCTTGGCGCCCACCAGTTCCTGGCCATCGAAGCGCACCGAGCCACCCGTGATACGGCAACCGTCGCGCACATAACCCATGGAGGCCAGACCCAGAGTCGACTTGCCCGCCCCCGATTCACCAATCAGGCCCAGTACTTCGCCCCGCTGCAGGCTCAAGTCGATGCCTTTGATCAGCGGGTGCCAAGCGCCCTGATAATGGCCTTCAATACGCAGGTCGTGGATCTCCAGTAGCGGCTTGTCACTTGAATGAACGGTCATGCTCAGCACTCCTTCAGGCCGCTGGATAGATGCAGCACCCAGTCCACGACAAAGTTGACGCTGACGGTGATCAGCGCCACTGCCAGGGCCGGCAGCAGCGGGCTGATATCGCCGAAGGTGATCAGCACGGCATTGTCGCGGACCATGCTGCCCCAGTCGGCGGTCGGCGGCTGGATGCCCAGGCCCAGGAACGACAACGCACTGATGAACAGAAACACAAAGCAAAAACGCAGGCCGAACTCGGCAATCAGCGGCGCGGCGGCATTGGGCAGCACCTCGCGGCTGACCAGCCACCACAGCCCTTCGCCACGCAGCCGGGCGGCCTCGACGAAGTCCTGGACCACCACGGTCATCGCCACCGCCCGTGACAGGCGAAACACCCGGGTGGCATCCAGCAGCGCGATCACCAGCACCAGCGAGGTGGCGTTGGTGCCGACCACGCTGAGGATCAGCAAGGCAAAGATCAGCTGCGGGATGGCCATGAGGATATCCACCAGCCGCGACAGGCCCTGGTCGATCCAGCCGCCCCTGATCGCCGCTAGCAGCCCGCAGAAACCGCCGACGGCAAAGGCCAGTAGCGTGGTCAGGAAGGCAATCCCCAGGGTGTTGCGCGCGCCATACACCAGGCGGCTGAACATGTCGCGGCCCAGGTTATCGGTACCCAGCAGGAACTGCCCGCCCCAGGGCGCAAAACCTTCGCCGACCACTTCAGTCTCGCCATACGGCGCCAGCAACGGCGCGAACAGCGCCACCAGGATGTAGGCAACAATCACCAGCAGGCCGAACTGGGCGCTCATGGGCGCCCGTAACAACGCTTTGATCAGGCTCATGGCTTACCCCTTCGGATGCATCAGGCGTGGGTTGCTGGCAATCGACAGCACGTCGGCCGTGGTATTGAGCAGGATGTAGGTGGCGGCGAAGATCAGGCTGCAGGCCTGCACCACCGGGATATCGCGCTTGGACACCGAGTCGACCAGTAACTGGCCGAGCCCCGGATAGACGAACACCACCTCGACCACCACCACGCCGACCACCAGGTAGGCCAGGTTCAGTGCCACCACGTTGATGATCGGTGCCAGGGCATTGGGCAAGGCGTGGTGGAAGATGATCCGCGCTTGGCTGACGCCCTTGAGCCGGGCCATCTCGATATAGGGGCTGGCCAGCACGTTGATCAAGGCCGCGCGGGTCATGCGCATCATTTGCGCGACCACCACCAGGCTCAGGGTCAGCACCGGCAGTAGCGAGCGCTCCAGCACCTCGGCGAACGATGCCCCCGGGGCCAGGTTGGAGATACTCGGCAACCAGTTGAGCTTGACCGCGAACACCAGGATCAGGATATAGGCGACGAAAAACTCCGGGAACGACACCGCGCTCAGGGCGCTGGTGTTGAGCAGGCGGTCGAACCAACTGTTGCGGTACAGCGCCGCGAGCATGCCCAGCAGCAAGGCTACCGGCACCGACACCAGCGCCGCCAGCAAGGCCAGGGTAAAGGTGTTGCCCAGGCGCGTGCCGATCAGCTCGGCAATCGGCCGCTGGTTGGCCAGCGACAGGCCCAGGTCACCGTGCAGCAGTTGCCAGGCCCAGTGGCCGAAGCGGGTCAGCGGCGGCAGGTCCAGGCCCAGTTGGGCACGGAAGGCAGCGACGGTCTCGGGAGTTGCCGCCTGGCCGAGCATGGCCTGGGCGACATCGCCCGGGAGCATGCCAACGGCCAGGAAGATGATCACCGACACCGCCAACAGCGACAACAGGCCCAGGGCCAGGCGCTGGAGCAATAGTTTGCAAAGGCTATTCACCGTACAGCTCCTCGAACAGGATCAACGAAGAAAGGTGCAAAAAGTGTCGGGCTTACGCCTGCCACCAGCGCTCGATCAAGCGCAGGCCATCGAGCTCGCCGTAGGGCGCGGTCAGCCCGCCGTGGGCCACGCGCTTGGAGCGTGCGGCCACGGAGCTTGCGAACAGCGGCACGATCGCCCCGCCCTCGTCACGGCACAGGGCCTGCATTTCGTTGTACATCTCCTGGCGCAGCGGCGCGTTCATCTCGCCGCGAGCGGCGTTGAGCAGCTGGTTGAAACGGGCGTTGTCCCAGTGCGTCTCGTTCCATGCCGCGCCCTTGGCGTAGCCGATGCTGAACATGCGGTCGGCGGTCAGGCTGCTGTACCAGAACGAGGTGGTGAAGGGCTGCTTCATCCACACATTGGAAAAAAAGCCGTCGGCAGGTTCGCGCACCACGTCGATGTCGATACCGGCCTGGCGTGCCTGCTCCTTGAACAGTACCGAGGCATCCACCGCTCCGGTGTAAGCGGCATCGGAGGCCTGCAGGCGCACCTTGAGCGAATCGACCCCGGCCTGGCGCAGGTAGAAACGCGCCTTGTCCGGGTCATAGCCACGCTGCTCCAGGGCGCTGTTGATGAAGCGACTACCGGGCTGGATCGGGTGGTCGTTGCCAATCTGGCCATAGCCATAAAGCACCGAGGCCAGCAGGGTTTCGCGGTTGATCGCGTGCTTGAGCGCCAGACGGATGTTGTTGTCCTGGAACTGCTGGCTGTCGGTCAGCATCGGGAAGGTGTAGTGCTGGGCGCCCTTGGTCTCTTCGATGACCAGATTGGGGTTGCGCTTGAGCAAGGCGACAGTCTTGAGATCGACCTTGTTGATCACATCGACCTGGCCGGTGACCAGGGCGTTGACCCGCGCGGCGCCATCGGCGATGGCCAGCAACTCGGCGCTGGCGAAATGCGCGCGGCCGGCTTTCCAGTAATCCGGGCTGCGCTCAAGGTCCATGCGCACGCCGGGTTCGAAGCCCTTGAGGCGATAACCGCCGGTGCCGATCCCTGCCTGCCAGTCGGCGGCGCCGTCCTTGGCGGGCATGATCACCAGGTGATAATCGGCCACCACGTAGGCGAAGTCGGCATTGCCCGAATGCAGTTCGAACACCACGGTGTCATTGCCCTGGGCGCTGACCTTGGCAACATCGCCGAGCACGGTCTTGGCCGCCGAGGTGGACTTGTCGCCCAGGTGATGCCCGATTGAGGCGACCACATCGCCGGCATCCAGAGTCTTGCCGTTATGGAAGGTCACCCCCTGGCGCAATGTGAAGGTCCAGATGCGTGCATCGGGGCTGGATTCCCAGCGCTCGGCAAGCTCGGGGATCGCCGTACCATCGACGCCGATTTCGCTCAGGGTGTTGTACACCGCCGAGAAACCGACAAAGGTAAAGGTGTCGCTCCATGAACCTGGATCACGAGAATCGGTAGTACTGCCACCGGCCAGGCCCATGCGTAGCACGCCGCCCGCTTTCGGGGTGGCCTCCCCGGCCCAGCCGCGTTGCGGCAAGCCCATTGAAAACGCCCCGGCCACGGCAACCGCCGCTGCGCTGTATTTGAGAAAATCCCGACGCGGCAGGCCGCTGTCGTGCATCGCTTGAGTTATTTTGTTGTTGTTATCGCTCATGGCATTGCCTCTGTTGAACCGCAGAGAAAAGGATTCAGCCGACCTCGCACGCACTGATGCAAAATATTTGTAATTGTCATCGTGACAAATACATTAAGCTCAAAAACAGGTCGCTGCCAATCCCCTTTTCTTTACGAGCGAGGCTCTTGCTAGGCGGGGTTTTGTCAGTACTATCGGTTCGAAGGGGCAGATCGGAATGTCGCTACTGCCCTACCACTGAAGAGAGAATTCAAACTAGATGAGTCAGTCGACCCGCCTGATCACCGCCTCATACATCCTCTCGTTCGTAGCGGCCAACGCGCCGCAGAGGTTGCGTACCGAGACCATTGCCAAGTGGGTCAAGACTCATCCCACCCGGGTACGCAGTCTCGTGTCGTTGATGGTCAAAGCCAATATTCTGAAGTCATGGCGCGGCGCCCACGGCGGCCTGACCCTCGCACGCCCAGCCAGCGATATCACCTTGCGTGAGGTCTATGACGCCGTACAGGAAAGCTCGCTGATCGCCGAGAAGATCGACAACCCGTTCTCAGGCATGGAAGAACATTGCAAGGTATTCGATGTATTCACCCGCCTGTTCGCCATGCTTGAAGCCAACATGCGCCTGGACCTTGGCACTATCACCGCAGACCAACTGTTCGTTGCCTTCGAAAAACCGCAGGAAAATATCAGGCAGGCCTAAGACCTTAGGGCGCAATGCTCGGGGCCTTCATCAGCGCAGCAAATGGGCGCTTATCGCTCCCGCGCTCGATTGATATACACCACAGCACTGGATTTCATGAGGACCTGATAGACATCAGGATCCTCATAAAACCAATCAACGACAGCAACTCCTCAAGCCTTGGATGCAGGGGTCTGTTCCGCCAGTGCCACGGCACGGAACATTGCGCGACGCTTGTTCAGCGTCTCTTCCCACTCCAGGGTCGGCACCGAGTCGGCAACAATCCCGCCGCCGGCCTGTACATGCAGCTCGCCGTTCTTGATCACCGCCGTGCGAATGGCAATGGCGGTGTCCATGTTGCCGTTCCAGGCGAAGTAACCCACGGCGCCGCCATAGATCCCACGCTTGACCGGTTCCAGCTCGTCGATGATTTCCATCGCACGGATTTTCGGTGCGCCGGACAGAGTGCCCGCCGGCAGGATCGCCCGCAGCGCATCCATGGCCGTCAGCCCGGCCTTGAGCTGGCCGGTGACGTTGGAAACGATGTGCATTACGTTGGAATAGCGCTCGATGACCATCTTTTCGGTGAGTTTCACCGAACCGATTTCCGAGACCCGACCGGTGTCGTTGCGTCCCAGGTCGATCAGCATCAGGTGCTCGGCGATCTCCTTGGCGTCCGACAGCAGGTCCTGCTCCAGGGCCAGGTCCGCTTCCTCGGAGGCGCCCCGCGGGCGGGTACCGGCAATCGGCCGCACAGTGATCAGGTTGTCTTCGACCCGCACCAGCACTTCCGGCGAGCTGCCCACTACATGGAAATCACCGAAGTTGAAGAAGTACATGTAAGGGGTCGGGTTGAAGCAGCGCAGCGCCCGGTACAGGTCGATGGGCGCCGCCGAAAAATCGATGGACATGCGTTGGGACGGCACCACCTGCATGCAGTCACCGGCCAGGATGTATTCCTTGATGGTGTCCACGGCCCGCTCATAGTCAGCCTGGGTAAAGCTGGAGCGGAACAGCGGATCGGCGGCCAGCTGCTTGCTGAAATCCAGGCCCGGACGCGGAGTGATCGGCTGGCGCAGTTGCGCCAGCAATTCCTGCAAACGTGCCTGGCCGGCTTCGAAGGCGTTGTCCTGGCCAGGGTCGGCCAGCACGATGGCGTGCACCTTGCCCGCCAGGTTGTCGAACACCACTACCGCGTCGGAGACCATCAACAGGATATCCGGCACACCAATCGGATCCGGGTTCGGGCACGGGCCCAGGCGCGGCTCGACATAACGCACGCAGTCATAGCCGAAATAGCCCACCAGGCCACCGTTGAAACGCGGCAGGCCGGCAATGGTCGGGACGTTGTAGCGGGCTTTGAATTCCTCGACGAAGGCCAGCGGGTCGGCCACTTCGTGACTTTCGATCTCCACGCCATCATGGGTCACGCTGACCTGGAAGCCGTGCACCCGCAGCACAGTGCGGCACGGCAGGCCGATGATCGAGTAACGCCCCCACTTCTCACCGCCCTGCACCGACTCCAGCAGATAGGAGTTGGGCTGGTCGGCCAGTTTCAGGTAGATCGACAGCGGGGTATCGAAGTCGGCAAGGGTTTCGCAGGCCAGCGGGATACGGTTGTAACCGGCTGCGGCCAAACGCAGGAATTCTTCGCGAATCATGGGGTGCCTCGTGGCTTGAGGGTCTAACAGTCAGGTATGCAAACGTGCCGGCGGGGCCGGCCAGACAAAAATCAGGCGCGCCAACGCCAGCGGGCCAGGGCCTTGATGACTTTCATCCAGAGTTTGCGAGTGACCACCACGATGGAGTTTCCAGAATGGGATGGAACAGCGTCGGGCAACGTTATCTCAGCGGCAGGTTCTAAGCAACCGGGGATCAGCGCCCGCAGGTTGTCGATCACCAGCGCCGGCGACTCCTCGGCAATCGGCCGGCCGTGGTTGTAGCCGTAGCTCAGGGCGACGCACTTGACCCCCGCCGCCTTGGCTGCCAGCACGTCACTGCGCGAATCGCCGACGAACAGTGATTGCGAGGCCGGCACGCTGGCCATCTTCATCACAAAGAACAGCGCCGCCGGGTCGGGTTTCTTCTGCGGCAGGGTATCGCCGCCGATGATCCAGCGGAAATACCGACCGATTTTCATCTGGTCCAGCAAGGGGGCCACGAAACGCTCGGGCTTGTTGGTAATCAGGGCCATTTCCACGCCCTGCTTGTGCAGCCACTTGAGAGTCTCGCGCGCACCGGGATAGACCACGGTCAACTCGTGGCTGTCCTCGTAGGCGGTATTGAACAGCTCCAGCGCATACTCGGCCTCGACATCGTCGACACCCTGGGCCTCCAGGCTGTTGGCCAGGGCCCGGCGCACCAGCATGGGCGCACCGTTGCCAACCCACTCACGCACCGCCTCGACACCGGCAGGCTTGCGCCCCAGCTTGAGCAGCATCTGATCCACGGCGGCCGCAAGGTCCGGTACCGAATCGACCAGGGTGCCATCCAGGTCGAACATCACCAGCCGTGGCAGGCGCCCCTGGAACAGCTGCTCAAAGGCGCTCATGGTCGCGCCAACGCCAGTTCGGCACGCATCTTCTCGATGACTTCCTGATAGTTCGGCGCATTGAAGATCGCCGAGCCTGCCACAAAGGTATCGGCGCCTGCGGCAGCGATTTCGCGGATGTTGCCCACGTTCACCCCACCGTCGATTTCCAGGCGGATATCCCGCCCGGAGGCATCGATCAAGGCACGAGCCTCACGCAGCTTGTCGAGGGTGCCCGGAATGAACTTCTGCCCGCCAAAGCCCGGGTTGACACTCATCAGCAGCACCATGTCGACCTTGTCCATCACGTACTTGAGCACGTCCAGCGGAGTTGCCGGGTTGAACACCAGGCCGGCCTTGCAACCGCCTTCGCGGATCATCTGCAGGGAACGGTCCACATGCAGCGTGGCTTCGGGGTGGAAGGTGATATAGGTGGCGCCCGCTTCGATGAAGTCACCGATGATGCGGTCCACCGGAGTGACCATCAGGTGTGCATCGATCGGCGCGGTGATCCCGTACTTGCGCAGCGCAGCGCAGACCATCGGGCCGATGGTCAGGTTCGGCACATAGTGGTTGTCCATGACATCGAAATGCACGATGTCGGCGCCGGCGGCCAGGACATTGTCCACTTCCTCGCCCAGACGGGCGAAGTCGGCGGAGAGAATCGACGGAGCAATAGCGAAGGGCTGCATGACGCACCTTTTTTGAGCAGAATCACGATGGCGCGCATTGTATACCTCATGCTTTGGAGCGCACACCGTAACCGCGATGATCAGTAGGCCGCGCGATAGATCTTCTCGATATCGGCGGGGCTCAGCCGGCGCGGGTTGTTGCGCATCAAGCGCTCGATACCCGCGGCCTCGACGGCCATGGCCGGGATCGCATCCTCGGGCACGCCGAAGCTGCGCAAGCCGCTGGGAATTTCCACCGCCGCACACAACGCTGCCATGGCCTCCACTGCCCGGTCGGCCGCCTCGCTGGCGCTCAGGTGCGCGGTCTTTACCCCCATGGCCTCGGCGATATCCTGCATACGCTCGACGCAGGCCATCTTGTTCCAGGTCATGACATAGGGCAGCAGCAAGGCATTGCTGACCCCGTGGGACATATGAAAGCGTCCGCCCAGGGGATAGGCCATCGCATGCACCGCACCGACCCCGGCATTGCCGAAGGCCATGCCGGCCATCAGGCTGGCGGTGGCCATGTCCTCCCGGGCCTGCAGGTGGGCCGGGTTGGCAAAGGCCTTGGGCAAAGCCTTGACGATCAGCTTGATGGCGCCGATGGCCAGGGAGTCGGTGATCGCGGAAGCATTGAGGGACAGGTAAGCCTCAATGGCATGCGCCAGGGCATCGACGCCGCTGGCCGCGGTGACACGCGGTGGACAGGTCAGGGTCATCTGCGGGCTGACCAGGGCCACGTCCGGCAGCAGGTAGTCGCTGATGATGCCTTTCTTCAATTGCGCGACCCGGTCCGAGAGGATCGCCACATTGGTCACTTCCGAACCAGTGCCTGCGGTGGTGGGAATGGCGATCAGCGGCGGCCCCTTGCGCGGCACCTGGTCGATGCCGAACAGGTCCTCCAGGGCGCCGTGATAGCCGGCATAGGCCCCGACACTCTTGGCAATATCGATGGCGCTGCCGCCGCCCAGGCCGATCAGCCCGTCATGCCCGCCCTCGCGGTACACCTGCATGCAGTCCTCGACGATGGCGATTTCCGGATCGGGCTGCACCCGGTCGAAGACTTCGTAACTGCGCTCCCCCAGGTGGGCCAGCGCCAGCTCCACCGTGCCGGACCTGAGCAGGGCAGTATCGGTGACGATCAGCGGGTTATCGACATCCAGGCGGGTCAGCTCGGCAGCCAGTTGCTCGATGGCGGTGCTGCCGGTCAGCAATTTATGGGCGATCTTGAAAGAGGAAATACTCATGTGCGCAGCCTCTTATATAAAGGTGGGAGCCGGCACAAGCGTAGCTGGGGATTGCGCAACCGGGCTGTCGCGATGCCCGATCGGCATCACGACAGTGCTCACGTTACCCGCGAAGGCTCAGGCCACCTCGCTTTCCACCGCCCGGGCGGGCTTGGCCTGGGGCCCTGGCTGGGCATCCGGGACGGCAGTTGCGTCCGCGGCGCCCAGGTCCTTGCTGAAAGTCCGGTCGTTCTCGCCCTTGAAGAAGTTCTTGCCGTAGATCAGCAGGCACAGCACCACGCCAATGGCAAAGCCCCAACTGGCGCCCTTGATCGCCAGCACTGCACCGATCACCCCTGCGATGCCCAGGTCACGCTGGCTACGGGCCTCGAGAATGCCCAGGCGCACGCTGACGTAGCCCTGGATCAGCAAGGTCAGCGCCAGCGCGACCCCGAGAATCGGCTGCACCAGGGTCACTACCGGCAACAACAGCAAGCCGGTGTTGGTGCCCCAGCGGAACGAACCCATGCCGCCATAAATCGACTTCATGGCCTTGGGCCCGCCCTTGAAGCGCTCGATCACCACCACCAGCATCGCCGCCCATTTCGGCCCGCACATGGCAATGTCCGGACCGAAGATGCTCATGAACGCGTTGCGCCCGCCGAAGATCAGGTGCGAGCGGTCCGGGTCGTAGTCGACCTTTTCGTCGGTGCGGATCTGCTCGGCCTCGTCCAGCAGCACCTTGGCGCTGAGCACATCGCCAAAGACGATGATGTACACCGCGAGCATGGTCGGCAGCGCGCTGATGAACATCGACAGCGGCGGCATGCCCAGGCCGAACACCGTGTAGTTGTTCCACAGGCCGATGAAGTCCGGCTTGCTCAGGCCCCACTGGATGGTCGGCCACGGCGCTTCACCGAACAGCGGCGCCAGCACTACCGCCAGCAGGATGATCGGCAGGATGCCCAGCTTGGCGAAGTTCCACCAGAAGCGGTTGCGCAGCTTGAGCTGGGCAAAGTGCTGGGAAAAGATCAGGTAGAAGGCAATGCCGATGGCGATGGAAATGGTCCAGGGAAAACTGTCGAACTTGCCGCCCACCTGGAACACCGCGGTCACCGCACTGAGCCCGGCGCCGACAATGATTCCCGACTTGATCGCCGAGGGCACGAAGCCCACCACCTTGCGCGCCATGCCGGTGGCCCCCAGGGCGATGGAGAACACCCCGAGCATCAGCTGGAAGGCAATCAGCGCGTGGACACGCTCCGGGCCCACGGGAAACTGCGCGCAATAGGCCATCAGCAGCGGCACCGCCGGGGTGATCCAGCCGGGCACCACGGGGTCGCCCAGCAGGTGGTGGGCCAGGTACAACAGGCCGTTGAGCATGACCACGGCCAGGGCCATCTCGAAGGGCATGCCGAGGAACTCGGTCATCAGTGGAATGGCCGCCAGGTCGACGGCGCACATCAGCAAGCCTTGCAGGTAGTCCGGCAGCTCGAATTTGTAGTGGATAAAGGGCAAACGCACCTTGAACGGGCCAAGGGCGATGTACGGCGTTTCGTGCCGAGTGTCGGAAGGCGTTGGCATCAACTGCACCTGTCTTATTGGTATTGGTGGCGGTGTAAAGCGGCCCGCGCCAGTTGGCACGGGCAAGGATCGATCAATAGGCAGCCCGGTAGATCTGCTCGATATCGCCGGGGCTCAGTTGGCGCGGGTTGTTGCGCATCAGCCGCTGGATACCCGCCGCTTCCACGGCCATGGCCGGGATCGCGTCCTCGGGCACACCGAAGCTGCGCATGCCCGTGGGGATGTCCACCGCAGCGCACAGCGCAGCCATGGCCTGGACCGCCTGCTCTGCGGCCTGGCCATCACTGAGCCCGGCGATCGGCAGGTCCATGGCCTGGGCGATATCGCGAAAGCGCTCGACACAGGCCATCTTGTTCCAGGCCATGACGTAGGGCAGTAGCAGCGCGTTGCTCACCCCGTGGGCGATATTGAAGCGCCCGCCCAGGGGATAGGCCAGGGCATGCACTGCACCGACTCCGGCATTGCCGAAGGCCATGCCGGCCATCAGGCTGGCGGTGGCCATGTCTTCCCGGGCCTGCAGGTTGGCCGGGTTGGCGTAGGCCTTGGGCAGCGCCCTGACGATCAGGCGGATCGCGCCCAGGGCCAGGGAGTCGGTGATCGGCGAACCGTTGAGCGACAGGTAGGACTCCACCGCATGCACCAGCGCGTCGGCGCCACTGGCGGCGGTAACGCTGCGCGGGCAGGTCAGGGTCATCACCGGGCTCACCAGCGCTACGTCCGGCAGCAGGTAATCGCTGACGATGCCCTTTTTCAACTGGGCCACCTTGTCCGAGAGGATCGCCACGTTGGTCACCTCCGAACCGGTGCCCGCAGTGGTAGGAATGGCAATCAGCGGCGGCCCCTTGCGCTGCACCTGATCCACCCCGAACAGCTCTTCCAGCGCGCCTTCATGGCCGGCGAACGCGGCCACCGCCTTGGCGATATCAATGGCGCTGCCGCCGCCCAGGCCGATCAGGCCATCGTGGCCACCGGCCCGGTAAGCCTGGGTGCAGGCCTGGACTATGGCGATTTCCGGCTCCGGCTGGACCTCGTCGAAGATCCGGTAGGCGCGCCCGCCCAGGTGGGCCAGGGCCAGATCGACGGTGCCGGACTTGACCAGGATCGCATCGGTGACGATCAGCGGGTTGCTGATCTGCAGGCGCGCCAGTTCGGCGTCCAGCTGTTCGATGGCGCCCTGGCCGGTAATCAGTTTGTTGGCAATCTTGAACGCAGAGATACTCATCAGCTCGGCCTTGTTTAATTGTTGTGGCAAGAGCGCCGTCAGGCGGCCACTCTCGAATGGGCTCGCAGGCTGTAGAGCGAAAGCTGTGCCAAGATACGCAAAGCCTTGATCTACAAGGCTCTGGAAGGAAATCCAGGGGAATGACCGGGCCGTCGCGATTGAATTGCTGATCGCTGCAGGCAGCTCTGATCAGAATCCTAATCAGAGTGTTCCCAGCGCTTCATCTTCTGCACCACCGTGGCCTGGCTCACCCCCAGCGCCTTGGCGGCCAGGCGGGTGGTCTTGTGCAGTTGCAGGGCCGCGCGAATCGCCTGGCGCTCGGCGTTCTCCAGCACCTTGCGCAGCGGCAGGCGGCTGTCATCGGTGTTGCGGGCCTGTTGCTCGATCAGGTCCTCCGGCAGGTCCAGGGCCTCTATCACCTGGCCGGAGCAGGTCACCACCAGGCGCTCCACCACGTTGATCAGCTCGCGGATGTTCCCCGGCCAGGCATACTCGCCCAGCAGTTCCAGGGCCTCCAGGCTCCACTGCACCTCACGCTGATAGCGCTGGTTGAAGTGCTCCAGGTAGTACTCCAGCAAGGGGCCGATTTCCTCGCTGCGCTCGCGCAGGGCCGGGATCGCGATGGGCACCACATTCAGGCGGTAATACAGGTCGGCGCGGAACTTGCCCTCGGCCACCCGCTGCTTGAGGTCGTGATGGGTGGCGCTGATGATGCGCACATCCACCTCCTTGAGCTCCAGGCCGCCCACCGGAATGAAGCGGTTCTCTTCGATGACCTTGAGCAGCTTGACCTGCACCGCCAGGGGCAGATCGCCGATCTCGTCGAGAAACAGCGTACCGTTGTGTGCCAGTTCCAGCAGCCCGCGCTTGCCCTTGCTGCCGGCACCGGTGAAGGCACCCGGGGCATAGCCAAACAGCTCGGCCTCGATCAGGTTCTCCGGCAGCGCCCCGCAGTTGAGGGCCAGGAACGGTTCGCGGGCACGAGCACTGGCGTTGTGGATAAATTGCGCCACTAGGGTTTTACCCACACCCGTCTCCCCCTGCAACAGCACCTTCACGTCGCAGTCGGCCACTTGCCGGGCCTGGGCAAAGACCCGCCCGGAAACCTCCTGGTCGGCCATCAGCGGTGATTGCAACAGGTCGTCACGCTGGCCCGCATGCAGCCGCGCAGTGCTGGTGCGCAGCTGCTTGAGCTGCTGCAACTCGTCGCGCTCGCGCTTGATGCGCAGCAGCTCGGTCATGTCGCGCACGGTGCTGACCACATAGCGAATGCTCTGGTCGGCGGCGAGGATCGGCGTGGCACTGACCAGCAACTTCTTGCCGTGGCTGAGGCTCTGCATCACCGACACCGGCCGACCGTCCTGCAGTACCCGTAGTGAAGCGGACTGGGAAATCACCCCGCTCTTCACCAGCTCCTGCATCGGCCGCCCCAGCAGCTCGGCGCCGTTCAGGCCGGTGAGGCGCTCGTAGGCCTGGTTGACCTTGAGGGTCTGGCCCTGGCCATCGGTGATGTAGACGCCGTCATGCAGCGCATTGAGCAGCTCTTCGAAACTGGCATCGTTGAAGTTCACCCGCGACTCCACAGTAAGCATGGGAAGCGCGCAGTTTACGGGTGAACGACAAGCAGAGGGGACGGGGCGGCCCAGACCTTAGTACAAGGCCGCCCGAGGGGCTCAGGCCTGAGCCGTGCGCAGTTTCTCGCTGCGCCCACGCAGCCATTCCAGGGTCAGCAGCAGGATCACCGAGAAGGCGATCAGCAACGTGGCCGCAGCGGCGATGGTCGGGCTGAGGTTCTCGCGGATGCCGCTGAACATCTGCCGCGGCAGGGTGGCCTGCTCCGGGCCGGCGAGGAACAGGGTCACCACCACCTCATCGAACGAGGTGGCGAAGGCGAACAGCGCGCCACTGATGACCCCGGGGGCGATCAACGGCAAGGTCACCCGGCGGAATGTGGTCAGCGGCGAGGCGCCCAAACTGGCCGCGGCCCGCACCAGGTTGTGGTTGAAGCCCTGCAGGGTTGCCGACACGGTGATGATCACGAAAGGCACCCCAAGCACCGCGTGCACGATGATCAGCGAAAAGAAACTGTTGCCCATGCCCAGCGGGGCGAAGAACAGGTAGCTGGCCACACCGATGATCACTACCGGTACCACCATCGGCGAAATCACCAGGGCCATCACCAGCGCCTTGCCGGGGAAATCACCGCGGGTCAGGCCGATGGCCGCCAGGGTGCCGAAGACCATGGCCAGCAAGGTTGCGGCCGGCGCCACGATGACGCTGTTCTTCAGCGCGCGCATCCACTCGGCAGAGGCGAAGAAGTCCTGGTACCAGTGCAGCGAAAAGCCCTGCAGCGGGTACACCAGGAAACTGCCGGAGTTGAACGACAGCGGGATGATCACCAGCACCGGCAACACCAGGAACAACAGGATCAAGCCGCAGAGAATCCGCAAGCTGTAGAACCAGACCCGTTCGACGGGCGACATGTAGGGGCTCAGCATTTCGATTCTCTCCTTAGCTCAGGCGCAGGCGGCTTGCGCCCACCAGCCAGCTGTAAATCAGATAGAGCACGATGGTCGCCAGCAACAGCAGGCCGCCCAGGGCCGTGGCCATGCCCCAGTTGATGCTGGTGTTGGTATAGAAGGCGACGAAGTAGCTGACCATCTGGTCGTTCGGGCTGCCCAGCAATGCCGGGGTGATGTAGTAACCAATCGCCAGGATGAACACCAGCAGGCAACCGGCGCCGACCCCGGCGTAGGTCTGCGGGAAATACACCCGCCAGAAGCTGGCGAACGGATGGCAGCCCAGGGAGATCGCCGCACGCATGTAGGTCGGCGAGATGCCTTTCATCACGCTGTAGATCGGCAGGATCATGAACGGCAACAGGATGTGCACCATGGAGATGTAGACCCCGGTACGGTTGAACACCAGTTCCAGGGGCTTGTCGATCACCCCCATGGCCAGCAGCGCGCTGTTGATCAGGCCACCCGATTGCAGCAGCACGATCCACGCCGCCACTCGCACCAGGATCGAGGTCCAGAACGGCAGCAGCACCAGGATCATCAGGAGGTTGCTCTTGCGCGCCGGCAGGTTGGCCAGCAGGTACGCCAGGGGATAGGCCAGGGCCAGGCAGATGGCGGTGATCACCAGGCCCATCCAGAAGGTGCGGGCGAAGATGTCCAGGTAGATGGACTGGTCCGGGGTGGCCGGCGCCAGTTCGCCCAGGTCGTCGATGCGATGGTCCACCGCCGCCAGCAGGTAGTACGGGGTCAGGCTGCTGGTGTTGCGGCGGATCGCCTGCCAGTAGGCCGGGTCGCCCCAGCGCTCATCCAGGCTTTCCATGGCTTCTTTATAGGATTCGGGCTCGGCCTTGAACGGCAGGGCGCGAGCGGTCTTGGTCAGCAGGCTGCGGTAGCCGGCCAACTCCATGTTCAGGCGCTTGGACAGGTCGCCCAGGGTCTGATTCTTGCGGGCGTCCGCCAGGTCTTCGCTCAACGCCTTGTAGGCCCCTTCAGCGGGCAGGCCACGACCGTCCCAGGCACTCACGGCCGCCACAGTACGCGGCATGCCGCCGACCACTTCCGGGTTGCCGACGCTCTTGTACAGCAGCGCCACGATCGGTACCAGGAACACCAGCAGCAGAAACAGCACTAGGGGCGCGATCAGCGCCTGGGCCTTCCAGCGGTTGACCCGCTCGGCACGGGCCAGCCGCTGCTTGAGGGTCGGGCCGGTGACCGCGTTCAGGGGAACGGTGATGGTCATGACAAACTCCGCGAATCGATCTTTCGAATACAAACCACCAGGCGGCAGGAGCGGGCTTGGCCGCGCATCGAAGGCTGTGCTTCAACATCAAGGTTGATGCTGATGACGCCTTCGCGAGCAAGCTCGCTCCTACAACGGCAGGGGGTGGTTACTTGGCTGCCCAGGCGTTGAAGCGCTGTTCCAGTTGCTCACCGTTGTCAGCCCAGAAGCTGACGTCGATCTGCACCTGGTTGGCGATGTTTTCCGGAGTGGTCGGCATGTCCTTGAGGATGTCCTTGGCCAGCAGCGGCACGGCCTGAGTGTTGGCCGGGCCGTAGGCGATATTCTCCGAATAGGTCTTCTGCTGCTGCGGTTGCACCGAGTAGGCGATGAACTTCTTCGCCGCTTCGGCGCGAGCCTTGTCCAGGCCTTTGGGAATGGCCCAGGCGTCGAAGTCGTAGATGCCGCCGTTCCACACCACTTTCAGGTTGCTTTCCTTCTGCACCGCGGCGATCCGGCCGTTGTAGGCCGAGCTCATGACCACGTCGCCGGAAGCCAGGTACTGCGGCGGCTGGGCGCCGGCTTCCCACCACTGAATGTAGGGCTTGAGTTCATCGAGTTTCTTGAAGGCACGGTCCTGGCCATCCTTGCCGGCCAGGACCTTGTACACGTCCTTGGGCGCGACGCCGTCGGCCATCAGGGCGAACTCCAGGGTGTACTTGGCGCCCTTGCGCAGGCCGCGCTTGCCCGGGAACTGTTTGACGTCCCAAAAATCAGCCCAACTGCTCGGAGCGGTTTTCAGCTTGTCGGCGTTGTAGGCCAGTACCGTGGACCAGACGAAAAAGCCCACGCCGCACGGCTGGATCGCGCCCTTGACGTAGTCTTCGCTGTTACCGAACAGCGCCGGGTCCAGTTGCTCGAACATGTCCTCGTCGCAACCGCGGGACAGTTCCGGGGACTCCACTTCTACCAGGTCCCAGGACACACTCTTGGTGTCGACCATGGCCTTGATCTTGGCCATTTCGCCGTTGTATTCGCCGGCGATGATCTTGCCCTTGCCCGCCGCTTCCCAAGGGGCATAGAAGGCCTTGACCTGGGCCGCCTTGTTCGCCCCGCCAAAGGACACCACGGTCAGGTCCGGGCCCGCCGCCATGGCGTGCGCCGCACCCATCATGCCCAGTGCCAGGGCGGTGAATTTCAGGGATCTCAACATTTATTGTGTTCTCCACGTGCAGGTTGGTGTTGCAGGGGGCGATCAATTCGCCTCTAGAAGCGGGTCGAGCGCGCGAACGTGCTCGACTTGCCAGCCAAGCGGCACCACGTCACCTACTGCCAGCGCAGGATCGAGCTCGGCAATCGGCTGTTTCACGAAGAAGTCGCTCTTGCCGCAGACTTCCAGGCGCACCCGGACGTGGTCGCCCAGATAGATGAATTCCGCCACCCGGCCGGAGAAGCGGTTGACGCAGCTTTCGCTGGAACCGTTGAGGCTCACCCGCTCCGGGCGGATGGACAGGGTCACCGGGCCGCCGACCTGGCCGACATTCACCGCCAGCGCCTCGACCTTCTCGCCACGCCCCAGCTCCACCACGCAACGCTCGCCGTTGTGGCTGTGCAGGCGGCCGTTGAGGCGGTTGTTCTCGCCGATGAAGTTGGCGACGAAGGTGTTCTTCGGCTCTTCGTAGAGAGTGCGCGGCGGCGCGATCTGCTGGATCTCGCCCTGGTGGAACACCGCCACCCGGTCGGACATGGTCAGGGCTTCGCCCTGGTCGTGGGTCACATAGACCACGGTCACGCCCAGGCGCTGGTGCAGGTGCTTGATCTCCATCTGCATGTGTTCGCGCAGTTGCTTGTCGAGGGCACCAAGGGGTTCGTCCATCAGCACCAGCTGTGGCTCGAACACCAGGGCCCGGGCCAGGGCCACCCGCTGCTGCTGGCCGCCGGACAGCTGGGCCGGGTAGCGCTGGGCGAAAGCGTCGAGCTGGACCATGCTCAGCACCCGCTTGACCCGCTCGCTGATGTCGGTCTTGCCGAGGCCGCGCACCGACAGCGGAAAGGCCAGGTTCTCGGCCACGGTCATGTGGGGGAACAGCGCGTAGTTCTGGAACACCATGCCGATGTCGCGCTTGTGCGGCGGCACATTGTTGATCGAGCGCCCGGCCAGCTGGATCTCGCCGGCGGTCGGGGTTTCGAAACCGGCCAGCATCATCAGGCTGGTGGTCTTGCCGGAACCGGACGGCCCCAGCAGGGTGAGGAACTCGCCTTTGCGAATTTCCAGGTTGAGGTCTTTGACGATCAGGTTCTCGCCGTCGTAGCTCTTCTGCACACCACGAAAGCTGACCAGAACATCGTTGGCCCCAGCACTTGAAACGACCTCGCTCATACCCGCACCTTTTGTTTTAGACGGCTGTGGAACAAGCCTAGAGGAGCCTGCAGAGCGCGCAAATCGGGGGCCAGGAGAGATTCGCCTCAGCCCTCTGGAAGGTTGCGTGTAGGGATTGCCCTACAAGAATGGCGCGATTGGATAAGGGCGGAGGCAAACGGCAGGCTGCAAGCGGCAAGAAACGGCGAAAGCCTGAAAGCGCGGAATGTCGCAAATGGATAAGTGCCCTCCCCCAAGGGGCGGGAGAGCACCGCAGAGGGTGTCAGAGCAGCTTGTGCTCCATGGCGTATTTCACCAGTTCGGCCAGGGAGGTGATGTTGAGTTTCTGCATCAGCCGCGCCTTGTGGGTACTGATGGTCTTGCTGCTCAGGGCCAGTTGCTGGGCAATGTCGTTGACATTGGCGCCCTGGGCCAGGCGCTCGAAAACCGAGAATTCACGCTCGGAAAGCAGCGAATGCAAGGGCCGGGTATCGGTCAGGCCGACCTCGAAGACCATGCGGTCAGCCAGGTCCGGGTCGATATAGCGGCCGCCGGATGCCACCTTGCGAATGGCCGTCAGCAGCAGCGACGGATCACTGTCCTTGGTGGCGTAGCCGGCAGCGCCGATCTTCAGCGCCCGGGCGGCCATCTGCGCCTCGTCGTGCATCGACAGCACCAGGATCGCCGGCGGGTTGCTCAGGGCACGGATCCGCGGAATGGCCTCCAGGCCGTTCACCCCGGGCATGGAGATATCCAGCAGCACCACTTCGCAGGGCACCTGACGCAGGGTCTCCAGCAACTGCTCGCCGTTGCTCGCCTCGCCCACCACGACCAGGTCCTTGGCCAGGCCAATCAGTTGCTTGATGCCTTCGCGAACGATGGTGTGGTCTTCGGCTACCAGTACACGGATCACGCGCGTCTCCTCGTTATTGTTCTTGGTCCAGGGGCACCCGGACACTCAGGGTGGTGCCTTCGCCCCGCTCACTGTGCAGCGACAGGCTCCCGCCCATGATCAGCACCCGCTCGCGCATGCCTACCAGGCCAAAGGACGTCGGGCGCGCCGAAGCGGTGTCGAAGCCCAGGCCGTCATCGCTGATGCTCATGCACAGCTCGTGTGCTTCCAGGGTCAGGGTGAG
Organism: Pseudomonas sp. 8(2025); assembly: GCF_052665325.1. Taxonomy (NCBI): domain Bacteria; kingdom Pseudomonadati; phylum Pseudomonadota; class Gammaproteobacteria; order Pseudomonadales; family Pseudomonadaceae; genus Pseudomonas; species Pseudomonas sp. 8(2025). The sequence goes on along the minus strand of NZ_JBQOIE010000001.1, from coordinate 798,189 downwards.
TTCCACAGTATGCGCCTGGGCATGGCGCATGACATTGGTCAGGGCCTCCTGGAGGATACGGAACAGGCCGACGGCCTTGGCGTCGCTCAAGCGCGGCAGGTTGTCCGGCACCTGGACCAGGCAGGGGATCTGGGTGCGGGCCTCGAACCGGCGGGCCTGCCATTCGATGGCCGAGGCGATGCCCGCATCGAGGATTGGCGGCCGCAGTGCGGTAGCCACATCCCGCACCAGCTGGAACAGCTGGGCGATCAGGCGCTTCATGCTGTTGAGGCGTTCATGCAGGCCCGGGTCGAGCTGGGCATAGGCCAGCTCACACATGGACGTTTCCAGCTTGAGCACAGTCAGCATCTGCCCCAGTTCGTCATGGACTTCCCGGGCAATGCGGGCCTTTTCCTCTTCGCGCACGCTTTCCAGGTGTGCCGACAGCTCCCGCAACTGTTCACGGGAGCTGGCCAGTTCCAGCTCGATGCGCTTGCTTTCGCTGATGTCCCAGACAATGCCGTCCCAGACAAACGCGCCGTCATCCAGGCGCCGGGTGATGGCCTTGATCTCGGCCCAGCGCTGCTGGCCCTGGCGAGTGAGGATGCGACCCTGCCAGGACCAGTCGCTGTCGGTGTCCAGGGCCTGGTCCTGGGTCTGGTGATAGCTGGCCTTGTCGTCCGGGTGCACCAGGCTGCGCAGGCCCTTGTCCCGGTGGGCCAGCACTGCTGGCGAGTAGCCCACCAGGGTCTCGCTGCCTTCGCTGATATAGGCAAAGTCGATCTGCCCGGTGACCGGCGCCCGCTCCAGGCGGAACACCAGGCCCGGCACGTTGGCTGCAATCCCCTGCAGACGCGCCTCGCTTTCGCGCAGGGCCGCCAGCGCGCGACGGCGCTCGGTCACGTCATTGAGGTAAACCACCAGGTATTCGCTGTCGCGAAAGCGCAGGAAGCTCAGGGACACGTCCGCCGGCAGGATGCTGCCATCGGCGCGCACACACTGGGTCTCGAAACTTTGCACGCCCTCCTCGCTGGCCCGGGCCCGCTTCCACAGGTTGAGCCAGCGATCCATATGCAGGTTGGGCTCGAAATCGATCAGCGGCCGGTCGATCACCCCGCCCGCCGGGTAACCGAGCATCTCTTCGGCTGCCCGGTTGGCGTAGCGCACATGGCTGTCCCAATTGACCCAGAGAATGCCCACGGTGCTCTGATCGATGGAGAACTGGGTCAGGCGCAGGGCTTCCTCGCTGGCGGCACGCAAGGCGATGTCCTCCCGCGCCGCCAGCAGGCGCTGCTCCAGGCTGCGCTGCTGGCGGCGCTGCCAGAAGACGATCGCCAGACTCGCCAGCAGCAGGATCACCAACAGCAGGCTGAGGTTCTGCCAGACTCCGGGGGACTCGCCAAGCCGCGGGTACTTGGGCTGCAGCCAGCGGCCATGGAGCTGCTCCAGCTCCTTGGCCGGGATCGCATGCAAGGCCGCTTCGACAATGCTCGCCAGTTCCGGCCAATCGCGGCGGGTGGCTACCCGCAGCAATTGCGGCAGGCCGATATCCCCCACCACGGCCAGCCCGGCGAACTCCGCCTCCCCCGAAAGGCGACTGAGCTGAGCCTCGTCCACCACCGCGTAGCGGGCCTGCTGGCTCAGCAGCAACTGCAGGGCCTGGCGCTCCAGCGGCACCCCTTGCAGGTTGAGGTTGGGGTAAGTCAGGCGCAGGTAATCGGCCACCGCACTGGGCATGCGCACGGCGACCCGGGCCTGGCTGTCGAGTTTTTCCAGCTCCACCGCACCTGCGCCCTTGCGCTCCCCGACCACCAGCTGCGGCACGCGCATATAGGGGTCGCTGAACAACCACAGGCGCAGACCGGCCGGGGTCTGGGTCAGGCCCGGGGCCATGTCCACCTCGCCGTCGCGCAGGGCCCGCTCCAGCTGTGCCTGGTCAGGGAAGTTGCGCCAGCTGAGCTCGATGTTCAGCGCCTTGGCCAGGGCTTGCATCAACTCGACATTGGCCCCGGACAGCCGTTGCAGGCGCCGGTCGTACTGGGCGAACGGCGCCTGCAGCACCAGCCCAACCCGCAACTCGGGGTGCTGCGCCAGCCACTGGCGCTGTTCCAGGCTCAAGGGCGCAGTCGGCACCTGGGGCGCCGGGGCCGCACGGCCTATCAAGGGAAGGCACAGACAGCCGATAAGCAGAAGGCAGCGAAAACGCATCATCTGAAGTCTCACACCCTGACAAATACTGACCAACCCATTAGGCTGCCGGAATTACTTCTGGCCTGGAATATCCGATGCCCCTTGTCCACCGCTCGGCACTGCCCGCATTGTGCCTGTCGCTGATCCTGCCCTGGACCTTTTCTGTGCAAGCTGCCGACCCGGCTCCAGAAACCAAGACTCCCGAGGAACAACCGGCGCAACGCCAACCCCTGCCTGAGCGTAGCCAGGAAGACGCCGCCGCCCTGGAGCGCCAGTTGCCCGCCCTGGAACAGCAGCAGTTGCAAGCCGGCGGCGATACCTTCCTGGCCCTGTGGAAGCCGGCCAACACCAGCGACCCCAAGGGCGTGGTGATTATCCTCCCGGGAGCGGGTGAAACCGCTGACTGGCCGCAAGCCATTGCACCTTTGCGCAACAAATTGCCGGACACCGAGTGGGCCAGCCTGAGCCTGACCCTGCCCGACATGCTCAGCGAGGCCGCGCAACCACGGGTGGTCGAAGCCGCACCGGCCCCTACGGACAAGGCCAACACCGCCAAGGATGCCAGCACCGAGGCCAAGCCGATCGAGCAGGTCGCTGGCGGCGAAGCCGACGTGGCCGACCGGGTAGTAGCAGAAAGCACGGAAGAGCAGGTCAAGGCGGATGCCGAGCGCATCTTCACCCGTGTCGATGCTGCCCTGGCCTTTGCCGAACAGCAGAATGCCCGCAGTATCGTGCTCCTGGGTCATGGTACGGGTGCCTACTGGGCCGCACGCTACCTCAGCGAGAAACAGCCGGCCCAGGTACAGAAGCTGGTGATGGTAGCAGCCCAGTCCCCGGCCAATGGCAAACCGCAACTGGTGGAGATCACGCCTACGTTGAAGCTGGCCACTGCCGACTTCTTCTATGTCGACAAGCCTCTGGCGCAAAAAGCCGCCCTGGAGCGACTGCAAGCGAGCAAGCGCCTGAAGCACTCGAACTTCAGCCAGATTCCCCTCAAGGCCCTGCCCGGCAACAACACCGCCCAGCAAGAGCAGCTGTTTCGCCGGGTACGCGGTTGGTTGAACCCTCAGAACACCGATAGCTGAGCTCACAGGCCGCGACTGCCGCAGCGGCAATCGCGGCCTGCACCCTCAGCGGAATTCCCGGCGCTGGCGTATCAGGGCATAGGCGCTGTGCAGCTCCCGGGTCTTTTCCGTAGCCTCACGCACCTGTGCCTCGCTGGCGCCGTTGCCGGCGATCTTGTCCGGGTGATGGCGGCTGAGCAGGCGCCGATAGGCCCGCTTGATCTGCGCCGGCTCGCTGGTAGCTGCAACCCCCAACAGGCGCAGCGCCTCTTGATAAGTCAGGGCGCCTTCGGCCAGTGACTTCCTCGCCGGACCGTAGTCCTGCGCCAGCGCCTGCACCTGCTCACGGGTCCAGCCCAGCCATTTGCCCCAGAGCTGGATCAGTTCGCGCTCCGCCGGCCCGACCCGGCCGTCGGCCCAGACCATGCGCCAACAGGCCCGCAGCACGCCTTCGGCGGCATGGGGCTGGGCCGCGAGGCGACGCAGATAGCCGCGCAGACGGTCATTGCCCGACTTGCCGCGATTGAACGCGGCAATCGCCCGGCGCTGGGCCGCATCGTTCATCTCCAGCGAGCGCATTTCCTGGCGCGCCTGCTGGATATGCCCGTCCATCACCCGGCCATCACTCTTGGCCAGCCGCCCCAGCAGCACGAACAGCAATTCATCATTGCGCAACGCCGGGCGGCCGCCCAGGCGTTCACGCACCTGCGCCCAGCTGTGCAGTTGCAGACGCCGGTCCAGCGCCTGCCCCAGCAACGCACCGAGCATGGCCCCCGGAATACTGGCGATTGCAAATCCAGCTCCGGCTCCGATCAGAGTCCCTGGCCACCACATATCAGCGACTCGCTTGCAGCAAGTGTTCAACTTGGGCCAGACGCTCGACGGTGCCGACATCGACCCAGTGCCCCTGCATATGTTCGCCACTGACCTGGCCTTGGGCCATGGCTTCGCGCAATAGCGGCGCCAGCTTGAACGGACCGGCAACACAACCCTGGAATAACCGCGGATGCAGCACCGATATGCCGCTGAACGTGAGCGCCGCTGCGCCTGGCTGGCGGTCGTGCAACTGGCCGTTTACCAGGCAGAAGTCGCCACCACTGGGGTGGTGCGGCGGGTTGTCCACCATCACCAAATGAGCCAGCCCGGCCAGGGGCCGGCGCAGGGCGGCAAAATCGTAGTCGGTCCAGATATCGCCATTGACCACCAGGAACGGCGCGTCCCCCAACAAGGGCAATGCCTGGAAAATCCCGCCGCCGGTTTCCAGCGGCTGGCCTTCGGCCGAATACTGAATGTTCAGGCCCCAGCGCTGGCCATCGCCGAGGGCATCCTCGATCTGCTGGCCGAGCCAGGCATGGTTGATGACGATGTCGCGAAAACCTGCCGCCGCCAGGGCCCGCAGGTGGTACTCGATCAGCGGCATGCCCGCTACAGGCAGCAAGGGTTTGGGAGTGGTCAGGGTCAGGGGGCGCATGCGCTCGCCCTTGCCGGCTGCCAGGATCATCGCCTTCATGCATGGGCTCCCGCCGGCTGGCGCAGGCTGAGCAGCAGTTGCGACAGCTCTGCAAGCTCGGGGCGTCGGGACGTCACCGCCTCTATATAAGCAAAGAAGCGCGGCACGTCGGCCAGGTAGCGTGGTTTGCCATCGCGGTGGCAAATCCGCGAGAAGATACCGATCACCTTGAGGTGACGCTGCACGCCCATCAGGTCGCTGGCCCGCAGAAACTCGTCAAAGTCGTCCTGCACCGGGATACCCCGCGCCCGCGCCTGGTGCCAGTACTGGCTCAGCCAGCCTTGTACCCGGGACTCCGGCCAGCTGAGGAAGGCATCCTTGAACAGACAGGTCACGTCATAGGTCACCGGGCCGTAGACCGCATCCTGGAAGTCCAGCACGCCGGGGTTCGGCTCGCTGTGCATCAGGTTGCGTGGCATATAGTCGCGGTGCACCAGCACCTTGGGTTGCGCCAGGGCGCTGTCGATCAGCAGGTCGCTGGCACGCTGCCATTGCTCGCGCTGCTGCGGACTCAGGCTGATGCCCAGCTCACGGCCGATGTACCACTCGGGGAACAGCTCCAGCTCACGGCGCAGCAGGGCTACGTCGTAACTGGGCAGGGGCGCGTCCATCGGCAACTGCTGGAAGGCCAGCAAAGCCTGGAATGCATCCTCGAACAGTGCGTCGGCATTATGTTCGTTGATCACGTCCAGGTAGGTCTGATTGCCCAGGTCATTGAGCAACAGGAAGCCGCGAGGCAAATCTTCTGCATAAATTTTCGGCACGTTGATGCCGCAAGTCGCCAGTAAACGGGCGATATCCACGAAGGGTTTGCAGTTTTCCTGGGGGGGCGGAGCGTCCATCACCACGAAGCTGCGACCCGCGCCCTGCCAACGGAAATAACGACGGAAACTCGCGTCGCTGCTGGCTGCGGTCAATGTTGCCGGGGGCACTTCACCCCAGCCCTGTGCTGCATAAACAATCGCCAACTGCTCATCGAGCCAAACTTTCAGGTGTTGCAAGCGTACATCTTGGTCAGGCATTACAAGGGTCTCCGACGGCGCTAGCCGTCAAGCGGGTCATGCTTTATTATCCAGCATCTTTTTCAGACCATCGAGAGGCGTGCGGCCCACACCGCGGGCAGATGGCACGCAGGAAGCCCGGACTAATAAGATGGCATTGAAATCCCCCGCGTTTCGTAAAAAATTTCCGTTGCTGGTTACTGGCAGTTTGCTGGCCCTGCAACCTCTAGCCACTTCCTTCGTGGTCGCCGCGGAACAGTATGACTGCTCAGTCTCTGCTTCGGGTGGCTGGGCCTGTGCGCCGAAAACCAGCGCCGCCCAACTGCCGCCGCGCCCGGTCCACGACGCCAACTCGGTCAGCTCCAGCGTTGCCACGGCAGCCGATGCTACGGGCGAAGAAGCCAGCGGCGACAAGTCGAAGCTGGTGACCGAGGCCAAGGGCCGTGGCCTGAAGTCCCGCAGTGCGGACTACAGCCACCTCGACTGGGTACCGCGTGAGAAGCTCACCGCCGCTCAATTGGCCGAGACCGGTCCTTACTGCTCTGGTTCCTATATCGAACCGATTCGTCCTGGCATGAATGACAAGACGAATAAAAGTGACGCTCCGACCTTTATCGGCGCCAAGGCTTCCCGCTATCAGCAGGAAGAACAGGTGGCGACCCTGGCCGGTGACGTGGTCATGCGCCAGGGCAGCATGCAGGTCGAGGCCGACGAGGCCAGCCTGTACCAGGCCGAGAACCGCGGCGAACTGAGCGGCAACGTACGCGTGCGCGACAATGGCGCGCTGCTGGTGGGCGACCACGCCGACATCCAGCTGGATACCGGTGAAGCCAAGGTCGACAACGCCGAGTACGTACTGCACAAATCCCGCGTCCGCGGTAATGCGCTGTACGCCAAGCGTGCGGAAAACGCCATCATCCGCCTCAAGGATGGTACGTACACCACGTGCGAGCCGAACAGCAACGCCTGGCAGCTCAAGGGCAACAACATCACCTTGAACCCGGCCACCGGCTTCGGTACCGCGACCAACGTGACCCTTCGGGTCAAAGATATTCCGGTGCTCTACACCCCGTATATCTACTTCCCGATCGACGATCGTCGCCAGTCCGGCTTCCTGCCGCCTAGCTTCAGTACCGGCAGCGATACCGGCTTCATGCTGGTGACCCCGTACTACTTCAACCTGGCGCCCAACTACGACGCCACGTTGTACCCACGCTACATGGCCAAGCGCGGCCTGTTGATGGAAGGCGAGTTCCGCTACCTGACCAAAAGCAGCGAAGGTCAGTTCGGCGCGGCCTACCTCAACGACGACGACACCGATCGCAAGAAGCAGACCGACTACGAAAAAACCCGCTACATGCTCAACTGGCAGCACAAGGGCGGGCTTGATTCGCGCCTGATGACCGAAGTCGACTACACCAAGATCAGCGATCCGTACTACTTCCAGGACCTGCAGACCGACCAGATCGGCGTGAAGTCCACCGATTACGTCAACCAGCAAGGTGCCGTGACCTACCGTGGCGACAGCTACACCGCACGCCTGAACGTACAGGCGTACGAGCTGGCCAGCGTGGCCAACATCACTCCGTACAACCGCCTGCCGCAGATCACCTTCAACGGTGCGCTGCCATACCATCCGCAAGGTCTGGACTTCACCTATGAGACCGAGCTGGTGCGCTTTGAGCGGGATCTGCTAAAAGGCCGCTATTTTGATAAGGATGGTGGCCCATTCGACAGCAGCGGTTTCCCGATCGGTAATACACGCTTGGACGAGAACGTTGCAGGCCTGGCCCGTTCGAATGGTGATCGCCTGAATCTCAAGCCTGGTGTCAGCCTGCCGCTGAACTGGAGCTACGGTTACCTGACGCCATCCTTGAAGTACATGTACACCCAGTACAATCTTGATCTGGACCAAAAGGGTAAGGACAGCCTGCTTGTAGGGGAAACCTATAACCGTTCACAAAATCGCAGCGTTCCGATTGCCAGCCTCGACGGTGGCCTGTACTTCGACCGCAACACCCAATGGTTTGGCAAGAACTATCGTCAAACCCTGGAACCACGCGCGTTCTACCTCTACGTTCCTGAAGAGGATCAGAAAGACATCCCGGTATTCGATACTGGCGAGCCCACGTTCAACTACGCCTCCTTGTTCCGCGACAACCGCTTTTCCGGCTCTGACCGTGTCGGCGACGAGAACAAGCTGTCCTTGGGTGTGACCAGCCGCTGGATCGAAGACAACGGTTTCCAACGCCAGCGCATCAGCGTCGGCCAGGCTCTGTACTTCAAGGACCGTACCGTCCAGCTCCCGGGCATCGATTACCGTACCCGCGCGGACGCCACCTCGAACGTCTCGCCTTACGCACTTGAGTACGAATATCGCTACAACCGCGACTGGCGTGCGACTGCCGACTACAACTGGGATCCGGACAGCCACAGCCCGCGTTCCGGCAGTGCGATGTTCCACTATCAGCCTGAAGACAACCCGAACAAGGTGGTCAACGCCGGCTATCGCTATCGTAACGACCAGATTCGCTACGACCAGAACAGCGGTACCTGGAAAATGGGTGGCGACTACGGCACTCCAGGCCAGCCTGGCTACGTGAAGGACTACTACAAGATCCAGCAGCATGACTTCTCGGTGATCTGGCCGATCGTGCCGCAATGGAACGCCATCAGCCGTTGGCAGTACGACTACAACCGTAACCGCACGCTCGAGGCCTTCGGTGGTTTCGAATACGACAACTGCTGCTGGAAACTGCGCCTGATCAGCCGTTACTGGGTCAAGTATGACGAGTTCAGTCAGAACGCTCCGGAGAACGAAAAAGGCGACCGCGGCATCTTCCTCCAAATTGTTCTGAAGGGTCTCGGTGGCGTCATGGGCACCAAAGTAGAGAGCTTCCTCGACAAAGGCATCCAAGGTTATCGTGAACGTGAAGACCAAGCTTTCTGATTGTCTGCGCCCGCTGATGCTGGGCGCGCTGTTCCTGAGTACTGCGGCCAGCGCCGCAGTACAGTCCATCGACAAGGTCGTGGCCATCGTCGACAACGACGTGGTCATGCAGAGCCAGTTGGACCAACGGGTTCACGAAGTCCAGCAAACCATCGCCAAGCGTGGCGGTGGTGTACCGCCTACCAGCGTCCTGGAGCAACAGGTTCTGGAACGCCTGATCGTTGAAAACCTGCAACTGCAGATTGGCGAACGCTCCGGCATCCGCATCACCGATGAAGAACTGAACCAGGCGATCGGCACCATTGCCCAGCGCAACAGCATGAGCATCGAGCAATTCCGTGCCGCCCTGGCCCACGATGGTCTCTCTTATGAGGACGCCCGTGACCAGGTTCGCCGCGAGATGATCATCAGCCGCGTGCGCCAGCGCCGTGTGGCCGAACGCATCCAGGTATCGGAACAGGAAGTGAAGAACTTCCTGGCCTCGGACCTGGGCAAGATGCAGCTCTCCGAAGAACTGCACCTGGCCAACATCCTGATCCCGACCCCGGAAAGCGCCAACTCCGAAGCCATTCAGAGTGCTGCCCGCCAGGCCATGGAGGTGTACCAGCAGCTCAAGCAGGGTGCAGACTTCGCCCAGCTGGCAATCGCCCGCTCCGGCAGCGACAACGCTCTGGAAGGCGGCGACATGGGCTGGCGCAAAGCGGCTCAACTGCCCCCTCCATTCGATCGCGAACTGAGCGCCATGGCCGTGGGCGACATTACCCAACCGGCCCGTACCCCTGGCGGCTTCATCATCCTCAAGCTGCTGGACAAGCGTGGCGGCGGCAATCAGGTGCGTGACGAAGTGCACGTGCGTCACATCCTGATCAAGCCAAGCGAAATTCGCAGCGAAGAAGAGACCAAGCGCCTGGCGCAGAAACTCTACGATCGCATCGAGGCCGGCGAAGACTTCGCCGAACTGGCGAAAAGCTACTCGGAAGACCCAGGCTCCGCCCTCAACGGCGGCGACCTCAACTGGATCGACCCGAACGCCCTGGTGCCGGAATTCCGCGAAGTGATGGCCAAGACCCCACAAGGTCAACTGTCCAAGCCCTTCAAGAGCCCTTACGGCTGGCACGTACTGGAAGTCCTTGGCCGTCGCGCCACCGACAGCACCAGCCAGGCCCGCGAACAGCAAGCCATGACCGTCCTGCGTAACCGCAAGTACGACGAAGAGCTGCAGACCTGGTTGCGGCAGATCCGTGACGAGGCCTACGTCGAAATCAAGCTGCCCGGCGCTGAACAGGCCGCACAGTGAAACCCAGACGTTTCGCTCTGACACCCGGCGAACCGGCGGGTATAGGTCCTGACCTGTGCCTGCTGCTCGCTTCGCAACCCCAGCCTCACCCCCTGATTGCCATTACCAGCCGCGACCTGCTCCTAGAGCGGGCCGCGCAACTGGGCGTGACCGTCGATCTGCTGCCGGTAACCCTGGAGCAACTGCCGACTGAGCCCGCCCCGGCGAACAGCCTGTATGTCTGGGACACGCCCCTGGCCAAACCAGTGATCAGCGGCCAGCTGGACCAGGCCAATGCGGCTTTTGTCCTGCAAACCCTGACCCGCGCCGGCCAGGGCTGCCTGGACGGGCACTTTGCCGGCATGATCACCGCCCCCGTGCACAAAGGCGTGATCAACGACTCCGGGATCGCCTTTTCCGGCCATACCGAATTCCTCGCCGACCTGACCCACACCGAGCAAGTGGTGATGATGCTGGCCACCCACGGCCTGCGCGTGGCGCTGGTAACCACCCACCTGCCCTTGCGGGAAATCGCCGACGCCATCACTGTCGAGCGCCTGGAGCGGGTCACGCGGATCCTGCATGCCGACCTGCAGCACAAGTTCGGCATCGCCCGGCCACGCATCCTGGTCTGCGGGCTCAACCCCCACGCCGGTGAAGGCGGTCACCTGGGCCGCGAAGAAATCGACATCATCGAACCTACCCTAGAGCGCCTGCGCACCGAAGGCATGGACCTGCGCGGTCCGTTGCCTGCCGACACTCTGTTTACCCCCAAATATCTGGAGCACTGCGACGCAGTGCTGGCGATGTACCACGACCAAGGCTTGCCTGTGCTGAAATACAAAGGCTTCGGTGCGGCCGTCAACGTGACGCTCGGCTTGCCGATCATCCGCACCTCCGTCGACCACGGCACCGCCCTGGACCTGGCCGGCAGCGGCAAGATCGACACCGGCAGCCTGCAGGTCGCCCTGGAAACCGCCTACCAGATGGCCGAGAACCGTATATGACCGAGCAATACCAACACCGGGCGCGCAAGCGCTTCGGCCAGAACTTCCTGCATGACGCTGGCGTCATCGACCGCATCCTGCGGTCCATCCACGCCAAGCCCGAGGACCGCATGCTGGAAATCGGCCCGGGCCAGGGCGCCCTGACCGAAGGCCTGCTGGGCAGCGGCGCCCAGCTGGACGTGGTGGAACTGGACAAGGACCTGATCCCGATCCTCAACCAGCAGTTCGCCGGCAAGAGCAACTTCAACCTGCACCAGGGCGACGCCCTGAAGTTCGACTTCAACACCCTGGGCGCAGCGCCAGGCAGCCTGCGGGTGGTCGGCAACCTGCCCTACAACATCTCTACTCCGCTGATCTTCCACCTGCTGCAGAACGCCGGACTGATCCGCGACATGCACTTCATGCTGCAAAAGGAAGTGGTCGAACGCCTGGCTGCCGGCCCTGGCGGTGGTGATTGGGGCCGTCTTTCGATCATGGTCCAGTATCACTGCCGTGTGGAGCACCTGTTCAACGTCGGCCCGGGCGCCTTCAATCCGCCGCCAAAAGTCGACTCGGCGATCGTGCGCCTGGTGCCCCACGCCGTACTGCCCCACCCGGCCAAGGATCATCGCCTGCTCGAGCGCATCGTCCGCGAAGCCTTCAACCAGCGCCGCAAGACCCTGCGCAACACCCTCAAGGCACTGCTCAGCAGCGCCGAGATCGAGGCCGCCGGCGTCGACGGCAGCCTGCGTCCCGAGCAACTGGACCTGGCCGCCTTCGTGCGCCTGGCCGATCAGCTGGCGAACCAGCCCAAGCCCGCCACCGACTGAAACGCCCTCGGCTGATATCGGGTAGGACGCCAGACAGGATGTCTGGTCTACTACCCGATACTTGACCTAGACTGACCTCCATCAGTCCTGTCCCGCGTCCCGCTTTGCTTTAAAGGCCTCTTGCATGTCCGATCCTCGTTACCAGGTCGACGTCAGCGTCGTAACTCGCTTTCTGGCAGACCAATCGCAACCCGAGCAGAACCGCTTCGCTTTCGCCTACACCATCACCGTGCAGAACAATGGCTCGCTTCCAGCCAAGCTGCTGTCCCGGCACTGGGTGATCACCGATGGCGACGGGCATGTCGAAGAGGTCCGTGGTGCCGGCGTGGTGGGCCAGCAACCGCTGATCGCCGCAGGCAAAAGCCACACCTACAGCAGCGGCACGGTAATGACCACCCGGGTTGGCAACATGCAGGGCAGCTATCAGATGCTCGCCGAGGATGGCAAACAGTTCGACGCCGTCATTGCGCCCTTCCGCCTGGCCGTGCCCGGAGCCTTGCACTGATGGCGACCTACGCCGTCGGCGACCTGCAAGGCTGCCTGGAACCTCTGCAATGCCTGCTTGAACAAGTAGCCTTCGATCCCGCACGGGATCGCCTGTGGCTGGTGGGCGACCTGGTCAACCGTGGCCCGCAGTCGCTGGAAACCCTGCGCTACCTGTATTCGATCCGCGACTCGCTGGTCTGCGTGCTGGGCAATCACGACCTGCACCTGCTGGCCGTCTGGCGCAACGTCGAGCGCCTGAAGAAATCCGACACTCTGCGCGAGATCCTGGAGGCTCCCGATTGCGAGGAGCTCTTGCAGTGGCTGCGCCAGCAGAAGCTGATGCATTACGACGAAGCCCGCAACATCGCCATGGTGCACGCCGGCATAGCCCCCCAGTGGTCGCTGAAGAAAGCCCAGAAATGTGCCGCCGAGGTCGAAGAAGCGTTGCGCGACGACAACCTCTTCGACCCCTTCCTAGACGGCATGTATGGCAATGATCCAGCGAAATGGGACAGTGATCTCAAAGGCGTGACCCGCCTGCGGGTCATCACCAACTACTTCACCCGCATGCGCTTCTGTACCAGCGACGGCAAGCTGGACCTCAAGAGCAAGGAGGGCCTGGACACCGCGCCTCCGGGCTACGCCCCCTGGTTCAGCCACAAGGAGCGCAAGACCCGGGACCTGAAGATCATCTTCGGCCACTGGGCAGCCCTGGAAGGCCATTGCAACGAGCCCGGCATCTTCGCCCTGGACAGCGGCTGCGTCTGGGGCGGGGCCATGACCCTGCTGAATGTCGATAGCGGCGTACGCCTGACCTGCGACTGCGATGCCCAGGGCCGCACCGCCGCTCTTTCCCCCGAACCCCTGCCGGCACCGGCAAAGCGCTAGCCGGCGCTGATTATCAAGCTCCAGGAGCCCGCCATGAGCGAATTCAAACGCATCCCCCCAGAACAGGCCCAGGCACTGCGCGAGCAAGGTGCCGTGGTGGTGGATATCCGCGATCCGCAAACCTACGCGCTGAACCACATCAGTGGCTCGCAACACCTGGACAATCACTCCATTTCCGACTTCATCCGTGCTGCTGACCTCGACGCTCCGCTAGTGGTGGTTTGCTACCACGGAAACTCGAGCCAGAGCGCGGCGGCCTACCTGGTCAGCCAGGGTTTTTCCGATGTCTACAGCCTGGATGGCGGCTTCGAACTGTGGCGCAGCACTTATCCAGCGGAAACCGCTCAGGGCAACCCTGAATAATTTTTTTCCGACGCTCTAGCCCGCGTACGACGCGGGCTGACGCAGTACCAGACGAACGGTAGCGGGCAACTAATTCCCCATCTCGCCTTGACCTCCCGGATTCCGAACTATCCTTAGCCTCAGGCCATCCAAATCAGGGGAGAGCCGGTACACCGGCGAGCGGGTCATCGGTACTAGCTTTCAAGGTCGATAGCTTTGAAAGTGTTCTGGGGGGTAAACAGCAGCTGGAAACTCAGCTGCATGCCAGCACTTGACTGACTGATCCGACGCCGGCTCCACGTATCGAGCGAGGTGACGTCATGAGTATTTTTAGCCACTTCCAACAACGCTTCGAATCCACACGCCAGGAAGAGTTTTCGCTGCAGGAATACCTGGAGCTGTGCAAGAAGGATCGAAGCGCCTACGCCTCGGCCGCCGAGCGCCTGCTGCTGGCCATCGGCGAGCCCGAATTGCTGGATACCTCGACCAATTCGAGGCTGTCGCGAATCTTCTCCAACAAAGTGATTCGCCGCTATCCGGCGTTCGAAGACTTCCATGGCATGGAAGAATGCATCGATCAGATCGTCTCCTACTTCCGTCATGCCGCTCAGGGCCTGGAAGAAAAGAAACAGATCCTCTATCTGCTGGGGCCGGTGGGCGGTGGTAAATCCTCCCTCGCCGAGAAACTCAAGCAACTGATCGAGAAAGTGCCCTTCTACGCCATCAAGGGTTCTCCGGTCTTCGAATCACCGCTGGGCCTGTTCAACGCCACGGAAGATGGCGCGATTCTCGAAGAAGACTTCGGCATTCCACGGCGTTACCTCAACACCATCATGTCGCCCTGGGCCACCAAGCGCCTGTCGGAGTTCGGCGGCGACATCAGCCAGTTCCGGGTGGTGAAACTCTATCCGTCGATCCTCAACCAGATTGCCGTGGCCAAGACCGAGCCTGGGGATGAGAACAACCAGGACATCTCGGCCCTCGTGGGCAAGGTGGATATCCGCAAGCTGGAAGAATTCCCCCAGAACGACGCCGACGCCTACAGCTACTCCGGGGCGTTGTGCCGGGCCAACCAGGGCCTGATGGAGTTCGTCGAAATGTTCAAGGCACCGATCAAGGTGCTGCACCCATTGCTGACCGCGACCCAGGAAGGCAACTACAACAGCACCGAGGGCCTGGGGGCGATTCCGTTTACCGGCATTCTGCTGGCCCACTCCAACGAGTCGGAATGGCACACCTTCCGCAACAACAAGAACAACGAAGCCTTCATCGACCGGATCTATATCGTCAAGGTGCCGTACTGCCTGCGGGTCACCGATGAGGTGAAGATCTACGACAAGCTGCTGTTCAACAGCTCCCTGGCCAAGGCCCACTGCGCCCCCGACACCCTGAAGATGCTGGCGCAGTTCACCGTGCTTTCGCGCCTCAAGGAGCCGGAGAACTCCAACATCTACTCGAAGATGCGGGTGTATGACGGCGAAAACCTCAAGGACACCGATCCCAAGGCCAAGTCGATCCAGGAATACCGTGACAGCGCTGGCGTCGATGAGGGGATGAACGGGTTGTCGACTCGCTTTGCCTTCAAGATCCTGTCGAAGGTCTTCAACTTCGACCCTCACGAAGTGGCGGCGAACCCGGTGCACCTGCTGTACGTGCTGGAACAGCAGATCGAGCAAGAGCAGTTCCAGGCAGAAACCCGCGAGCGCTACCTGCGCTTCCTCAAGGAATACCTGGCACCGCGCTACATCGAATTCATCGGCAAGGAGATCCAGACCGCCTACCTCGAGTCCTACAGCGAGTACGGCCAGAACATCTTCGACCGCTACGTGCTCTATGCGGACTTCTGGATCCAGGATCAGGAATACCGCGATCCGGAGACCGGCGAAATCCTCAATCGCGTGGCCCTCAACGAGGAACTGGAAAAGATCGAAAAACCGGCCGGGATCAGCAACCCGAAAGATTTCCGCAACGAAATCGTCAATTTCGTCCTGCGCGCCCGGGCCAACAACAACGGCAAGAACCCCACCTGGCTCAGCTACGAGAAGCTGCGGGTGGTCATCGAGAAGAAAATGTTCTCCAACACCGAGGACCTGTTGCCGGTCATCAGCTTCAACGCCAAGGCGAGCAAGGAGGATCAGCAGAAGCACAACGACTTCGTCACACGAATGGTCGAGCGCGGCTACACCGACAAACAGGTACGGCTGCTATCCGAATGGTATCTGCGGGTCAGAAAGTCGCAGTAAAGCAGCTGCAAGCTTCTAGCCCCAAGCTGCGGGCACCTTGCCGTAGAGTCCTTGCGGGCTCTGCTGCAACGCTGCCTACCGCTTGAAGCTTATGTCTTGAAGCTCCCCGGAGGGGCCCATGAGCTATGTGATCGACCGACGTCTCAATGGCAAGAACAAGAGCACGGTAAACCGCCAGCGGTTTCTGCGGCGCTACCGTGACCACATTAAAAAGGCCGTCGAAGAGGCGGTTAGCCGGCGCTCCATCACCGACATGGAGCATGGCGAGCAAATCAGCATTCCCGGGCGGGATATCGACGAGCCGGTGCTGCACCATGGCCGTGGCGGCAAGCAGACCGTGGTTCACCCAGGCAACAAGGAGTTCACTGCCGGCGAGCACATTGCCAGGCCTCAAGGCGGCGGTGGGGGCGGTGGCGGCCGGGGCAAGGCCGGCAATTCCGGCGAAGGCATGGACGAGTTCGTGTTCCAGATCACCCAGGAGGAATTCCTCGAATTCATGTTCGAGGACCTGGAACTGCCCAACCTGGTGAAACGCAACCTGACCGGAACCGACACCTTCAAGACCGTACGAGCCGGGATCAGCAACGAAGGCAACCCGGCTCGGATCAATATCATCCGTACCTTGCGGTCGGCCCACGCGCGGCGCATTGCCTTGTCCGGCAGCAGCCGGGCCAAGCTGCGCGAAGCCAAGGAAGAACTGGCGCGCCTGAAGCGGGAAGAACCGGACAATTTCGGCGATATCCAGGAGCTTGAGGCGGAAATCGAGCGCCTGAGTGCCCGGATTCACCGCGTGCCCTTCCTCGACACCTTCGACCTCAAGTACAACCTGCTGGTGAAACAGCCCAACCCCAGCTCCAAGGCGGTGATGTTCTGCCTGATGGACGTTTCCGGCTCCATGACCCAGGCCACCAAGGACATCGCCAAGCGTTTCTTCATCCTTCTGTACCTGTTCCTCAAGCGCAATTACGACAAGATCGACGTCGTGTTCATCCGCCACCACACCAGTGCCCGGGAAGTGGACGAAGAGGAGTTCTTCTATTCACGGGAAACCGGCGGCACCATCGTCTCCAGCGCCCTGAAGCTGATGCAGGAGATCATGGCCGAACGCTACCCGAGCAACGAGTGGAACATCTACGCCGCCCAGGCCTCCGATGGCGACAACTGGAACGACGACTCGCCGATCTGCCGCGACATCCTGATCAACCAGATCATGCCGTTCGTGCAGTACTACACATACGTGGAAATCACCCCGCGCGAGCACCAGGCCCTGTGGTTCGAGTACGAACGCATCGCCGAGGCCTTTTCCGATACATTCGCCCAGCAGCAACTGGTTTCGGCCGGAGACATCTATCCGGTCTTCCGTGAACTCTTCCAGCGCAGGTTAGTGACATGACCGCCAGAGAGCAGAAGCGCCAACCCATCTCCACCGGCTCGGAATGGACCTTCGAGCTGATCCAGGCCTACGACCGTGAAATCAGCCGTATCGCGGCCCGCTATGCCCTGGACACCTATCCCAACCAGATCGAAGTGATCACCGCCGAGCAGATGATGGACGCCTATGCCTCGGTGGGCATGCCCCTGGGCTATCACCACTGGTCCTACGGCAAGCACTTCCTCAGCACCGAAAAATCCTACAGCCGGGGCCAGATGGGCCTGGCCTACGAAATCGTCATCAACTCCGACCCTTGCATTGCCTATCTGATGGAAGAGAACACCATCTGCATGCAGGCGCTGGTGGTGGCTCACGCCTGCTATGGCCACAACAGCTTCTTCAAGGGCAACTACCTGTTCCGCACCTGGACCGATGCCAGCTCGATCATCGACTACCTGGTGTTCGCCAAGCAGTACATCATGCAATGCGAGGAGCGCCATGGCATCGATGCCGTGGAAGATCTGCTGGACTCCTGCCATGCCTTGATGAACTACGGTGTCGACCGCTACAAGCGGCCCTACCCGATTTCCGCCGAAGAAGAACGGCGCCGGCAGAAAGACCGGGAGGAACACCTGCAGAAACAGATCAACGACCTGTGGCGCACCATTCCCAAGGGCGCGGACAAGTACAGCGACAAGGACAATGCGCGCTTCCCCGCCGAACCTCAGGAAAACATCCTCTATTTCATCGAAAAACACGCGCCACTGCTGGAGCCCTGGCAACGCGAGATCGTGCGCATCGTGCGCAAGATCGCCCAGTACTTCTACCCGCAACGCCAGACCCAGGTGATGAACGAAGGCTGGGCTACCTTCTGGCACTACACCTTGATGAATGATCTGTACGACGAAGGCCTGGTCACCGATGGCTTCATGATGGAATTCCTCACCTCCCATACCAGCGTGGTATTCCAGCCAGGCTTCGACAGCCCCTACTACAACGGCATCAACCCCTATGCCCTGGGCTTTGCCATGTACCGCGATATCCGACGCATCTGCGAGGAGCCCACGGAAGAGGACCGACGCTGGTTCCCGGAACTGGCCGGCACCGACTGGCTGTCGAGCATCAAGTTCGCCATGAGCAGCTTCAAGGACGAGAGCTTCATCCTGCAGTACCTGTCGCCCAAGGTCATCCGCGATCTCAAGCTGTTCAGCATCATGGACGACGACCAGAAGGACGACCTGCTGGTACCGGCAATCCATGATGAAAGCGGCTATCGGATCATCCGTGAAACCCTGGCCGCGCAATACAACCTGGGTAACCGCGAACCCAACGTGCAGATCTGGAGCATCGACCGCCGGGGCGACCGCTCCTTGACCCTGCGTCATCAGCAACACGACCGTAAACCCCTGGGGGATTCCACCGACGAAGTGCTCAAGCACCTGCACCGCCTCTGGGGCTTCGACATTCACCTGGAAACCCTGCAGGGCGACCAGGTGATGAAAACCCACCACGTACCGCCAAAGAGTGATCACAACGAAAACGACTACGGTCGCCTGGACCTGGCGGTTATCCACCTTTAAGCCCGATAACAAGCCTCCGGATGCGCGATACAAGGGTTATCCTGTCGCGCTAACGGAGGTTTTTTTATGCGGATTTACAAAGTCGGCGGCGCCGTGCGCGACCGCCTGCTCGGCAGGCCGGTTACCGATATCGACTGGGTGGTAGTGGGTGCCAGCGCAGAGGAGATGCTCGCCAAGGGCTTTCGCCCCGTGGGCGCGGACTTCCCGGTGTTCCTGCACCCCAAGAGCGGCGAGGAATATGCCCTGGCCCGTACCGAGCGCAAGAGTGGGCGGGGTTATGGCGGTTTCACCTTCCATGCCAGCCCGGAAGTCACCCTGGAAGAGGACCTGATCCGTCGCGACCTGACCATCAACGCCATGGCCGAAGATGAACAGGGCCGCCTCACCGATCCCTACAACGGTCAGAAGGACCTTGAAGAGCGGCTATTGCGCCACGTTTCCCCGGCATTCGCCGAAGATCCCCTGCGAGTACTGCGGGTCGCCCGCTTCGCCGCCCGCTACGCCGGGCTGGGTTTTCGCGTGGCGCCAGAGACACTCGAGCTGATGCGCGAACTCAGTGAATCCGGTGAGCTTCAGGCCCTGACGGCCGAACGCAGCTGGAAAGAGATATCTCGCGCCCTGATGGAGGATCAGCCCCAGGTCTTTATCCAGGTATTGCGCGACTGCGGCGCGCTGGCGGTGCTGATGCCCGAAATCGACGCACTGTTCGGCGTACCTCAGCCCCCGGTCCACCACCCGGAGATAGACACCGGCGCGCACACCCTCAGCGTTCTGCTGCAAGCCGCGTTGCATCAGCAACCCCTCAGCGTGCGCTGGGCCTGCCTGCTCCACGACCTGGGCAAGGGCCTGACACCCGAGGAGGAGTGGCCACGGCACATTGGCCATGAACGCACAGGCCTGGAACTGATCAAGGCGGTCAATGAACGCTTCAAGGCGCCCCGGGAATGCCAGGAGCTGGCACTGCTGGTGGGCCAGTACCATACCCACGGCCACAAGGCGCTGGAACTCAAGGCCTCGACACTCCTGGAACTATTGCAAAGTTTCGACGTGTTCCGACGCCCACAGCGTTTCGAAGAGTTCATAGCGGCATGCGAAATGGATGCTCGCGGCCGTCTTGGGCTGGAGTCGCGGCCTTATCCGCAGGCCGATTACCTGCGAGGAGCCGCCGAGGCGGCGCGCAAGGTGGCGGTTCAACCCTTGCTGGAACAGGGGTTCAAGGGGCCGCAACTGGGCGAGGCACTAAGGCTGGAACGACTGAAGGCCATCAAGGCCTACAAGGAACAGCACGCGCCTTGAGTGAGTCGCGGACCGCCCCGCCGGGTCCGCGATTAGCCGAGGGTAGCTACAGGTCTGGAGGGGTCAGTTGCATGCCCCGCCATTCGAAGGCGACCGGGGCCAGCACCTGATCGATCTGCGCCTCGGCCCAGAGCGCCCCGAGGCTCTTGCCCGCCAGCGGATGCACCCGCTCGGGCGCCATCAGCGACAGCGGCCACAGCACGAAGGCGTTCTTCAGAATCTCTGCCCGGGGCAGGATCAGGCCATCGAAATTGCCGGTCAGTTCACCGTAGAGCAATACATCGATATCCAGCGGCAGGCCTCTACGATCAGGGGCATAACGGCCGTTATCGGCCTCGATGAACTTCAGGCGCCGGTCCAGCTCGATCAGAGGCAAGTCGGTAAAAGCCGTCACCACCAGGTTGAAGAACGGGCCGCTCTTGATTCCCACCGGCTGGCTTTCGAACACCGGCGAGCAACGCATATCCACCAGAAAACCGGCCAGGGCATCGAGCCCGGCCCGAAGATGAACTTCACGCTCGATATTGCTACCGAGCCCCAGATACACCTGAGTCAGCGACATCCGCGCTCGATCTCCACACCCACACCCGAGGCAGCCGGGACGGCGCCAGGCTTGGTCAGTTTCAAGCGCAACCAAGGGATGTGAAATTCATTCATCAGAACCTCGGCAAGGCGCTCGGCAAAGGTTTCCACCAACTGGTACTGGGCATGCTCGGCAAACGCCTGGATCCGGGTGGAGACACTGGCATAGTCCAATGCCAGCGTCAGATCATCTCCAGCAGCTGCCGGGCGATTGTCCCAGGCAAAGCTCAGATCAAGACGCAGGCACTGTCGGATGCCGCGCTCCCAGTCGTAGGCACCAATCACGGTGTCCACTTCCAGCCCTTCGATAAACACTCTGTCCAAGCACTCTTCTCCGCAGCACGACAAGGGCGCAATGCGCCGTTAGAATCAGGGCTTCCTCGCCCGGAATAGTTAGCATGTTTTGGTTACTGGCGATTTTCGCCTACCTGCTCGGCTCTCTGTCCTTCGCCATTTTGCTCAGCCGCCTTACGGGTAATCCCGACCCGCGAATGAGTGGCTCGGGTAATGCCGGCGCCACCAACATGCTGCGCCTGGCCGGCAAGAAGCTCGCAGTCCTGACCCTGCTGGGAGATCTGTGCAAAGGCCTGGTGCCTGTGCTGATCGCCCACCTCGCGGGCTTGTCCCTGCAACAACAGGCCTGGGTGGGGCTCTATGCCGTCCTCGGCCATCTGTTTCCACTGTACTTCCGCTTCCGCGGCGGCAAGGGTGTCGCCACCGCCGCCGGCATGCTGCTGGGGCTCTACCCCCCGGCCGCGCTGCTGGCCATCGCCGCCTGGGCGCTGACCTTCTATCTCACTCGTACCAGTTCACTGGCCGCACTGATCGCCACCCCCCTGACCTTGCCACTGCTGGCCTGGCAGAAACCGGAGGCGCTATTGCCGATGAGCGTGCTGACACTGCTGATCGTCTGGCGCCACCGCGGCAATTTACGCGACCTGTTTGCCGGGCGCGAACGGCATTTTTGAATCCCTCAGATGTGCCCGAGCCTCCCCGCATGAAATCAGAGAGCTGACAACTGCTCCATCGGCCAACGCGCCTGTACGCTGATCGCCAGGCTTTCCTGCTGCCCGGCCTGCAAGCGCTGGCAACCGGCAAAGGCGATCATCGCTCCGTTGTCGGTGCAGAACTCGGGACGGGCGTAGAACACATTGCCCTTCATTTCAGCCAACATCTTTTCCAGCGAAGCGCGCAATGCCTTGTTGGCACTTACACCTCCCGCAATAACCAGACGTTTGAGACCGGTCTGCTTCAAGGCACGCTTGCATTTGATGGTCAGAGTCTCCACCACCGCCTGCTGGAACGCGAGGGAGATGTCGCAACGGGTTTGCTCGCCGTCGTCTCCAGCGCTGACGCACTGCTGCCAGGTGTTCAAAGCGAAGGTTTTCAAGCCGCTGAAGCTGAAATCCAGCCCCGGGCGATCGGTCATCGGCCGCGGAAAGACAAAGCGCCCCGCTACGCCCTGAGTCGCCAGGCGCGCAATCTCGGGGCCGCCCGGATAATTCAGGCCGATCATCTTCGCCGTCTTGTCGAATGCCTCGCCTGCGGCGTCATCCAGGGTCTCGCCCAACAACTCGTATTGGCCGATACCATCGACCCGAACCAACTGGGTATGACCACCGGACACCAACAAAGCGACGAACGGGAATTGCGGAGGTTGCTCCTCCAGCATCGGCGCCAGCAGGTGGCCCTCCATATGGTGCACGCCCAGGGCTGGAATGCCCCAGGCAAAGGCCAGCGCCTGGGCGCAGGAAGCCCCCACCAGCAAGGCACCGACAAGGCCGGGGCCAGCGGTGTAGGCAATCGCGTCGATCTCGGTAGGCACGCAGTCGGCCTCGGCCAGCACCTGGCGGATCAAGGGCAGCATGCGCTTGACGTGATCCCGGGAGGCCAGCTCCGGCACCACGCCACCGTAGGCGCGATGCAGGTCGATCTGGCTGAACAGCGCGTCGGCCAGCAGGCCCCGCTCACTGTCGTATAACGCGACGCCGGTTTCGTCGCAGGACGTTTCTAATCCCAGTACTAGCATGGGTTTGCGCCTTGTAGAGGCTGAATTCGAAGGCGCGCATAATAGTCGCCACTCCCGCGCCCGACCAGCGGTTTTCGATCAGAGGCTTTGCATTCCGAGCGTTGAGGGGTTAACATCCGCAACCCTTAAAAACCGACGACCTCAGCCGCGATTTTTGCGACGAGAACGTTGACCCCGGTAATGAATGAAGGTAGCTCTGGATGCCAGCCGTCAAAGTTAAAGAGAACGAACCCTTCGACGTAGCTCTGCGTCGTTTCAAGCGCTCCTGCGAAAAAGCCGGTGTTCTGGCTGAAGTTCGTAGCCGCGAATTTTACGAGAAGCCGACTTCTGAGCGTAAGCGCAAAGCAGCTGCTGCTGTTAAGCGTCACGCCAAGAAAGTTCAGCGCGAACAGCGCCGCGCCGTACGTCTGTACTAATACACAGACGTTCGTTGCAAGCTTCTGCCAAGCCCGGCCCTCAGCCGGGCTAATGGCATTTGCGGAATACGCTTGATGCTTCACCGTCGAAGCCGCCCATGCGACCCAGACGATTCTGCTTCACCACGTCAGACCTGGCTTCTTGCCAGCGGTGCACGTCTTTTCTGACGAGCCTTCCAAGGCTACTGACGAGCACACCCTTATCTGATTCCTACAGACGATCAGCCCAAGGCGCCCTTCTCCAGCGCCCGCTTAATGAGCTATCCGAGGCCAGCCCAAAGCCACTGTCGGACTCAGCGCAACACCTTCAAATAGTCGAATACTGATTGAAACTAACGTCAGTGGACGTTCGGCAGATACACTTCCCGACTGCGATCACGCCGAAAACCAGGGTCGAGCCGCGTAACCTCACGCTTGGCCGCCACCTGAACTTTCGACAGTGTCGCCAGGGCTATCTTTGCGCGCAGTGATGACGAGAACGCCATGGCCGGGCTTATTCCCCAGAGCTTTATTGACGACCTTCTGAACCGCACCGACATCGTCGATGTCGTCAGTTCGCGCCTGCAAATCAAGAAAGCCGGCAAGAACTACACCGCCTGCTGCCCCTTCCACAAGGAAAAGACCCCCTCCTTCAGCGTCAGCCCCGACAAGCAGTTCTACTACTGCTTCGGCTGCGGCGCAGGCGGGAACGCCCTCGGCTTCATCATGGACCACGACAACCTGGACTTTCCCCAGGCCGTCGAGGAACTGGCGAAGGCGGCTGGCATGGAAATCCCCCGCGAAGAGAGCAGCCGCGGCCAGCGCAAGCCTCGGCAACCCACCGACTCACCGCTGTATCCGCTGCTCACCGCCGCCGCCGACTACTACCGCCAGGCCCTGAAAAGCCATCCAGCGCGCAAGGCTGCGGTCGACTACCTGAAGGGGCGCGGCCTTACCGGCGAGATCGCCCGGGACTTCGGCCTGGGCTTCGCTCCGCCTGGCTGGGACAACCTGTTCAAACACCTGAGCAGCGACACCCTGCAGCAGAAAGCCATGATCGATGCCGGCCTGCTGATCGAGAACGCCGAGACCGGCAAGCGCTATGACCGCTTTCGCGACCGGGTAATGTTCCCGATCCGCGACACTCGCGGTCGGATCATCGCCTTCGGCGGCCGGGTTCTGGGGGACGACAAGCCCAAATACCTGAACTCTCCGGAGACCCCGGTCTTTCACAAGGGCCAGGAACTCTACGGCCTGTTCGAAGCCCGCAAGAACAACCGCAACCTCGACGAAATCATCGTTGTCGAGGGCTACATGGACGTCATCGCCCTGGCCCAGCAAGGCCTGCGCAACGCCGTGGCCACCCTGGGTACCGCCACCAGCGAAGAACACCTCAAGCGCCTGTTCCGCATCGTACCCAACGTACTGTTCTGCTTCGACGGTGACCAGGCTGGACGCAAGGCCGCCTGGCGCGCCCTGGAGGCGACCCTGACCTGCTTGCAGGACGGGCGCCGCGCGCGCTTTCTGTTCCTTCCCGAAGGCGAAGATCCGGACACCCTGGTCCGCTCCGAAGGCACCGATGCCTTCCGCGCTCGAATCAACCAGCACGCACAGCCGCTGGCCGATTACTTTTTCCAGCAACTGATCGATGAAGCCGACCCGCGCTCACTGGAAGGCAAGGCCCATCTGGCGACCCTGGCCGCGCCCCTGATCGAGAAAATCCCCGGGGCCAACCTGCGCACCCTGATGCGCCAGCGCCTGAGCGAAATCACCGGCCTGACCAACGAAACGGTCAACCAACTGGCCCACAGCGCACCGCCCGAAGCGCCACCCGCCTACGACGCAGGCATCGATTACGACGCAATGCCGGATTATGCCGACTACCATGAGCCGCATCAGGAGGCGTACGCCCCACAACAAGAGTGGACGCCGAAGAAAAATGCCGGCGGCAAGAAATGGGAAAACAAACCCTGGGACAAGAACGGCAAGGGCAAGCGCCAGGGCGATCGCGACCAGCCACGCGGCCCGCGCATTCCCGCTGCAGTGGAACCGCCGACCCTTTCAGCCTTGCGCACTTTGCTGCATCACCCGCAACTGGCAGAAAAAGTTGAAGATGCCGGGCATTTTGCCGATGACGACAACACCAATACCCAGTTGCTGGTGGCTCTGATCGAAGCCGTGCAGAAAAATCCTAAGCTACGCTCTATTCATCAATTGATGGCGCGCTGGCACGGCACCCAGCAAGGGCATCTGCTCACCGCACTGGCGGAAAAAGAATGGCTGATCGACGGAGATAACCTTGAACAACAGTTTTTCGACACCATTAATAGTTTGTCAGCTCGCCAACGCGAGCGTGTTTTAGAGCAACTTCTCAGGAAATCGCGTCAAAGCGAGCTCAGCAGCGAAGAGAAAAAACAGCTGGTTGAGCTTCTAAAACGCAATGTTCCCGCATCAAACCCGACCTCAACTGGCGCGTGAGGTCATAGCTCGGGTATAATCCTCGGCTTGTTTTTTGCCCGCCAAGACCTTCAGTGGATAGGGTGTTATGTCCGGAAAAGCGCAACAGCAGTCTCGCCTCAAAGAGTTGATCAGCCGTGGACGTGAGCAGGGTTACCTGACTTACGCGGAGGTCAACGACCACCTGCCGGAGGATATTTCAGATCCGGAACAGGTGGAAGACATCATCCGCATGATCAACGACATGGGGATCAACGTATTCGAGAGTGCTCCGGATGCGGATGCCCTTTTGTTGGCCGAAGCCGATACCGACGAAGCAGCAGCTGAAGAAGCCGCCGCAGCGTTGGCGGCTGTGGAAACCGACATTGGTCGCACTACCGACCCAGTGCGCATGTACATGCGCGAAATGGGCACGGTAGAGCTGCTCACACGTGAAGGCGAAATCGAAATCGCCAAGCGTATCGAAGAGGGTATCCGTGAAGTGATGGGCGCAATCGCGCACTTCCCTGGCACGGTTGATCACATCCTCTCCGAGTACACTCGCGTCACCACCGAAGGTGGACGCCTGTCCGACGTTCTCAGCGGGTACATCGACCCGGATGACGGCATTACGCCGCCTGCCGCCGAAGTGCCACCGCCTGTCGACACCAAGACCGCGAAAGCGGATGACGACAGCGAAGACGAAGAAGCGGAAGCGACCGAAGACGAAGAAGAAGCCGAAAGCGGTCCGGATCCGGTCGTCGCCGCACAGCGCTTTGGCGCCGTCGCCGACCAGATGGAAGTCACCCGCAAGGCGCTGAAGAAACACGGCCGCGAGAACAAGCAAGCCATCGCCGAAATGCTGGCCCTGGCTGAACTGTTCATGCCGATCAAACTGGTTCCGAAGCAATTCGAAGGCCTGGTTGAACGTGTACGCAGTGCCCTGGATCGCCTGCGCCAGCAGGAACGCGCCATCATGCAGCTCTGCGTGCGTGATGCCCGCATGCCACGTGCCGACTTCCTGCGCCAGTTCCCGGGCAACGAAGTGGATGAAAGCTGGACCGACGCCCTGGCCAAAGGCAAGAGCAAGTACGCCGAAGCCATCGCCCGCCTGCAGCCGGACATCATCCGTTGCCAGCAGAAACTGACCGCTCTTGAAGTCGAAACCGGCTTGAAGATCGCCGAGATCAAGGACATCAACCGTCGCATGTCGATCGGTGAGGCCAAGGCCCGCCGCGCGAAGAAAGAGATGGTTGAAGCCAACCTGCGTCTGGTGATCTCCATTGCCAAGAAGTACACCAACCGTGGCCTGCAGTTCCTCGACCTGATCCAGGAAGGCAACATCGGCTTGATGAAGGCGGTGGACAAGTTCGAATACCGTCGCGGCTACAAGTTCTCGACTTATGCCACCTGGTGGATCCGTCAGGCGATCACTCGCTCGATCGCCGACCAGGCCCGCACCATCCGTATTCCGGTGCACATGATCGAGACGATCAACAAGCTCAACCGTATTTCCCGGCAGATGCTGCAGGAAATGGGTCGCGAACCGACTCCGGAAGAGCTGGGCGAACGCATGGAAATGCCTGAGGACAAGATCCGCAAGGTATTGAAGATCGCCAAAGAGCCGATCTCCATGGAAACTCCGATCGGTGATGACGAAGACTCCCATCTGGGCGACTTCATCGAAGACTCGACCATGCAGTCGCCAATCGATGTCGCCACGGTTGAGAGCCTCAAGGAAGCAACTCGCGAAGTACTCTCCGGCCTCACTGCCCGTGAAGCCAAGGTACTGCGCATGCGCTTCGGCATCGACATGAATACCGACCATACCCTCGAGGAAGTCGGTAAGCAGTTCGATGTGACCCGTGAGCGGATCCGCCAGATCGAAGCCAAGGCGCTGCGCAAGCTGCGCCACCCGACGCGAAGCGAGCATCTGCGCTCCTTCCTCGACGAGTAAGCCCAAGACCCCCAGCCCAGCTGGGGGTTTTGCTTTTTGCAGCCCGTCCTTCTTTCCTTCCCCGCCCCATAGCCGGTCTACACTCGAAACATTCCCCGTGCCATAACGAGACGGTTATGCCCAGACTGTCGGCCATGCTCCTGCTGGCGCTGCTCACCTGGACCGCAACGGCTGGCGCGCTGACTCTCACCGACGAAGAACGTAGCTGGCTCAAGACTCACCCGGAACTGCGCCTGGGTGTGGACGCGTCATGGCCGCCTTTCGAGTATCGGGATGAAGAAGGCCGCTACCAGGGCCTGGCCGCGGACTACATCCACCTGATCCAGGAACGCCTGTCCGTAAACCTCAAGCCCGTCGAGCCCGCCAGCTGGACCGCGGTGCTAGAGGACGCCAAGCAGGGCAAGCTGGACCTGCTGCCCGGGATCATGTCGACCCCCGAACGCCAGAGCTACATGGCCTTCACCCGGCCTTACCTGGACTTCCCCATCGTCATCCTCGCCCATGAAGGCGGCGCGCAACCCCACAACCTCAAGGAACTGTACGGCCTCAAGATAGCGGTGGTGGAAAACTACGCCCCTCACGAACTGTTGCGCACCCACCACCCGGACCTGAACCTGGTGGCCATGCCCAATGTCAGCTCGGCGCTGCAGGCCCTGGCCACCGACGAAGTGGACGCCGTGGTCGGCGACCTCGCCTCCAGTGTCTGGAGCCTGCGTCAGCTCAAGCTCGACGGTCTCTACGTCAGCGGCGAAACCCCCTATCGCTATCAGTTGGCGATGGGCGTCCCGCGGGAAAACAAGGTCCTGGTAAGCATTCTCGACAAGGTGCTCGCCGACCTCAGCCCCGAGGAAATCAGCACCATCCAGCAACACTGGGTGGGCAGCGTGCTCGACCACAGGACCTTCTGGTCGGATGTCCTGATGTATGGCCTGCCCGGTCTACTGCTGCTGGTGACCGTGCTGGCGGTGGTGATCCGTATCAACCGCCGCTTGAGCTCGGAAATTTCCCGGCGGGTCGCCCTGGAACAGGAACTGCGCAGCAGCGAATACCACTACCGCAGCCTGGTGGAAAGCCTGTCCGCGATTGCCTGGGAAGCGCGCATCAGCGACTTTACCTACAGCTATGTCTCGCCCCATGCCGAAGCCCTGCTGGGCTATCCCTTGGCCCATTGGCTGATACCCGGTTTCTGGCGCAACATCATCCACCCCGCGGACCTGACCCGGGCCCAGGCCTTCTGCGACCACGAAGTGCAGGCCGGGCGGGATCACAGCCTCGATTACCGGGTGATCGCCGCCGACGGTCGCTGCCTCTGGGTGCGCGACATCGTCAGCCTGATCGAGCATGGCCACGAACCGGTGATGCGCGGGCTGATGATCGACATCAGCGAGACCAAGCACACCGAAGAGGCCCTGCGCCTGTCCGAACAGAAGTTCGCCTCGGTGTTCCAGCAATGTCCGGACATCCTGGTGATTGCCCGGCTGTCCGACGGCTGCCTGCTGGAAGTCAACAAGGCCTTCGAGGAGCAGATCGGCCTGAGCGCGCAAAGCGTGGTTGGCCAGACCGCCACCGAGCTGAATATCTGGGGCATCCCCGGGGTCGGGCCGGGGCTGCTGCAACGCTTGCAGGCCGGCAGCATCCGCAATCTGGAAATGCCCTTTCGCCGGCATAACGGCCAGTTGTTCACCGGCCTGATCTCCGCCGAGCCCTTCGACCTCGACACCACGCCGGCGCTGGTGGTAGTGGTACGCGACATCAGCCAACTCAAGGAGACCCAGCAACAACTGCAGACCTCCGAGGAGAAGTTCGCCAAGGCCTTCCATGCCTCCCCCGATGGCCTGCTGCTGACCCGTCAGCGCGACGGGCTACTGATCGAGGTCAACGAAGGCTTCAGTCGCATCACCGGCTTCAACAGCGCCATGTCGCTGGACCGCTCGACCCTGGACCTGGGCATCTGGGTCAATCTCAATGAGCGCAAGCAGATGCTCGACCTGCTGCAGCGCGATGGTTTCGTCCGCGACTTCAACTGCCATATCCGGCGCAACGATGGCCAGATCCGCCTCTGCGAGCTGTCGAGCCGGCCACTGCCCATCGGCGGTGACGACTGCATGCTGACCATCGCCCGGGACATCACAGACCGACGCCTGATGCAGGAGAAGCTGCAACAGGCGGCGACCGTATTCGAAAGCACGGCCGAAGGCGTGATGATCACCGATACCCAGCAGCGCATCAGCGCAGTCAATCGCGCCTTCAGCGAAATCACCGGCTACAGCGAACGCGAAGCCCTGGGCCACACTCCGCGCCTGCTTGCCTCGGGCCTGCATGACAGCGCCTTCTACGCCGCGATGTGGCATCAGTTGACCCTGGAGGGCCACTGGCAGGGTGAGATCTCCAACAGGCGCAAGAACGGTGAGCTTTATCCCAACTGGCTGACCATCAATGCGGTGCGCAACCGGGAAAACCAGATCACCCATTTCGTCGCGGTGTTCGCCGATATTTCCAGCCTCAAGCACGCCCAGGCGAGGCTCGACTACCAGGCTCACCACGACCCCCTGACCGGCCTGCCGAATCGCACCCTGTTCGAAAGCCGGCTGCTCAGTGCCCTCAATAACCAACAGGACAACGGCAGCCAGGGCGCGGTGCTGTTCCTCGACCTGGACCGGTTCAAGCACATCAACGACAGCCTCGGCCACCCGGTGGGCGACCTGCTGCTCAAGGGCATCGCCGTGCGTCTGAAGGAACAGCTGAGGGATATCGACACCGTGGCCCGCCTGGGTGGCGACGAATTCATCATCCTGCTGCCGGGTCTGCACCAGGCCAGCGATGCCGATCACATCGCCACCAAGCTGCTGAACTGCTTTACCGCCCCCTTCCAGGCCGGCGAACACGAGTTCTTCATCAGTGCCAGCATCGGCACCAGCCTGTACCCCAAGGACGGCTGCGATGTCGCCACCCTGATCAAGAACGCCGACGCCGCCATGTATCGCTCCAAGGCCAAGGGCCGCAACCGCGTGGAGCGCTACACCCGCGACCTGACCGCCCAGGCCAGCGAACGGGTAGCCCTGGAGCACGAGCTGCGGCGAGCCATAGAGCGCAACGAGCTGTCACTGTATTTCCAACCCAAGATCAGCCTCAGCAACCACGAGCTGGTGGGCGCCGAAGCCCTGATCCGCTGGCATCACCCCACTTTCGGCGATGTGCCCCCAGAGCACTTCATTCCCCTGGCCGAAGAAAACGGCATGATCCTGCTGATCGGCGACTGGGTACTGGAACAGGCCTGCCTGCAACTCAACAACTGGAACCGGCGCTTTGAGGATTTCGGCCCGCTGTCGGTGAACCTCGCCGGCGCCCAGTTGCGCCAGCCCAACCTGCTGGGGCGCATCGAGCAACTGCTGCGCGACTATGACCTGCAGCCCGGAATGCTACAGCTGGAGATCACCGAGAATTTCATCATGAGCCAGGCCGAAGAAGCCCTGGAAGTGCTGCATCAGCTCAAGCGCCTGGGCGTGCAACTGGCCATCGACGACTTCGGCACCGGCTACTCGTCCCTCAGCTACCTCAAGCGCCTGCCCCTGGATTTTCTCAAGATCGACCAGTCCTTTGTCCGCGGGCTGCCGGACGACCCCCACGACGTGGCGATTGTCCGCGCCATCATCGCCCTGGGGCGCAGCATGCAGTTCACGGTGATTGCCGAAGGCGTGGAAAACCAGGAGCAGCAGACCTTCCTCACCCTGGAAGGCTGCGAACAGATCCAGGGTTATATCGTCAGCCTGCCCCTTGAAGCCGAGGAGTTCTGTACGACCTTCCTGCGAATCCGAGTTTCCGATTTTTCGGATAGCACAGCCGAGAAACCATCGCTATAATCCGGCGCCTACTGAGGGCCTATAGCTCAGTTGGTTAGAGCAGAGGACTCATAATCCTTTGGTCCACGGTTCAAGTCCGTGTGGGCCCACCAAACAAGAAAGCCGCGCAATGCGCGGCTTTTATGTGTCTGTTGCTTGAAAAGCAAACCTCATCAAGTCTTGGTCCGATAGCGCTCTTTCAACATGGGGCGAATCTTCAGGCGATCTTCCGGCGCCCACTCCCACACGGTTTCCAGTTCTTCGGTGACGGTTTGCACACTGATTCCCGGAAGCAGGACGACGAAGGTATTCCTTTGCAGGCAGTGCAATTCTGCACGGCCTGCGCCAGGTGCATCCCCCTCCCTCTCCTGAAGGCTTTCATAGAAGGCCAGGGCCTCGATCACCGTGTGGAAATGTTCGACCGCATCCTGAAAGCCTGAAAGAGACAGCCTGTACGTCATGCCGACATCCTTATTCATTCCCACTATTTCGGGGTCTGGAAAAGGCGGCTTTTTAGCAAAATACCCACAAACAGTATCTAAGACAGTTCTTATTTACACTCCCCTGCAGTCAACCACCAACGCCCTTCCGGAACATGCCCCGCCTTCCCCAAATCGCAAGGGGGCTGAAGCCCGTTCCCTGCGGCCATGAAAAAGCCGCGCATTGCGCGGTTTTTTCATGCTGCTGCCAGGCTGCGCTTATTTCTTGGGCAACGCGTAAGCAATCACGTAGTCGCCACGATCCGTCGACTGCCGCGCACCGCCAGCGGTGAGCAGGATGTACTGGCGACCGGTCTTGGGCGACACGTAGGTCATGGGGCCTGACTGGCTGCCTACGGGCAGGCGCGCCTTCCAGATCTCATTGCCATTGCCGGTATCGAAGGCCCGCAGGTAGAAATCCTGGGTACCGGCGAAGAACAGCAGACCGGATTGGGTAGCCAGGGACGCGCCCAGGGTCGGCATACCAATCGGGATCGGCAGGTGCATGCGGATCCCCAGCGGGCCGGTGTCCTGCACGGTACCCACCGGCACTTGCCATACCAGCTTGCGGGTCTTCAGGTCGATGGCCGACATGGTGCCGAACGGCGGCTTCTGGCAGGGAATGCCCGCCGCCGAGAGGAAGCGCTGGCGCATGGCGCCGAACGGCGTGCCTTCCTGGGGCACCACGCCCATCTCGATGCCACTGGCACCGGCGGCGATCTGGTCCCGGGGAATCATGTAGTTGGCCAGGCCCAGGCGCATATCGTTGACGAACATGTAGTTGCTGGTGGGGTCCACCGACACGCTGCCCCAGTTCATGCCGCCCAGGGAGCCCGGAAACTGCAACGCATGATCCAGGCCCGGCGGGGTGTACACACCCTCATGGCGCATGCCCTTGAACTGGATACGGCACATCAGCTGGTCGAAGGGGGTCGCGCCCCACATGTCGGACTCGGTCAGGGTCTGGTTGCCGATCGACGGCATTTCCACCGAGAACGGCTGGGTCGGCGAATACCGCTCGCCCGGCACATTGCCCTGGGGCACGGGGCGCTCTTCCACCCGGGCAATCGGCTTGCCGGTCTCACGGTTGAGCAGGAATATCTCGCCCTGCTTGGTGACCTGGGCCAGCGCCGGTTGCACACCGCCCTTGTCGTCCGGAATGTCGTACAGCAGCGGCTGTGCCGGCAGGTCGAAGTCCCAGAGGTCGTGATGGGTGGTCTGGAAGTGCCAGCGAACCTGGCCGGTCTTCACGTCGATGGCGACGATGGAGGAGTTCCACTTGTCGTCGAACTCGGTGCGCTGGCCGCCGAAGAAATCCGGGGTGGCGTTGCCAGTGGGCAGGTACACCAGGCCCAGCTTGGCGTCATAGGACATTGCCGACCAGACGTTGGGCGTGCCACGGGTGTAGGTTTCACCCGCCGGCGGGCGCTTGGTGGTGGCCGGGTTGCCCGGGTCCCAGGCCCACATCAGCTCGCCGCTGCGCACATCGAAAGCCCGAACCACGCCCGGCGGTTCGCCGGTGGAGAAGTTGTCCGCCACCCGGCCGCCGACGATCACCACGGTGCCCGCCACCAACGGTGTCGAAGTCTGCTGGTAGTAGCCCGGCTTGATCTCGCCCATGTCGGTTTTCAGATCGACCGTGCCCTGGTTGCCAAAGTCTTCACAGGGCTTGCCGGTTTCAGCGTTGATCGCGATCAGGCGCGCATCACCGGTCGGCAGGAACAGGCGCTTGGTGCAGGCCGCCGGAGCAGCAGGCACCGAAGCATCGGCTACCGGGGTGGCAGAGGCGTCGAAATACCCCAGGCCGCGGCAGCGCTGCCAGTTTGGCGCGTAGCCCTGAGGGTCGAACTTCCAGCGCTCGGCGCCGGTGTCGGCGTCCAGGGCGAACACCTTGCCGTAGGCGGTGCAGGTGTAGACGGTATCGCCGATCTGCAGGGGTGTGTTCTGGTCTTCGGCACCAGCGCCGTTGCTTTCGGGCAGGTCACCGGTGCGGAAGGTCCAGGCCACCTGCAACTGGTCGATGTTGCCCTTGTTGATCTGGTCCAGTGCGGCGAAGCGGTTGCCCGCAGTGGTATTGCCCCAGTGGGCCCAGTCTTTCTGTTCCGTCCCGGGAGCCACCGGCTGGACCGCTGGCACCTTGTCCGCCTTGACCACATGGGTCGGCACGAACATGTAGGCCAGGGTCGCGACCACACCGATCCCCAACAGCCCAGCCAGGCCATAGGCACCGCGCCCGGCATGGGCTCCGGAGGCACGCACCAGGGTCGGGTAGATCAGCGCCACCACCAGGCCGATCACGGCGAAGGTCAGTACCCGCGAGACCAGCGGCCAGTATTCCAGGCCCGCATCCCAGACCGCCCAGATCGCCGTCAGCACCAGGGCCACCCCATACAGCCAGGCACCACGCGGGTTGCGCCGCGCGATCAACAGCCCGGACACCAGCATCGCCAGGCCCATCAACAGGAAATAGGCACTGCCGCCCAGGCTCAGGAGGTAACCCCCGCCTGCGGCCAGGCCCAGCCCAATCAGGGCAATCAGGATACCCAGCCCCCCGAGCAACCATTTGCTGCCGGCGGCAGCCCCCGTGTTTTTCATCTTAAAAACTCTCCCATCTTCAAAACCTGACGGCGAGAATGTACTAACCAGTTACTTATGACAATCTGTCGCAGGTCATTTGTTTCAAAAAAATTCCCGACTTGCAGAGCGTAGCTGTCGCTTGCGCCATGTTCTCAGGGAGCTGCGGCGGGTGTTCACGGGAGCCTGTAACATGTGCGCTCCCCCGATAGCCGTGCTGGAGCCCACCTTGTCCGATAGCCGCCCTCCCGTTCTTGACGAAGTCGACCGTCAATTGATCGCAGCCTTGCAGATCAACGCCCGCGAAAGCGTGGCGATGCTGGCCCGGCAGTTGGGTATCGCCCGCACCACCGTTACCTCGCGCCTGGCCCGCCTGGAAAAGACCCGGGTCATTACCGGATATGGCGTGCGCCTGGGGCAGCGGGTAGTCGATGGCGGCTTGCAGGCGTATGTCGGCATCAAGGTCCAGCCGCGCTCTGGCAAGGAAGTGCTGCGGCGCCTGAGCGGCATGGCGCAGGTCCAGCAACTGTGTGCGGTCAGCGGCGAATTCGACTATGTGGCCTGGCTGCGCACCGACTCACCGGAACAGCTGGACCAGTTGCTGGACCAGATCGGCAGCGTTGACGGCGTGGAGAAAACCACCACCTCGATCATCCTCAGCAGCAAGATCGATCGCGGGCACGCGCTGTAAGGCGCGCCCTGCCAATCAGTCAATCTGACGCACAAATTCGTCATAACGATAAATAACCGAGCATAACGACGACAGTTTGCGTCTTATTTACGTGTTTCACCCTCTCTAGAATGGCTGCCATCTTTTCCTATACTCAGCACTCTGCTGAGCCGCCCGCCAAGGTCAGCCATGAACAAGAACAATCGCCATCCTGCAGACGGTAAGAAGCCGATCACCATTTTCGGCCCGGACTTCCCTTTCGCCTTCGACGACTGGATCGAGCATCCTGCCGGCCTGGGCAGCATTCCCCAGGCACGGCACGGCACCGAAGTGGCGATTGTCGGCGCCGGTATCGCCGGGCTGGTGGCGGCCTACGAGCTGATGAAGCTGGGCCTCAAGCCAGTGGTCTATGAAGCCTCGAAAATGGGCGGCCGCCTGCGCTCCCAGGCCTTTGAGGGAGCCGAGGGGGTCATCGCCGAGCTGGGTGGCATGCGCTTTCCGGTGTCGTCCACGGCCTTCTACCATTACGTCGACAAGCTCGGCCTTGAAACCAAGCCCTTTCCCAACCCGCTGACCCCGGCCTCGGGCAGTACCGTCATCGACCTCGAAGGCCAGACCCACTACGCCCAGAAACTCGCCGACCTGCCGGCGCTGTTCCAGGAAGTCGCCGATGCCTGGGCCGATGCCCTGGAAGATGGTTCGCGCTTCAGCGAAATCCAGCAGGCAATCCGTGACCGCGACGTGCCGCGCCTCAAGGAACTGTGGAACACCCTGGTGCCGCTGTGGGACGACCGCACCTTCTACGACTTCGTCGCCACCTCCAAGGCCTTCGCCAAGCTGTCGTTCCATCACCGTGAGGTGTTCGGCCAGGTGGGCTTCGGCACCGGCGGCTGGGATTCGGACTTCCCCAACTCGATGCTGGAAATCTTCCGCGTGGTCATGACCAACTGCGACGACCACCAGCACCTGGTGGTGGGCGGCGTCGAGCAGGTGCCCCTGGGCATCTGGCGCCACGTGCCGGAGCGTTGTGCCCACTGGCCGGCCGGTACCAGCCTCAGCTCGCTGCACCACGGCGCGCCGCGTACCGGGGTCAAGCGCATTGCCCGGGCCGCCGATGGCCGTTTCAGCGTCACCGACAACTGGGGCGACACCCGGGAATACGCCGCGGTGCTGACCACCTGCCAGAGCTGGCTGCTGACCACCCAGATCGAATGCGAGGAATCGCTGTTCTCGCAAAAGATGTGGATGGCCCTGGACCGCACCCG
This sequence comes from Pseudomonas sp. 8(2025), assembly GCF_052665325.1. Classification (NCBI taxonomy): domain Bacteria; kingdom Pseudomonadati; phylum Pseudomonadota; class Gammaproteobacteria; order Pseudomonadales; family Pseudomonadaceae; genus Pseudomonas; species Pseudomonas sp. 8(2025). The sequence continues at coordinate 761,970 of NZ_JBQOIE010000001.1, read as the reverse complement.
CTACATGCAGTCGTCGAAGACCTTCGTCATGGTCGACCGGCCGTTCTGGAAGGACAAGGATCCGGAAACCGGTCGCGACCTGATGAGCATGACCCTCACCGACCGCCTGACCCGCGGCACCTACCTGTTCGACAACGGCGACGGCAAGCCGGGGGTGATCTGCCTGTCCTACTCGTGGATGAGCGATGCCCTGAAGATGCTCCCACAGCCGGTGGAAAAACGCGTGAAGCTGGCCCTGGATGCGCTGAAGAAGATCTACCCCAAGGTGGATATCGCCAGCCGTATCATCGGCGACCCGATCACCGTCTCCTGGGAGGCCGACCCGCATTTCCTCGGCGCCTTCAAGGGCGCGCTGCCGGGCCACTACCGCTACAACCAGCGGATGTACGCGCACTTCATGCAGGACGACATGCCCGCCGAGCAGCGCGGTATCTTCATCGCTGGTGACGATGTCTCCTGGACTCCGGCCTGGGTCGAGGGCGCGGTGCAGACCTCGCTGAACGCGGTGTGGGGGATCATGAAGCACTTCGGTGGCGCTACCCACGCCGAGAACCCGGGCCCGGGGGATGTGTTCCACGAGATCGGGCCGATTGCCCTGGCCGACTGAAACCGGCAGCCGGGCAGGCGCTCGTCCCCGCAGGCTTGCCCTGCGGGGATGTCGTACGAACCTGCGACAGCGGCTACAGTGGCCGGTCTGTCAGTGAGTGGAGTGAAGACCATGCGCGTCGCCCTGTATCAGTGCCCGCCACGGCCGCTGGATGTGGCCGGCAACCTGCAACGCCTGCATCAGGTGGCCATGGAAGCCACCGATGCCGATCTGTTGGTGCTGCCGGAGATGTTTCTCAGCGGCTACAACATCGGCCTGGAAGCGGTGGGCGCTCTGGCCGAGGCCCAGGACGGCCCTTCGGCCCAGCGCATCGCCGCCATAGCCCAGGCCGCCGGCACGGCGATCCTCTATGGCTACCCGGAGCGCAGCGCCGACGGCCAGATCTACAACGCCGTGCAGTTGATCGACGCCCAGGGGCAGCGCCTGTGCAACTACCGCAAGACCCACCTGTTCGGTGACCTCGACCACTCGATGTTCAGCGCCGGCGAAGATGACTTTCCCCTGGTGGAACTGGACGGCTGGAAACTCGGCTTTCTGATCTGCTACGACATCGAGTTCCCGGAGAATGCACGACGCCTGGCCCTGGCAGGCGCGGAGCTGATTCTGGTGCCGACCGCCAACATGATCCCCTACGACTTCGTCGCCGACGTGACGATCCGTGCCCGGGCCTTCGAGAACCAGTGCTACGTGGCCTATGCCAACTACTGTGGCCATGAAGAACAGATCCGCTATTGCGGCCAGAGCAGCATCGCCGCCCCCGACGGCAGCCGGATTGCCCTGGCCGGTCTCGACGAGGCCCTGATCATCGGCACCCTGGACCGCCAACTGATGGGCGAATCCCGGGCACTCAACCGCTACCTGTCCGATCGCCGCCCCGAGCTTTACGACGACCTGAGCAAGCGCTGATCCGGGGATATCCGCTAGCATGAGCGCTTCTCTGTTCTGGAAGTGCTCATGCCCGCGCCGAATCACCCTCTGCCCCCACTGGAAACCCTGGCCAACGGCCTGCAGGTTTCCCTGCGTCATGCTCCCCATTTGAAACGCTGCGCCGCGACATTGCGGGTCGCTGCCGGCAGCCACGATGTACCGCTGGCCTGGCCGGGCCTGGCGCACTTTCTGGAACACCTGCTGTTTCTCGGGACCGAGCGCTTTCCTGTCGAACAGGGGCTGATGGCCTATGTACGGGCCCAGGGCGGGCAACTGAACGCGCGAACCTGCGAACGTGCCACCGAGTTCTTTTTCGAGCTGCCGGCCAGCGCCTTTGCCGGTGGCCTGGAACGTCTGTGCGAGATGCTTGCTCAACCGCGCATGAGCCTGGAGGACCAACACCGGGAGCGGGAAGTCCTGCACGCCGAGTTCATCGCCTGGTCCCGGGATGCGACAGCGCAGCGTCAATTCGCACTGTTTGACGGTCTTAATGACGCGCACCCGCTAAGGGCCTTCCATGCCGGCAACCGCTACAGCCTGAACCTGCCCAATAACGCCTTCCAGCAGGCCTTGCAGCAGTTCCATCGCGAGTATTACCAGGCCGGGCAAATGGTCTTGAGCCTCGCCGGCCCGCAGCCACTGGAGGAGCTCCGAGCCCTGGCGGAACGCTACGGCAGTTGCCTGCCGAGCGGTCAACACCTTGAGCAGACAGCGCCTCCCGCCCTAATGGCCACGGGCAACCAGACCTACCAACAACTCAGCGGCCAGCGGCTGGACCTGCTGTTTGCTCTAGAGCGGCTGCCCGCGGGCGCTACTGCCGCTGTGGATTTTCTCTGCACCTGGCTGCAATCGGCCAAGCCCGGCGGGTTGCTGGCGGAACTCCAGCAGCGCCAACTGGCTCACAGCCTCAAGGCAACGCTCCTGTATGAGTTCGCCGGCCAGGCCCTGCTGCACCTGGAGTTCGATCTGACCAGCGTGGCGGCATCAGCCCCGGTTCAGGTACGCGAGCTGCTGACAGAGTGGCTGGGGTTCTTCAGTGCCCAGGCCGACTGGGCACCGTTGCGCGAAGAATATGCCTTGCTGCAACAGCGCCAGATCGAAGTTGCCAGCGCCCTGGAACTGTCCCGACGCGACAGCCGCCAAGCTGCCGATGGGCTGGATGAGTCGGGGCTGGCCGCCCTCAAGCAGGTGCTCAAGCAGTTGCAACCCCAGGCTGTGGACCACTTCAGCCACGACTGGCGCCTGCCTCCTGCCAACCCCTTTCTGCGCAGCACGATCGAGGCACCACGGGCCGGGTTGATTCGTGGGCAGACCAGCGCTCATCGCGGGCTGCGCACCTTTGCCCAGGATCGCTCCCGGGGCCGCAAGGAAAGCTCGGCCCTGAGCTTCAGCCAGGCGCTGCCAGCAGATCCTTCTGGTAGCGCCCTGACTCTGCGCTGGCAACTGGCCTCGCCTGCCCCGATGGGCTTGCATGCCCGGTTGCTGCGCAGCCTGGCGACATTGCGCGACGATGCCCGCCAGGCCGGCGTAGAGCTGAACTTCACCTCTTGTGGCAAAGACTGGCTGCTGAAACTGCACGGTTTGCCGTCCCCCATGCCCGCAGTGCTACTGCAAGCATTGAAAGCCCTGGGACGACCTGCCGAGTCGTTCTGGCAGGAGCAGGCAAGCGTCAATGCTGAAGCGCCCCTGCTGCCGATCCGCCAATTGCTCAAGGCATTCAGCGAACAGCCACAGCCCGACAGCCCGGCCCAGCCCGACCCAGAGGCCTTGCAAGCACTCTGGGCCAGCGCTCGCTGGGACGGTCTGGGCCTGGCGCTGCCAGCCGCCATCCAGGAAGCCTTGAGCCGAACCCTGCAACAGATGCCCGGCACAGCGGACGCCACCCTCTGCTGGCCGGTGCCAGCAGGCACCGGCCAGCAGTGGCAGAACCTGCCCGGGAGTGCCGGTGAGCATGCCCTGCTGCTGTTCTATCCCGTGCCCAGCGCCAGCCTTGCCGACGAAGCCGCATGGCGCCTGCTCGGCCAGCTCTGCCAGACCCCGTTCTATCAGCGCCTGCGGGTGGAGCTGCAACTGGGCTATGGCGTCTTCAGTGCCGTTCGCCAGCGCAACGGCCGGACGGGTCTGTTGTTCGGCGTGCAATCCCCCGGCGCGACAGTCACCGAGATACTTCAGCACATCGCACAATTCCTTGAGCACCTGCCCGAACAACTCCAGGCACTCGACGAGCCCAGCTGGAATGATCAGCGACAGGCCCTGGCTCAACAGTTGCAGCCCGCGACCCTGCCTCAGGAACAGGCCATGGAGCTGTTGTGGCAGGCAAAACTGGCCGGCCACTCGTCGGATTACCTGCAGCAGTTGCAAGGCTGCATAGAGGCCCTGACGCCCGCCATCGTGATCCAGGCCGCCCGCCAACTCAGAGAGGCTGCCGGCGGCTGCAGCGCGCTGGCCAACAGGCCGTGCCCGGGTGCACCCTGGCAAGTGGCAGAATGATCATTACCAGCGCTGCAATGAGCTTTCTTCAGAATTGCGGGCAACCTTTAGTGGGAATTTAGTAAGATAGCCTCCTAAGCATCTGAACATCTCCCGCCGGAGGTGGACTATATGTATAGGCAACACCCGTCCCACCCACCTCAAAGGAGCAATTTTATGACCTGGTCCAAACCTGCTTACACTGACCTGCGTATCGGCTTCGAAGTCACCATGTACTTCGCCAGCCGCTAATTTCTGCCTCTGGCCAGAAACGCAGCGCAACGCCTCGGCCCGTCCGGGGCGTTTTTATTTTCAGTTCTCCGTCCTTTTTTCAGTCTTGAGCCCAGGGAGCGTCCATGTTTGTCCAGATTCTAGGTTCCGCCGCCGGCGGTGGTTTTCCGCAGTGGAACTGCAACTGTGTGAACTGCGCCGGATTTCGCGACGGTAGCCTGCGGGCCCAGGCGCGCACTCAATCGTCCATCGCGATTTCCGATGACGGGGTGAACTGGGTGCTGTGCAACGCCTCTCCGGATATCCGCGCGCAGTTGCAAAGCTTCGCCCCCATGCAACCGGGCCGCGCACTGCGGGACACCGGCATCGGCGCCATCATCCTCATGGACAGCCAGATCGACCATACCACCGGCCTGCTCAGCCTGCGTGAAGGCTGCCCGCACCAGGTCTGGTGCACCGACATGGTCCATGAAGACCTGAGCACCGGTTTCCCGCTGTTCAAGATGCTCAGCCACTGGAACGGCGGCCTGAGCTGGAACCGCATCGAGCTGGACCAGAGCTTCAGCATCCCCGCCTGCCCCAACCTGCGCTTCACGCCGCTGCCCTTGCGCAGCGCCGCGCCGCCCTATTCGCCCCACCGTTTCGACCCGCACCCGGGGGACAACATCGGCCTGATCGTCGAAGACCTGCGCAGCGGCGGCAAACTCTTCTACGCGCCGGGCCTGGGCAAGGTCGACGCGCCACTCCTGGAGATCATGGCCGCCAGCGATGTGCTGCTGGTGGACGGCACCCTGTGGGAAGACGATGAAATGCAGCGTCGTGGCGTGGGCACCCGTACCGGCCGGGAAATGGGCCACCTGGCGCAGAACGGCCCCGGCGGCATGCTCGAAGTGCTGGAACAGTTGCCCCGCCAGCGCAAGGTGCTGATACATATCAACAACACCAACCCGATACTCGATGAAGACTCCGCCGAACGTGCCGAACTGGTACGCCGAAAGGTGGAAGTGGCTTACGACGGAATGAGTATTGAGCTGTAGGGCGAATCGCCCACAAGCTCGCCCCACGAGCCTTGGTCCCTTTGCGTAGGAGCTGGCTTGCCCGCGAAAGGGCTGCCCCCCGGAGAACACACATGACCGACACCCCGCTGTCCGCCGCCGAATTCGAGCAGGCACTGCGCGCCAAAGGCGCCTACTACCACATCCATCACCCTTATCACGTGGCGATGTATGAAGGCCGGGCGACCCGCGAGCAGATCCAGGGCTGGGTCGCCAACCGGTTCTATTACCAGGTGAACATCCCCATGAAGGACGCGGCGATCCTCGCCAACTGTCCGGACCGGGAGATTCGCCGCGAATGGATCCAGCGCCTGCTGGACCATGACGGCGCCCCGGGCGAGGACGGCGGCATCGAGGCCTGGCTGCGCCTGGGCCAGGCCGTGGGCCTGGATCCGGACCAGTTGCGCTCCCAGGAACTGGTGCTGCCCGGTGTGCGCTTTGCCGTGGACGCCTATGTCAATTTTGCTCGCCGGGCCAGTTGGCAGGAGGCGGCCAGCAGCTCGCTGACCGAACTGTTCGCGCCGCAAATCCACCAGTCGCGCCTGGACAGCTGGCCCCAGCATTACCCATGGATCGACCCCACTGGCTACGAGTACTTCCGCACCCGCCTGGGCCAGGCCCGCCGCGATGTCGAGCACGGCCTGGCGATCACCCTGCAGCACTACACCACCCGTGCCGGCCAGGAACGCATGCTGGAAATTCTCCAGTTCAAACTGGACATCCTTTGGAGCATGCTCGACGCCATGAGCATGGCCTATGAACTGAACCGCCCGCCCTATCACAGCGTCACCGATCAGCGGGTCTGGCATAAGGGGATCACCCTATGAGTTTCGACCGCAGTAAAACCCCACGCTGGCGCCCCGGCTACCGCTTCCAGTATGAACCGGCGCAAAAGGGCCACGTCCTGCTGTACCCCGAGGGCATGATCAAGCTCAACGACAGTGCCGCCCTGATTGGCGGCCTGATCGATGGCGAACGTGACGTGGCGGCGATCATCAGCGAGCTGGAAATCCAGTTCCCGGGGGTGGCCGAGCTCGGTGAAGATATCGAGCAGTTCATGGAGGTCGCCCGTGCTCAGCACTGGATCGAACTCGCCTGAACCGGCGGTTCTGCCCGGCAAACCGGAAGTTGGCCTGCCGCTGTGGCTGCTGGCCGAGCTGACCTACCGCTGCCCGCTGCAGTGCCCCTACTGCTCCAACCCCCTGGACTTCGCCGAGCAGGGCAAGGAGCTGAGCACCGAGCAGTGGATCAAGGTATTTCGCGAAGCGCGGGAAATGGGTGCAGCGCAGCTGGGTTTCTCCGGCGGCGAGCCGCTGGTGCGCCAGGACCTGGCCGAACTGATCGGCGAGGCGCGCAAGCTGGGCTTCTATACCAACCTGATCACCTCCGGCATCGGCCTCACCGAGCAGAAGATCAGCGACTTCAAGAAAGCCGGCCTGGACCATATCCAGATCAGCTTCCAGGCCAGCGACGAACAGGTGAACAACCTGCTGGCCGGTTCGAAAAAAGCCTTCGCGCAGAAGCTGGAAATGGCCCGTGCGGTCAAGGCCCACGGCTATCCGATGGTGCTGAACTTCGTCACCCACCGGCACAACATCGACAAGATCGACCGCATCATCGAGCTGTGCATCGCCCTGGAAGCCGATTTCGTCGAGCTCGCCACCTGCCAGTTCTACGGCTGGGCCCAGCTCAACCGCGTGGGCCTGCTGCCGACCAAGGAACAACTGGTGCGCGCCGAGCGCATCACCAACGAATACCGCGCCAGGCTGGAAGCCCAAGGGCATCCCTGCAAGCTGATCTTCGTCACTCCGGACTACTACGAGGAGCGCCCCAAGGCCTGCATGAATGGCTGGGGCAGCATCTTCCTCACCGTGACTCCGGACGGCACCGCACTGCCTTGCCACGGCGCGCGGCAGATGCCGGTGCAGTTCCCCAATGTGCGCGACCACAGCATGCAGCACATCTGGTACGACTCATTCGGTTTCAACCGCTTTCGCGGGTACGACTGGATGCCCGAACCCTGCCGCTCCTGCGACGAGAAGGAAAAGGACTTCGGCGGCTGCCGCTGCCAGGCCTTCATGCTCACCGGAGATGCCAGCAATGCCGATCCGGTGTGCAGCAAATCGCCACACCATGGGATGATCCTCCAGGCCCGTGAAGAATCTGAAACGGCCACCCACACCATCGAGCAACTGGCTTTTCGCAATGAACGAAACTCCCGCCTCATCGCCAAGGGTTGAGCCCTTCAGCGCCAGCCAGGCCACTACGGCCGGGGTCGATTTTGCCGAACTGCAACTGACGACCCACGGCCTGTTCTGGAATGAATATCGTCCCGAGGACGGCCGCTGCCGAATCTGGCAGTGGCATCAGGGCCAGGCCCACTGCCTGACGCCAACCGGCTTCAGCGTGCGCAGCAGGGTCTATGAATACGGTGGTGGCGCCTTCTGCCTCAGCGATGATGCCCTGCTGTTCGTCAACGAGGCGGACCAGCAGCTGTATCGCCAGCCCCTGGCCGGTGGAGCGCCCAGCGCCTTGACTCAAGGCACGTGCCGCTACGGTGACCTGCGATGCCACGCTGGCCAGGTGCTGGCCGTCGAGGAGTGCGCCGAACAACACCAACTGGTGAGCATTGACAGCATCACCGGTCAACGCCGGCTACTGGCTGCCGGGGCCGACTTCTATGCCGCTCCTAACCTCAGCCCCAATGGTCTGCGCCTGGCCTGGATCGAGTGGGACCGGCCCCATCAACCTTGGACCAGCACCCGCCTGATGCTTGCTGAGCGCCTGGGCAACGGGACCTGGGGGGATCCCCGCTGCGTGGCGGGCGATGGCGAGCCAGAGTCACTGCAACAGCCGCGCTTCGACCAGCACGATCATCTGTATTGTCTCAGCGATCGCGGCGGTTTCTGGCAACCCTGGACCGAGTCGAGCGATGGTTTGCGGCCGTTGCCCAGCACCGCCGCGGACCATGCCCCGGCGCCTTGGCAACTGGGAGGTTGCACCTGGCTGCCCCTGGGCGGCGATGCCTGGTTTGGCAGCTGGACCGAGCAGGGTTTTGGCCGCCTCGGGCTGCGTCAGGACGACGGTTTCCAGCAGGACTTTAGCGGCAACTACAGCCGCTTCCGCAGCCTGGCGCTGGACCAGCACTACCTGTACTGCATCGCGGCCTCGCCTGTCAGCCCCTCGGCCGTTATCGCCATAGACCGCAAGACCCGGCAGGTCCAAGTCCTGGCGGGAGGGATTGCCCCTCTGCCGGCGGAACGCATCAGCCGCCCGCAGACCCTGTGCTACCCCAGCGGCGACGGCCAGGCCCACGGTTTCTTCTACCCGGCCATGAACGGTGTCAACCGGCCGCCCCTGGTGGTGTTCATCCACGGCGGCCCGACTTCGGCCTGTTACCCGATACTCGACCCGCGTATCCAGTTCTGGACCCAGCGCGGCTTTGCCGTAGCCGACCTGAACTACCGCGGCAGCACTGGATATGGCCGGGCCTATCGCCAGGCCCTGCACCTGCGCTGGGGCGAGGTGGATGTGCAAGACGCCTGCGCCGTGGTGGCCCACCTGGATGAGCAGGGGCTGATCGATCCGCAACAGGCATTCATACGCGGCGGCAGCTCGGGGGGCTACACCACCCTCTGCGCCCTGGCCTTCGCCAAGGTCTTCTGCGCCGGGGCCAGCCTCTACGGAGTCAGCGATCCGATCAGCCTGGCCCGCGCCACCCACAAGTTCGAAGGCGACTACCTGGACTGGCTGATCGGCGATCCTGAACGCGACAGCGAACGTTATCTGGCCCGTACTCCCCTGGCCCACGCCAGCAGCATCGGTGTGCCGGTGGTGTTTTTCCAGGGCGAGCAGGATGCGGTGGTGGTGCCCAAGCAGACCCGCGACATGCTCAAGGCACTACAGGACCAGGGCATCGCCGCCGAGGCCCACTACTATCCCGATGAGCGCCACGGCTTTCGCAAGGCCAGCAACCAGGCCCACGCCCTGGAGCAGGAGTGGCGGTTTTACCGCCGAGTGTTGCAGGCACAGCACTGATCAGCTACTGCCCGTTCCCCTGGAACGGGCAGACCATCAGCGTTTGGCGATGATGTACACCGCATGCACGATCCCCGGAATGTAGCCGCACAGGGTCAGCAGGATGTTCAGCCAGAAAGCGCCGCCAAACCCCACTTGCAGGAAGACCCCCAGGGGCGGCAAGAGAATGGCAAAGATGATGCGGATCAAGTCCATGGGCAGCTCCTGATAACAATCGGCTCGAATGAGCCTTACCTGCAATCGACCTTGGCCATACGCCAGGGTTCAGAGCGAATTCGAGGCCGCGCTGCCACTCGGGCGAGGATCTGGAGGCCATGTTCCTGCACCACGCTCAACAGCTTGAAGGCCATGGCGCCCGTACAACGAGCCGGTACTTGAAGGAGGTTGCAAGAACAAAGAAGGGGTTTGAAAAAGCTGGAGATAAAAAAACGCCCCGTGCGAAAAATCGGACACGGGGCGATGCGTTATACCGCGAGACGGTTCAGGAAGTCAGTCAACGTAAGGTCGCATGTGGCCCGGAAAGGTAATCCAGCACCCGGAACAGAGTGGGTGCCAGACCACTGCAATGCGGGATTCCGGCGAGAATCGCCTGTTGATCCTCGACGCTATCGGGCTCGGCGCTGTGTTCAGCGCTCAGCCAACCGTTGGGGCGCGCCTGCAAAAGTGCCTCGATGCTGTGCAAGTCGCTCTGCAACAGGCATTGCAAGCCGATGGCCCGCTCCTGCCAGATAAAGCCCTGGTGATCGCAGGCCGCCGAGCGATAGAGCGGCAACGCGCCCTTGGGCAGATCGAAGCTTTCGCCGTGCCAATGAAAGGCCATCAGACGTTCCGGCAAGGCCAGCCCCAGAGGCGAGTCCTGGGCGTTGGGGTACTTTTCCACAGGCCACCAGCCAATCTCCCGCGCTGCACTGGGGCGAACCTGCGCCCCCAGCGCCTGCGCCAGGAGCTGGCCACCCAGGCCGATGCCCAGCACGCGCTTGCCGGCAGACAGGGCCTTGCGCAACAGGCGTTTTTCCGCAGCCAGCCACGGAGTCTGGGCCTCGTCGTGCACACTCATGGGCCCACCCAGAGCGATCAGCAGGTCGAAACTGTCGAGCCGCGGCAAACGTGCCTGGGCGTACAGATGGCAGATGTGCACGGCGCTCGCCCGCTCCAGCAGCCACTGGTTGATCCGCCCCGGCCCGGAGGCAGGCGAATGTTGCAGGATCAGTACACGCATCAGACGGCCACTCCCTTGCGACAGTGCAATTGCGCCGTGCGCACCCGGGAAAAAGCCCGAGCCAGGCGCAGGAGCATCTCGTCGATATTGCCTTTGCTGACACTCAATGCCGGGGTAAAACGCAGGCAGTCCGGTTGCGGCGCGCTGAGCAGCAAGCCTTCATGCAAGGCGGCCTTGACCACCGCGTCGGCGGACTCATCCGCCAGGGTCATGCCCCAGAACAAACCCTGCCCCCGCACTTGGCCCTGTGCATACCGGCTCGCCAGGCGGGTCAGTTCCTGCCCCAGGTACTGGCCGTTATGGCGCGCCTGCTGAAGAAAGCCATGCTCCTGCAAGCTGTCCAGGACCGCCAGGCCGGCCGAGGTCATCAGCGCATTGCCATGGTGAGTGCCATCCAGCTCGCCCGCCTCGAAACAGCAGGCCTTGCCCCGTGCCAGCAGCGCCGCCAGTGGCACGCCACCGCCGAGCCCCTTGCCCAGAGCGATGATGTCGGCACGCACGCCATACAGCTGTTCGGCCAGCAGGGTGCCGCAGCGGCCGATGCCAGTCTGGACCTCATCGAGAATCAGCAGGATGCCCAGTTCACGGCACAGGCGCTCGACACCCTTGAGGTAATGCTCGGTCGCCGGAATGACACCAGCCTCACTCTGGATCGGCTCCAGCATGATCGCCACGGTTTGCGCATCCACCGCCGCGTGCAAAGCCGGCAGATCGTTGAACGGCACCTGGCTGAAACCCGGCAGCCCGGGGCCGAAACGATTGCCCGGAGCGCCGCTGCCAGCCGCCGACAACGCAGCAAAGCCACGACCATGGCAGCTCTGGCTGGCGGTGATGATGCCAGCCGCGCCGCCACGATGCAGTTGCCCCCATTTACGCGCCAGCTTGATTGCGGCCTCGCAAGCTTCAGTGCCGCTGCTCAGCAGGTAGGCCTGGTCGCTGCCGGTGCTGCGGCACAGGCGATCGGCCAGCTTGAGCATGCCCCGATTGTAGAACCCGGAACCCGGGTTGATCAGCGACTGCGCCTGCTCGGCAAGCGCGGCGACCAGGACCGACGGGCTGTGGCCAAGACTGTTGGCGGCCCCGGCCTGGGTGAAATCCAGGTAAGTACGGTCTTCACTGTCCCACAGCCAAGAGCCCTGGCCGCGCACGAAGACCGGTTGGGGACGCTGCACACTGGGCATCAGGCACTCGTTGGAAAAGGCCGGGGCCGAAGCGTTTGCATAGGGCTCGGCGGCCAGATCTTCCAGGCTCGGCACAGTGCGGCGCAGGTTGAACAGATTCATGCCCGCAGGCCCTCCAGCGGCAGCCCCAGCAGGCGCGCGGACCAGTCTTCAACCCGGCCAGTACGCATGCGCTTGATAGCGATATCACGCCAGCGCGAGGAAAGCGCCGGGCAATCAATGAGGGTTTTCAAGCCAGCATGCTCCAGAGGTTCCTGGAAAAAACAGCGCAGGGCCCAGGCCACGGTGAGGCCGGGGTAACTGCGCTGAATCAGTTCAAAAGGTTCATCCGCTTGTACGAAACCTGGCTTGAGGACCCGGTAAAACCAGCCGCAACGACCATTGTCCTGGGCCTGTTGCGGCAGATTGGCCAGGCCCCAGCGATGGCTCAGGCGATAGCAGGGCGAACGCGGCTGGCTGACCTGCAATAGCGCACCGCCCCAGCGAAACAGATCGCCCAGGCACACCTGTTCTTCGGTGAGGCCACGGGTGGACAGGTTTTCACCGAAGGCCGGCGCGCACCAGGCGAACTGTGGGTAACGTTTGCGCCAGTGGTCATAGTGTTCAGCGGGGTAATGATGCAAGGCGCGCTCGGGACCGGTGTGAAAGCGCGGATCGCCGTGCTCATCGCTGCCCAGGCCTTGTGGCCACAACCAGAGTCGGTTGGCAACCGGGTACTTGTCAGTGTCGCTGACCAGACCCTGGCCGAGATTTTTTGCCTTGCCTATGTAAACACCATCGACGCAAACGGTATTCATCGCCCTTCGTGGCCCTGTAAGCCTTGTGAATAGGCGCTAGACTAGGCCCCTCAGGGGCTTCGGGCCATTTCGTTTTTTAAGCTTTTTCGATAAGAAATACTTATGGATTTTAAGCAGCTGCGTTATTTCGTCGCGGTGTATGAAGAAGGTCATGTGGGACGTGCCGCCGAACGGCTGTCGATCTCGCAACCGGCGCTTTCCCAGCAGATCCGCCAGCTGGAACAGAACCTCGACGTCAGCCTGTTCGAGCGCAGCAGTAAACGCCTGTTGCCGACACTGGCGGCGCATACGCTGTACAACCACGCCCTGCCCCTGCTCGACGGCTTGCAACAGGCCCGCGAAGCCTTGCGCAACTTCAAGGGCCAGGCGCTGCGCACCTTGGCGATCGGCGTACTGCAAACCGTGCATACCAGCCTGGTGCCGCAGATGCTTGAGCGTGTACGCAAGGCCCAGCCCCATCTTGTGGTGCAGATCTATGAATTGACCGGCCTGGAGATCGAAAGACGCCTGCTCAATGGCTCGCTGGATATCGGCATCAGCTACTTGCCGCCACGCCAGCCAGGTCTGCATGGGGTACCGCTGTACGAAGATGAACTGACTCTGGTCATCCCGGAGCAGCATCCGCTGCGCGAGTTCAAGAAGGTCTCCATGAGCCAGGCAGCAGAGTTGCCGATGCTGTTGTTGGGAGAGGAGTTCCAGATCCGCCAGATCTGGCAGGCTCAACTGGCCAATCTGGGGCGGCGCCCGCAGGTGCAGGCGGAGCTGAACAACATGGCCGGGATTCTCGACAGCCTGCCCCATACACGGCTGGCCACCGTGCTTCCCGGGCGCTCCCAACAGCAGCACGGCAACAAGGAACTGTTGTGGAAACCACTGAGCGAGCCCAGGGTGCCGCTAAAGGTGGGGTTGGTCTGCCGGGATCTGCAGCGTCAACAGGGGACGCTGGAGCTGCTGCGCAGTTTGTTGGAAGACTCGATGAATGCGCAGGAACCGCGCCTGGGGGGAACTTCCGCCGTGGAGGTGCCGGGATAAGCCCGCCAAAATAAAAAACCCGGACAAAAGAAAACCCCGCCGAAGCGGGGCTTTGCAGACTGTTTCCCTGACATCCTTTTCACTCCACCATCCTGGCGGAATCCTACGTGTCCGTGTTGTTGCTTTGCGCTTCCTGCGCGACGTCCATGTGAAGTAGATTAGCTTCAGCCGTCATCTACCGATATGGACGATCAGCAGCACGTTATGTAAGAGATGACTTACAAACGCCCCTGCGGGTTAAAACTGCTCAGCCTGCAACAGGAACAGCGATTCGCTACCGGCCTTGACCGAGGCGCTAAGCGAGTGGATACGCGGCAGCAGGCGGGCGAAGTAGAACCGCGCCGTCCCCAGTTTGCTGGCATAGAAGTCGTCTTCCTGCTCCTTGCCCAACGCAGCCTTGGCCATCAGTGCCCACATGTAGGCGTAGGCGGTGTAGCCAAATACCTGCAGGTATTCCACCGACGCTGCCCCGATTTCGTTGGGGTTGCTGGCGGACCGGTCCAATACCCAGGCGGTCAGCTCATCCAGATTGTCCAGCGCCGCGTTCAGCGGGCGGGTGAACTCCCCCCATTGCTCATCCGCCGTAGCGGTGAAATGGCGGATCTCGTCGGCGAACAGCTTATAGAACGCACCGCCGCTCCCGACGATCTTGCGTCCCACCAGATCCAGAGCCTGGATACCGTTGGTGCCCTCGTAGATCTGGGTAATCCGTACATCGCGCACCAGTTGTTCCTGGCCCCACTCACGGATATAGCCATGGCCGCCGAAGATCTGCTGGCCATGAACCGTGGTTTCCAGACCCAGGTCGGTCAGGAAAGCCTTGGCCACCGGGGTCAGCAATGCCACCAGGCTTTCCGCGCGCTTGCGGGTATCCGGATCTTCGCTGAACTTGGCGGTATCCAACTGCATCGCCACGTAGGTGGAAAATGCCCGGCCGCCTTCGTTTGCAGCCTTCATGGTCAGCAGCATGCGCCGCACATCCGGGTGCACAATGATCGGGTCGGCTACCTTGTCCTTGGCTTGCGGGCCGGTAGGCGAGCGGCTCTGCAGGCGATCACGAGCATATTCAATAGCGTTCTGGTAGGAACGCTCGCCAGTGGCCAGCCCCTGGATACCTACCCCCAAACGCTCGTAGTTCATCATGGTGAACATGGCCGCCAGGCCCTTGTTCGGTTCACCCACCAGGTAACCGATGGCCTGATCGAAGTTCATCACGCACGTGGCCGAAGCCTGGATGCCCATCTTGTGCTCGATCGAACCACAGGTCACCGGGTTGCGCTCGCCCAGGCTGCCATCGGCATTGACCATGAACTTGGGCACCAGGAACAGGGAAATACCCTTGGGACCAGCCGGCGCATCCGGCAGCTTGGCCAGCACCAAGTGAATGATGTTTTCCGTCAGGTCGTGCTCACCACCGGTAATGAAGATCTTGGTTCCGCTGATGGCATAGGAACCGTCGGCCCGAGGCTCGGCCTTGGTGCGGATAATCCCCAGATCGGTACCGGCATGGGGCTCGGTCAGGCACATGGAGCCTGCCCAGACACCGGCATACATGTTCGGCAGGTAGGTGGCTTTCAGCTCTTCGCTGGCATGGGCGTTGATCGACAGGCAGGCCCCGGCAGTCAGCATCGGGTACAGACCAAAGGCCAGGCTCGCGGAGTTGACCATTTCCTCGACCTGGGCCGATACCGCCTTGGGCATGCCCATGCCGCCGAACTCGGGATCGCCACCCACGCCGACCCAGCCACCTTCGGCGTAGGTCTGATAGGCCTGTGGAAAACCTTCAGGGGTGGTCACCACGGTGTTGTCCCAGTGGCAACCTTCCTCGTCGGCACCGCGACTCAGCGGAGCGATGCTTCTGGCGGTGACTTTGCCCGCTTCCTCCAGAATCGCCTCGACCGTCTCGACATCCACAGTCTCAGCCAGAGCCGGCAACTGGGCCCAGAGTTTGGCGACCTCGAAAACTTCATTGAGGACGAAGCGCATATCGCGCAAGGGCGCTTTGTAGTCAGCCATGGCAAACCTCGCAAGAACTAAAAAAGCGGGCCGAAACGGACCCATTTAGAAAACCAGAGTGTACCCGAACAACTTTTGCGACACATAGGGTCAACTAGTGACCTTTATGTAATTTTTAGTCACAGATATTCCCCAGCACGAAAAAACCCGCAGCAGCGGGCTTTGTTCGTGCCGCCCTAGCAGTTACAAGGCGAACAACTGCGCGGGAAGCTTCATCAGGCAATCACTGCCGGCCTCGATGGCCGCCCGATGAGCCCCCGTACGGGGCAGCAGGCGCTTGAAATAGAACTCGCAGGTGATCAGCTTGGCGGTGGCGAAGTCCTGGTCGCCCTGCCCGGCGTCCAGTTGCTGCCGTGCGGCCAGAGCCATGCGCAACCAGAAATAGGCCAGGACGATGTAGCCGCTGTACATCAGGTAATCCAAGGCCGCGGCCCCCACTTCGTCGGGGTTGTTCATGGCTGCCATGCCGACCTTGGTGGTCAACTCGCCCCACTGACGGTTCAAGGCATCGAGTTGCGCGACATAAGCCTGGAGCTGCGGATGCTCGGCATGCGCGCTGCAGAACTTGTGCACAATCCGGGTAAAGCCCAGCAGCAGCTTGCCCTGGCTGCCCAGCACCTTGCGGCCCAGCAGGTCCAGGGCCTGGATGCCATTGGTACCTTCATAGATCGGAGCAATGCGGCAATCACGTACCAACTGCTCCATGCCCCATTCGCGAATAAACCCATGACCGCCGAACACCTGCATGCCGTGGTTGGTCACTTCCAGCCCGGTCTCGGTCATGAAGGCCTTGCAGATCGGGGTGAGGAACGCCAGGAGGTTCTCGGCGTCCTGGCGCTGGGCTTCATCGCGGCTCAGATGCGCCACATCCAGCAACTGGGCGGTGAAGTAGGCCAGGGCCCGGTTGCCTTCGTTGAACGCCTTCATGGTCAGCAGCATGCGCCGCACATCAGGGTGGACGATGATCGGGTCCGCCGCCTTGTCCGGAGACTTGGGGCCGGTCAGCGACCGCATCTGCAAACGATCGTTGGCGTATCTGATCGCCCCCTGGAAGCTGGTTTCACCCAGACACAGGCCCTGCATTCCGGTCCCCAGGCGGGCGTGGTTCATCATGGTGAACATGCAGTTCAGGCCTTTGTTGGCCTGACCAATCAGAAAGCCCCTGGCACCGTCGAAGTTCAGTACACAGGTCGCGGACGCCTTGATCCCCATCTTGTGCTCGATGGAGCCGCAGCTCACGCCATTGCGCTCGCCGGCCTCACCTGCCGCATCCGGCAGGAACTTGGGCACGATGAACAGCGAAATACCCTTGGTTCCGGCCGGCGCGTCCGGCAGCTTGGCCAACACCAGGTGAACGATGTTCTCGCTCATGTCGTGCTCGCCGGCGGAGATGAAGATCTTGCTCCCCGTCACCGCATAGCTGCCGTCTGCCTGGGGCACCGCGCGAGTCTTGATGATGCCAAGATCAGTGCCGCAATGGGCTTCGGTCAGGCACATGGTGCCGGTCCATTGCCCGGCGGTGAGCTTGCCCAGGTACAACTGCTTCTGTTCCGCGCTGCCGTGGGCATGAATAGCCGACATGGCACCGTGGGTCAGGCCCGGGTACATGCCCCAGGAGGTGTTGCTGGAGCCCACCATCTCGCTGATGACCAGCCCCAGCGAGTGGGGCAGTCCCTGGCCGCCATAGGCCGGATCGGCGGCCAACCCGTGCCAGCCGCCTTCAACGTACTGGGCGAAGGCCTGCTTGAAGCCCTTGGGCGTGGTGACCACGCCGTTATCAAAGTGGCAACCTTCCTCGTCACCGGAACGGTTCAACGGGGCCAGGACGTTTTCGCAGAATTTCGCGCCTTCCTCGAGGATGGCACTGACCATGTCCGGGCTGGCGTCAGTGGCCCCCAACGCCGCGTAACTGGCATGAAAGTCGAAGACGTGATCGATCAGAAAGCGCATGTCGCGCAAGGGGGCTTGATACTCGGGCATGGTGGTTTCTCCGGCAGCAGATCAGACCAACCTACTGCCGCCGCCCTCAGCCTGCCAATGACTGTGCAGGCGCTGAATGCGCCATCATCACTCAACCCGCAGCTGTATCCATGCGCACCGCACCGCGGCGGTTCTGCCCGAATGCAATGACACAGTTACGCCCCGCTCCCTTGGCGCTGTAGAGCGCCTGGTCTGCAGCCTTGAGCACTTCCTCCGGAGTCCGGTGCTCTGCCAACCGCTCGGCGACGCCGATACTGATGGTCACCGAGACACTGGACGCGGCAGCGACACCGCGACGCTGGCGACCCTGCTGGTCGTCCTGAGGGCGGTTGTCCTGATTACGCAATTGAATGTTGTAGGTGGCGATGATCTCGCGAATCATCTCCAGATGCGGCATGCATTCGTCCATGGTCTTGCCGGCGAACACCACGGCAAACTCCTCGCCTCCGTAACGGTAGGCCCGGCCGCCTCCGGTGACTTTCGAGAGCTTGCTGGCCACCAGGCGCAACACCTGGTCGCCCACATCGTGCCCGTGGGTGTCATTGAATTTCTTGAAGTGATCGACGTCGGTCATCGCCAGCACATAGTTGCGCCCCAGGCGCTGCATGCGCTCGTTAAGCGCGCGGC
Organism: Pseudomonas sp. 8(2025); assembly: GCF_052665325.1. NCBI lineage: Bacteria > Pseudomonadati > Pseudomonadota > Gammaproteobacteria > Pseudomonadales > Pseudomonadaceae > Pseudomonas > Pseudomonas sp. 8(2025). The sequence goes on along the minus strand of NZ_JBQOIE010000001.1, from coordinate 743,791 downwards.
GTCCCGGCAGGCCGGTCAGCTCGTCGCGGAACGCCATCTGGTAGGCCTCGTGGGCGACAGCAGCAGCGATCATCAGCATCACCTGGCTGCACATGATGTTCAGGGTGAACGGCAGGATGAAGGTCTTGGGCAGCATCCAGAACAGCCCCAGAAGCCCCACCAGCTGCGCCGCGTGCAGCGGACGCGGGCTGCGCCAGTACTGGATCGCCAGCAGCAGGAAGGCTGCGAAGAACACTGGATACGACAACTGGATCAAACTCATCCAACTGCCATGCAGGGCCGGCCAGCGGATCTCCGCCAACCAGTTAAGCAGAGCCTGCGGGTAACTCTGCTCGAGCCCCAGAGCCACACTGCCGAAAGCCAGCAGCACGGCAAAACGCGCCACCATGTCCTGGAACAGGTGCGTGCGCTCCTGCCAGGCAGCGAACAGGCCGAACAACAGGGGCAGCAACAGGCAGCAGAGATGGAACACCACCGCCGCGTCTTCCCGGACCCTGCCGTTGTCCCGGTAGTAGTCGGTCTGGGTGTCCAGCAGGAAATAGGCGATGTACACGGTGACCATCAAGAACAGTTCGCGCTGGCGCCGATACACCGCGCAATACGCCCCGCCCAGCAACAGCACCAAGGTTGGCAGCACGTTGAACAGCGAGGTGAAGAAGACGTTGAGGTCCTTGACGTAGGCGGCCGCCAGCCCCGCAAGCAGAAGCAGTAAAGACGGTACAAAGTGACTGAAACGTACAGCGAAAGAACGCGGCAAGGGTAAAACTCCGACCCGGCTGATCAATGAATGGCATTGTGCCTTCATTTGTTGAAGTTAAGCACACGCGGTGTGATGGACATCACATTGCCATCTCTTTAACGGCAGGAAATCGCTTCTGCTTAGCGATTTAGTCGGGAATTTTCATGAAGATTCTGCGGGCATAAAAAAACCGCTCGCCCCAAGGGGCGAACGGCTTTTCGAACCACTGCGGTCGGGCTTAGTAAGCCAGGCCGAAGTCTTCTTCCTTCATGTCCATCAGGTTGTTGGCACCCGAAAGCATGGTTGCAACGTGAGTGCGGGTACGCGGCAGGATGCGCTGGAAGTAGAAACGCGCAGTCTGCAGCTTGGCGGTGTAGAACGCCTCTTCGGTGGTGCCGGCTGCCAGCTTTTCAGCCGCCAGGCGTGCCATGTCGGCCCAGAAGTAGGCCAGGCAGGCATAACCGGAGTACATCAGGTAGTCCACGGAGGCCGCGCCGACTTCTTCGCGATCTTTCATGGCAGCCATACCGACCTTCATGGTCAGCTCGCCCCATTCTTTGTTCAGTGCAGCCAGGGGTGCGACGAATTCCTTGACGGCTTCGTTGCCTTCGTTGTTCTGGCAGAACTTGTGGACGATCTTGGTAAAGCCTTTCAGAGCCTCGCCCTGAGTCATCAGCACTTTACGGCCCAGCAGGTCGAGTGCCTGGATACCGGTGGTGCCTTCGTACAGCATCGAGATACGGCTGTCGCGAACGTTCTGCTCCATGCCCCACTCGGCGATGAAGCCGTGGCCGCCATAGATCTGCACACCGTGGTTGGCGGATTCAAAACCAACTTCAGTCATGAACGCCTTGGCGATCGGAGTCATGAACGCCAGCAGTGCGTCGGCTTTCTTCTTCTCTTCTTCATCCACACCGTACTTGACGATATCGACCTGCTTGGCAGTGAAGTAGACCATTGCCCGGTTGCCTTCGGCGAAGGCCTTCATGGTCAGCAGCATGCGGCGCACGTCAGGGTGCACGATGATCGGGTCGGCAGCCTTGTCCGGCGCTTTCGGGCCAGTCAGGGAGCGCATTTGCAGGCGATCGCGAGCGTACTTCAGGCCGCCCTGGAAGCCGATTTCGGCATGGGCCAGGCCTTGCAGAGCGGTACCCAGGCGCGCGGTGTTCATGAAGGTGAACATGCAGTTCAGGCCTTTGTTCGCCGGGCCGATGAGGAAACCGGTGGCCGCGTCGAAGTTCATCACGCAGGTGGCGTTACCGTGGATCCCCATCTTGTGTTCCAGGGAACCACAGCTCACGGCGTTGCGCTGACCTACGCTGCCATCAGCGTTAGGCAGGAACTTGGGCACGATGAACAGCGAAATACCCTTGGTACCGGCCGGTGCGTCCGGCAGGCGGGCCAGAACGATGTGGACGATGTTGTCGGCCATATCGTGTTCACCGGCAGAGATGAAGATCTTGGTGCCAGTGACTTTGTAGGAACCATCGGCCTGAGGTTCGGCCTTGGTGCGCAGCATGCCCAGGTCGGTGCCACAGTGCGGCTCGGTCAGGCACATGGTGCCGGTCCATTCGCCGGACACCAGCTTGGTCAGGTAGGCCTCTTGCTGCTCGGCAGTACCGTGCTCGGAAATGGTGTTCATCGCGCCATGGGACAGGCCAGGGTACATGCCCCACGACCAGTTGGCTTCGCCAACCATTTCGCTGACCGCCAGGCCCAGGGATTCAGGCAGGCCCTGACCACCGTGCTCAACGTCGTGAGCCAGGCTTGGCCAGCCGCCTTCGACGAATTGCTTGTAGGCTTCCTTGAAGCCGGTAGGGGTCTTAACGCCGGATTCACTCCAGGTGCAACCTTCCAGGTCGCCCACACGGTTCAGCGGAGCCAGCACCTGCTCACAAAACTTGGCACCTTCCTCGAGAATGGCGTCAACCATGTCCGGAGTGGCGTCCTGGCAAGCCGGGAGGCTCTGATAATGCGCCTCATAGCCGAGCAGCTCGTCACGAACGAAGCGAATATCACGCAAGGGGGCCTTGTAGTCAGGCATAGCGATAAACCTCTGCTGATGTAACCGGGAATGAACAACCGCGTTGAGTTTTTATAGCGGTCAAACAGTTGTTTGAAACATACGTTTACGCCCAAATCTTGTCAAGCGTCGCGCCAATGCCTTTCGTCATCGAAACAAAATGCATACGCAGGCGAACACCCACGGCACTGCCATGAAGTGTAGGAGCCGACGCACCGGCAATCAGTCAGGGAAAGGAATCAGCGAGAGCCGCTATCAACGGAAAAGGCATGAAAAAGCCCGGTCTCTTTGGGAGGCCGGGCTTTTGCAGAGGGTAATCAGGCGTAGGTATCGATCAGGGTGCCGAGGACTTCATCCGAGGCCTTGGCGACATTGACGCCCAGTTCTGCCTGGATCTTGCCCATGGACATCTCCACCATGCTGCTGGCCAGATCCGATTCCTGGCTGCGATCCACAGCGCGCAGGCGGTCAACCTGAACATCCGACGACTGGCTGCCGGCAGAGCGTTCAACTGCAGTGCTGGCAATCTGGCCGGCGGCTTGATCGACGCGATTCTGCCCGGTCTGGATAGCGTTCAGCCCGGCGTAGAAAGCGGTGTTCCCGGAGATTTGCATGGGAGAACTCGACCTTGAGAATGAGTGACAGGTGTCATTGAAGCAGACCCGTCAAGAAAACACCCGTCAAAAACACTAATGGCAATATGCCTTGCAATAGGCAAAATCTAGTCCAGCAGATCCAGTTGCAAATGCTCGGCCACCGCCTCGGCGCTGGCGGGCTTGAGTTTCGGCACCCTGCCCAGGCACGGGGCCGGCAAGCGCTCGGCCAGGGTTGCGAGGTTTTCCTCCAGACGAGAGGTCTTTGGATCGATGATATTGGCCACCCACCCCGCCAGTTGCAGGCCGTCCTGAGCGATGGCTTCGGCCGTCAGCAACGCATGATTGATGCAACCCAGACGCACGCCCACCACCAGGATCACCGGCAGCCCCAGCGCCATGGCCAGATCCGACAGATTGTCCTGGTCTGCCAGGGGTACCCGCCAACCACCCGCGCCTTCGATCAGCGTGAAGTCCGCGCCCTTGGCCAGCAGATGGCGCATGGGCGTCAACAGCGACTGCACGGTCAGCGCCACCCCGGCCTCTCGCGCTGCCAGATGAGGGGCGATGGCCGGTTCGAAGGCAACCGGATTCACTTCTGCATAGGCCAACGGCAACGAAGACTGCGCCTGCAATGCCAGGGCATCGGCGTTGCGCAAGCCTTTGGCCGTCAGCTCGCAACCCGAAGCCACCGGCTTGCCCGCAGCAGTACTCAGGCCGGCCAGACGCGCCGCATGCAGCAAGCCGGCCGCAATGGTGGTTTTCCCCACATCGGTATCGGTACCCGTAATGAAGTAGGCAGGGCTCATAGCGGTTTCTCCAGCACGGCATAGACCACTTGATAAGTCGCCGGCAGGCCCTTGGCCTGTCGGGAACCCTCGTAGGCATCGATCAACCCGGCGATCCGCGCCCGTCCGGTCAAGCCGCCCGGGCGTCCGGGATTGAGGTTGTGCGCGCCCAGGGCTTTCAACTCATGGGTCAGGCTGCGCACATCCGGGTAATACAGGACATGGGGCGCCTTTTCCAGACTGCGCACTTGCAAGCCACTGGCTTCACACAGCTGTCGATAACGTTCGAACTCACGGAAGCGATTGACGTGAACCTGGCCATCGACCTGCGCCCAACTATCGCGCAGTTCCTGCAAAGTACCCACGCACAGGCTGGCAAAAGCCAGCACGCCGCCCGGCTTGAGCACCCGCATCGCTTCACTGAGCACGGCAGAGAAATCGTCGCACCACTGCACCGCCAGGCTGGAGAAGATCAATTGGCAACTGTCGCCTTGCAACGGCAGGCGTTCAGCGTCCCCGGCGATGAAATGGTCCGCGCCACCCAAAGGCCGGGCGTGATTGAGCATGCCCTCGGCAATATCCAGGGCCAGCCCCTGGGCAGCACTGAAACGCTGCCCCAGCACCCGGCTGAAATGCCCGGTGCCGCAGCCCAGGTCCAGCCAGCACCGTGGCTCAAGGCCCGGGGGCAGACGGCTGAGCAATTGTTGCCCGACCGCACGCTGCAGCTCCGCAACACTGTCGTAGCTGGCCGCCGCGCGGGAGAACGAAGCCGCGACCTGGCGCTTGTCAGGCAGGCGACCGGGAAAGGCAGTCAGAGAAAGATCAGTCATCACCGGACTCATGCAAGAAAGCCTGGATCGCTCCCGCCACTCCATGGGGGTCCTCCAGGAGAAATCCGTGGCTGGCGTGTTCAATCAGGCCAACTTCAATATCCGGCAGCAAGGCCAGCAATTCACCGGCCGCCTCGGCAGGCACCAGAGCATCGAGCCCGGCAAACAAGTGCAACTGCGGCCCGCGAAAGCCTTGCAAGGCTTCGCGGGTATCCAACTGCGCCAGCAGCTCCAGCCCGGCCATCAGCACCGCCGGCGCCGTGGTCGGCGCGCCGCTCAGGAGCAACCGCGACAGGCCTCGCGTGTCCGCGGCGCCCTGGGCGCAGAGCAAGGCAAAACGCTTGAGGGTGGTTCGCGGATCGGCCGCGCAGCCGGCCAGGAAGCCGTCGAAGGTTTCCCCGGCCATGGCACTGGCCCATTGTTCATGGGCGACAAAACTGGGATTGCTGGCCAGGGTCAGCAGGCCGCAGCAGCGCTCACCACGGCGCGCCGCCAGTTCCGAAGCCAGCATGCCGCCGAGGGACCAGCCACCCAGCCAGGCATTGTCCGGCACGGCGTCATCGAGTTCGTCCAGCCAGTCCTGCGGGTCGCTGGAGGTCAACTCCGGCAAGGGCTCGATCTCCACCCGCAAGTGTTCATCCAGCCCCTGCAAGGCCGCCGCCAGAGGTTCCAGCGGCGACACGCCCAAGCCCCAGCCCGGCAACAGAATCAGTCGATCACGCATGGCTCGGCTCCGCTTGCAGTTCACTGAAACAGTCTGCCAACGCGCTTAACAATAGCTGCACCTGGGCCTCGCTGTGGGCCGCGGACAAGGTCACCCGCAGCCGCGCGCTGCCGGCCGGCACGGTAGGCGGGCGAATGGCGCTGACCATGACTCCCCGTTCACGCAGCATCTGCGACAGGCGCACGGCCCGAGCACTGTCGCCCACCAGGATCGGCTGGATCGGGGTGAAACTGTCCATCAGCTGCAGGCCGATCTGCTCGGCGCCCTGGCGGAATTGACGGATCAAGGCCGCCAGGTGCTCGCGCCGCCAATGCTCGCTGCGCAGCAGCTCCAGGCTTTTCAAGGTGGCGCAGGCCAGGGCTGGCGGCTGGCTGGTGGTGTAGATATAAGGCCGGGCAAACTGGATCAGGCTTTCGATCAGATCCTCGCTGCCGGCGACAAAGGCCCCGGCGGTGCCGAAAGCCTTGCCCAGGGTGCCCACCAGTACCGGCACCTCATCCAGCCCCAGGCCGAAATGCTCCACCAGCCCGCCGCCATTGGCCCCCAGCGGCCCGAAACCATGGGCATCGTCCACCATCAGCCAGGCGCCACGGGCCTTGGTTGCCCGAGCCAGGGCCGGCAGGTCGGCGACATCGCCGTCCATGCTGAACACCCCATCGGTGACCACCAGGGTATTGCCGGTGGCCTTTTCCAGACGCTTGGCCAGGCTGTGCGCATCGTTGTGCAGATAGCGGTTGAAGCGCGCGCCGGAAAGCAGCCCCGCATCGAGCAGCGACGCATGGTTGAGACGATCCTCCAGCACCGTATCGCCCTGCCCCACCAGCGCCGTCACCGCCCCCAGGTTGGCCATGTAGCCGGTGGTAAACAACAGCGCCCGAGGGCGGCCAGTGAGTTCGGCCAGCGCCTCTTCCAGGGCGTGATGGGGCGTGCTGTGGCCGATCACCAGATGGGAAGCACCGCCGCCCACGCCCCAGCGGCTGGCACCGGAGCGCCAGGCTTCGATCACTTGCGGATGGTTGGCCAGGCCCAGGTAGTCGTTGTTACAAAAGGCCAGCAATGGCTGACCGTCGACCACCACTTGCGGCCCCTGGGGGCTCTGCAGCAGCGGGCGCTGGCGATAGAGGTGTTCGGCACGGCGGGCAGCAAGGCGCGCGGCGAGATCAAAAGACATGCAGGCCTCGATATTGGCTTACGGACAGTTCATCGCCAGGAGCTGGCTTGCCGGCGAAGCAGGCGACGCGAAATCCATGAGGCTCGCGAGATTCGCCGGCAAACCGGCTCCTACGGCAGAAGGTCAGACGGCGGCGTTGTAGAACTGCTCGCTGCTTTTCTGCTCCACCAGGGCCTGTTCGATGGCGGCCTGGTGCACCTCGTCGGCGTGTTCTTCGCGGGCTTCGGGCTGGATGCCCAGGCGCGCGAACAACTGCATGTCCTTGTCGGCCTGCGGGTTGGCGGTGGTCAGCAACTTGTCGCCATAGAAAATCGAGTTGGCGCCGGCGAAGAACGCCAGGGCCTGCATCTGCTCGTTCATCGCCTCACGGCCGGCCGATAGCCGCACATGGGATTGCGGCATGAGAATCCGCGCCACCGCGAGCATGCGGATAAAGTCGAAGGGGTCTACCTCTTCGGCATTTTCCAGCGGCGTACCCGCCACCTTCACCAGCATGTTGATCGGCACCGACTCCGGATGCTCCGGCAGGTTGGCCAGCTGGATCAGCAGGCCGGCGCGGTCATCCAGGGATTCGCCCATGCCGAGAATGCCGCCGGAACAGATCTTCATGCCCGCGTCACGCACATAGGCCAGGGTCTGCAGGCGCTCGCTGTAGGTGCGGGTGGTGATGATGTTGCCGTAGAACTCCGGCGAGGTATCGAGGTTGTGGTTGTAGTAGTCCAGGCCGGCCTTGGCCAGCGCCTCGGTCTGGTCCTGATCGAGACGGCCCAGGGTCATGCAGGTTTCCAGGCCCATGGCCTTCACGCCTTTGACCATCTCCAGCACATAGGGCATGTCCTTGGCCGAAGGGTGCTTCCAGGCCGCGCCCATGCAGAAACGGGTAGAACCGATGGCCTTGGCCCGGGCGGCCTCTTCCAGGACCTTCTGCACCTCAAGGAGCTTTTCCTTTTCCAGGCCGGTGTTGTAGTGACCGGACTGCGGACAATATTTGCAATCTTCCGGGCAGGCGCCGGTCTTGATCGACAGCAGCGTGGAAACCTGGACCCGATTGGCGTCGAAATGCGCGCGGTGCACCGTCTGCGCCTGGAACAGCAAGTCATTGAAAGGCTGGACGAACAGGGCTTTGACTTCAGCCAAAGTCCAGTCATGACGCAGGGTGGCGGTGGTGCTGGCGCTCATGGGCGATTCCTTGATTATGCTTGGCAAGCGGCGCAGGACAGGAAAGCCCACAGCCGCGACACGGATGTTCGGCATATTTAAGGAAGAGTCATGCACTGTCAACCCAGATACAAAGGACCGGTTTACATCTGGTTAAAAAACAATCAGGCATGTTTATTGTGTGACGAACCCAGCGATTCGGCCCTGGCCCTGTGTGCTCCCTGCCTGGACGAGCTGCCCTGGCTCGGCGCCCAGTGTTCAGTCTGCGCCCTGCCCCTGCCTGGGCCCGGCCTCACCTGTGGCCAGTGCCTGCAAGAGCCGCCGGCGTTTCAGCGGGTGATCGCACCCTGGCGCTACGATTTCCCGGTGGACAGCCTGATCAGCCGTTTCAAGCACCATGAAAAATGGCCTTTTGGCCGGCTGATGGCCGAACTTCTCGGCCAGTTCCTCCACTATCGCTTCGATGAAGGCCTGCCACGGCCTGATTGCCTGCTGCCGGTGCCACTGTCCCGCAGGCGGCTGCGCCAGCGCGGCTTCAATCAGGCAGGCATGCTGGCCCAGTGGCTGGGCGCTTCGTTGCAATTGGTGGTGCAACCCAAGCTCCTCCTGCGCACCCAAGACACCCCCGCCCAGCAGGGCCTGGATGCCCGGGCCCGCCAGCGCAACCTGCGCCAGGCCTTCGCCCTTGCAGATCAGGCCCAGGTTGCAGGACGACACCTGGCCCTGGTGGACGATGTCCTGACCACCGGAGCCACCGCCCAGGCCCTTGCCCGTTTGCTGATCAACGCCGGTGCCCGTCGGGTGGATATCTACTGCCTGGCCAGGACCCCAAGCCCCGGCACCGGCGACTGACTTGACTCTCGTCGCCCAAGCCGCAAACTCCCAGTCCACCCCCAGTGTTCAAAGCGCCCCCCGCCATGTCCTTGCCCACTCTGTTGACCCAGCACATCGTCCGCCGCCCGCAACGCATTGCCTTGCTGCAACACATCGCCGAACAAGGCTCCATCACCCGCGCGGCAAAAAGCGCCGGCCTGAGCTACAAGGCAGCCTGGGATGCCATCGACGAACTGAACAACCTGGCCCAGAGCCCGCTGGTGGAGCGCAGCGTCGGCGGCAAGGGCGGCGGCGGCGCCAAGCTGTCCGCCGAGGGCGAGCGAGTGCTGCGTCTTTACCAGCGCCTGCAAGCTCTGCAGGCCCAGGTACTGGAAGCGGCGGAAGACACCAGCGACCTCGACTTGCTCAGCCGCCTGATGCTGCGCACCAGCGCGCGCAATCAGTTGCATGGCAGGGTCCGGGCTGTCGAAAGCCAGGGCTGCAACGACCTGATCGTCCTGGAGCTGCCCGAGGGCCTGCAACTCCAGGCGCAGATCACCCACGACAGCACCCTGCGCCTGGAACTGCTGCCGGGGATCGAAGTGGTGGCACTGATCAAGGCTGGCTGGCTGGACGTACAAGCCGCGGGCGCCCAAGTAACAACTGGACACAATTGCCTGAGGGGCACGATCGAGCAGATTCTCGACGCCGAGGACGGCCCCTGCGAGGTGCGAATTGCCCTGCCCAATGGTCAGACGTTGTGCGCCCTGGCCGAGCCGTTGCTGCTCAAGACCCTGGAGTTGAAGGAGTCCTCGACCGTCCAGGTGCAGTTCTCACCGTCCCACGTGCTGATCGGAACCCCGCTCTGACCAAGGCTCCACCGCCATTTCACTGCAACATATTCGTCATGGGGGCTCATTAAGGTGGCTGCAAAAACCTGCAGGGAGCCTGATATGAGCCTGTTACTAGAAGAAGACCAACCCACCGACCTGGAACAGCTGGTCGGCCTCAGCCGCCGCGGTTTCATCGGTGCCGGCGCCCTGTGCGGTGCAGCGCTGTTCCTGGGCGGCAACCTGTTGAGCCGCAGCGCCCTGGCCGCCAGCGTCAGCGCCGGCACCAGCCAGTTGCTGGGCTTTGCCGGCATCCCTGCCGCCACCAGCGACAGCATCACCTTGCCACCTGGCTACAAGTCCTCGGTACTGATCAGTTGGGGCCAGCCCCTGGCCAAGAACGGCCCGGCCTTCGACCCCAGCGGCAATGGCACCGCCCGGGCCCAGGAAGTGCAGTTTGGCGACAACAACGACGGCATGAGCCTGTTCGCCTTCCCGGACGACCGCCACCGCGCGCTGATGGCCATCAATAACGAATACACCAACTACCGCTACCTCTACCCCCATGGCGGCTTGCCGCAATCCGCCGAAGACGTGCGCAAGGCCCAGGCCAGCGAAGGCGTGTCGGTGATTGAAGTGCAGCGCAAGAATGGCCAGTGGCAGTTCGTCCAGGGCTCACGCTACAACCGACGGATCCACGGCAACACGCCGATCCGCCTGAGTGGCCCCGCAGCCGGTCACGATCTGCTCAAGACCAGCGCCGACCCCAAGGGCAGGAAAGTCCTCGGCACCTTCCAGAACTGCGCCAACGGCAAGACCCCATGGGGCACCTACCTGACCTGCGAAGAGAACTTCACCGACTGCTTCGGCAGCAGCAACGCCGAGCAGAAATTCGACGCCGCGCAGAAGCGCTACGGCGCCGTGGTGGCCAGCAAGGAGATCAACTGGCACCTGCACGATCCGCGGTTCGACCTGGCGAAGAACCCCAACGAACTCAACCGTCACGGCTGGGTGGTGGAAATCGATCCGTTCGACCCGCAATCGACCCCGGTCAAGCGCACCGCCCTGGGTCGCTTCAAGCACGAAAACGCCGCCCTGGCCGAAACCCGCGACGGCCGCGCCGTGGTCTACATGGGCGACGACGAGCGTGGCGAATTCATCTACAAGTTCATCAGCCGCGACAAGATCAACCACCGCAACCCCAAGGCCAACCGCGACCTGCTGGACCACGGCACCCTGTACGTGGCGCGCTTCGATGCCGGCGACGGCAACCCGGACCACCCCAAGGGCCAGGGCCAGTGGATCGAGCTGACCCACGGCAAGAACGGCATCGACGCCAGCAGCGGCTTCGCCGACCAGGCCCAGGTGCTGATCCAGGCTCGCCTGGCCGCCAGCGTGGTCCAGGCCACGCGCATGGACCGCCCGGAATGGATAGTGGTCAGCCCCAAGGACGGCCAGGTCTATTGCACCCTGACCAACAACTCCAAGCGTGGCGAGGACGGCCAGCCGGTAGGCGGCCCAAACCCGCGGGAGAAGAACGTCTACGGGCAGATCCTGCGCTGGCGCACCGGGGGCGACGACCATGGTGCCATGAGTTTTTCCTGGGACCTGTTCGTAGTGGCCGGCAACCCGGGGGTGCACGCCGGCCAACCCAAGGGTGGGTCGTCCAACATCACCCCGCAGAATATGTTCAACAGCCCCGACGGGCTGGGTTTCGACAAGGCCGGGCGCCTGTGGATCCTCACCGACGGCGACTACAGCAACAGCGGCGACTTCGCCGGCATGGGCAACAACCAGATGCTCTGCGCCGACCCGGACAGCGGTGAGATCCGCCGTTTCATGGTCGGGCCGGTGGGTTGCGAAGTCACCGGCATCGCCTTCGCCCCGGACCAGAAGACCCTGTTCGTGGGTATCCAGCACCCTGGGGAAAACGGCGGTTCGACCTTCCCCGAACACCTGCCCAACGGCAAGCCACGCTCCTCGGTCATGGCCATCACCCGGGAAGACGGCGGCGTCATCGGCGCCTGACCCCGCCTCGCGCCCGGCCGGCTTCTGCACCCGCAGGAACCGGCTGGGTTGCGAACCCGACGCACGGCCGAACCACCGGCAAACCCTCCCCCGCTGGCTCCCCGTCTGCGTTACCATGCTTGGCCGGACGCGGCAGCCTGCTGCGCGCAGGAGTAAGCATGTCGCACCCGTTTGAAACACTGACCCCCGATCTGGTCCTGGACGCCGTTGAAAGCATCGGCTTTCTCAGCGACGCCCGCGTGCTGGCGCTCAACAGCTACGAAAATCGCGTCTATCAAGTCGGCATCGACGAAAGCGAGCCACTGATCGCCAAGTTCTACCGGCCCCAGCGCTGGACCAACGAAGCGATCCTGGAAGAACACCGCTTCACCTTCGAACTCGCCGAATGCGACGTGCCGGTGGTGGCGCCGATCATTCACGACGGCGCCAGCCTGTTCGAACACGCGGGCTTTCGTTTCGCCCTGTTTCCCCGCCGCGGCGGCCGCGCCCCGGAGCCAGGCAACCTGGACCAGCTCTACCGTCTCGGCCAGTTGTTGGGCCGCCTGCACGCGGTGGGTGCCACCCGCCCGTTCGAACACCGCGAAGCCCTGGGGGTGAAGAACTTCGGTCACGATTCCCTGGCAACCCTGCTGCAGGGCAACTTCATCCCCAAGAGCCTGCTGCCAGCCTACGAGTCGGTGGCCCGGGACCTGCTCAAGCGGGTGGAAGAGGTCTACCAGGCCACGCCACACCAGAACATCCGGATGCACGGCGACTGCCACCCCGGCAACATGATGTGCCGCGACGAGATGTTCCATATCGTCGACCTGGATGACTGCCGCATGGGCCCGGCGGTGCAGGACCTGTGGATGATGCTCGCCGGCGACCGCCAGGAATGCCTGGGCCAGTTGTCCGAGTTGATGGATGGCTACAGCGAGTTCCATGATTTCGACCCGCGGGAGCTGGCCCTGATCGAACCACTGCGAGCCTTGCGCCTGATGCACTACAGCGCCTGGCTGGCACGACGCTGGGACGACCCGGCGTTCCCCCACAGTTTCCCCTGGTTCGGCAGCGAACGTTATTGGGGCGATCAGGTGCTGGCCTTGCGCGAACAGCTGGCGGCCCTCAACGAAGAACCCCTCAAGCTGTTCTGACCCGGCCTGCAGGAGCCGGCTTGCCAGCGAAGGGGACCCGAGAAAGCACCTTCGCCGACAAGCCGGTACCCACACAAAGGCGCCAGCCGTAGGAGCTGGCTTGCCAGCGAAAGGGCCCGAGAGATTGCCCTCGTCGGCAAGCCGGCGTCCACAGTGGGCAGCGGGGTAAAAGTCAGGACAGGTCTAGACAATTGTCCTTACAATTGCGGCTTTGTTAGCTGCCTAAGCAAGGATTCTGCATGCAAGCCGCCAACCCGCGCCGCGGGTACATCCTGGGTCTGACCGCCTACATCATCTGGGGTCTGTTCCCGCTCTATTTCAAAGCTATCGCCAGCGTTCCCGCGGTCGAGATCATCATCCACCGGGTGCTCTGGTCGGCGCTGTTCGGCGCCCTGCTGCTGATGGTGTGGAAGCACCCCGGCTGGTGGCGCGAACTGCGGGACAACCCCAGGCGCCTGGCGATCCTGGCCCTGAGCGGCACCCTGATCGCCGCCAACTGGCTGACCTACGTCTGGTCGGTGAACAACGGGCGCATGCTCGAAGCCAGCCTGGGCTACTACATCAACCCACTGGTCAACGTGCTGCTGGGCATGCTGATTCTTGGCGAACGCCTGCGGCGCATGCAGTGGCTGGCGGTAATCCTGGCGGCGGTGGGCGTGGCCCAGCAAGTGTGGCAGGTAGGCAGCCTGCCCTGGGTCTCGCTGATGCTGGCGCTGAGCTTCGGCTTCTACGGGCTGATCCGCAAGCAGGCGCCGGTCAAGGCCCTGCCCGGCCTGGTGGTGGAAACCTGGATGCTGGTGCCCATCGCTCTGGGTTGGCTGCTGCTGCATCCCGATGCCAGCAGTGCCCATGCCGAGTTCTGGAGCAGTTCCCAGGCCTGGTGGCTGGTGGCTGCCGGCCCGGTGACCCTGGTACCTCTGGTGTGCTTCAACGCTGCCGCGCGGGACCTGCCCTACACCACCCTGGGTTTCCTCCAGTACCTGGCTCCCACCCTGGTGCTGCTGCAGGCCGTGCTGCTGTTCGACGAGCACCTGTCCTCCAGCACCTTGCTGGCCTTCATGTTTATCTGGGCCGGCCTGGCGGTATACAGCGTGGATGCCTGGCTCAGCCTGCGCGGGCGTCGCTGATCAATAAACGTACAAAGCCCTGCAGGCCACGCTCTTCGTGGCTTGCAGCGGTTCTTCCCAAGGTTATCCACAACCTGATCCCCGCCCTTTGTGCACAAGCCCTTGAAACTGCTGATTTTTTGATCAACTGGCGCAACGCCGCGCTGGCTCTGGGCCAGGGCCTGGTCTCTACAGGTTATCCACAGGCACATGCACGGTTTACTGGGATAACCCTCACAAGGCTCAGGGCTCGCTGCGCAGGACCAATTCCACCATCAAGTCGTCCGCCAGGGTTTCCAGGCGCGCCTGCAGCACTTCCAGGGACAGGGTCAGGGGCACCGCAAGGATCGCCTCGGCGTGGAACAGCGGCTCGCTGCTCATGGGCGCTGGGCGCACCTCGGTCACCAAGCGCTCCAGGTTCACCCCCTGCTCGGCCAGCAGCCGGGTGATGTCGCGCACGATTCCCGGGCGGTCGTTGCCCACCAGTTCCATGGCAATGGGTTTCCAGGTGCAGGACTGCTCCACGCCGCTTTCGGCGATCAACACGCGAATGCCCTGGGCCGACAAGCCTTGCAGGGCATCCACCAGTTCATCGTAGGCTTCGGCCGGCACTGCCACCCGCAGGATCCCGGCGAACTGCCCGGCCATGCGTGACAGGCGGCTTTCCAGCCAGTTGCCGCCATGCTCGGCGATGCACTGGGCAATGCGCTCGACCTGGCCGGCCTTGTCCGGGGCGAATACCGTGAGAACGAGATGGTCCATGGCGCAGCCCTCTTTGAGCAATGAAAGATCCAGTATAGGCAGCCTCATTCCCCGTGCCTTCCAGCCCATATGGCAGCAGCTTGTGCAGGAGCTGGCTTGCCGGCGAATGTGCCCGCAAGGCCGACGCAAACCCCGAAGGCCTATTCGCCGGCAAGCCAGCCCCTACGAGGGTGCGCAAGGCAAAACACAAATCGTGTACAACTTTTTGTATTTATATGGAACAATCCACCGGCTTTTTGAGAACATCGCATTCCCCTGCGTGACCGCACTGCACTTTAAAGTCGCGGAACGACGCTTTTAGTCTAATTTTCACAACCGCAGTTCATCATGTAGTATGCCGCAGCGCGCACTACATAACGTTGGAACGATGTCCGCCAAGGCCTGATCGCAACCCCCGCAACAGCCCGTCAGCAAGGCTCCGCCGTTGATTGGAAGGACCCAGCCGCCAGCGATGGCATGTACTGGAGAACAGGGTTGTGCTTTAAATGGCCGCCGGCTTCATTGTTAATTTGAAGAGCTGAAAAGCGAAATAGCTGAGCAGAGTGAGGCAAGCAATGACTGAGCACGTTCAAGTCGGTGGCCTGCAGGTCGCCAGAGTCCTGTTCGACTTCGTGAACAACGAAGCCATTCCCGGTACCGGCCTCACCGCCGACTCGTTCTGGGCCGGTGCAGACAAGGTCATTCACGACCTGGCGCCGAAGAACAAAGCCCTACTCGCCAAACGCGATGACTTCCAGGCACGTATCGATGCCTGGCACCAGTCCCGTGCCGGCCAGGCGCATGACGCTGTGGCTTATAAAGCCTTCTTGCAAGACATCGGTTACCTGCTGCCAGAAGCGGCGGATTTCCAGGCCACGACGCAAAACGTCGATGAAGAGATCGCCCACATGGCCGGCCCGCAGCTGGTGGTGCCGGTGATGAATGCGCGCTTCGCCCTCAACGCTTCCAACGCTCGCTGGGGCTCGCTGTACGACGCCCTGTACGGCACCGATGCCATCAGCGAAGCCGATGGTGCGGAAAAAGGCAAAGGCTACAACAAGGTCCGCGGCGACAAGGTCATCGCCTTCGCCCGCGCCTTCCTCGATGAATCCGCGCCGCTGACTGCCGGCTCCCACGTGGACTCGGTGAGCTACAAGATCGTCGGCGGCAAGCTGGTGGTCGGCCTCAAGGGCGGCAGCAACAGCGGCCTGCGCAACGACGCGCAACTGATCGGCTACCAGGGCGACGCTGCGGCCCCTACCGCGATCCTGCTCAAGCACAACGGCCTGCACTTCGAGATCCAGATCGACGCCACAAGCCCGGTCGGCCAGACCGACGCCGCCGGGGTCAAGGACCTGCTGATGGAAGCGGCCCTGACCACCATCATGGACTGCGAAGACTCGGTCGCCGCAGTGGATGCCGACGACAAGGTGGTGATCTACCGCAACTGGCTCGGCCTGATGAAAGGCGACCTGGCGGAAGAAGTTTCCAAGGGTGGCAAGTCCTTCACCCGCACCATGAACGCCGATCGCGAATACACCGGGGTCAATGGCGAGCCGGTGAAACTGCACGGTCGTTCGCTGCTGTTCGTGCGCAACGTCGGCCACCTGATGACCATCGATGCGATCTTCGACAAGGATGGCAACGAAGTGCCGGAAGGCATCCTCGACGGCCTGGTCACCAGCCTGGCGTCGATCCACAACCTCAACGGCAACACGTCGCGCAAGAACAGCCGCACCGGCTCGATGTACATCGTCAAGCCGAAGATGCACGGCCCTGAAGAAGCGGCGTTCACCAACGAGCTGTTCGGCCGCATCGAAGAGGTGCTGAACCTGCCGCGCAACACCCTGAAAGTCGGGATCATGGACGAGGAGCGCCGCACCACGGTCAACCTCAAGGCCTGCATCAAGGCGGCCAGCGAGCGCGTGGTGTTCATCAACACCGGCTTCCTCGACCGCACCGGCGACGAAATCCACACCTCCATGGAGGCCGGCGCCATGGTGCGCAAGGCCGACATGAAGGCCGAGAAATGGATCGGCGCCTACGAGAACTGGAACGTCGATATCGGCCTGAGCACCGGCCTGCAAGGTCGCGCGCAAATCGGCAAGGGCATGTGGGCGATGCCGGACCTGATGGCAGCGATGCTCGAACAGAAAATCGCTCACCCACTGGCCGGCGCCAACACTGCCTGGGTTCCATCCCCGACCGCCGCTGCGCTGCACGCGCTGCACTATCACAAGGTCGACGTATTCGCCCGCCAGGCCGAACTGGCCAAGCGTGCCCGCGCCTCGGTGGATGACATCCTGACCATCCCGCTGGCGGTCAACCCGAGCTGGACGCCGGAGCAGATCAAGAACGAACTGGACAACAACGCCCAGGGCATTCTCGGTTACGTGGTGCGCTGGATCGACCAGGGCGTGGGCTGTTCGAAAGTGCCGGACATCAATGACGTCGGCCTGATGGAAGACCGCGCCACCCTGCGTATCTCCAGCCAGCACATCGCCAACTGGCTGCGCCACGGCGTGGTCACCCAGGAGCAGGTGCTCGAAAGCCTCAAGCGCATGGCTCCGGTGGTTGACCGGCAGAACGCCAGCGACCCGCTGTACCGCCCCCTGGCACCGGACTTCGACAGCAACATCGCCTTCCAGGCCGCCCTGGAACTGGTGATCGAAGGCACCAAGCAGCCAAACGGCTACACCGAGCCGGTCCTGCACCGCCGGCGTCGCGAGTTCAAGGCCAAGAACGGTCTGTAAGCCCGCGTAACCAGCAGTAATTAAAAAAGCCCCGGTCGCAAGGCCGGGGCTTTTTTTCGCCTGTGTGGCAAGGGATCGGCTAGAGCACCACGCCCAGCTCGTGCTTGACCAGGGCCAGCAGCTTGGTGGTGTCGATCGGCTTGAGCAGGAAGTCCACCACGCTCAGGTGCATGGCGGCGATGGCATCGCGGACATCGGCGTCGCCGGAAATGATGATGATCGGCAGCGCCGCCCGCTCCGATTCACGCACCTGGCGGATCAGGTCCAGGCCATTGCAGGGCGCCATGCGCAGATCGGTGATCAACAGGCCGATGGATTTATTCGATTCAAGCAACTCAAGTGCGGCCTTGCCACTGGCCGCCGTGATGCAACGGATGCCATCCAGGCCAAGAATCTCCGCAAGCAGCTCCCGTGCATCCTTGTCGTCATCGGCGATCAGCACCCGCTGGGGCGGCAGATCCGGTTCCAGCATGACCGCACTCAGGGCCTCGCGCTCGGCGTCACTCAAAATATCGTGGTCGGGCATACATTTCTCTACATGAACAGATCAATCCCCTAGCACAGTGGTCAGACATCGCTAAGCAGGCCTCCAATGTGCACTTCGTCGGAAAAATTGCCAAGAGTCTTGATCAGAGCTTTTTCGCATTGATTGCCGACGCTTCAAAGCCAAATGTCCGGCCCCTAGGGCGCTACCTAGACTTACGTCCAATGGGCACCCCAGACGTTGCAGCCGACCATGCCGTGATCCGACCACAACAAATCCAAAAAGACTGCGGTAATCGTTATGAGTAAAGCGGACGCCTTCACCCAGGCCGGGAAGACCGCGGTGTTGCAGAACATCCAGGGGACCGTGCAGTTCCTGCAACGGTTCCCGCCGTTCAACCAGATGGAGCAGCTGCATCTGGCCTACCTGGTAGAACAATGCCAACTGCGCTTCTACGGCCCCGGCGACAGCATCATCAAGCCGGCCGACGGCCCGGTCGAGCACTTCTATATCGTCAAGCAGGGCCGCGTGGTGGGCGAACGCACACACGCCGCCAAGGGCAGCACCGAGACCACCTTCGAAATCACTTCCGGCGAGTGTTTCCCCCTGGCCGCGCTGCTGGGCGAGCGCGCGACCCGCACCGAGCATCGCGCCGCCGAAGATACGTTCTGCCTGCAACTGAACAAGGGCGCTTTCATCAAGCTGTTCGCCCTGTCCGCGGAGTTTCGCGACTTCGCCCTGCGTGGAGTCAGCAGCCTGCTGGACCAGGTCAACCAGCAAGTCAAACAGAAAGCCGTGGAAACCCTCGGCACCCAGTATTCGCTGAACACCCGCCTGGGCGAGCTGGCCATGCGTCATCCGGTGGCCTGTTCACCGCAGACGCCGCTGCGCGAAGCCGTGGCGCTGATGCATGAGCAGCAGGTAGGCAGCATCGTCGTGGTGGACGAACGCAAGGCCCCGCTGGGGATCTTCACCCTGCGCGACCTGCGCCAGGTGGTGGCCGACGGCACCCAGGACCTCAACCAGCCCATCGAACAGCACATGACCCAGGCGCCGTTCTTCCTCAGCCCGGACCACAGCGCCTTCGACGCCGCCATCGCCATGACCGAGCGGCATATCGCCCACGTCTGCCTGGTGAAAGAACAGCGCCTGTGCGGGGTGGTTTCCGAGCGCGATCTGTTTTCCCTGCAGCGGGTCGACCTGGTGCACCTGGCGCGGACCATCCGCAACGCGCCCCGGGTCGAACACCTGGTGGCGCTGCGGGGCGAGATCGGCCAGTTGGTGGAGCGCATGCTGGCCCACGGCGCCTCCTCGACCCAGATCACCCATATCATCACCCTGCTCAACGATCACACCGTGTGCCGGGTCATCGAACTGACCCTGGCCGACAAGGGCGACCCCGGCGTGCCTTTCAGCTGGCTGTGCTTTGGCAGTGAAGGCCGACGCGAACAGACCCTGCACACCGACCAGGACAACGGCATCCTGTTCGAGGCCCGGGACGCGGCCCACGCGGCAGAAATCCGCGGCAAGCTGCTACCCATTGCCCAGCAGATCAACCAAAGCCTGGCCATGTGCGGTTTCACCCTGTGCAAGGGCAACATCATGGCCGGCAACCCCGAGCTGTGCCTGTCCCGTGCTGAATGGGCCCGGCGCTTCGCGGCCTTCATCCGTGAGGCCACCCCGGAAAACCTGCTGGGTTCGAGCATCTATTTCGACCTGCGGGTGGTCTGGGGCGATGAACAGAGCGCCGAACAACTGCGTCGGGGCATCCTCGACCAGGTGGCGGACAACCGTCTGTTCCAACGCATGATGGCGGAAAACGCCCTGCGCCAGCGCCCGCCCGTGGGGCGTTTTCGCGAGTTCGTGCTGGCCAGGAAAAATGGCGAAAAGGCCACCCTGGACCTCAAGGTCCAGGGCCTCACCCCCTTCGTCGACGGTGCCCGGTTGCTGGCCCTGGCCAACGGCATCGGCGCGATCAATACCCTGGAGCGCCTGCGCCAGCTGGTGTCCAA
Source organism: Pseudomonas sp. 8(2025) (assembly GCF_052665325.1). NCBI lineage: Bacteria > Pseudomonadati > Pseudomonadota > Gammaproteobacteria > Pseudomonadales > Pseudomonadaceae > Pseudomonas > Pseudomonas sp. 8(2025). Next base: position 723,865 of record NZ_JBQOIE010000001.1, on the reverse strand, counting down.
ACAAGTGATCGAGCCCCTGGACGGCGCCGCCTATGAAGAGGCCTATCACTTCATCCAGCAGACCCGCATGCAGCAGCACCAGCGCCAGACCCGGGAGAACCAGCCCTATTCCAACCGGGTCGACCCGGACAGCCTGAACCACCTGGACCGGCGCATCCTGCGTGAATCCCTGCGCCAGGCCCAGCGCCTGCAAAGCAGCCTGGCCTTGCGGTACCAGCTATGAGCCTGTTTGCCTGGTTCCGCCCCGCAGTCAGCCTGCTGAGTGCCGAGCAGCAACAGCGTCGCGATCGGCTACCGGCCTTCACCGAGCTGAATGAAAGCAGCCTGCGAGAGCAGCGCTGGGTAGTGGTGGACGTGGAAACCACCGGCCTCAACCTCAACCGCGACCAGGTGCTGTCCATTGGCGCGGTGGTGATCGAAGACGGTGCCATCGACTTCAGCCAGCAGTTCGAGCGCACCCTGCAACGCCAGGGCCACAAGCTCAGCCCCAGCGTACTGATCCACGGCCTGGGGCCCAGCGCCATCGCCGCCGGCTGTGATCCGGTGGAGGCCCTGCTGGATTTCATGGAGTTCGTCGGCGACAGCCCGCTGCTGGCCTTTCATGCCCCGTTCGACCAGCACATGCTCGGCCGGGCGCTGAAGGACAGCCTGGGCTACCGCCTGCAACACAGCTTCCTCGATGTAGCGGACATGGCGCCGTTGCTGTGCCCCCAGGCCCAGATCCGCGAAGCCGGGCTGGACGACTGGGTGCGCTGGTTCAACCTGCAAGTGGTGGAGCGCCATAACGCGGCGGCCGATGCCCTGGCCACCGCGGAGCTGGCGCTGATCCTGTTCAACCGCGCCCGCCAGCAGCAGATCCACAGCCCGCTGAACCTGCAACAGCGCCTGGGCCAGTGGAAACGCCGGCAGCAGGCCCCTTCGTTCTGAGCAGCCGCACTGTGGCGAAGGAGCTTGCTCCCGCTCGGCCGCGCCGCGGCCGTAGAACCTGAGTCCTGGATCTAACAGATACAACGCCTTGGGCGTGCTGCGCACGCCAACGGGAGCCAGTTCCCTCGACACAACTGGTTCCTTGTCTTGGGCACCCGCCCTCTTTCAGCCACAAGGCAGCCGACCAGCGTCAATTGCGCCACTGTTTCGCCTCTGCCACAATCGCGAATAATTCTCGTTAGTTTAAACTTCTCGATTGGTGAGTTCCGTTGTCGTCAGTCCAAAGCCCTCACAATGAGCTGGTTGGTGCGTTGTATCGCGACCATCGTGGTTGGCTGTTGGCCTGGCTACGGCGCAACGTTGCCTGCAGCCAGCGGGCCGAGGACCTGAGCCAGGACACCTTCGTGCGCCTGCTGGGCCGCGACGAACTCAAGGCGCCCCGGGAGCCCCGGGCGTTTCTGGTGGCCATCGCCAAGGGGCTGCTGTTCGACTATTTCCGGCGCGCCGCACTGGAACAGGCTTACCTCAGCGAACTGATGCTGATCCCCGAAGGCGAACAACCGTCGCCCGAAGAACAGCAGATGATCCTCGAAGACCTCAAGGCCATCGACCGCCTGCTGGGCAAGCTCTCCAGCAAGGCGCGCATGGCCTTCCTCTATAACCGCCTCGACGGCCTGAGCCACGCCGAGATCGCCGAACGCCTGGGGGTCTCGGTGCCAAGGGTGCGCCAATACCTGGCCCAGGGCATCCGCCAGTGCTACATCGCCCTATACGGGGAGCCGCTATGACCCCCATGAGTTCCAAGCCGGTGTCGGCCCAGGTGCTGGATGCCGCCATCGCCTGGCAGCTGTCGCTGGATGGCGGCGCCAGTGCCGTGGAGCGCGAAGAGTTTGCCAAGTGGCACGCTGCCCATGAAGAACACGCCCGCGCCTGGCGCCAGCTGGGCATGCTCGACCAGCGCTTTGGCGTGGCCACCGGCCCGGCCCGCAACGCCTTGCTGCAATCGCGCGAAGGCTTGCGCCGGCGGGTACGCAAGCTGGGTCGCGGGGTCGCCAGCGTCGTGCTGTTCGGCGGCCTGGCGCTGTTTGCCGGGGAACGCTACCTGCCGATGGACTACTGGCTGGCAGACCAGCGCACCGCCACCGGCGAGCAGCGCACCCTGCGCCTGGCCGACGGCACGGTGATCAACCTCAATACCCACAGTGCGCTGGATGTGCGCTTCGACGAGAAGCAGCGGCGGATCGTGCTTCAGGAAGGCGAGATCCTGATCGAGACCGGGCACAACGACAGCCGGCCGTTCATCGTCGAAACCCGCGACGGCCGCATGCGCGCCCTGGGCACGCGGTTCCTGGTCAAGCGCGAGGACCAGGGCACCCGCCTCGGGGTGCTGCAATCGGCGGTGGCGGCGCGGCCGCAAGCCGGTCAGGACGAGCACGTGTTCAAGGAAGGCCAGCAAGTGCTGATGCGCCGCGATGGCCTCGGCCCGCTGCAGGCCCTGAACCTGGGGGCCGACGCCTGGACCCGGGGCATGCTGGTGGTGGACAACGCCCGGCTCGGTGACCTGATCGATGAGCTGGGCCGTTACCGCCGTGGTCACCTGGGCGTCGCACCGGAACTGGCCGACCTGCGGATCACCGGCAGTTTCCCGTTGCAGGACACGGACCTCGCGCTCAATGCCCTGCTGCCGAGCCTGCCGGTGAAGATCGAACGGCACACCCCCTGGTGGGTGACGGTGGTGGCCAAGGCCGACGCCAAGCACTGAGGTCGGTGTCGCAGCCTTCGCCGGCAAGCTGGCTCCTGCACCGATCCCGTAGGAGCTGGCTTGCCGGCGAATTAGCCTCAATCAGTCTAAATCTAAATTATTTTCAATCCGCCCCTATCACTTTTCCAATCTCGTCCGGCACCTAGGCAATTGCGAAACATTTCCATTCAGGAGCCGCCGTATGTCCCGCCCTCTAGACACCCTGTTGCGCCCCAGTCTCTTGGCCGTTGCCATCGCCCTCTGCGCCCCCCTGGCCAGCCCGGCGCTGATGGCTGCCGAACAGTCCACCAGCGTGCGCGCCTACAACCTGCCGGCCGCACCGCTGGCCAGCACCCTGAACCAGATCGCCAGCCAGGCCGGCCTGGCCCTGAGCCTGAATCCGTCCCTGGCGGCGGGCAAGACTTCGGCCCCGGTCAAGGGCCAGTTCGATGCACCGGGCGCCCTGCGTGAGGCCCTGCGTGGCACCGGCCTGCAACTGGAGCACAGCAGCGCCGGCACCTACAGCCTGGTGGCCACGCCGGAAGGCGTGGTGGCCTTGCCGCAAACCAATATCACCGGCCAGCAAGCTGGCGAGAGCGCCTGGGGCCCGGTCGACGGTTACCTCGCCACACGTACCGCCGCCGGCACCAAGACCGATACCTCGCTGGTTGAAGCTCCGCGCTCGATTTCCGTCGCTACCCGCCAACAGATGGAAGACCGCAACGTTCAGAATCTAGACGATGCCGTGCGCTACATGCCCGGGATTGTTTCTGCCAGCTATGGCAGCGACACCCGCTATGACTGGATGCGTGTACGTGGCTTTGAACCCACACAATTTCTCGACGGCCTGCCCCTGCCCCGCGGTGTGTATGCCAATCCGAAAGCGGAAACCTGGAACCTCGACCGCCTTGCCCTGCTGCGCGGCCCGGCGTCCTCGGTGTATGGGCAGACCCCACCGGGCGGCCTGCTGGATATGGTCAGCCGGCGCCCAAGCGCAGACACCAGCCACGCCGTCCAGATTCAGTACGGCAGTGACAACTACCGCCAGATCAACTTCGCCAGCACCGGCAAGATCGACGATGAAGGCCAGTTTCTTTATGGGCTCAGCGGTGTCGTTCGCGACGCCGGCACCCAGGTCGACCACATCGACAACAAGCGTTACAACATCGCTCCCAGCCTGACCTGGAACATCGATACCGATACCAAGCTGACCCTGCTCACGCAGTTCACCCGTGACGATACGGGTGCCACCAGCCAGTTCATGCCGATCCAGGGCACCAAGATCAAGTCGCCACTGGGCGACGTTTCCCATCACAAGAACCTGGGTGACCCGGACTACGAGTTCTACGATCGGACCTACTACGCGCTAGGCTACGCCTTCGAGCACCGCCTCAACGATGTCTGGCAGTTCCGTCAGAACCTGCGCTACACCAAATCGGAGCTGTCCTTCCAACAGTTGACCGTTGGTTCTTACGCCTACTCCCCGGCTGATGCAGCAGGCAACATCAGCCGTACCTCGACCAACGTCGACGAAGACATCGGCCAGTTCGCGGTCGACAACAATTTCCAAGCGGACTTCACCACTGGCGACATCAGCCACACCGTGCTGCTTGGCCTGGACCACCAACGTACCGATACCTCCTACCTGTCGATCTACGGTAACGGGGGAACCACCAACATCTTCAACCCGGTCTATGGACAGTCGATTGTTCGTCCGTCGCGCGCCGACGCCTATTACGACTACGACCAGAAGACCATTCAGACCGGCCTCTACGTCCAGGACCAGATGGCCCTGGACAACTGGCGCCTGACCCTGGGTGGCCGTGAGGACTGGGTGCACCAAGGCACCACCTACCTCAACAAGAAAGACGTGACCAACACTGATCGCAGCAAGAACTTCAGTGGCAATGCGGCGCTGAGCTATGTGTTCGACTCGGGTGTTGTGCCGTACATCTCCTACGCCGAATCGTTCCAGCCAGCGAGCAACGCCAGCGTTTCACCGACCGAATCGTATAAACCCACGGAAGGCAAACAATGGGAGCTGGGGGTCAAATATCAGCCACCAGGTTCGAACACTCTGCTGAGCGCGGCGGTCTACGACCTGACACAGAAAAATGTCCTGGTGACCAGCATTGGCGCCGGTGGCGAATCGATCACCAACCAGACCGGCGAAGTGAAGGTCAAAGGCCTGGAACTGGAGGCGGTGTCTGACGTAACCGAAAACCTCAAGGTCATCGCCGCGTATACCCTGGCTAAGTCTGAGGTGCAAAAAGGCATCTACAAAGGCAACCGCTTGCAACTGATGCCAAACCAGCAAGCCTCCCTGTGGACTGACTACACCTGGCATTCCGGCGTACTCGATGGTTTCGGCATCGGTGCGGGCGCCCGCTACACCGGCAATACCTATGGCGACCAAGCCAACACCTGGCTGGGCAAGGCCGACGCCTACACGGTGTTCGATGCCGCCGTGCATTACGACCTCGGCCGCCTGGACAACAGCCTCAAAGGAGCGTCGCTGAAACTCAACGCCACGAACCTGTTCGACAAGGATTACCTTTCCACTTGCGATGGTTCCTACTGCTATTTCGGCGATCAGCGTAGCGTGGTCGCCAGCGCCACCTATCAATGGTAACCAGCTGAGTTAACAACCAGGCCGTCCGACAAGGGCGGCCTTGGTGTGTCTGAAGGCTAAGAAATGAAAAGCAAGACAATCCGCCGCTGGTCCTTTATCCACACCTGGACCAGCCTGATCTGCACGGTGTTCCTGCTGATGCTGGCGCTCACCGGCCTGCCGCTGATCTTCCACCACGAGATCGACCACCTGCTGGGGGATTCCCCCGAACTGCGGGAGATGCCTGCCGACACCCCGCACCTGGACCTGCAACAGCTGGTCAAGGCCGCCGAGGCTCATCGCCCGGGCGAGGTCATGCAGTACTTCGGCTGGGACGAGGACGAACCCAATGGCGTGATGACCATCATGGCCAGGACCGCCGGCACCGAGCCCAACGCCTCCCACACCTTCATGCTCGACGCCCGCACCGGCGAGGCCGTGGCCATGCCCTCAGCCAATGGCGGGTTGATGATGGTCATGCTGCGCCTGCATGTGGACATGTTCGCCGGGCTGCCGGGCAAGCTGCTGCTGGCCTTCATGGGCATCCTCTTCGTGCTGGCGATCATCTCCGGCACGGTGCTCTACCTGCCGTTCATGCGCCGCCTGAAGTTCGCCACGGTGCGCCAGGACAAGTCCAGCCGCCTGCGCTGGCTCGACCTGCACAACCTGATCGGCGTGGTAACCCTGACCTGGGCCCTGGTGGTGGGCGTTACCGGCGTGATCAGCGCTTGTGCCGACCTGATCATCGCCGCCTGGCGCAACGACAGCCTCAGCGCCATGGTCGCGCCCTACCGCGACGCGCCGCCACTGACCTCACTGGCGCCGGCCAGCCGCCTGCTGGATATCGCCAGGGAAGCCGCCCCGGGCATGCAGCCGGACTTCATCGCCTTCCCCGGCACACGCTTTTCCAGCGAGCATCACTACGCGGTGTTCCTCAAGGGCAGCAGCCACCTGACTTCGCACCTGCTGACCCCGGTGCTGATCGACGCCAGTAGCCTGCAGGTCACCGCCGTGGCCGGGCGGCCCTGGTACATGGACGCCATGGGCATGTCCCAGCCGCTGCATTTCGGCGACTACGGCGGCATGCCGATGAAGGTGCTGTGGGCGGCGATGGACGTGCTGACCATCATTGTCCTGGGCAGCGGCCTGTACCTGTGGCTAGCCCGCCGGCGAGCCGGCAAGTCGATGCCGCAGGTGCGCCCATGAAACCCCGGCAATCGAACTTCTGGAAGGTCTTCGCCGCGCCCCTGGGCATTGGCCTGCTCTGCGCCGCCGGGTTGTTCGCGGCGCTACTGGGAGACGGGGCCTGGGACAGCCTGAGCTGGCTGGGCCTGGGCCTACCGACGCTGATCGCCCTGCGCGGCCTGTTGCGGCGCAAACCGGCGGCCTGAACCTGGCGCCGGGAAACCACGCCACAGGTACATCGAGAGCCCGAGGCCGATCAGCATCACCGGGATGAACAGGCGATTTTCCAGCAGCGCCTCGATGGCCACCAGCACGCTGAACAACGCCAGCCCCAGCAGCGGCACATAGCTGGCCGCCAGGCTCCAGCGCCAGGGCTGGGTCACCGGGTCGGGCCCGCGCCAGGCCAGCAGTGCGCAGCCCAGGCCCGGCAGGGCCAGTGCCGGCAGGGCCCAGTACCAGGCCATGTAGGCGAACGCCATGACCAGCTCCGGCTCCCCTTCACCCTTGCGGCGGAACTCGTATTGCAAGGCCAGATACACCGCCAGCGCGCCCAACAGAGTCAGGGCCAGGCTGTACAACCCGTGTAGAAGATAGGACCTGCGCACTCATCACTCCTCGTCTGTATCGCCAATCGCCCCTGTGGCCAATGCCACAGGCTGCGCTAAGATCCCCGGGCTGCGAGACTTCCACCCGCGAGGAATATTCATGTCCACCCCAAGCATGACGCTGTTCCACAACCCGGCATCACCTTACGTACGCAAAGTCATGGTGCTGCTGCATGAAACCGGGCAGTTGAACCGGGTCGCCCTGCAAGCCAGCCAGTTGAGCCCGGTAGCTCCGGACGCCGCGCTGAACCAGGACAACCCCCTGGGCAAGATCCCCGCCCTGCGCCTGGACAACGGCCAGGTGCTGTACGACAGCCGGGTAATCCTCGACTACCTGGACCAGCAGCACGTCGGCAACCCGCTGATCCCCCGGGACGGCTCGGCCCGCTGGCGGCGCCTGACGCTCGCGGCCCTGGCCGACGGGATCATGGACGCCTCGGTACTGGTGCGCTACGAGCTGGCCCTGCGTGCCCCGGAAAAACACTGGGAACAGTGGCTCGACGGCCAGCGCGACAAGATCCGCCGAGCCCTGGCGGTGCTGGAAGCCGAAGCGATTGCCGAACTGGCCAGCCACTTCGATATTGCCGCCATCAGCGTTGCCTGCGCCCTGGGCTACCTGGATTTCCGCCACCCCGACCTGGAATGGCGCCAGGACCATCCCCAGCTGGCCGCCTGGTACTTCGAGATCAGCCAGCGCCCGTCGATGCTGGCGACCCGGCCGCCGGTCTAATCGGTCAGGCGATCGGGCCTCTTCGCCGGCAAGCCGGCTCCTGCAGCACGGGGCATGGCTTGCTGGCGTACCAGCCACCAGGCATCGAGCGGAAACAACTGGCCGATGCGCTGCGCCAGATGCTCCCGCTGGCGCTGATCCTCACGCAAACCCAATGACCTACTCATGGACGGCCTCCAGATCGAACTGCAAAGGCTGCGCTGCCTTGCGCTGGCCAATGCCATACCAGTCCAGCTTGCGGGTCAGCACCATGAACACGCCCAACAGCCCGAACAGCAGCAGCGAGCCCATCAGCAGCGCGTAATCCTCGGCGCTGAGCAGGCCATAGAGCAGGCCGTACAAGGCCGCCAGCGCGATCGCGAACAGCGCGCCGTTACGCCAGCTGTGCAGCACATGGCTGACATAGAAGCCGATCAGCCCCACACAGGCTGCCGCCGACACGCCATAGGCCAGCGCAAAGCCCAGGTGCTCCGATAGCGAGAGCAGCAACAGGTAGAAGAACGCCAGGGCCACGCCCACCAACCCGTACTGGATCGGGTGCACCGACAGGCTCTTGAGTACCTCGAAGAGAAAGAAGCCGGCGAAGGTCAGGCCGATGAACAGCAAGGCGTATTTGATGGCCCGGTCGCTCTTCAGGTACTGGTCCACCGGGTCGATGAAACTCACGCCGAAGCTGCGGCCGTTGAAGTCCTGGCATTGCGTGCCGAATGCGCAACGCTCCATGGCCTGTTCCAGGTTGGTGGAGAAGAACGAGGTCTGCCAGATGGCTGAAAAGCCCTGCTCGGTCACTTCACGTTGCACCGGCAGGTAGTTGCCGATAAAGCTCGGGTGCGGCCAGTTGGCCGTCAGCAGGACCTTGCTGGTCTTGCCCACCGGCAGCACCTGCAACTGGCCGGTGCCCTGCAGGCGCAGGTCGAAGGCGAAATCCAGGCGGGTGTTCTTTTTCAGGTCCAGGGGCGGCAGCAGCACATGCACGCCTTCATCCAGCCAACTGACAAAGGTGCCCGGGGCGAAGTCCAGGGTCTGGCCGTTGAGTTGCAGTTGCAGGGCGTTCTCGATGCCGCGGATATCGCTGATGCCCACCGCCAGGAAGGGCTGGTCGAACTGGTAGTCGGCAAAATCTTCCTTGATCCCGTATTGCTCGGGCACGGCGAAATGGCCGCTGATGTGGTTGTCGGCGTGGAACAGCCGAGCCTCGTAGATGCCCCGGGCACGCAGCTCGGTCTGGGCCTTGCCGTCCAGCTCGAAGTGTTCCGGCAGGAAGAACATGCGCCCTTGCTCCTCGCCGATGTCCTGATAGCGCTTCTTGGTCTTTTCGTCGGTCTTCCAGGTGCGCACGGTCTTGCGGTAATCCACCACCATCACCGGGCCGCGGATCTGCTGCTGGGTGCTGGAGCTGCGGGCAATATCGTCGAGCACGCCGTCGCGCAGGCTCTGGCGCTCGCTGATCAGGCCGCTGATCATCAGCAGCGGTATCAGCAACAGCAGGATCAACAGGCCAATGGCCCCGAGTTTGAAGGTCAGGTTGCGGTTCATGAGGCTCTCCCGGTTCGAATGGAGGAGAGTCTGGAACGCGGCTATGGGGGTTTTATGGAAGCAATGTGGAGAGTCTGTGGAGAATCCCCGCTCAGGGCAGGCGCAAGGTCACCTGCACCCCGCCCGGAACGTTGTCGATACGCATCTGGCCGCCATGCAACTGCACCACTTCCTCGACGAAGTTCAGCCCCAGGCCGGTGCTCTTGCGTCCGCTGTCCGGGCGCGGCAGGGAATAGAACCGCTCGCACAGGCGCGGCAGGGCATAGTCCGGAATCGGCTCGCCCTGGTTGAACAGCACCAGCTCCACGCCCTCCTCCACAGGTTGCGCGCTGCAACGCAACAGGCCGCCCACGGGGCTGAAGTCCAGGGCATTGGTCAGCAGGTTGCCCAGGGCCTGGCGCAGCAGGAACGGCTCGCCGGACCAGGCCAGGTCCGCCGGCACCCGAAGTTCCACCTGCAGTTGCTTGCCTTCGATACGCCCGTGCTGGCTGTTCAGCAGCTCCTTGCACAACGGCGCCAGGGGCACATTCACCCGCTCTTCCAGGCCCTGGCGCTGCTCCACCTGCGCCAGGTTCAGCAGGCGCTCGATCAACTGCTGCATGCGCGCGCTTTCGCTGTCGATATTGCCGACGAAACGCTGGCGCTGTTCCAGGGGCATTTCGCCCTGCAGCAGCTCCGCCGCCCCGCGAATCGCCGCCAGGGGGCTTTTCAGTTCGTGGGTCAGGGTATGCACGTAGCGCTCGACGTAGGCCTTGCCTTCGAGCTGGGTGCGCATGTGTTCCACCGCCGTGGCCAACTGTTCCATTTCACCGCCGCGATAGTGCGGCAACTCGGCCCGGCGCCCTTCGCTTACCGCCAGGGCATAGGCGGTCATGCGCCGCAGCGCGGCGCTCAGCCACCAGGACAGCAAGGCACCGAACAGCAGGCCCATGGCGATCAGCCCGGCGCCGTACCACAGCAGGCGCCGCTCGGTGCGGTCGACATAGGGCTGCAGGGAACTGTTGGGCTTGGCCACAGTGACCACGCCGATGATCTGGCCGTTGTCGCGGATCGGCGCACCCACGTGCATCACCGAGGAATTGGGATCGTCGGCCAGCGAGCGCGACGAGCGCGCGCCGTACTGGCCGCGCAGGGTCAGGTACACGTCGTTCCAGCGCGAATAGTCCTGGCCCACCGCCAGGCCGCTGGAATCCAGGACCACGATGCCCTTGGCGTCGGTCACGTAGATGCGGTGGTTGACCTGATTCTTCGGCAGGCCCCAGATGGTCGCCGCCGGTTGCCGCTCGCCATAGGCACGCAACAGCTGCGGCCAGCGGTTCTCGCTGAGGGTGCCGGCCTTGAAGTCATCCCGCAGGATCTCCGCCAGCAGGTTAGCGGTGTCCACCAGGGTTTCCTCGGTGGACTGGCGGACCCCGGGACGAATCTCCTTCATCACCGTGCTCAGCACGAAATAGCCGGTCAGGCTGATGAACAGCAAATAGACCAGGAAGATCCGCAGCCCCAAGGTCATCAGGCGTGGCTCGGGCTGTAGCTGTAGCCCAGGCCGCGATGGGTCTGGATCGGCTCGGCCTGGGCCGCCACCAGGCGCAGCTTGGCCCGCAGGCTTTTGATATGGCTGTCGATGTTGCGCTCATAGCCCACATCCGCCATTACCCCCAGGGCGTCCAGCAACTGCTCGCGGCTGAACACCCGCTCGGGCTGTTCCAGCAGGCATTGCAGCAGGCGGAACTCATGCCGGGTCAGGCTCAGGGGCTGGCCACGGTAACTGATCTGCACCCGCTCAGGGTCAATCACGAACAACGCCGCGACCGCCTCGGGAGCCACCCGCGGGACCATGCGCTTGAGGATCGCCTTGACCCGCGCCGCCACTTCCCGCGGGCTGAAGGGCTTGACCACATAATCGTCGGCACCGATTTCCAGGCCCACCACCCGGTCGATCTCGCCGTCCCGGGCACTGAGGAACATCACCGGCACCTCGCTGAAGCGCCGCAGTTGCTTGCAGGTTTCAAAGCCGCTGATATCCGGCAGGCCGATGTCGAGGATGATCAGGTCCGCCGGGCTCGCCTGTTGATGCTCCAGGGCCGCACGGCCCAGGCTCAGCCAGGTGGTAGTGAAGCCTTCGCCTTGCAGGGCAAAGATCAGGGTGTCGGCAATCGCCGCTTCGTCTTCGACAATCAGGATATGGGGCATGGCATCCAAGCACGCAAATTCAGTGGGCGAACGGTGCCGGATGCCTGGTAAGTCGTCAATCAGCAGTCGGGTTTATCGGCGGTATAACGCCGCGCCGGGTTCACCGCCGCACCGAATTCGCGCAGGGCCTTGGCGCCAATCAGCAGCGGGTAGTTGAAGCTGCTGCGGTCGGTGAGGTTGACCTCCACCGTGCGCTTGACGTTGCCCAGGCACATTTCCAGTTCCACCACCGGGCGCTTGGCCGCCTGCGGCTCTTCCCGGTCATCGTCCTCGTCGGAACGGCTCTTGATCTTGCTGATGCGCGCCACCTTGTGTTCGTAGACCTTGCTGCCAGCGTCCTTGGTGGCCAGGCGGAAGCGCACCCAGTCCTCGCCATCGCGGGTGAAGGTCTGGATATCCTTGGCCGACAGCGAAGCGGTCAGGGCCCCGGTGTCCATCTTGGCTTGCAGGGTTTCGCCGATTTCCGGCAGGCGGATGTATTCGTAACGGCCATACAGGGTCGGCTCGGCAGCCATCACCGGCAGCGCCAACAGAGACACGAGAGCAAGGACAGATTTCACGACGGTGGATTCCTTGAAGAAAGTGGGCAGCGGGATTTTAGACCGCAGCCAACGAATTGGTTCTACCCGAGCCCCGTAGGAGTCGGCTTGCCGGCGAAAGGGCCCCGATAGACACCCCAGCCAATTGCCACCCACCCTACCCGCCCCCAGGTGAAACATTCGTCAGCACACTAGAATTTGGCCTGCCCGCCGAAGCTGCTTATCATGGCGCGCCCAAAAGATTGCAAAGAGTGCCCTATGCGCCGCCTGCTCACCGGCTGTTTCGTCACCCTGCTCCTGCTGCTCAACACCCTGGTGCTGTTCGGCCCGTTGATGGTGTTCGCCCTGCTCAAGCTGGTCCTGCCCGGGCGCCTGCGCGACTACGCCTCGGCCGCGGTGATGTGGATCGCCGAGACCTGGGCCGAGATCGACAAGCTGATCTTCGCCCTGTGCATCCCCACCCGCTGGGACATACGCGGCGGCGAGGGCCTGCGGGTCGACACCTCCTACCTGGTGGTGAGCAACCACCAATCCTGGGTCGACATCCCGGCCCTGATCCAGACCCTCAACCGGCGCACGCCGTTCTTCAAGTTCTTCCTCAAGAAGGAACTGATCTGGGTGCCGTTCCTGGGGCTGGCCTGGTGGGCCCTGGACTACCCCTTCATGAAGCGCTACAGCAAGGCCTTCCTGGCCAAGCACCCGGAACTGCAAGGCAAGGACCTGGAAATCACCAAGGCTGCCTGCGAGCTGTTCAAGCGCCAGCCGGTGACCGTGGTCAACTACCTGGAGGGCACCCGCTTCACCCCGGCCAAGCGCCAGCAGCAGGGCTCGCCCTTCCAGCACCTGCTCAAGCCCAAGGCTGGCGGCGTGGCCTTTGTCCTCGCGGCCATGGGCGAACAGCTGGACGCCATGCTGGATGTCACCGTGGTCTATCCCCAGGAACGCATTCCCGGTTTCTGGGACCTGATCTGCGGCAGCGTGCCCAAGGTGATCATCGACATCCGCACCCGCGAACTGGACCCCGCGCTGTGGCAGGGCGATTACGAAAACGACCCGGCGTTCCGCCAGCAGGTGCAGGACTGGGTCAACCGGCTGTGGACCGACAAGGACCAGCGCATCAGCGAGTTGCTGGGCGAAAGCCGCTGATCAATCGCTGATCACGTGGGGCAGGAAGCGGCTGCTGTCCTTGGTGATCGGCGAGTTGTCCTCACGAATGCCGATACCCGCCGGCTGGTCCCCGATCACCCAACTGCCGATCACCGTGTGGTTGCCGGCAAACACCGGCAAGGGGTGGAACTGCTGGCGGATGCAGGGCCCGCCGCCGTAGGGCCCGGCCTCGATCAAATGCTCGCCGCCTTCGGTGCAGATTTCCACATTGGCGCCCTCTCGGGAAAAGAACGGCTTGCGCACCCACCCCGGGCCCAGGCTGGCGGCGGGGTCGTCGTCGATAAACGCCGGCAGCAGGTTCGGGTGCCCCGCATGCCGTTCCCAGAGCAGGGCCAGCGCGCCCTTGTTGGAGAGAATGGCTTTCCACGGCGGCTCGACAAACTGCGTGCGGCTGCCGGCAATGGCCGGGCCAAAGGCTTCGTTGAACAGGTGCTCCCAGGGGTAGAGCTTGAACAGGCTGTCGATGGGGGTGCCCAGCAGGTCGACGAAACGCCCGCCGGCATTCAGACCGATGTCCTCGATGTCGAGCAACCGCGTCCCCAGGCCAGCCTGACGGGCAATGTCGCGCAGGTATTCGACCGTGCCGCGGTCTTCGAGCGAATCCCTGACCGAGGCAAAGTGCATCGGCGACTTGAAGCCGCCCTGGACGAAGGCCTGGAGCAGCTTGTCCTCGATGCTGTTGAACTGGTCGCAGCCGGCCGGCAATTGCCCGCGCTGCATCTGCTGTTCGAGCCAGACGTACTGGAAGAAGCTCGCCTCGTACAGCGAGGTCGGCGTGTCGTAGTTGGTTTCCAGGAGCTTGGCCGGGCCGGTGCCGTCGTAGCACAGGTCCATGCGCCCATAGAGGTGGGGGTCGCCCTGCTTCCATGACTGGCGGATCAACTCATGAAAGGCCGCAGGGATAGCCAGGCGCTCCAGCAGTTCCTCGCTGTCCACCACCTCGGCCACCAGGGCCATGCACAGCTCGTGCAGTTCCTGGGTCGGGTCTTCCAGGTCGTCCTCGATCTGCCGCAGGCTGAAGCGGTAGTAGGCCGACTCGTCCCAGTAAGGCTCACCGTCGAAGGTGTGGAAGGCAAAACCCAGTTGCTCCGCCGTGGCTTGCCAGTCCGCACGCGGGGTGCTGGGGATGCGTTTCAAGAACCGAAGCTCCAACTGCTGCGGCTGGAGGAACCGAAGCCGCTGCGGCTGACCACTTCATGGGCGCCGGCCAGCGGGTTGCCGGCGCTGGTGAAGTGTTCCGGGCTGGATATCCCGAAGCGCCCGCCACTGGCGCCGGAGAAGGTCTTGCCGGCCTCCACCTGCTGGCTGAGGGTGCTCAGCTGGGTACCGCCACGACCATCGCGCTGCTTGTACAGGGCCTCGCTGAAATAGCGCGGTTCAGGGGTCGAATCCAGGCCGATCCAGCGCCAGAAGCGCGAGCCCGAGCTAGAGCCACCACCACCACCACCACCACCACCACTGGAGCTGGTCTGTTGTTCTTCTTCGGGCTTGTCCGGCACCGTGCGCTGGGAGGTCAGGGCAAAACCGCTGGAAATCGGTACATAGGCTCGGTTATCGCGCGAGACCATGCAGTTGGCGGTGACGAAATCCTCCTCGCAACGTTGCAGGTCCAGGTAACGCGGGGCCACACGCTCCCCACGCTCGCGGGCGTCATCGCGGGCGGCCTGGCAAATGGCGGACGGAATCTGTGCCCGTTCGCATTCGCTGACGCTGCTGAAATTCTGGGTCTGGCGCACTTCCCGGGTCGCCTGGGACTGGCCGTCACAGGCGGCCAGGGCAAACGGCACGCTGCCCAGCAACACCAGGCGCACGCTCTTGCTGCGTTTCATGGCCGCGCCCTCAGACCGAAGGGGTCATGCAGGCCGCGTTCAGCAGGCCGACACCGACAGAAACCGATGCCACCAGGATGGCCGCCGCGTACTCCTGGCTGGCAATGCGCTGGGACAGGCCCTTGAGGGTCAGGCTGACCACAAAGAACGCCAGCAGCTGCACCACCGCGGCGATGCCGGCCCAGAGCAGGAAGTCGATGATCGAGATTGAATGGGAAATAGCGCTGGCCACCGGAATGGCAAAACCCAGCAAGGCACCGGACAGGGCGATGGAAGCCGCGCTGTTGCCCTCGCGGATCAGGGCGAATTCGTTATAGGGGGTCAGGCGCGTATAGATGAACGCATAGAGGGCAAAGACCAGGGCCGCGCCCAGCATGTAGAGCATGAAACCGAGCACCGCATCGGCGGGCAGAGACATCTTCAGTGCATCCATGAACATCGCGTTCAAGCTTCCTTGGAAAACGGGGCGCGAGATATAGCACAGGCCCGATTCGGCGAAAACTCCGGGAAAGGTAAAGACCAGGATTGCAGGAAACTGGGAGGGCCCCGGCGCGCCAGGCGCCGGGGCCGGAGCGCGCTACTTGGCCACGCCCCAGATGCCGCTCAGGCTTTGCAGCAGGGAGCCGCCAACGCCCTGCTGGCCCAGGTACTGCAGGATCACCGGCGCAAACTGGCCGATCATGCCGCTGTCCATGCCCAGGGCGCCGAAGGCGTTGTTCAGGTCATTGGTGTCCTTGACGTCGCCCAAGGCGCTGTCCAGGCCCTTGGTCTGCCCGGACGACTGGCCCAGCAGGCCGCTCAGGGCACCCAGGCTGCCCAGGGCGTTGCTGCCCGAGAGCTTGTCCAGGCCCGGGACACTTTTGCTCAACTGGGAATAGTCGGTGCTGCTCAACTGGTTCTTCGCCAGGCCAAGCATGGCGCCCGTACCGCCGATGGCTTGCTGGGGAGTGACATTCAGTTGCGAACCCAGGGCTCCGAGCAGGCCGGCGGTCTGGGAAGTGGGGGCCGCGGCGGCAGCCTTGTCGCCGCCCTGCATGCCGGAAATGGCATTGGCCGCGTCGTTCAGGCTGAAACCGCCGGCCAGGGCCGAACCGGCTGCCAGGGTCATCAGGGTAGCCAAGGCGAAACCGCGTGGAATATTCATCGAAACAACCTCATGGGGCAGGAAACCACCCGTGTTCGGATGGCTGGAAAACAGCCTTTTGACTGAAGCTTCGGGCGAATGTTCCGAAAGTGACGCAGCGGCGCCCGCACCCTGTGGATTTTAGTCGAGAATCACGCATCCACGGCTCGCCGCTCTGCGTATATGCAGCAACGACGACCGGCGCAGGCACATCGGCACCGGCCGTAGCAGGAGGTCGCAACCCGTGAATGGAACAACCGCCCACCCTGGACTACCCTCTGGCTGGATCGACCGTTGCCAGCCGTGGTCCATTCATTTGCCACCTGCCTGGAGAACCGCCATTTCCGCTCTCGACCCCGATCAACTGCGGCACTTGCTGGCCCAGTGCTCACTGGGCGATCGCCGCGCCTTCGAAACCCTGTACCGCAGCGTTGCCCCGTACCTGAATGGGGTGGCCCTGCGCTTCATGGGCCGCCGCGACCTGGCCGAGGAGGTGCTGCAGGAAAGCTTCGTGCGCATCTGGAACAACGCCGTGCGCTACCAGCCGCACCTGTCCGCCCCCCTGACCTGGATGATCAACATCACCCGCAACCAGGCCATCGACCAACTGCGCAAGCACCGCGAGCGGCCCCTGGGCGAGGGGGAGCAGCAGCAACTGATGGACGACGCCCCCTCGGCCCACGAACAACTGGACAGCGCCCGCCAGGCCCGGGCCCTGAACCGCTGCCTGGAAAGCCTGGAGGGCATGCAACGCCAGTCCATCACCGTGGCCTACTTCCAGGGCCTGTCCTGCTCCGAACTGGCCGAGCAGCTGGCCGCGCCCCTGGGCTCGGTCAAGTCCTGGATCCGCCGCGGCATGGAACGCCTGCGCAGGTGCCTTGAATCATGAATTATCGAACTCCCGAACGGCGCCGCGCCCTCGCCGCCGACTACGCCATCGGCCTGATGCAGGGCGCCGCGCGCCGGCGCTTCGACATGCTCCTGCTGGACGACCCGGCCCTGCGCGAGGAACTGGCGCAGTGGCAGGAGAGCCTCGCCAGCCTGACCGCAGGCCTGCCCGAGCAGGAAGTGCCGGAGCATGTGTGGCAAGGCATCCAGGCGCGTATCCAGCCCCAGGTCCTGCACATGCCGCAGAAAAACCCGCTGTGGATGCGCCTGCGCCTGGCGATCGCCGCCTGCGCCGTGCTGGCCACCCTGTACATCGGCTTTATCCGGCAGGACGACCAGGTGCGCTACAGCGCCACCCTGCTCAGCGCCGACCAGCAACCGGCCTTGCAGATCAAGGCCCACGCCCAGTACCTGCAGGTGGAACCCCTGACCCTGGCCGCCATCGGCCTGGACCGCAGCCTGGAACTCTGGGCGATTCCTGCCGATGGCAAGCCTATTTCCCTGGGCGTGGTGCCGGTAGGCGGCCAAGGCAAGATCAACCTGAGCCCGGCCCAACGCGAACTGCTGGGCACCCCGATCGCCCTGGCCGTGAGCCTGGAACCCCACGGCGGCTCACCTACCGGCCAGCCCACCGGGCCGGTGTTGTACCAGGGGCAATTGGCGGCGCTCTGACGGCAATCTTCGCCGGCAAGCCGGCTCCTGCAAGGCTTGTGTAGGAGCTGGCTTGCCAGCGAAGCCGCCAACGCTAAACTGCCCTGCCCACTCACCAACAGGGTCTGCGCCAGCCCCGGGTTGCCGCGCAAGCCCCCCGCACCTTCCGGCACTTGCAGTGAAACGATCTCCAATCAGAACGGCCCTCTACAGCTGCATCGCCCTGGCCCTGGCCATCCCCCTCGTCATCTGGATCATCGGCCGCCCCATCGACGGCAACCGTTGCTCGGACGCAGCCCATGCCACCGGCCCCCTGACCGAGGTCATCAGCCAGTACTTCCAGGAGACCCACGGCGCCGACTGGCAAGAGGAGATCCACTCACTGATCATTCTCGAAGTCCCGGCGGCCCAGACCCTGGCTCGCCAGCCCCAGGTCCATTACTGCGAAGCCCTGGGCCTGCTGGAAAACCCGCAACGAGCGCCCACGGAAAAATTCCATACCGCCGTGCTGATGCTCTCGCTGCCCATCGGCTACTACCTGGATTTCATGGACCGCATTCACCAGTTGTATCAGCGCGGGCTCATCGACCAATCCGTCCTGAGCATGGTGCTTTTCCCAAGAGGCACGGCGCTCAACTACTGGTGGCTGCCCCAGTGGCGATCGCGTTTCCAGCGGGATGCGCCAGGTGTGTTTAGCGAGGCCGCCGCGCAGTACATCCTCAGTGGAGAACACTGGGTCGACTACCCGGGCAAGGGTTTCTGACTCGGTATCGGCAGCGCCCGACGCAAGATCGCCAAGCAAGGTCCTGCGGACCTTTGCGCAGCCTCGCAAACTCGACAGCGGCTACTGGGGGGTGTTTTTAGCCACAGGGTACGAAGTGCTCGCGGCGGTCTCGGGCTTATGCCACAACGCAAAAGGGCGACCCGTGGGTCGCCCTTTTTCTTCTATCGCCTCAAGTCTCAGGCAGCACTGAACAGCTTGTGCGGATCGATGACGAATTTCTTCGGCACGCCGGCATCGAACTCGCCATAGCCGCGCGGGGCGTCGTCGAGGCTGATGACTTCAACCCCTACCACGTCGGCAATGTTGATGCGGTCCCACATGATGGCCTGCATCAGTTGGCGGTTGTACTTCATCACCGGGGTCTGGCCGGTGTGGAAGCTATGGGACTTGGCCCAGCCCAGGCCGAAGCGAATGCTCAGGCTGCCCATCTTCGCCGCGGCGTCCACGGCGCCCGGGTCTTCGGTGACGTACAGGCCGGGGATACCGATCTTGCCCGCCACCCGCACTACGCCCATCAGGGAGTTGAGCACGGTGGCCGGTGCTTCGTGCTGGGCACCGGCATGGCCGTGGCCCCGGGCTTCGAAGCCCACGGCGTCCACGGCGCAATCCACTTCCGGCTCGCCCAGCAAATCGGCGATCTGCTCGTGCAGCGGGGTGTCCTTGGACAGGTCGGCAATTTCAAAACCCTGGGCCTTGGCGTGGGCCAGGCGTACCGGGTTGACGTCACCGACGATCACCACCGCGGCCCCCAGCAGGCGCGCCGAAGCAGCGGCCGCCAGGCCCACCGGACCGGCACCGGCCACGTAGACGGTGCTGCCAGGGCCGACACCGGCGGTGACGGCGCCGTGATAACCGGTGGGCAGGATGTCGGAAAGGCAGGTCAGGTCGCGGATCTTCTCCATGGCCTTGTCGCGGTTCGGCAGTTTCAGCAGGTTGAAGTCGGCGTAAGGCACCAGCACGTATTCGGCCTGGCCGCCGGTCCAATCGCCCATGTCGACGTAGCCATAGGCACCGCCGGCGCGAGCCGGGTTGACGGTCAGGCAGACCCCGGTGTGCTGTTCCTTGCAGGAGCGGCAGCGCCCGCACGCCACGTTGAAGGGCACCGAGACCAGGTCGCCGATCTTCAGGTTCTCGACGTCACTGCCCTTCTCGATCACCTCGCCGGTGATTTCATGGCCCAGCACCAGGCCGACCTGGGCGGTGGTACGACCACGGACCATGTGCTGGTCCGAACCGCAGATGTTGGTGGAGACCACGCGCAGGATGACGCCGTGCTCAATCTTCCTGCCGCGCGGGTCCTGCATTTTTGGATAGTCGATTTTCTGTACCTCGACCTTGCCGCTGCCCAGATACACGACACCACGATTACCAGACATGCTTTCACCTCGCTGTTGTTGTTATGGAACCGCGTAACCCAAAGGGGAAACACGTGGATTGCTCGGGTACAGATGCTGTTTCGTTTTCAAAATCGCTTTCGCGCGAACAGGCGCAACGCCTGTAGGAGCGAGCTTGCTCGCGAAGGGCTGCGCAGCAGCCCCGGGAATCCTCAGAGCACCACCGTCCGGTTGCCGTTCAGGAACACCCGCCGCTCGATGTGATAACCCACCGCCCGGGCCAGGGTCAGGCCTTCAATGTCCCGGCCCTTGGCGATCAGGTCTTCGGGGTAGTAACTGTGGTCCACCACTTCCACGCCCTGGGCGATGATCGGGCCTTCGTCCAGGTCGTTGTTGATGTAGTGCGCCGTGGCTCCCACCAGTTTCACCCCCTTGTTGTAGGCCTGGTGATAAGGCTTGGCGCCCTTGAAGCCCGGCAGCAGCGAGTGGTGGATGTTGATGGCCTTGCCATCGAGCTTGCGGCACAGCTCCGGCGACAGCACCTGCATGTAGCGGGCAAGGATCACCAGTTCGGCGCCGGAGTCCTCGATCACCTGCCACACCTGGCGCTCCTGGGACGGCTTGTCGTTGGGATCGAGGGGGAAGTGGTGGTAGGGAATCTGGTGCCAGTCGGCCAGGGGCTTGAGGTCCGGGTGGTTGGACACCACCGCCACCACGTCCATGGGCAACTGGCCGATGCGCTGGCGGTAGAGCAGGTCGTTGAGGCAGTGGTCGGCCTTGGAGACCATGATCACCACCTTCGGCCGGTAGTGCGGCGCGGTCAGTTCGAAGTTCATCTCGAAGGCCTTGGCCCGCTGTGCCAGGCCCTCGCGAAAACCCTGCTCGTTCAGGCCATCGGGCTGGCGGAACTCCACGCGAATGAAGAAGCGGCCCGAGAGCCGGTCATCGAAGGAATGGTGCTCGGTGACGTAGCAGCCCTGCTCGAACAGAAAGCGGGTCACCGCGTCCACCGTGCCGAGCACGCTGGGGCAGTCGGCGGTGAGGATCCATGTGTCGGGGGCGCGGCTCATGCGGGATAACTCCTGTTCGTTGGGGCAACCGCAGCGCGGTCGGTTCTCTGTAGGAGCGAGCTTGCTCGCGAAAAATCCAAGGGCGCTGTGGTCTTCCGGAAAATCCATCCTTCGCGAGTTCGCGAGCCAGCTCGCTCCTACCAGGCCAAGCTGGGCTCAGGCCTGGACGCTCAGGCCATATTCGGCCGCGGCATCCTGCAGCCACATCCACCAGTAATCGGAAAAGCTGCGGCGCACCAGCAGCTCCCAGGTGTCTTCGCCGGTACGGCGGATCACCAGTTGCGACTTGGCGAACACCGTGCCCACGGCCTTGCCCACCGGGAAGTTGTTGGGGTGCACGTCGTAGCTGGTGGACTTCATCAGCACCTGGCGCACGTTGGGCCCGGACAATTCGAGAATCTGCTGGCCGCCGCTGACGTTGACGATCTGGATATGCAGGTCGCCCAGGGCGGCCCGCAGGTTCTGCTCGGCGGCGAACTCTTCGCCGCTGGGCACGATCAGCAGCCACTCATCCGGGCCCAGCCATTGCAGGCTGGTCTCGCCCTTGACCACTACGCTCAGGGCGCCCGGCAGTTCGATGCCCAGGGCCTTGTGCACGCCGGCGGCGAAGGCCGGATCGTGGCCGTCGCCACGGATCGTCAGGTGGCCGAGGAGTTTTTTCTCGCGCAGGGTCACCCCGGCGTTCTTGCGGCCCTTGCCCACCAGGCTCGGCAGGTCGGCGTGGTGCAACGACGACTCGGCCTTGGCCCCGGTGGTGGGGCGCTGTTGGTAAACGTTGACTGCGGTCATAGAGCACCTGTCCTGAATTCTATTGATAACACCCTGTAGGAGCCGGCTTGCCGGCGAAGAGGCCCTTGGGCCTTGTGGCAGCCTTGAGGCCGCCTTCGCTGGCAAGCCAGCTCCTACATGAGCGTGTTGTGCCTTAGATGTTCTGGCGGTCGCCTTTGGGGTCGAAGAACACCGAGGAAACGATTTCCGCCTCGATCACCCGGCCATCGGCCAGCGGTGCGAAGACCCGCTCGCCCAGGCGCTTGAGCCCCCCCTTGACCACACCCAGGGCGAAGGAATAACCCAGGGAGTTGTGGGCATAGCTGGAGGTCACGTGGCCCACCATGCTCATCGGGATCGCCTGCTTGGGGTTGAACACCAGTTGCGCACCTTCCGGCAGCCACTGGGTCGGGTCGATCGGCTTGAGGCCCACCAGTTGCTTGCGCTGCTCACGCACGCAGTCTTCACGGTTCATGCCGCGCCAGCCGATCCAGGAGAACGGCTTGGTCCGGCCCACGCACCAGCCCATGTTCAGGTCGTCCGGGGTCATGGAACCGTCGGTGTCCTGGCCGACGATGATGAAGCCTTTCTCGGCCCGCAGCACGTGCATGGTCTCGGTGCCATAGGGGGTCAGGTTGTACTTCTTGCCGGCCTCGACGATCTGCTTCAGCACGCCCATGGCGTAGTCGGCCTGGACGTTGACCTCGTAGGACAGCTCGCCGGTGAACGAGATACGGAACACCCGCGCCGGTACGCCACCCACCAGGCCTTCCTTCCAGGTCATGAACGGGAAGCCGTCCTTGTCCAGGTCGATGTCGGTGACTTCGCTCAGCAGCTTGCGGCTGTTGGGCCCGGACAGGGTCATGGTGGCCCAGTGGTCGGTGACCGAGGTGAAGTACACCTTGAGGTCCGGCCATTCGGTCTGCTGGTAGATCTCCAGCCACTGCAGCACGCGAGCCGCGCCGCCGGTGGTGGTGGTCATCAGGAAGTGGTTGTCGGCCAGACAGGCAGTGACGCCGTCGTCGAAGACCATGCCGTCTTCCTTGCACATCAGGCCGTAGCGGGCCTTGCCCACGTCGAGCTTGGTCCAGGCGTTGGTGTAGATGCGGTTGAGAAACTCCCGGGCGTCCGGGCCCTGGATGTCGATCTTGCCCAGGGTCGAGGCGTCCAGCAGGCCGACGCTGTCGCGCACGGCCTGGCATTCGCGCTTGACCGCGGCATGCAGGTCTTCGCCGTTTTTCGGGAAGTACCAGGGGCGTTTCCACTGGCCGACGTCTTCGAACTCGGCGCCATTCTTCACATGCCAGGCATGCAGCGCGGTGAAGCGCACCGGCTCGAAGATGTGCCCGCAGTGCCGGCCAGCCACGGCGCCGAAGGTGATCGGCGTGTAGTTCGGACGGAACATGGTGGTGCCCATCTGCGGAATGCTGACGTTCAGCGAACGGGCGGCAATGGCCAGGCCGTTGACGTTGCCCAGCTTGCCCTGGTCGGTGCCGAAGCCCAGGGCGGTGTAGCGCTTGACGTGTTCCACCGACTCGAAGCCCTCGCGGGTCGCCAGTTCGATGGCGGCCGCAGTGACGTCGTTCTGCAGGTCGACGAATTGCTTCGGCGCACGCGCCGTGCCTTTTTCGTGGGGCACCTGGAACAGCGCCAGGGTCGGTTCTTCAAGACGGGCCAGGGCCTTGGGCAGAACGCCCTCAACGGCCTGGAAACCGGCTTCGCTGGCGGCGCGCACACCGCCTTCGAAACCGTCGGCCAGGGTATCGCCGAGGCTGTAGACGCCGTTGATGCCACCGACGCACACACGTTTCTGCGGCGCTTCACCGGGCACGAAACCGAGGATGTCTTCGCGCCACACCGGCTTGCCGCCCAGGTGCGAGGCCAGGTGCACCACCGGGCTGTAGCCGCCGGAGCTGGCGATCAGGTCGCAGTCGAGCCATTCGCCGGGGCTGGTGACCTTGTGTGCCTTGACGTCGATGGCCGCTACACGCGCGCCGGTCACGTGCTTGCTGCCACGGGCCTCGATCACCGCGCTGGAGGTGAGGATGCGAATACCCTTGGCCCGGGCTTCTTCCACCAGGGCGCCGCGCGGGTTGTGCCGCGCATCGGCGATGGCCACCACTTGCAGGCTGGCGTCGAGCCAGTCCAGGGCCACACGGTAGGCGTGGTCGTTATTGGTGGACAGCACCAGTTTCTTGCCCGGGGCCACGCCGTAGCGCCGCACATAGGTGGAGACGGCACCGGCCAGCATGTTGCCCGGCACGTCGTTGTTGCCGTAGACCAGCGGCCGCTCGTGGGCGCCGGTGGCCAGCACCACGCGCTTGGCGCGTACCCGGTGGATGCGCTGGCGTACCTGGCCGATGGGCGCGCGGTCGCCGAGGTGATCGGTGAGGCGCTCGTGAATGGTCAGGAAGTTGTGGTCGTGGTAGCCGTTGACCGTGGCCCGCGGCAGCAGCAATACATCCGGCAGCGACTGGAGTTCGGCAACCACACTGGCCACCCACTCCACCGCCGGCTTGCCGTCCAGGCTCTCGCGGCTGTCCAGCAGGGTACCGCCGAACTCTTCCTGCTCGTCGGCCAGGATCACCCGGGCGCCACTGCGGGCCGCTGCCAGGGCAGCGGCAAGGCCCGCGGGGCCGGCGCCGACGATCAGCACGTCGCAGTGCTGGTTCATGTTGTCGTAGGTGTCCGGATCGTTCTCGGTGGGCGAGCGACCGAGGCCCGCCGCCTTGCGGATGTACTTCTCGTAGGTCATCCAGAACGATTGCGGGTACATGAAGGTCTTGTAGTAGAAGCCCGGCGGCATCAGCTTGCCGCCGACCTTGCCGAGAATCCCCATCATGTCGTTGTTGACGCTGGGCCAGCCGTTGGTGCTGGTGGCCACCAGGCCCTGGTACAGCGCCTGCTGGGTGGCGCGCACGTTGGGGATCTGGGTGGCTTCGGTGGCACCGATCTGCAGCACCGCGTTGGGCTCCTCGCAGCCTGCGGCGAAGATGCCCCGGGGCCGGGAGTACTTGAAGCTGCGGCCGATGATGTCCACGCCGTTGGCCAGTAGCGCCGAGGCCAGGGTGTCGCCCTCAAAACCCTTGTAGCTCTGGCCGTTGAAGGTGAAGGTCAGGACCTTGTTGCGGTCGATGCGTCCGCCGTTGGACAGGCGATTGGTCTGGCTCATACCTTCTCTCCAGCAGCCTTGGCGGTGAATTGCGGCTTGGTGCCGATCTTGTAGGTCTCAAGAATTTCGTAGGTCACGGTGTCGCGGGTAGCGTTGAAGTACTGGCGGCAACCGGCGGCGTGGATCCACAACTCGTGGTGCAGGCCGCGAGGGTTGTCGCGGAAGAACATGTAGTCGCCCCACTCCTCGTCGGTGCAGGCGTTGGGGTCCAGGGGCCGTGGAATATGCGCCTGGCCGGACGAATGGAATTCCTCTTCGGAGCGCAGCTCGCCGCAGTGAGGACAGAAGATATGCAACATAGGGAGTTGTCCTTTTAGTGGGCGACCGCAGCAGCGCCGTGTTCGTCGATCAGCGCGCCGTTGTGGAAACGGTCGATGGAGAAAGGGGCGGCCAGAGGATGCATCTCGCCCTTGGCGAGGCTCGCGGCAAACACGTTGCCCGAGCCCGGGGTGGCCTTGAAGCCGCCGGTGCCCCACCCGCAGTTGAAGAACATGTTCGGCACCGGGGTCTTGGAAATGATCGGGCAGGCGTCCGGGCTAGTGTCGACGATGCCGCCCCACTGGCGGTTCATGCGCACACGGGAGAGGACCGGGAACATCTCGACGATGGCCTGGATGGTGTGCTCGATCACCGGGTAGGAACCGCGCTGGCCGTAGCCGACCCAGCCGTCGATACCGGCGCCGATCACCAGGTCGCCCTTGTCCGACTGGCTGATGTAGCCGTGCACCGCGTTGGACATGATCACGCTGTCGATGATCGGTTTGATCGGCTCCGACACCAGCGCCTGCAGCGGGTGGGATTCGATCGGCAGGCGAAAACCCGCGAGCTTGGCCATGTGCCCGGAGTTGCCGGCGGTGACCACCCCGACGCGCTTGGCACCGATAAAGCCCTTGTTGGTCTCGACGCCGATGCACACGCCGTTTTCCTTGCGAAAACCAATGACTTCGGTCTGCTGGATCAGGTCCACGCCCAGGGCGTCGGCGGCGCGGGCAAAGCCCCAGGCCACGGCGTCGTGACGGGCCACGCCGCCACGGCGCTGGACTGTGGCGCCAAGCACCGGGTAGCGAGTGTTCTTCGAGCAGTCCAGGTAGGGGATCTCGTCCGCCACCTGCTGGGTGTTGAGCAGTTCGCCGTCGATGCCGTTGAGCCGGTTGGCGCTGACCCGGCGCTCGGAATCACGGATGTCCTGCAGGGTATGGCACAGGTTGTAGACCCCGCGCTGGGAGAACATCACGTTGTAGTTGAGGTCCTGGGACAGGCCTTCCCACAACTTCATCGCATGCTCGTAGAGCTGCGCCGACTCGTCCCACAGGTAGTTGGAACGCACGATGGTGGTGTTGCGCGCAGTGTTGCCGCCACCCAGCCAGCCCTTTTCCACCACCGCGACATTGGTGATGCCGTGTTCCTTGGCCAGGTAGTAGGCCGTGGCCAGGCCATGCCCGCCACCGCCGACTATGACCACGTCGTAGACCTTCTTCGGGGTCGGGGTGCGCCACATGCGCTGCCAGTTTTCATGGTGGCTGAGAGAGTGCTTGAAGAGGCCGAAGCCCGAATAGCGTTGCATAGTCATTGCTCCAGTTGCGGCTCTCAGCGGTAAACCGGGAAATCAGCACACAGGGCCGCCACCTGACGGGCGACATTGGCCTCGACGTCGGCATCGCCGAGGTGGTCGAGAATGTCGCAGATCCAGCCCGCCAGTTCGGTGCACTGGGTGACCTTGAAACCGCGGGTGGTGACCGCCGGGGTGCCGATGCGCAGGCCGGACGTGACAAACGGCGACTGCGGGTCGTTGGGCACGGCGTTCTTGTTCACGGTGATGTGGGCGCGGCCCAGGGCGGCATCGGCATCCTTGCCGGTCAGGCCCTGGCGAATCAGGCTGACCAGGAACAGGTGGTTGTCGGTGCCGCCGGACACTACATCGTAGCCGCGCTTGATAAACACGCCGGCCATGGCCTGGGCGTTGTCGATCACTTGCTGCTGATAAGCCTTGAAACCGGGCTCCAGCGCTTCCTTGAAGCACACCGCCTTGGCCGCAATCACATGCATCAGCGGACCGCCCTGGGCGCCGGGGAATACCGCGGCGTTGAGTTTCTTCTCGATCTCTTCGTTGGCCTTGGCCAGGATCAGCCCGCCACGGGGACCGCGCAGGGTCTTGTGGGTGGTGGTAGTGACCACGTCGGCATAGGGCAGCGGGTTGGGATACAGACCGGCGGCCACCAGCCCGGCGACGTGGGCCATGTCGACGAACAGCAGCGCCCCGACCTTGTCGGCGATCTGCCGGAAGCGCGGGAAGTCCAGGGTCTTGGAGTAGGCCGAGAAGCCGGCGACGATCATCTTCGGCTTGTGTTCCACGGCCAGGCGCTCGACTTCGTCGTAGTCGATCAACCCGGTGCGGGTGTCGATGCCGTACTGCACCGCGTTGTACAGCTTGCCCGAGGACGACACCTTGGCCCCGTGGGTCAGGTGGCCGCCATGGGCCAGGCTCATGCCGAGGATGGTATCGCCGGCCTGCAGCAGGGCCAGGTACACCTCGCTGTTGGCCGAAGAACCGGAGTGCGGCTGGACGTTGGCGTAGTCGGCACCGAACAGTTGCTTGGCGCGCTCGATGGCCAGGGCCTCGACCTTGTCCACGTGCTCGCAGCCACCGTAGTAGCGCTTGCCCGGATAGCCTTCGGCGTACTTGTTGGTCAGCCCGCTGCCTTGCGCCTGCATCACCCGCTTGCTGGTGTAGTTTTCCGACGCGATCAGCTCGATGTGATCTTCCTGGCGTTGTTCCTCGGCATTGATCGCCGCCAGCAGTGCATCGTCGTAACCCTGGATCTGGTCTTGCTTGCTGAACATCACGTCTCTCCCAGCGGCGGCGGTGCGCCTTTCGTCTCGGTGAGGCGAGCCTTACAGCTACGCCCTTTGGATGCGATGGTATGACCGGGAAGGGGAACTCAAATGCCTATGGACGCCACGCAAAGGTGCGTTTACGACATGCCCTGGCGTGCGGAGATAAATGCCTGCCCGCACCACCCGCCAACGGCTCTGGATCGGGCCTGTCCTTCCCCCGCAACGCAACGCTCTCTGCCGTAGGAGCCGGCTTGCCAGCGAAGAGGCCCGCAAGCCGGGCGCAAATCCTCAGGGGCGCCTTCGCCGGCAAGCCGGCTCCTACAGGGCTGCGCGCAGGGCCAGCAGCAGGAGAAAGTGCGCCGGGTACAGCAGGTAGGCCCAGCGGCGCATGGCCGGCACCGACCTGCCACGAAGCCCCCGCAGCAGCATCAGCCCCAGCCACGGCGCCAGCAGACAAGCGGCAATACCGCAGGTCGCCACCTGATTGCCCAGGCGCGCCGCCGGGAACAAGGTTTCCCATTGATTGGCCGCCAGGCACAGCGCCCCAGGCAGCAGGCTGAAATACCAGGGCCGGCGCAACACCAGTACCAGGGCCAGCGGCAGCAACACCCCGAAGGCGCCGAACATCAGCCGCTCGCTGAAAACCACCGCCAGCAGCAAGGCCAGCAGGCCAAGCCCCAGGTCCAGGCCTCTGCGCCGCTGCCAGCCGCGAGCCACCAGCAGGCCCAGGGCCAGGGTGGGCAACACATTCAAGGTATCGGGGTCGGGAATGAACAGGCGATAGGGAATCTCGCTCAGCAGGCTGAACAGCAGCAACCAGCCCAGGTAGCGCCATGGGCCGGGCCGGCGGTCGATTTCATCCCTGGCCCGGGTCAGGTTCACCGCCATGGCCAGGCAGAACCAGGGAAACGCCAGGCGCCCGGGTACGTAAAGCCAGTCCAGGCTCAGGCCCACATAACGCAGGTGATCGAGGACCATGCTCAGCAGCGCCAGCCATTTCAGCGCATCCAGCGCCCCGTCGCGCCGGGCAGTGTCGGGTTTCAGCATCGCGTCACGCATAAATCCTTATGGGCCATGCATTATTCCGGCATAAACAGAGCGTGTGCTGGGCCATTATTCTTGGTTAAAGTGCGCACCATCATCGACCACGGAGCCGGCCATGACCGACAAGAGCCAACAATTCGCCAGCGACAACTACTCCGGCATCTGCCCCGAAGCCTGGGCCGCCATGGAGCAGGCCAACCACGGCCACGAGCGCGCTTACGGCGACGACCAGTGGACCGCTCGCGCCTCGGATCATTTCCGCAAACTGTTCGAAACCGATTGCGAAGTGTTCTTCGCCTTCAACGGCACCGCCGCCAACTCCCTGGCCCTGTCGTCGCTGTGCCAGAGTTACCACAGCGTGATCTGCTCGGAAACCGCCCACGTCGAAACCGACGAGTGCGGCGCCCCGGAGTTCTTCTCCAACGGCTCCAAGCTGCTGATCGCCGGCACCCAGAACGGCAAGCTGACCCCGGAATCGATCCGCGAGATCGCCCTCAAGCGCCAGGACATCCACTATCCCAAGCCGCGGGTGGTAACCCTGACCCAGGCCACCGAGGTGGGCAGTGTCTACACCCCGGAAGAAGTTCGCGCCATCAGTGCCACCTGCAAGGAACTGGGGCTGAACCTGCACATGGACGGCGCGCGCTTCTCCAACGCCTGCGCCTTCCTCGGCTGTACCCCGGCGGAGCTGACCTGGAAGGCCGGCGTGGACGTGCTGTGCTTTGGCGGCACGAAAAACGGCATGGCGGTGGGTGAAGCGATCCTGTTCTTCAACCACAAGCTGGCGGAAGACTTCGACTACCGCTGCAAGCAGGCTGGCCAGCTGGCCTCGAAAATGCGCTTTCTCTCCGCGCCCTGGGTCGGCCTCCTGGAAAACGACGCCTGGCTCAAGCACGCCCGCCACGCCAACCACTGCGCGCAGCTGCTGGCCCAACTGGTGGCCGACATCCCTGGCGTGGAACTGATGTTCCCGGTGCAGGCCAACGGCGTGTTCCTGCAACTTTCGGAACCGGCCATTGCCGCACTGACGGCCAAGGGCTGGCGCTTCTACACCTTCATCGGCAAGGGTGGCGCGCGCTTCATGTGCTCCTGGGACACCGAGGAAGACCGCGTGCGCGAACTGGCAGCCGAAATCCGCACCGTCATGAGCGCCTGACCCACCCCCCGCCTGTAGGAGCTGGCTTGCCAGCGAAGAGGCCCGCAACCCAAGCGCCGCGCTCACCGACGCCTTCGCCGGCAAGCCGGCTCCTACAATGGCCAGCGCACCTCCCACCCCGTAGGAGCCGGCTTGCCAGCGAAGAGGCCCGTCAAGCACGCCCCCTTCATCAGTTCACAAATTCCTGAACTGATTATTTGCCCCCACTGATTCAACAACCGCAGCGTTTGTCCGAGACTCCGGGGTCGACCTATAAAAATAAGGCTGTACCCCATGACGACTTCTTCTTGCGTCACCGAGAACGCCCAGCCTCCCGGCCTGAAGATCGAAACCCGTTCCATCGACTACGTGCCGCGCAACGAGCGCCACGGCAAGGTCTGGCACCAGGGCCCCTTCTGGTTCACCGGCAACTTCGTGCTCACCACCATGGTCACCGGTTTCACCGGCGCAGCCCTGGGCCTCGCCCTGCAATACGCCATCCTGGCGATCGTCATCGGCGTCTGCCTGGGCACCTTCTGCATGGCTTTCCACGCCAACCAGGGCCCGCGCATGGGGCTGCCGCAGATGATCCAGTCCCGCGCCCAGTTCGGCCTGCGTGGCGCCATCGTGCCGTTCACCGCCGTGGTGTTCGTCTACATCGGCTTCAACGTGTTCAACGTGATTCTCGCCACCGATGCCATCAACACCGTGATGCCCGGCGCCCGGGCGCCCTGGTACACCCTGATGATCGCCGTGGCGGTGCTGATCGCGGTGATCGGCCATGACCTGCTGCACACCGTGCAGCGCTGGCTGACCTACGTGATGATCAGCGTG
This sequence comes from Pseudomonas sp. 8(2025), assembly GCF_052665325.1. Lineage (NCBI taxonomy): Bacteria > Pseudomonadati > Pseudomonadota > Gammaproteobacteria > Pseudomonadales > Pseudomonadaceae > Pseudomonas > Pseudomonas sp. 8(2025). The sequence continues at coordinate 693,167 of NZ_JBQOIE010000001.1, read as the reverse complement.
TTCGCGGTGCTCACCGTCAGTGCCCTGCTGACCCTGCAGGCCGACTCGGCCCTGGCCGACCCGCAGTTCTCCTGGTCGGCGTTCCTGATCCAGCTGTCGGCCGCCGCCGGCTACCAGATCAGCTATTCGGTGTACGTCTCCGACTACTCACGCTACCTGCCGCACAAGACGCCGTCGCGCCAGGTGATCTTCTGGACCTACCTGGGCGCCGCCGGTTCGGCCCTGTGGCTGATGTCCCTGGGGGCGTTCCTGGCCTCGGCCCTGCCCTCCCCCGATGCCATCGCCAGCGTGCGCGAAGTGGGCAACCGGGTGATCCCCGGCTTCGGCACCTTCACCGTGCTGATCGCAGTGCCGGCGCTGGTGGGCATCATGGCGGTCAACTGCTACGGCGCCATGCTCACCGGCATCAGCGCCATCGACGGCTTCAAGTCGATCAAGCCCAACCTCAAGAGCCGGGTCTGCGGAATCGTGCTGGTGGCGGTGGTGATCTTTCTCATCGCCATGAACATTCCCGAGAGCTACCTGGGCAGCTTCAACACTTTCGTGCTGCTGATGCTGTATTTCCTGGTGCCCTGGACCGCAGTCAACCTGGCGGACTTCTACCTGGTGCGCAAAGGTCGCTATGCCATCAGCGACATCTTCAATCACACCGGGATCTATGGCCGCTGGTCCAGCGCCGGGCTGCTGGCGTATTTCCTCGGCCTGCTGGCGATGGTGCCGTTCATGTCCCTGAGTTTCTTCCAGGGCCCGCTGTCCCAGGCCCTGGGCGGCGCCGACATTGCCTTCGTGGTTGGCCTTGCCGTGGCCGCGCTGGTCTACTGGGCGCTGACCCGCAACCTGGACCTGGACGCGGAGCGCCTGGCCATCCAGGCCAGCGAGCAGCAACTGGAAGGAGGCGCGCAATGATTCCTCAGGCATCCCTCAAGGTGGCCTGCCAGCAAGTGGCCCCGCGCATCGGCGACCTTAAGTACAACCGCGCCCTGGGCGCCGAGGCGATACGCCAGGCCGCCGCCCGCGGCGCCCAGGTGGTAGTGCTGCCGGAACTGGTGCAGAGCGGCTATGTGTTCAGCGACCGCAATGAAGCCCTGGCACTCTCGGAAAGCCTCGACGGGCCGACCCTGAGCCTGTGGAAAACCCTGGCCGAAGAGCTGCAGGTGGTGATCGTCGGCGGCTTCTGCGAGCGCCTGGACCAGGAGCGCGTGGCCAACAGCGCGGCGCTGGTCGAACCCGAAGGCAGGCTGACGCTGTACCGCAAGGCCCACCTGTGGGATCGGGAAAACCTAATCTTCACCCCAGGCGACGAACCGCCGCCGGTGGTGCCGACCCGCTTCGGGCCGATCGCCATGATGATCTGCTACGACCTGGAGTTTCCCGAGTGGGTGCGCCTGCCAGCCCTGGCCGGCGCGGCCCTGCTGTGCGCCCCGGTGAACTGGCCGGATGGCCCGCGCCCGCTGGGCGAGCGGCCGGCGGAGATGGTCCGGGTGCAGGCCAATGCGGCGGTCAACCGGATGTTCATCGCCGCCTGCGACCGTTGCGGCGAGGAACGTGAAGTGAACTGGGTGGGCGGCTCGACCATTGTCGATGCCGACGGTTATCCACTGGCGGGCAGGGATCGGGAAAGCGCCGAGCAGTTGCTGCTGGCGGAGCTGGACCTGACCCAGGCCTGGCACAAGTCCATCAGTGAACATAACCATGTGCACCTGGATCGGCGCCCGGCGTTGTATCAGTAACCGAAGGATCAGGTTGCACCTGTTCGCTGGCAAGCCGGCTCCTACAGCAAACGGATGCAGGGGCCGGTTTGCCGGCGATCAGAACTCCACGCGCACGTCGCCCTTGGGCACGCTGCAGCAGGACAGGATGTAGCCTTCGGCTTCGTCTTCCTCGGTGATCCCGCCGTTGTGCTCCATCTCCACCTCGCCCCCCAGCTTGAGCACCTTGCAGGTGCCGCAGATGCCCATGCCGCAGGCCTTGGGAATCATCAGGCCAAGCTTGGCCGCCGCCGCGTGCACGGTTTCCCCGGGGGCCACGCGGATGCTCTTGCCCGAAGCGGTGAACTCCACCTGATGCAGGTCCGCCAGGTCCGGCTCCGGCGCCTCGGCCGCCTGTTCGGCGTGTTCCACCGCATCGGCCCGGGCTTCGGCCGGGGTCGCGCCGAAGGATTCCTCGTGGTAGCGAGCCATGTCGAAACCGGCGGCTTCCAGCAGCCGCTTGACCGCGCTCATATAGGGCGTGGGGCCGCAGCAAAACACTTCCCGCTCCAGGAAATCCGGGGCCATCAACTCCAGCATCTTGTGGTTCAGGTAGCCGCGATAACCGGCCCAGGGCTCGCCCAGGCCGTGCTTTTCGCAGATCAGGTGCAGGCTGAAGTTGTCGATCCGCGAGGCCATGTGCTCCAGCTCGCGGTGGTAAATGATGTCCTTGGGGGAACGGGCGCTGTGGATGAACACCATGTCGACGTTGGCGTTGGTGTCGTAGAACCAGCGCGCCATGGACATCACCGGGGTAATGCCGACGCCGCCGCTGAGGTAGAGGATCTTCGGCGCCGGAAAGTCGATGGCGTTGAACAGCCCCACCGGCCCGTGCACCGCCAGTTCCTGGCCTTCGTGCAGGGTGTCGTGCAGCCAGTTGGAGACCTTGCCGCCGGGCACGCGCTTGATGGTCACCGAGAAGCTGTAGGGCACCGAGGGCGAGCTGGAGATGGTGTAGGAACGCATCACCGGCTGGCCCTCGATCTCCAGCTCCAGGGTGACGAACTGCCCCGGTTTGAAGAAGAACATGATCGGCTGGTCGGCCATGAAGCAGAAGGTCCGCACGTCCCAGGTTTCCTGGATGACTTTGACGCAACGGACGATGTGACGGCCATTGGCCCAGGTCTGGGTGGTTACCGGGTTGAGGAAGGTGTTGGACATGCTGTTCTCCACGGCCGACGGTCGGCGTCTTGTCAGCGATTCTGCGTAAGGCTTCTCGCGCCCATTTACCTATCTGCGACATTCACATGCTTATCGCGACCAGCCCCCAGCTGCCGGGGCTGGCGCGTCGGGAACAGATTGGGCCATGTCGCCCATGGATAAGGTTCTTGGCGCCTGCGGACCCACACTCGCCTCAACGACAACAGCCGTTTTTTTCGTGACTTGCGTAGCACCCACCGTAGCCACTAATTAATTCGCCGGCCGCACTGAACGGCCATGAGGACTTGAACGATGGACGTCACCGCAACCCTGAGCTTGGGCGATCCGCTGGAACCTGCACGCAAGGCCACTGCACAGATGCTGCAGGAACGTGAGCGGACCTTTTCCCTGCCGCAGCCGTTCTACTGCGATGAAAGGCTGTTCGATATCGACATGCAGGAGATCTTCCAGAAGGAATGGCTGATCGCCGGCATGACCTGCGAGATCCCTACCAAGGGCAACTACATCACCCTGCAGATCGGCAAGAACCCGATCATCGTCATCCGCGGCGCCGACGGCGTGGTCCACGCCTTCCACAACGTCTGCCGCCACCGCGGCTCACGGCTGTGCACCAGCGACAAGGGCAAGGTCGCCAAGCTGGTCTGCCACTACCACCAGTGGACCTACGAACTGGACGGCCGCCTGCTGTTCGCCGGCACCGAAATGGGCGCCGACTTCGACATGAAGCAATACGGCCTGAAACCGGTGAACGTGAAGACCGCCGGCGGCTACATCTTCATCTCCCTGGCCGAGAACCCGCCGGCCATCGACGACTTCCTGGCGACCCTGGCCCATTACATGGAGCCCTACGACATGGAGAACACCAAGGTGGCGGTGCAGACCACCTTGCATGAAAAGGCCAACTGGAAGCTGGTGCTGGAGAACAACCGCGAGTGCTACCACTGCGGCGGCTCGCACCCCGAATTGCTGAAAACCCTGCTGGAATGGGACGACGTCACCGACCCGCGGGCCGACCAGGCGTTCAAGGACCACGTGGCCGCCTCCGCTGCCGCCTGGGAAGCCGAGAAGATCCCTTACGCCCACGCCAGCTTCGGCCTGCGCAACCGCATCGTGCGCATGCCGCTGCTCAAGGGCACCGTGTCCATGACCCTGGACGGCAAGCAGGGCTGCGCCAAACTCATGGGCCGGATCAAGAACCCGGACCTGGGCTCGATGCGCATCCTGCACCTGCCCCACTCGTGGAACCACTGCATGGGCGACCACATCATCGTGTTCACCGTGTGGCCCATCAGCGCCCAGGAAACCATCGTCACCACCAAGTGGATCGTGCACAAGGACGCCGTGGAAGGCGTGGACTACGACGTCGAGCGCATGCGCCAGGTGTGGGACGCCACCAACGCCCAGGACCGGCGCCTGGCGGAAGAGAACCAGCGCGGCATCAACTCCACCGCCTACCAGCCCGGCCCGTACTCCAAGACCTACGAGTTCGGCGTGGTCAACTTCGTCGACTGGTACAGCGAGCGCATGCTGAGCAACCTGGGGGCGGAACCGGCGCCTTACCTCAAGGGTGTTCCGGTCACCGGCTGACACTGCAAGCACCGCAGCGGCTACAAGGCTTATGTAGCCGCTGCCGCAGGCTGCGAACGGCTTGGGCGGCATTCCGACGCAGCAGGCGCAGCGATCTTGAGAGCGCCTGAGGTCCGGCGGAAAACCGTCAAGCAAGGTCCTGCGGACCTTGTCGCAGCCTCGCGGGCTCGGCAGCGGCTACAGGGCCTTCAGGGCCGCGACCAGCTGACCGCGCCGGTCTCGCCGATGAAGGTCTCGCTGATCTGCGGGCCGTCCAGCCTCACCTTCACATAGCCATTGCGCACCCGTAGCGGGTAGTTCGGATCGTCTGCCGAAAGGGTTTCCGACCATTGCACCTGGGTGTTGCCCTTCAGTTCGCTGGTAACGCCATAGGGAATCGCCCCATGGCCGATGCAGCGCCCATACATGCCGTCCCTGGGCGCTGTCCAGGTACTGGAAGCGCACGATCCAGCCGTCGCCGTCACGCTCCAGATGGCGCACCTGGGCCTGGCAGAAAATCTGCGCACCGTGATTGCGGTGGTGTTCTTGGCCTTGTTGTTACAGCCCCAGACGCAGTCGCCACAGTGGTTGCACGGCAGTTGCTCGCCCCCGACGTGGTTGAGGTTGTTGGGCAACTTGGCGAAGATCACGTTGATCGGCGGCTTGTAGAAACGCGCCTCCTGCTTGAGAAAGTCCGCGGACTTCTGGTTGGCCTGGAGCTTGGCCAGGGAAACACAAACTGTGGAAAAAGTGCCAACCGGCGGCAGCCCGGGGGTGCAGCTATAGGCGGGCGCGCTGGTTGGTGGCGCGGCGGCGGGTGCGTCGAGGGAGAAAGGCGCGGATCGCAGAAGCCTGCGATAAACGACAGTCCATTGCCTGAGCTCCCGAGAACCGGATGTGGATAAGTAACTGCCAAGTCCTTGTGGCATCAGTGAAGACAGGCCACTTGCCAGTGTCAAGGCAGCCATTAGAGCTGTATGAAATTTGATCTATTGCCGTGCAAGCCATGGATTACAAGGGGTGCAGCCTTCGACGAACACCTTATCCACACCTTGGCCCACAGCAACTGTGGGCAAGTTCCTCTGGCATGGGGATATTTCGCCGGGCAATGGCAATAAAATCCGTGACTTATGTAGAAAGTGCTGTTTTACAAGACATTGATCATTTTTTGAACATAGCCATCAAAGCCACGTATTCAGAGGGCTACAGAGGAAGGCGAACACCTTATCCACAGAACGGCCAACAGACTTTGGGGGCAACTCGGGTGCACGAGTCATGCACTGTGGAAAACCGCCAGAAGCCGCGCATTATCAGGGGCACGCCAGGATATTCTGCGGAAAAACCAGCATTTGGTCGTTTTTTGAACAAAAGCTTGAAAGCCCCGTTCTGCAAGGGATACAGCGCTAAGCGAACATCTTATCCACAGAAGCGCCAACAGACTTTGGGGGCAACTGCTGTGCAAAAGTCTGCCCGAGGGTTTTCCCATCATGGAAAAAACGCCATAAAAAACGCCGACTTAGCCTGATCAAAAATCGTACAGGCGGCGCCAGGGCCCGCTGCACAAGGGCTGGAGCGAGGCGCGAACACCTTATCCACAGGTCCGCACACAGGGATTGTGAGTAACCCTACCCCCCTGTCGCGAAAGACGGCCGGGAATTGTGCAAAACCGCGGCGGCCTCTTCGCCGGTAAGCCGGCTCCTACAAGGCATCGGTGCATTTCCCCTTGTGGGAACTGGCTTGCCAGCGCACGGCTGCGCCCGGGAATTGTGCAAAACCGCGCTGGCCTCTTCGCCGGCAAGCCGGCTCCTACAGGACATGGGTGCATTTCCCCCGTAGGAGCTGGCTTGCCAGCGAACAGCGGTGCCAGGGGTTGTGCATAACCCTGAGGTCAGCGCACTACGCCTTCTTCGATGAGCAATTTGAGAATGGCTTCGGCACCCGCCTCAGGGCTGACGCCCTTGAGTACCTGGCCGGTGCCGCCGCTGGCCTTGGCGGTAGCGGCTTTCATGCGGTCGGCGCCGCTCTTGGCCTTGATCACTTTCAGGCGCTTGGGGCGCGGCTTGGCCGGCTGCAGGCTGGAGCCTGTGAACAACTCGTCCTCCACCACCAGCACCTGGTCGGTTTCGAGCAGGCCCCGGCGCGCCGGGCCGTAGGCGCTCTGGCGCGGCTTGGGTGCGGCGTTATCCACAGTGGCGAGGAATGGCAGGCGCACCTTGAGCCGGCGTCGCTGGCCGCGAGGCAAGGCTTGCAGGACATGGGCCACGCCATCGCCCAGGGACTCGACCTGGGCCAGCCCCACCACCAGCGGCCAGCCGAGGTTTTCCGCCAGCAGGAATGGCAGCATCCCCGAGCCCTCGCCGGTTTCCGCCTGGCTGCCGGTGAGCACCACCTGGGCGCCGGCATGACGCAGGTACTGGGTCAGTGCCGGCAGGGCATCGGCGCCCGCCGGCTGCTCCAGCACATGCAGCTGTTCCAGGCCCATGCCCAGGTAGGCGCGCAGGGCCGGTTCGGCTACATCGCCGGCATGCAGCACCTGCAACTGCGCACCGGCCAGTTGCAGGCCCAGTTCCACTGCCCGGGCATCCTGTTCGGCACGCCGCGGGCGGCCGGAGGTGGGGTGGGCGCCAATCGAAATCAGGCTGATTACATTGCTGTGCATAACATCCCCTTAAGCCGCATCGCGCTTGGCGTCGTTGCGGTAGGCCGCTACCGCCGCGATCAAGGCCTTGAGAATCTCCGCGCTGTCGCCAATCACCGACAGGTCGGCACGCTTGATCATGTCGCAACCCGGGTCGAGGTTGATCGCCACCACCTTGTCGCAGGCACCAATGCCTTGCAGGTGCTGGATCGCTCCGGAAATCCCCACCGCCACATAGACCCGCGCGGTGACCCAGATACCACTGGCCCCCACTTGCCGGTCGCGGGCCATGAAGCCGTCGTCCACCGCCACCCGCGAAGCGCCTTCGGTGGCCCCCAGGGCGGCGGCGGTCTGGTGAAACAGCGGCCAGTCCTTGACCCCGTTGCCCCCGGAAAAGATGAACTCGGCCTCGGCCATGGGAATCGCCGCCGGGTCCACCGCCACTGCGCCCAGGTCTTCGATCCGCGCCAGGCTGCGGGCCACGCTTGTGGATAACTCCACCGGCAAGGCTTCGTGGCGGGTTTCGCTGACCGGCTCCGCGCATTCGGCGGCGGCCAGGATCAAGCGCGCCACCGGCCGCGCCAAGTCCTGCAGGCCCGCGCCAGCACGGCCGATGCACTGCCCGTCCTTGACCTGCCAGACCCGGGTCGCCGGGCGTTCGCCCAGGGCCGCGGCAAGGCGCCGGCCCAGTTCGCCGCCGCCGGTGCGGCTGTCGGGCAGCAGCCAGTGGCGCGGGCTGAACTGGTTATCCACAGCCCGCAGGCCCTGCACCCGTTGCTCCGGTGCATAACCTTCGAACTCGCTGCCTTGCAGCACCAGCAGGCGGTCGACACCCGCGATGGCGAAGGCCGATTCCTTGTGTTCGCCGAACACCACCGCCAGCACCGCGCCGTCCTGGCCCGCCAACTGATGGGCCAGGCCCAGCAGGTCGCGGTCGTGGCTGCTCAGGCGGCCACCGACCATGTCCGGCACCACGCTGATGTAGAACGCCGGCTGCGCCACTTGATGCAGCGGCAACTGCACCTCGGCCGCTGCCGTGCGCTTGGCGCTGCCGCCCTGCTGGGCGCCACTGCGGTCGATGCGCTTGAGGCCGTTGGGGCCGATGAAACCGATGCCGTGGGGGTTCTTGCGGATCAGGCCATTGGGCCCCATCCAGCTGTGTTGCGCCGGCTGCATGGCCGCGTGCAGCGGGTGCAGGCGGTTGCGGGCGATCCACTCGGCCCGGGGATCGCGGCGGATAATGTCGCTCATCAGTGCACCTCCGCAGGTTCAGGTTTCACCGACGCCGGCGCTTTGCTCGGGGCGGCGTCTTCGAGCAAGGCATCGGCTACCAGTTCGGCGATGTCCTTGATCATCGGCCGCGGCTCCACCACCCCTTCGAGCATCGCCGTGCACTGTGGACAACCCACGGCCACCAGCTCGGCGCCGGTTTCGCGGATGTCCTGCATGCGCATGTCGGGAATCCGTTGCTTGCCCGGAATGTCGGTGATCGGCGCGCCGCCGCCACCGCCGCAGCAACGGGAACGGAAGCCCGAGCGCTGCATTTCCTTGATCTCGATGCCCAGGGCCCGCAGTACCTCGCGCGGCGCTTCGTATTCACCGTTGTAACGGCCCAGGTAGCACGGGTCGTGGTAGGTAACGCTATTGCCTTTGTGCTGGCCCAGATTGAGGGCACCGGCACCAATCAGCTCGGCCAGGTAGGTGCTGTGGTGCTGCACCAGGTAGTTGCCATCGAAGGCGCCGTACTCGTTCTTCAGCACATGGAAACTGTGGGGATCGCAGGTGACGATGCGCTTGAAGCGGTACTTGGCCAGGGTCTGGATGTTGCGCTTGGCCAGCAGCTGGAAAGTCGCTTCGTCGCCCAGGCGCCGGGCCACGTCACCGCTGTCGCGCTCTTCCAGGCCGAGCACGGCGAAGTCCACCTTGGCCGCCTTGAGCACTTTGACGAAGGCCCGCAGGGTGCGCTGGTTGCGCATGTCGAAGGCGCCGTCGCCGACCCAGAACAGCACGTCGGTGCTTTGTTTGTCGCTGAGCAGGGACAGGTTCAGGTCCGCCGCCCAGTTCATCCGCCCGCCGGGGTTGAAGCCGCCGGGGTTGTCGGTGGCAATGAGGTTTTCCAGGACCTCGGCGCCCTTGTTCGGCGTGGCGCCCTTCTCCAGGGTCAGGTGGCGACGCATGTCGACGATGGCATCGACGTGTTCGATCATCATCGGGCATTCCTCGACACAGGCCCGGCAGGTGGTGCAGGACCACAGGGTCTCGGCGTCCACCAGGCCGTTGACGATGGGCTGGTGCGGGTTGCCGCCGTGTTCGCCGATGGCCTTGCCAGGGTACGGGCTGCCAGCGAACTGCGCATCGGTACCGCCGGCCAGGCCGACCACCATGTCCTGGATCAGTTTCTTCGGGTTCAGCGGCTGGCCGGCGGCGAAGGCCGGGCATGCCGCCTCGCACTTGCCGCACTGCACGCAGGCGTCGAAGCCCAGCAACTGGTTCCAGGTGAAGTCCTTGGGCTTTTCCACCCCCAAAGGCGCGTTCGGGTCTTCCAGGTCCAACGGTTTGAGGCCGGTGGAGCGTCCGCCACCAAAGCGCTCGGCGCGCCGGTGCCAGGCCAGGTGCAGGGCACCAGCGAAGGCGTGCTTCATCGGCCCGCCCCAGGTCATGCCGAAGAACAGCTCGGACACGCCCCAGAGCACACCCAGCGCAAGCAGCGCCGCCAGCAGCCAGCCACCGAAGTTTTCCGGAAGGATCCCGGCCACCGGCAGGGTCGCCACGAAGAAGCTCACGGAGAATGCCAGCAGGCTTTTGGGCAGGCGCATCCACGGCCCTTTGGACAGCCGCGCCGGCGGGTTGCGCCGGCGCTTGGCGACGAACAGCGCGCCGACGAACATCAGCGTGGTGGCCAGCAGCAAGGCATAACCCAGGATGCGGTTGTGCAGGCCGAAACCGTGCACCAGGATCGCCAGCACGGCGGCCAGGACAAAGCCCCCCGCCGTGGCCACGTGGGTGTTGGCCATGTATTTGTCCCGGGCCACCACGTGGTGCAGATCCACCATGTAGCGCTTGGGCATGGCCAGCAGGCCGCCAATCAGATCGACCTTGGAGGCTCGCCCCCGGCGCCACATGGCCACGCGTCGCAGCGCGCCAAGGACCGCAAGGCCGATGGCGGCGAACAACAGAATGGGAAGAAGGGTGTTCAACATGGTGGAGCTCCCAAAGACCTGGGGCCTTGTAGGAGCTGGCTTGCCAGCGATCAGGCAGCACGCGGTATCTCGCCAGTGCCGATCGCCGGCAAGCCGGCTCCTACAGGAAGTGGCTTAGAAATCCTTGCACAGGCGCAGTGCGTCGTAGATCGCGGCATGGGTGTTGCGCTGGGACACGCAGTCGCCGATGCGGAACAACAGGTAGCCCTCCCCCGTCTCGCTCAGGCACGGCTGCGGCTTGATCGCAAACAGCGCCTCGACGTCCATCTGGCCCTTGTTGCGCGAACCTTCCTTGAGCCCGTAGTAGAGCTCTTCGTCAGGACGCACGCCGTTTTCCACCACCACCTGGTCCACCACCCGTTCTTCCCGGGCGCCGGTGTATTCGTTTTCCAGCACCGCCACCAGCTTGTCGCCCTCGCGGTACACCTTCTCCAGGGTCAGGTCCCCGGTCATGATCACTTCCTTGGGGTACAGGCTGCGGTAGTAGGTAGGGAACGAGGTGCCGCCCACGGCGATGCCCGGCTTGATGTCGTCGGTGACGATTTCCACTTGCGAACCCTTGTCGGCGATGAAGTCGGTGACCGACATGCCGGTGAACTCACAGATGGTGTCGTACACCAGCACGTTCTTGCCCGGCGCCACCTTGCCGTCGAGGATGTCCCAACTGCTGACCACCAACCCTTCGGCGGCGCCCCAGTGCTCGTTCTGCTCGATGAACGGATGGCCGCCCACGGCCAGCACCACCACGTCGGGGCGCAGGTCGAGGATGGTCGCGCTGTCCGCCGCGGTGCCCAGGCGCAGGTCGACTTTCAGGCGCGCCAGCTCCAGCTGGTACCAGCGGGTGATACCGGCGATCTGGTCCCGTTGCGGCGCCTTGGAGGCCGTGGTGATCTGCCCGCCAATGGCTTCCTTCTTCTCGAACAGGGTCACGTCATGGCCGCGTTCGGCGGCGACGCGAGCGGCTTCCATACCGGCAGGACCGGCACCGACCACCACCACCTTGCGCTTGATGCCGGTGGTTTTCTCGATGATGTGCGGCACGCCCATGTATTCACGGGACGTGGCGGCGTTCTGGATGCACAGCACGTCCAGGCCCTGGTACTGGCGGTCGATGCAGTAGTTGGCGCCGACGCACTGCTTGATCTGGTCGATCTGGCCCATCTTGATCTTGGCGATCAGGTGCGGGTCGGCCATGTGCGCGCGGGTCATGCCCACCATGTCGACGTAACCGCCTTCGAGAATCCGCGTGGCCTGGTTCGGGTCCTTGATGTTCTGTGCGTGCAGCACCGGGACCTTGACCACTTCCTTGATGCCCGCCGCCAGGTGCAGGAACGGCTCCGGCGGGAAGCTCATGTTGGGGATCACGTTGGCCAGGGTGTTGTGGGTGTCGCAGCCCGAACCCACCACGCCGATGAAGTCCAGCATGCCGGTGTCGTCGTAGTACTTGGCGATCTGCTTCATGTCCTCATGGGACAGGCCGTCCGGGTGGAACTCGTCGCCGCACAGGCGCATGCCCACGCAGAAATCGTCGCCCACTTCAGCGCGTACCGCCTTGAGCACTTCCAGGCCGAAACGCATGCGTTTCTCGAAGGTGCCGCCCCATTCGTCGGTGCGCTTGTTGACCCGTGGGCTCCAGAACTGGTCGATCATGTGCTGGTGCACCGCCGACAGCTCGACACCGTCCAGGCCACCGGCCTTGGCCCGGCGCGCGGCCTGGGCGTAGTTGCCGATCACCCGCCAGATCTCCTCCGGCTCGATGGTCTTGCAGGTGGCGCGGTGCACTGGCTCGCGCACCCCGGACGGCGACATCAGGGTCGGCCAGTTGAAACCGTCCCAGCGCGAGCGCCGGCCCATGTGGGTAATCTGGATCATGATCTTGGCGCCGTGCTTGTGCATGGCGTCGGCCAGGTTCTGGAAATGCGGGATGATGCGGTCGGTGGACAGGTTCACCGAGCTCCACCACTCCTGGGGGCTGTCGATGGCCACCACCGAGGAACCACCACAGATCGCCAGGCCGATGCCGCCCTTGGCCTTTTCCTCGTAGTACTTCACATACCGTTCAGTCGTCATGCCGCCGTCGGTGGCGTAGACCTCGGCGTGCGCAGTGCTCAGCACACGGTTGCGGATGGTCAGTTTGCCGATCTGGATCGGCTGGAACATCGCTTCGAAAGCCATTTTTCTTAACTCCGCTTACAACGGTTTGACGACGAACAGGCCATCGTCGTGGCCTTCTTCGGAACCACCGTAAACCTGCTCTGCCACGGTGCGGATCTTGCTGCCACGGGCCGCCAGGATCTGGTCCATGGCACCGGCGAACCAGCCGGTGAACATGTAGTCCACCTTGCGCCCGACCTTGCCGTACACGTAGACGAAGGCCGAGTGTTCGAGCTTGACGCTGGCGGTGCCTTTATCCAGGTCGATGTCCTGGATCTTGAACAGGCCCCAGCCGCGCTGGGACAGGCGCTTCATGTAGTGCTCGAACACCGCGACGCCTTCCAGGCCATGGCATTCGGCTTCTTTTTCACACCAGTGCCAGGCGGACTTGTAGCCGGCCTTGTAGAGGATCTCGGCGTAGGCATCGGCGCCCAATACCTCCTCGATGCCCATGTGGTTGTTGACGAAGAAATGCCGTGGCACGTAGAGCATCGGCAGGGCGTCGGAGGTCCAGACACCGGTTTCGCTGTCGACTTCGATAGGCAATTGCGGGGCGATCTTGGCCATGTTTCAAAACTCCGGGATTCTGTGGATAAGTACGTCTGTAGCCGCTGCCGCAGGCTGCGAAAAGGCTCGAAGAGCCTTCCGAGGGCCGCAAGAGCGCGTCTCCTTCGGAGCCGATCGCAGCCTGCGGCAGCGGCTACAGGAATGTGCTGTGGGGGGTGGCCTTATTCGCCCCAGACGTCCTTCAGGACGCTGACCCAGTTCTCGCCCATGATCTTGCGCACCACGCGCTCGCTGTGGCCGCGCTTGATTAGGGTCTCGGTGAGGTTGGGGAACTCGCCCACGGTGCGAATGCCCAGGGGATTGATGATCTTGCCGAAGTTGGTCAGGCGCCGGGCGTAGCCCTTGTCGTGGGTCAGGTATTCGAAGAAGTCCTGGCCATGGCCCTGGGTGAAGTCGGTGCCGATGCCAATCGAATCTTCACCGACGATGTTCATGGTGTATTCGATGGCTTCGGCGTAGTCGTCGATAGTGGAGTCGATGCCCTTGGCCAGGAACGGCGCGAACATGGTCACGCCGACGAAACCGCCGTGGTCGGCGATGAATTTCAGTTCGGCATCGGACTTGTTGCGCGGGTGCTCCTTGAGGCCCGACGGCAGGCAGTGGGAGTAGCAGACCGGCTTCTTGGATTCGAGGATCACTTCCTCGCTGGTCTTGGAACCAACGTGGGACAGGTCGCACATGACCCCGACGCGGTTCATCTCGGCGACGATCTCGCGGCCGAACCCGGAGAGCCCGCCATCACGCTCGTAGCAGCCGGTGCCCACCAGATTCTGGGTGTTGTAGCACATCTGCACGATGCCCACGCCCAGCTGTTTGAACACCTCGACGTAGCCGATCTGGTCTTCGAAGGCATGGGCATTCTGGAAGCCGAAGAGGATGCCGGTCTTGCCCAGCTCCTTGGCCTTGCGAATGTCCGCGGTGGTGCGCACGGGCATCACCAGGTCGCTGTTTTCGCGTATCAGCTTCTGGCTGGAGGCAATGTTGTTGACCGTGGCCTGGAAACCTTCCCAAACCGACACGGTGCAGTTGGCTGCGGTCAGGCCGCCCTTGCGCATGTCCTCGAACAGCTCGCGGTTCCACTTGGCAATGATCAGCCCGTCGATAACGATGCTGTCGGCGTGTAGTTCGGCTGGGCTCATCAGGCTGTCCCCTTATTGGCGATTCATGCGCCGAATCGTCTGCCGGCGCTTTGGGGTCAGCATATGCTTGAGGGCCGGGGCGCCTGGGTGCAAAAACGACAGGGGAATTGCCGAAAGCGTCAAGCGCCGACAAAGGGCCGGACGGAGGGCATGGGTGGCCTCTGTTCTTTGCCCGGGGCTTGCGCCAGAATTCGCCGCTTCAACGAAAGCGTCACTGGATGAGGGCAGCGCTGCAATGAAACCGATCTTCCTGGCCTTGTTACTGATAACGACAGGCGTACAGGCGGCCGAAGAGGCCGACAACACGCCCTGCGACGGCGTGGAAAACGACGTGCAGACCCTGGAATGCGCGACCTACAACAGGACCACCGCCGAACAGCTGCTGGGCGACAACGTGCAGAGCCTGCTGGAACGCCTGGGTACCCTCTATGGCAGCGACAAAGGGCAACTGGCCGACATCAGCGCCAAGGTCAAAAATGCCCAGCAACTGTGGCAGAAGCAGCGCGACGCCGACTGCGCGATGGAGTCCTTTCCGGCCAAGCCCGGCACCAAGGCCTACACCATCGCCACCAATGACTGCCTGGCGCGCATGAGCGACGAACGCTCGGAGTTCATCGAATCCATCGCCCAGGAATGACCCGCCACCGCTAGGAGCGGGCCGGCCCGCGAAAAGCGCTCTGGCGAACCGGTTGTGGTGGCTGCGAGCGTTTCGCGAGCAAGCTCGCTCCTACAGGTCAGCGCCGGGTCAGGCGCCACCGCGAAAGCACGAGACGCCCCAGGCGGTGAGCTTGAACGGCAGGTGGTAGTGCTGGCGCGGATCATCCAGGCCGAAGCGGTACACCAGCACCTCGAGGAAGGGCACCGGCGGCAGCGCCTGGCCTTGCTCGCGATAGAACGCCGCCACGTCCAGCTCCACTTCGTAGACGCCCTGGCCGAAGCTCGCCGAGCGCTCGGCAAGCTCGCTCAGCAAGCCGTTGCCGGCAATTCGCCCTGCGCAGAGCAGCTCGCCGTCCAGGCGGCGCACCCGCACCGCCATGCCTTCGGCCACCTTGCCGCTGGCGACGTCCACCACATGGATGGATAGGCCGCCGTTCATTTCCAGAAGCCCTTGTGCGCCAGCGCGGCCTCGCTCTCAAGCATCGGCCCGAACACCGGGATCTGCCGCTGCCCACGGGCGAACACTTCGCGGCACGGCAGGGAAAAGGTCGGGTTTTCCGGGTGGTCGCCGGTCAACTCCAGCAGCTCATGTTCGGACAAGGCGTAGACCACCCGACCAATGCCGGTCCAGTAGATGGCCCCGGCGCACATGCAGCAGGGCTCGGCGCTGGTGTACAGGGTGCACTCGGCCAGGGCCTGGGGGCTGAGGCGCTTGGCCGCCAGCGCCGCTGCCGCCAGTTCGGCGTGCTGGGTCGGGTCGCCTTCGGGGGGCATCGAGTTGTTGCCGGCGCTGGCGATGACCTTGCCGTCGCGATCGGCCACCAGGGCCGCGAACGGATGACGGCCGCGGGCCTTGGCCTCTTCGGCGAGCTGGATGCTCTGGCGCAGCAAGTGCAGGTCCAGTTCGGTGACACCGGCAGGGATGGAAGAAAGAATCTGGGTCATCTTGACCTCCTTTTCATGGGCAGGAGCCGCCACAGCAATGGCGGCGAGAAAAACGTCAGTCATTGAGCTCGACATGGGCTGCCAGCACCTGGGCGGCGGCCTCACGGGGATTGAGCAGCAGGTTGAGAACGATGGCGGTGATGGCGCCAAGGAAGATGCCGCTTTCCAGCACCAGCCTGAGGGGACCGTGCAGATGGGCGAACAGCGCCGGGAAGGACATCGGCAGCACCCCGACGCTGACCGACACCGCCACCACGATGGCGTTGCGCGTACCTTCGAACGGCACCCGCGACAGTTCCTGGATGCCGGCCACTGTAGTCATGCCGAACATCACGATGGCGCAACCGCCAAGCACCGGGGTCGGCACCGCGGCCACCAGGGCACCCAGCTTGGGAAACAGCCCCATGAGCACCATGATTGCCCCGGCCGCAGCCACCACGAAGCGGCTCTTGACCCTGGACAGCGCGATCAGCCCGGTGTTCTGGGTAAAGGCGTTGTAGGGAAAGCTGTTGAACAGGCCGCCGAGCAGGGTCGACAGGCCATCGGCGCGGAACGCATCGCCCAGGGTGCGCTGAGTGGTCGGCTTGCCGGTGAGCTTGCCGATGGCCAGGCAGTTGCCGGTGGTCTCGGCCATGATCACCAGCATCGCCAGGGTCATGATCAGGATCGGCACCAGGGAAAACTGTGGAGCCCCAAACGCCATGGGCCGGCTCAGTTCGAACCAGGCCGCCTGGCTCACCTGGGCAAAGTCGGTCATGCCGAACGCCGCGGCGATCAGGCTGCCCACCAGCAAGCCGATGAGCACGCTGAGGTTGCCGATAAAGCCCGAGAACTTGCCGTAGATCACCAGCGTCACCGCTACCGTGGCCAGCCCCAGCAGCAGGTTGGCCGGCGCGCCGAAATCGTCCGCCGCGGGGTTGCCGCCGCCGAGCCAGATCGCCGCTGCCGGCATCAGGGAAATGCCGATGATGGTGATCAGGCTGCCGATCACTACGGGCGGGAAAAACCGCAGCAGACGGCTGAACAGCGGCGCCAGGGCAATGGTGATGACGCCTGCGGCGATCACCGCGCCGAACACCTCGGTCAGGCCGAACTGCTTGCCGATCATGATCATCGGTGCCAGGGCGATGAACGAACAGCCCTGGATCAACGGCAGCCGCGCGCCAAAACGCCAGAACCCCAGGGTCTGGACCAGGGTGGCGATGCCCGAGGTCAGCAGGTTGGCGTTGATCAATAGCACCACCTGCGCCGGGGTCAGGCCCAGGGCATTGCCTAGAATCAACGGCACCGCCACCGCACCGGCATACATCACCAGCACATGCTGCAGGCCGAAGGTGAACAGCTGGCGGACGGGCAGGACCTCGTCCACGGGATGCACGCGGGAAATTGTCATGTCGCAGGTCTCCTGAAGGTGCAGCTTTTGCTTTTGTTTTGGCAGGCATCCGGGGCAAGCGCCGCCGGCAGGAAGTACGGACGTCGGGGCCATGATCTGTGCTTGAATACGATGAAACAAATGAGCAGCCATCGTTTTTAACGATGGATCAGACAGCCCTCTTCCAGGGCCGGGAGCCGCGATGCGCTTTTCGCTGGATCAACTGCAGATGTTCGTACAGGCCGCGCAAAGCGGCTCGTTCTCGGCCGCCGCACGCAAGCTGGGCAAGACCCAGTCCACGGTCAGCGTGGCCATCGGCAACCTGGAGGCGGACCTGGGGGTCGAGCTGTTCGACCGCAGCGCTCGCAGCCCGGTGCTGACGGCCACCGGGCAGAAGATGCTGCTGCAGGCCGAGGCGGTGCTGGAGCGCTGCCTGACCCTGCAGGCCAACGCCGACTGCCTGTCGCAGGTGGTGGAGCCACACCTGTCGATCGTCATCGAAACCCCCTATGGCCCGCTGATGCCGGCCCTGCGGGAGTTCGAACAGGCCTTTCCCTATGTCGACCTGCTGATCCGCCACCCGCTGTCCGGGGACGCCAGCGAGCTGGTGGCCCGGGGTGAGGCGGTGCTGGGCATCGCCTTCTCGCAACCGGGCTACCCCCAGGAGCTGGAGTTCCAGCAATTGGGCAAGCTGATCATGTTGCACGTCTGCCACCCGGACCACCCGCTGGCGCAGCTCGACAGCGTGACCTTCGACGACCTGCATGTGCACCGGCGCCTGGCCTTCAGCGCCCACGCCAACAAGCTGCCCAGCAGCGAATACCTGCGCTCCACCCAGCTGTGGCAGGCGGAAAACTACCTGGCGCTGCTGGAAATGGTCCGCGCCGGCCTGGGCTGGGCCACCCTGCCGCGGCAACTGATCCAGCGTGAACTGGCCAAGGGCGAGCTGGTGGAACTGCAACTGGGGGCCTACCCCCATACCGACTGGCTGATCGGCGTCGACCTGCTCTGGGCCCGACAACGGGTGATGGGCAAGGCCGAGCGCTGGCTCAAGGAGCGGCTGCTGCGCCAGAAGGTGTACGAGGTGGACCGGCGCGGGCAGTCCACGACCTGGTAATGCTGGCGCGGGCAACAAAGGGACAAGGTTCTGCACTTGGCCGGGCAGGAAATATAAGCAAGGATTCGCATTCCTTATAAAAGACTTATATAGTCCGCCATGAACGAGATCCTCTGGAGTAGAAAAGCGGTCAAGCAGTTGATGCGACTGCACCACGAGCATCAGGTCCAGGTTCGCGATGCGATTGCCCTGCTGGCCGACATGCCCGCCAGTGGCAACGTCAAAGCCCTGTCCGGCCACACTTATGCCTATCGTCTTCGGGTCGGGCAGTACCGGGTCCTGTTCGACTGGGACGGAGCCATACACATCGTCAGTGTTCAAGAGGTCAAGAAACGTGATGAACGTACCTACTGACATCCAGATCATCCACGGCCCGGACGGCAGCCCGGCATTCGTGGTGATTCCCTACGCGCAGTACATGGCGCAGTACAAGGAAGCCGATCTGATACCCCATGACGTGGTCAGCCGCATGGTCGACGGCGCCACGCCGATCCGCGCCTGGCGCGAGCACCTGCACCTCACCCAGGACGAAGTCGCCAGGCGCCTGGGGATCTCCCAGCCGGCCTTTGCCCAGCAGGAAAGCGTCGCCCGGCCGCGCCGGGCCACCCGGGAAAAGATCGCCGCCGCCTTCGGCATACGCGCCGACCAGCTGGAGCTGTAAGCTGCGCCTCACTCACTGATTGAAAGGGTTCCCCATGAGCATCTGCGGTATCGAGATCAAAGGCAGCGAAGCCATCTTCGCCCTCGCCACCCTGCAAGACGGCGCGGTGCAACACCAGCCGCTGGCCACCAAGAAAATCGCCCTGGAAGACGATGACGAGGCCGCCAACGTCAGGGCCTTCGCCAGCCAGGTCGGGGCCTTCGTGCGCGAACACGGGATCACCCGCATCGCCATCAAGAAGCGCAGCAAGAAAGGCGAGTTCGCCGGCGGCCCCACCACCTTCAAGATCGAAGGCGTGTTTCAGTTGCTGGAGAATTGCGAGGTGACCCTGCTGTCGCCCCAGACCATCAACGCCCAGTACAAGAAGCACGGCTTCGCTCTGGCCGCGAGCCTCAACAAATACCAGCACGAAGCCTATAAGGTAGCCTGCACAGCACTCAAGATTTAAAAGCAACGAATCGCTTTAGAAACTAGAAAGACACTTCAAGGAAAGAAAATGAAATACAGCATCAAAAAAAACCCAATTACATGGACCACCCTGAGTGGTCTAGGCAACTCCAAGGCAATTAAATCGATCAGCTTCTGGTTTATTGCGATACCAATACTTGCAAAACTAACCGAGAAATTTCCTTCAGAAATAAACCTAGGAATTTTTCAAACCCCAATCTTATTGAACTGGGACATTCCATTCAGCTTAAAAGTCTTATATGGCGCTACTCTTCTGTTCACAACCGCAAATATTTTATACTCTTTATACGCACCAAAAATAATAAAAGATTATAAGACCTTTGCTGAGTTCAAAGAAAAAGAAGGCAGCTTCGAGTCACTAAAGCAAATGTTCGAAGAGTTACTAGAGAGAAGTTCCGCCGATTACCAAGATACACTCATAAAAGATTTTTTCGGACATGTGACTAGCAACGAAGCTGAAAAAAGCTACATCAGTAACCTTAGGAATAGGTTTGATGCATGTACTGTGAGTACAGAACATCACGCTGACGCTTTCTCCAACATTAAAGGCGCCTTCAATGTTGAGCGCCCCACCATCACAAAAATCATTATGACGTTTTATGCATTTGGCTTTATTTGCCTAGCCTTCCTACTGATCCAAAACATCCAGTATGTCTATTTCGGATAGCTTATATTTATAACCTAGCCCCTTAAAGCTTAAGCTCACCGAAAGCGCTATCGAACTATCCTCAAAAGCGAGTTTGTTTTTTCAACTAATCGAGACCCTACGGTCTTCCCGGGGACAATTCACGAAACGCGCGCGGTAACTGCGGGTGAAGTAGGACGGCGATTCAAACCCACAGGCAATGCTCACCTCCAGCACGCTCATGTCGGTCTGGCGCAGCAGTTTGCGGGCTTTCTCCAGGCGCAGGCCCAGGTAGAAATTGCTCGGGGTGTCGTTGAGGTGCAGGCGGAACAGGCGCTCCAGCTGGCGCCGGGTGACCTTGATCGACTCGGCCAGGGCCAGGGTGCTCAGGGGCGGTTCACTGTGCTGTTCCATTTCGCCGATCACCTGCACCAGCTTCTTGTTGCTGATGCCGTAGCGGCTGGCGACTTCCATGCGCTGGTGATCCTTGCGCGGGCGGATGCGCCCCAGCACGAACTGCTCGCTGACCTGGACCGCCAGTTGCGGGCCGTGGGCCTGGGCGATCAGGTCGAGCATCATGTCGATGGACGCCGTGCCGCCGGCACAGGTGATGCGCCGTCGATCGATCTCGAACAGCTCCTGGGTCACGCTCAGTTGCGGGTAGGACTCCTTGAAGGCCTCGATGGCCTCCCAGTGCAAAGTCACCCGGTGCCCCTCCAGCAAACCGCTCTCGGCGAGGATCACGCTACCGGTGTCGATCCCGCCCAGGGTCACGCCCTCCACCTCCAGCCGCCGCAACCAGTGCTCCAGGGCCGGGGTGAGAAACTTCAGCGGCTCGAAACCGGCCACCACCCACAAGGTTGCGCCTTTCTTCAGCGGCTCCAGGGCCGCATCGACATTCACCGACATGCCATTGCTGGCCAGCACCGCGCCGCCGTCGGCGCTCAGCACATGCCAGCGGTACAGCTCGCCACGAAAGCGGTTGGCCACCCGTAGCGGCTCGATGGCCGAGATGAAACCGATGGCGGAAAACCCCGGCATCAGCAGGAAATAGAAGTCCTGGGACATGCAACGCACTCCGGTGACGGCCAGCGTGGGCCTTTTGATACGCCAAATGCCCCCGTGCCACAAGGGGGCAGGTCGCTGCAGTGCAAGAGTCGGTCGCCGCTGTGCGCTTGCCACCGGCGGCGCCTGCGTACCTTGGCAACACCTGCGCACAAAGACGCCGGGACCGACAATAACGACCTGCCGAGGAAAGCATCATGAAACGACTGATCAGCAGCTGTGTGCTTGCGCTTAGTAGTAGCGTTTTTCTGAGCAGCGGGGCCCTGGCCGCCGATGCCGCCAGTTGCCAGAACGTGCGCCTGGGCGTGGTCAACTGGACCGACGTGATCGCCACCAGCGCCCTGACCCAGGTCCTGCTCGACGGCCTCGGCTACAAGACCAAGCAGACCAGTGCTTCCCAGCAGATCATCTTTGCCGGCATCCGTGACCAGCGCCTGGACCTGTTCCTGGGCTACTGGAACCCGCTGATGACCCAGACCATCACCCCCTTCGTAGACGCCAACCAGGTCAAGGTCCTGGCCGAACCGAGCCTCAAGGACGCCCGCGCCACCCTGGCCGTGCCGGCCTACCTGGCGGACAAGGGGCTGAAGACCTTTGCCGACATCGCCAGGTTCCAGAAGGAACTGGGGGGCAAGATCTACGGCATCGAACCGGGTTCGGGAGCCAATACCCAGATCAAGGAAATGATCGCCAAGAACCAGTTCGGCCTGGGCAAGTTCCAGTTGGTGGAGTCCAGTGAGGCGGGCATGTTGTCGGCGGTGGCCCGGGCGGTGAAACGCAACGAAGCCATCGTGTTCTTCGGTTGGGCGCCGCACCCGATGAACGTCAACTTCAAGATGACCTACCTCAGCGGCAGCGAAAACGCCCTGGGGCCCAACGAAGGCCAGGCCACGGTGTGGACCGTCACCGCGCCTAACTACGCCGAGCAGTGCCCGAACGTGCACCGTCTGTTGACCAACCTGACCTTCAGCGCCGAAGACGAGAGCCGCATGATGCAGCCGCTGCTGGATCACAAGGATGCCCTGGAATCCGCGCGGCAATGGCTCAAGGACCACCCGCAGGACCAGCAGCGCTGGCTGGAAGGGGTCACCACCTTCGATGGCAAGCCGGCCGCCGAACACCTGCAACTGACCAGCAAATAAGCCACCGCCACTGCCGCCCCGCAGCCCGCCCTGGGCTGCGCACGGCCACCTCACGCCCTCAGCAAACACGCCTGTAAGGAACCGCACCATGAACCACGACGTCATCATCACCTGCGCACTCACCGGTGCTGGCGACACGACCGCCAAGAGCCCGCACGTGCCGGTCACCCCGAAACAGATCGCCGCGGCCGCCGTAGAAGCCGCCAAGGCCGGCGCCACCGTGGTGCACTGCCATGTGCGCGACCCCGCCACCGGCAAGTTCAGCCGCGATGTGGCGCTGTACCGCGAAGTGATGGAGCGGATCCGCGAGGCCGACATCGACATCATCGTCAACCTCACCGCCGGCATGGGCGGCGACCTGGAGATCGGCGGCGGCGAGAACCCCATGGAGTTCGGCCCCAACACCGACCTGGTCGGCCCCTTGACCCGCCTGGCCCACGTCGAGGAACTGCTGCCGGAGATCTGCACCCTGGACTGCGGCACCCTGAACTTCGGCGACGGCGACACCATCTACGTCTCCACCCCGGCCCAGCTGCGGGCCGGCGCCAAGCGTATCCAGGAGCTGGGAGTGAAGGCCGAGCTGGAAATCTTCGACACCGGGCACCTGTGGTTCGCCAAGCAGATGATCAAGGAAGGCCTGCTGGACAACCCGCTGTTCCAGCTGTGCCTGGGCATTCCCTGGGGCGCCCCGGCGGACACCACCACCATGAAGGCCATGGTCGACAACCTGCCGGCGGACGCGGTCTGGGCCGGCTTCGGGATTGGCCGCATGCAGATGCCCATGGCTGCGCAAGCGGTGCTGCTGGGGGGCAACGTGCGGGTCGGCCTGGAAGACAACCTGTGGCTGGATCGCGGCGTGCTCGCCACCAACGGCCAACTGGTGGAACGGGCCACGGAAATCCTCAGCCGCCTCGGCGCCCGGGTCCTGACCCCGGCCGAAGGCCGCCAGAAGATGGGCCTGAAGCAACGCGGCTAACCCCAATCCACCTCTCCCCCCGTAGGAGCGAGCTTGCTCGCGAAGAGGCCGTCACATCCGAGCTCATAGCAGCCGGCGTGCCGGCGAAGGGGCCCGCAAGGCCGACAATAGCTTCGCTGGCAAGCCAGCTCCTACGAACTCTTTATCCAGGAAGACGCGATGACTTTTATTACCGACATCAAAACTTTCGCCGCCCTGGGCAGTGGCGTGATCGGCAGCGGCTGGGTGGCCCGTGCCCTGGCCCACGGCCTCGACGTAGTGGCCTGGGACCCGGCGCCTGGCGCCGAAGCGGCCCTGCGCAAGCGCGTCGCCAACGCCTGGGGCGCGCTGGAAAAACAAGGGCTGGCCCCCGGAGCATCACAACAGCGCCTGCGCTTCGTCGACACCATCGAGGAATGCGTGAAGGATGCCGACTTCATCCAGGAAAGCGCTCCCGAACGCCTGGAGCTCAAGCTGGAACTGCACAGCAGAATCAGCGCCGCGGCCAAGCCTGAGGCGCTGATCGGCTCCAGCACCTCGGGCCTTTTGCCCAGCGAATTCTACGAGGGCTCGACCCACCCGGAACGCTGCGTGGTGGGCCACCCGTTCAACCCGGTGTACCTGCTGCCACTGGTGGAGGTGGTGGGCGGCAAGCGCACCGCGCCCGAAGCGGTCCAGGCCGCGATCAAGGTCTATGAATCCCTGGGGATGCGCGCCCTTCACGTGCGCAAGGAAGTACCCGGGTTCATCGCCGACCGTCTTCTCGAAGCGCTGTGGCGCGAGGCCCTGCACCTGGTCAACGACGGCGTGGCGACCACCGGGGAAATCGACGATGCGATCCGCTTTGGTGCCGGCCTGCGCTGGTCGTTCATGGGCACCTTCCTCACCTATACCCTGGCGGGCGGCGACGCCGGCATGCGCCACTTCATGGCCCAGTTCGGCCCGGCGCTGCAACTGCCCTGGACCTACCTGCCGGCCCCGGAGCTGACCGACAAGCTGATCGACGACGTGGTCGAAGGCACCGCCGAGCAACTGGGCACCCACAGCATTGCGGCCCTGGAGCGCTATCGTGATGACTGCCTGCTGGCGGTGCTGGAGGCGGTGAAAACCACCAAGGCCAAGCACGGCATGCACTTTCACGACTAACCCAACCCCGTAGGAACTGGCTTGCCGGCGAACGGGCCGCCAAGCCAGGCGCAAACCCAACGGACGCCTTCGCCGGCAAGCCGGCTCCTACCGTTATCCGGTGACCTTATGCCTGCCCTGACCACCTACAGCACCCGCATCATCAGCGACTGGGTCGATTACAACGGCCATCTGCGCGATGCCTTCTACCTGCTGATCTTCAGCTATGCCACTGACGCCCTGATGGATCGCCTGGGGCTCGACAGCGATAACCGCGAAGCCAGCGGCCACTCGCTGTTCACCCTGGAACTGCACCTGAACTACCTGCACGAGGTGAAGCTCGACACCGAGGTCGAAGTGCGCACCCAGATCATCGGCCACGACCGCAAGCGCCTGCACCTCTACCACAGCCTGCACAAGGTCGGTGATCCCCAGGAGCTGGCCGGCAACGAACAGATGCTGCTCCACGTCGACCTGGCCGGGCCGCGTTCGGCGCCGTTCAGCGAGCCGGTGCTGCAACGCCTGCAAACCCTGGCCGCCGAGCAGGCGGACCTGCCGCGCCCGGCCTGCCTCGGCCGGGTGATCGCCCTGCCCGCGGAAAAATAGCCCTCAGAATAAAAGGAGATCGCCGTGAACACCGCCGCCCTTGCCGACTACCGCAGTTACCCGTTGATCAGCGCACTGGCCACTGTCCAGGTCCTGCCGGACCGGCTCCAGGTGCACTGGGCCGACGGCCGTCTCAGCCCTTTTCACCATCAATGGCTGCGGGACAACTGCCCTTGCCCGCAATGCGTCTACAGCGTGACCCGCGAACAGGTGCTGGAAATCGTCGATGTTGCCGAAGACCTCGAGTGCAACGCCGCACGCATTGATGCCGACGGCTGCCTGAACCTCGACTGGGCGGACGGCCACCGCAGCCGCTTCGACCCCGGCTGGCTGCGGGCCCATGCCTATGATCGACAGTCGCGCGAAGAACGGCAGGCCGTCAAGGCCCGGCACTCGCTGTGGGACGCCAGCCTGCAACTGCCCGTGTTCCAGTACCAGGCGCTGATGGAGGACCCCCAGGTGCTGCTGCAATGGCTGCTGGCCCTGCGCGATACCGGCCTGACCCAGGTCCGTGGCGCGCCCACCGAACCCGGCTCGCTGGCCCTGATTGCGCGGCGTATTTCGTTTATCCGCGAAAGCAATTTCGGCGTGCTGTTCAACGTGCAGTCCAAGGCCGATGCCGACAGCAACGCCTACACCGCCTTCAATCTGCCGCTGCACAGCGACTTGCCGACCCGCGAGCTGCAACCGGGGCTGCAATTCCTGCATTGCCTGGTGAATGACGCGGTAGGCGGCGAAAGCATTTTCGTCGACGGCTTCGCCATTGCCGACGCCTTGCGCCGGGAAGACCCCGAGGCGTTCCGCGCCCTGTGCGAAATTCCCGTGGAGTTTCGCAACAAGGACCGCCACAGCGACTACCGCTGCCTGGCACCGGTCATCGCCCTGGATGCCCGGGGCCAGGTCGCGGAAATCCGCATGGCCAATTTCCTGCGTGGCCCCTTCGACACCACGGAAGAACAGATGCCCCGGCTGTACCGCGCCTACCGGCGCTTTATCGCCCTGACCCGCGAAGCCCGGTTCCGGGTCATTCGCCGCCTGGACCCGGGCCAGCTCTGGTGCTTCGACAACCGCCGCACCCTGCACGCGCGCAACGCCTTCGACCCGGCCAGCGGCGCCCGGCACTTCCAGGGCTGCTACATCGACCGCGACGAACTGCTCTCCAGAATCCTGGTGCTGCAGCGCTGATCCTCACCCCTCCCGCCCCCGGCTCCCCTGTAGGAGCCGGCTTGCCGGCGAAACTTGCCGGAGAGCTTTCCACAGGCAAAAAAAAGCCCCGATCAAGCCGTGACAGGATCGAGGCAGGGACTACTTCTGAGGAGCTGCGGTGAGAAGGTGACCAAACCGACACGACGCGAGCTGGTTTCAGTCTGCCCACTCTGCCTTCCCGCGAGTTAGCCGAGAGCGACCTGCTCATAGGTAATAGGGCCACTGCCACGCCTTCAGATGTCCTCGGTATACAGCACCACCGTCACATAGAAATAGCCGATCTTGTGCCAATCCTGGCGCTGGTTGTAGGGCGTCTCTTCAGAGCCCATGCCAATCTGGTAATTACGCCCGGTCTTTCTATCCCTATAGGAAATGAAGCCCTTCGTTTCCCAGCCGCAGCAGACAAACCTGAGCCCCTACTGCCCCCCCAACTCCCGCTGCAGATAGCGCTCTACCTCATGGGCGTCCTTACCTTTGACCCGGTAACTGGCAGTCAGCGGTGCGCCCTGATCCTGGGGCCTCGACTCACAACGGAAAAACTCCAGGGACTTCGGTGGATCGGTCATGGCCTTCAGAAAATCGTCGCACTCGGGAGCGGCCAGAGCGGCGCCGGAAACCATCAACAACAAACAGGCGAACCCCATTCTGAACATCACTTTCATCCACTCCAGCTCCATGCCTTGCCACTCGGCGGCCATCCTACCGAACACCCAGCGCTGGCACAGAAAGTCTTTGCGCGGCAGGAACGCTCATTACCCCACCCTTCAGGCAAGCCCGAGGCCTCACAAGCAAGCGCCGCAAGACTTGATTGCGCCGCCTTTTCCCAACGCTGTGGCAACCGGCCATGGCCATCGACTTAGCCGAAAACGACCTGTTCATAGGTAAACGGGCCATCGCGACAATCTGCCCTTGCCGCCACCCGGACGCCCTACCAGAATCGGCTCACGACCACGCTCCCTGAACAAGGATAAGAGTCATGATGCACGCGGATCTGATTGACCAGGACGACCTGCTGGGACAACTCCGGGCCCTGGGTTTCGAAATGCCCGCAGGCGCCAGCGCCGAGCAGGCCTGCGAATGTGCGGTAAGGGGCTTGAGCGATGCACGGGCCAAGGCGCTCAAGGGCATGGTCGAGCAGATGCTCACCGGCAATGCGACCATCCTGCCTGCCGTACGCCAGGCCATCGACCGCCAACTGCTGCCGGCCCTGGCCGAGTACCAGCAGCAAAAACGCGCGTGAACGCCCCCGGGGCCCGGGCGGGTTGCTAAAGTGGGTTTCCTCCACAAACCACAGGCCCGCTCATGACCCCCATTGAACCTGGTTCATCCGCCAACGCTGGCGGGTGGCTGCAATTGCGCCAGGGCCTGTGGCCCGATTGCCCGCAGGATGAACACCAGGCCGAAATCCAGCAGATTCTGGCCGAGCCCCAGCGCTACGGCTGCTGGCTGGCCTGCACCGAGAACGGTGAGGCCGTGGGCCTGGCCGAGGCTGCATTGCGCCACGACTACGTCAACGGCACCGACAGCTCCCCCGTGGTCTTTCTTTAAGGCATCTATGTGGCCCCCGGGCATCGTCGCCAGGGCATTGCCCAGCGCCTGATCGAGCAGGTCGCCTATTGGGGGCAACAACAGGGATGCGTGGAAATGGCCTCGGACACCAGCCTCGACAACCTGGCCAGCCAGGATCTGCACCACGCGCTGGGTTTCGAGGAAACCGAGCGCGTGGTGTATTTCAAGAAACGCCTGTGACTACAGGCGCACGCTGGCGAAGGTCGATTCGTTGCGTGCCTGGCTCAGGGCCGACAATGGCCCGGACAGCGGCGCCAAAACCATGGCTTGCGGCAGCGGCATCATCGCCACCTGCTGGGTGGTGTTGGAACCGATGCGCTCGTCACGCGGTGGAATACCGAAGTACTCGCGGTAGCACTTGGAGAAGTGCGGCGTGGAGACAAAACCACAGACCGACGCCACTTCGATGATCGACATGGGAGTCTGCTTGAGCAGTTGCCGGGCGCGGATCAGCCGCAGCTTGAGGTAGTAGCGCGACGGCGAGCAATGCAGGTACTTCTGGAACAGCCGCTCCAGCTGTCGCCGGGACACGGCGACGTACACCGCCAGTTCGTCGAGGTCGATCGGCTCTTCGAGGTTGGCTTCCATCAGGGCGACGATTTCCTGCAGCTTGGGCTGGTTGGTGCCCAGCATGTGCTTGAGGGGTACGCGCTGGTGATCCTGCTCGTTGCGGATGCGCTCGTAGACGAACATTTCCGAGATCGCCGCCGACAGCTCGCGGCCATGATCGCGGCTGATCAGGTGCAGCATCATGTCCAGCGGCGCGGTGCCGCCGGAGCTGGTGAAGCGGTTGCGGTCGAGGGTGAACAGGCGGGTGCTCATGGCCACCCGGGGAAAGGCTTCCTGCATCGACGCCAGGCATTCCCAGTGCACGCTGCAATCGAAGCCGTCCAGCAGGCCGGCGCAGGCCAGGGCCCAGCTGCCGGTACACACCGCGCCCAGACGGCGCGACTGGCGGGCCTGGCTCTGCAGCCAGGACACATGTTCGCGGGTGACGGTGCGCTGGATGCCGATACCGCCGCAGACAATCACGGTATCGAGGCTGGGAGCTTTGTGCATCGCGGCATCGGGGGTGATCTGCAGACCGTCACTGGCCCAGACCTGGCCACCATCGACGCTGAGGGTGGTCCAGCGATACAGCTCGCGACCGGACAGTTGGTTGGCCATGCGCAGGGGTTCGACTGCGGAGGCCAGGGAAATCAGCGTGAAATTGTCCAGCAGCAGAAAGCCGATGGATTGAGGCGCACGGTTCTGGGGTTGGGCCCCGGAGTTGAACGACGTCATCGCGATATCTCCTCACACAAAGCTGGTGATGGCCTCAGGCGGAGGCTCTTTTTATGTGCCCTGTTCCTCAAGGGAGACGGGCTTGATATTCACAGAGCAATTGCCATGCCTAAAGTTGAATGGGCATTCAATAACTCCTGAAAACGACGTCGCGACGTGTCTACATAGCCCTTGTCAATGTGCGGATAAGAAGCGCCGCCGTCGGCGTGCGATGGCCAGGCCCAGAGAGCTGTGAGCAGTTAGGTAGCACTTGCGCGGCAGGCACTTCGCACAGGGGCGGGCGAGTGTCACTCAAAGCACAACCGGGCCACGGGCACGGGGGCTGCCCGGCCCGGTTGGCGACTTGTCTATTCACGACGCGCTAAAAGGTGGCGCGCCCCTGGGCATGTGAGCGATTTGTGCGCGCCGGCAATCAGCACTCCACGGCGCTGACCGCCAGGCCGCCACGGGAGGTTTCCTTGTATTTGTCGTGCATGTCGGCGCCGGTATCACGCATGGTGCGAATTACCCGGTCCAGGGAAATGAAATGCTGGCCATCGCCGCGCAAGGCCATTTGCGCGGCATTGATCGCCTTCACCGCGGCAATCGCGTTGCGCTCGATGCACGGCACCTGCACCAGCCCGCCCACCGGATCACAGGTCAGGCCGAGGTTGTGCTCCAGGCCGATCTCCGCGGCGTTGCACAACTGCTCCGGGGTCGCCCCGAGAATTTCCGCCAGCCCGGCCGCCGCCATGGCGCAGGCCGAACCCACCTCACCCTGGCAGCCGACTTCGGCACCGGAGATGGAGGCGTTCTTCTTGCACAGGATGCCGATGGCCGCCGCGCCGAGAAAGAAATCCACCACGTTGGCGTCGGTGACGTCTTCGCTGAACTTCATGAAGTAATGCAGCACCGCCGGAATGATCCCCGCCGCGCCGTTGGTGGGGGCGGTGACCATGCGTCCGCCGGCGGCGTTCTCTTCGTTCACCGCCAGGGCAAACAGGTTGACCCACTCCATGGCGCTGAGGGTGGAGCCGATCACATTGGGCTTGTTCAGTTCCTGCAGGCTACGGTGCAACTTGGCCGCGCGGCGACGCACATTGAGCCCGCCAGGCAGGATGCCCTCGTGCTTGAGCCCCTGCTCCACGCAGTCCTGCATGGCACGCCAGAGCGCCATCAGGCCGCTGCGGATTTCCTCTTCCGAACGCCAGACCTTCTCGTTGGCCAGCATCAGTTCGGCGACCCGCAGGTTGTGCTTCTGGCACAGGCCCAGCAGTTCCACCGCACTGGAAAAATCGTAAGGCAGCTCGCTGCGGTCCAGGTCCGCCACACCGCTGTCGGCCTGGGCCTGGTCGACGACAAAACCGCCGCCCACCGAATAGTAGGTATCGCGGTGCAGCTCACCCTCTTCGCCCGCGGCCACCAGGGTCATGGCGTTGGGATGGAATGGCAGGTTGCGGTCCACCAGCTGCATGTCCCGGGCCCAGATGAAAGGCACTGGCAGCCGCCCGTCCAGCAACAGGGTGTCGGTTTCCCGCAGCAGCTCGATGCGCGTGCCGATCAGCGACGGGTCGATCGCGTCCGGCCACTCCCCCATCAAGCCCATGATCACCGCGTTGTCGCTGCCATGGCCGATGCCGGTGGCGGACAGCGAACCGAAGAGCTGCACCTCGACCCGGCGTACCTGCTCCAGCAGTTGCCTTTCCTTTAATACCTGGACGAACAAAGCCGCTGCGCGCATGGGCCCGACCGTGTGGGAACTGGAGGGGCCGATGCCGATCTTGAACAGGTCGAAAACACTGATAGCCATTGCTGCGTAACTCCTGGTTGAGCACTGTCCGGGCGCCGGAAACGCCCTCTGACGGAGCTGCTACGCTCAAGCTGCAATCCGCCGAGAAGGGCGCATCATCAGGCTTTTGCCAAGGCCCACGACGTCTGACACCGACTCACTCATGCCCACTAACGCCGCCAGGCGCAACGCAGGGGTTTTGGGCGTTTTTTGCGGCTCAGTTGTAGGAAAAATCGCTCGAAAACACTGTAAGCGACCTCACCGACACTGGATGCGACCCTCCCTGTACTGGATACGACGCACCCTGTAGGCGACAGATTTTCACTGGTACATGATCAGTCTCGACTCGATTGCAAGGCACGGTGGTAGAGCTGTTCCCGACACACCAACCGCCACACTTATAAGCGCGGTCCAAACGCCGCCAAAAAAACATCCAGGAGTCCCCCCTATGAAAGGTTCCCCGTCGTTGTTGTTGGCCGCCATGCTGAGTCTGCCGCTTCTGGCACAAGCCGCAGAACCGGCACAATGCAGCACCGTAAACTTCTCCGATGTCGGCTGGACCGATATCACCGTGACCACCGCCACCACCAGCGTCGTGCTCAACGCCCTAGGCTACAAGACCAAGACCACCATGATTTCCGTGCCCGTGACCTACAAGTCCCTGGCCGACGGCAAGAACATGGACGTGTTCCTCGGCAACTGGATGCCGACCATGGAAAACGACATCAAGCCCTACCGCGACGCCGGGACCGTGGCCACCCTGCGGGCCAACCTGGAAAACGCCAAGTACACACTGGCGGTGCCCGAGTCGCTGTACGACAAGGGCCTGAAGGACTTCGCCGACATCGTCAAGTTCAAGAAGGAACTGGACGGCAAGATCTACGGCATCGAGCCGGGCAACGACGGCAACCGCACCATCCAGACCATGATCGACAAGAATGCCTTCGGCCTGAAGGACGCCGGCTTCAAGGTGGTGGAATCCAGCGAGGCAGGCATGCTGTCCCAGGTCGAGCGCGCACAGCGCCGTGACACCGCGGTGGTGTTCCTGGGCTGGGAACCGCACCCGATGAACACCCGTTTCAAGATGAAGTACCTGACCGGCGGCGACGAGTTCTTCGGCCCCAACTTCGGCCAGGCCACCATCTACACCAACACCCGCAAGGGCTATGCCGAAGAGTGCAGCAACGTCGGCCAGTTGCTGAAGAACCTGTCGTTCACCTTGAACATGGAAAGCACCCTGATGGGCAACGTGCTGGACGACAAGATGAAGCCTGAGGCGGCCGCCAAGGCCTGGCTGAAGCAGAACCCTCAGGTGCTCGATACCTGGCTCGCCGGCGTGACCACCATTGACGGTAAACCTGGCCTGGAGGCCGTGAAAGCCAAGCTTGCACAAGCTTCAAATTAAGTAGTGCGCTTACGCCGGGCGGGCTCGCCCGCCCGGGCTGTTTTTCCCTTGCATGCGGACGTTCAATACCATGCTCACTGATCAGAAAATCCCCCTGGGCCAGTACATCGCGGCTTTCGTCGAGTGGTTGACGAAGCACGGCGCCAGCACCTTCGACGCGATCGCTACCACCCTGGAAACCATGATCCACGGCGTGACGTTCGCGCTGACCTGGTTCAACCCCCTGGCCCTGATCGGCCTGATTGCCCTGCTGGCGCACCTGATCCAGCGCAAATGGGGCCTGACCGCCTTTGTCGTGCTGTCCTTCCTGCTGATCCTCAACCTGGGGTACTGGCAGGAAACCATGGAAACCCTGGCCCAGGTGCTGTTCGCCACCCTGGTCTGCGTGCTCATCGGCGTACCGCTGGGCATAGTCGCGGCGCACAAGCCGCTGTTCTACACCATGATGCGGCCGGTGCTGGACCTGATGCAGACCGTGCCCACCTTCGTCTACCTGATCCCGACCCTGACCCTGTTCGGCCTGGGGGTGGTGCCCGGCTTGATTTCCACGGTGGTGTTCGCCATCGCCGCGCCGATCCGCCTGACCTACCTGGGCATTCGCGATGTTCCACAAGAGTTGATGGACGCCGGCAAGGCCTTTGGCTGCTCGCGCCGTCAGTTGTTGTCGCGCATTGAACTGCCCCACGCCATGCCGAGCATCGCCGCCGGCATTACCCAATGCATCATGCTGTCGCTGTCGATGGTGGTGATCGCCGCCCTGGTGGGCGCCGATGGCCTGGGCAAGCCGGTGGTCAACGCCCTCAATACCGCGGATATCGCCCTGGGCTTCGAAGCCGGCCTGGCCATTGTGCTGCTGGCGATCATGCTCGACCGCATCTGCAAGCAACCTGAAGCCAAAGTAGGAGGTGACGCATGAGCATTATCCGCTTCGACAAGGTCGACGTGATTTTCTCCAAGGACCCGCGCGAGCCCCTCAAGCTGCTGGACCAGGGCATGACCCGCAACGAGATCCTGAAGAAGACCGGGCAGATCGTCGGCGTCGAGAATGCCAGCCTGGACATCGAGAAAGGCGAGATCTGCGTGCTGATGGGCCTCTCCGGTTCCGGCAAGTCGAGCCTGCTGCGCTGCATCAACGGCCTGAACACCGTGAGCCGCGGCAAGCTGTTCGTCGAGCATGAAGGCAAGCAGATCGACATCGCCTCCTGCAGCCCCGCCGAGCTGAAGATGATGCGCACCAAGCGCATCGCCATGGTGTTCCAAAAGTTCGCCCTGATGCCCTGGCTGACCGTGCGCGAAAACATCAGCTTCGGCCTGGAGATGCAGGGCCGCCCGGAAAAGGAACGGCGCAAGCTGGTGGACGAGAAGCTTGAGCTGGTGGGCCTGACCCAGTGGCGCAACAAGAAGCCCGACGAACTCTCAGGCGGCATGCAGCAGCGCGTGGGCCTGGCCCGTGCCCTGGCCATGGACGCCGATATCCTGCTGATGGACGAACCCTTCTCGGCCCTCGACCCGCTGATCCGCCAGGGCCTGCAGGACGAACTGCTGGAGCTGCAGCGCAAGCTGAGCAAGACCATCGTCTTCGTCAGCCACGACCTGGATGAGGCCCTGAAGCTGGGCAGCCGCATCGCCATCATGAAAGACGGACGGATCATCCAGTACAGCAACCCGGAAGAAATCGTGCTCAACCCGGCGGACGACTATGTACGGACTTTCGTTGCCCACACCAACCCACTGAACGTGCTGTGCGGGCGCAGCCTGATGCGCAGCCTGGACAACTGCAAGCGGGTCAACGGCTCGGTATGCCTGGACCCGGGCGGCGATTCCTGGCTCGACCTGGCCGAAGGCAACACCATCAAGGGCGCACGCCGCAACGGCTCGCAGCTGGACCTGCAGAACTGGGTTCCGGGGCAAGCCGTGGAAGAACTGGGCCGACGCCCGACCCTGGTAGACTCCAGCATCGGCATGCGCGATGCCCTGCAGATCCGCTACCAGACCGGCAACAAACTGGTGCTCCACGACAACCAGAAAGTGGTGGGCATCCTTGGCGACAGCGAGCTCTACCACGCGCTGCTCGGCAAGAACCTGGGTTAAGCAGCAGACACAAAAACGCCGCGAGCAATCGCGGCGTTTTGCTTTGACGACACACCCCCTTCTGCAGGAGCTGGCTTGCCAGCGAACAGGCCCTGAAGCCTTGCAGTGCCCTTGAGGACGTCTTCGCCGGCAAGCCGGCTCCTACAAGGATGGGGCCGTTTTCACTCAGCTATAGACACGGCCAAGGAGCTGCCGATGGCTTTCGAACTGATCGAGCACATCCCGGGTGATCTGCTCCTGGGTGAAGCCCATCAAGTCGTATTCCTGGCTGCCGTTGTGCAGATACACCTCGGCGCGGTAGAAACGGCTGCGCACTTCGCTGTCGGCCCCTTCCGGCTGGGTCGATTCGCTAGGCGTCGCCAGGTAGCCGTCCAGGCTCACTTCATAGACGAAGGGATTGCCTTCATCCATTTCCACGCGCAGGCCCAACAGGTTCTTCGACTTGCCCAGGTTGGTCTGCACTTCCAGGCTCAGGTTGCGCAACTGCGCCGCCGCTTCCTGCAAGGCCGGGCTGACGTGCTTGTCCATGTAGCGCTGCACCACCGACTGGGTCGGTTGCAGGTCCAGCTGGCTCAGGCGCTCGCTGAAACCGCGGCGGCCACGCTCGGCCAGTTGCGCCTGCTCCTGCTCGATCTGCACGTCCTGGCGCATGGCCTTGTGCAAACCGAACATGAAGCAGATCAGCACCACCGAGAACGGCAGGCCGGCCAGCACCACCATGGTCTGCATGGCTTCGAAGTTGCCGGCGAACAGCAGGCCGATGGTCACCAGGGTGATCACCACCGACCAGAAGATCCGCAGCCAGTGCGGGGCGTCTTCGTCGACGTTGCCGCCCTTGCACGAAAGGTTGGCCATCATCACCGCCCCGGAGTCGGCGGGGGTCAGGAACAGCACGAAGCCGACGAAGATCGACACACCGATGACAATCTTCGAGGCCGGGTAGTGCTCGAGCAGTTGGTAGATCGCCATGGACGGCTGTTCCAACGCCGTCTTGCCCAACTCCACGGCTCCCTGATTGACCACCAGATCCAGGGCCGAGTTACCGAAGATCGACAGCCAGGCCAGGGTGAAGCCCAGGGGAATCAACAGTACGCCGGCCACCAGTTCACGCACGGTGCGACCACGGGAAATACGCGCGATGAACATGCCTACAAATGGCGCCCAGGAAATCCACCAGGCCCAGTAGAACAGGGTCCACAGGCCCAGCCAGCGATCGGACTTGGCGCTGTCGCCCTCATACACATAGAGGTCGAAGGTCTTGAGCACTACACCGTTCAGGTAGTCGCCGATGTTCTGCACGAAGCCGTTGAGCAGGTGCAGGGTCGGGCCGAACAGCAGGACGAAGATCAGCAGGCCGCTGAACAGCACGATGTTCAGGTTGGACAGGCGGCGGATGCCGTTTTCCACGCCGGACACCGCGGCGATGGTGGCCACCGTGCTCATGACGATGATCACGATCAGCAGGTTGGTGTTGCTGTGCTCCATGCCGAACAGGTTTTCCAGGCCGGAAGACACCTGCATCGAACCAATCCCGAGGTTGGTCACCAGGCCCAGCAGGGTCACGAACATGCCGAAGCCGTCCACCGCGTGGCCGGCCGCGCCCTTGACCCAGCGCTCGCCCACCAGCGGGTACAACGCCGAACGCAGCGCCAGTGGCTGGTTATGCCGATAGGCGAAGTACGCCACCGCCAGGCCCACCAGGGCATAGATGGCCCAGCCGTGCAGGCCCCAGTGCAGGAACGTCAGCTGCAGCGCCTGGCGTGCGGCCAGGTTGCTGCCCGGTACGCCTTCCGGCGGGTTGAAGTAGTGGTCCAGGGGCTCGGAAGCACCGAAGTACAGCAGCGAGATGCCGATGCCGGAGGAAAACAGCATCCCCGCCCAGGCGCCGTAACTGAAGTCCGGGGTGTCCTGCTTGGTCCCCAGCTTGAGCTTGCCGTAGGAGGAGAACGCCAGGCCCACCACGAACACCAGGTAAGCGGCGATCACCACCATGTAGTACCAGCCGAAGCTGCGGGACAACCAGGCCTGGGCAATGCCCAGCAGTCGGCCGGCCTCTTGCGGGGCGATGATCAGAATGGCGGTCAACAACAGGATCAGCGCGGTGGAGGTGTAGAACACCCAACCGTTGACCCGCACCTTCTCCGGTGGGGTCTTTATAAGAGAGGCAGAACTCATTGCGCAGATGCTCCGGGCAGTGCGAGAGAAGGACACAAGGCAACACGGCACCCGACCAATCGGTTAGTTGGCAGCCGATCATCGGGTGTTATAAAGACACCCCGAAAACACCCGAAACCGCAAAAGCCGCGTTGCGCAACCGCATCCGGGGCCGGTGACGAACCTGCAGTTCGTCGCCTGGAACCCGGAGCGTCCTGCCCCTTCAACACGTGTGCTCTCTTGCCGGTCCACGCTATGCCGCGTGTAAGTTTCGGGCATTTTCGGAGGTCGTTTTTCCGCCATCTGCGAGCAGGAGAAACTCCCCAGGCAGCGACGATTTGTCGCAGATCTTATTCTTTGTTGATTGAACGTTCAATCAAAACAAAATAGACTGGCCCACAAGTCGACGGGCGTCATACGCCAATCGACAGGCCTAAGGAGAGGTATCAGATGCCCAAGGTCGGTATGCAACCCATACGCCGCCAGCAATTGATCGAAGCCACGCTGCAAGCGGTCGATCAGGTCGGAATGGGGGACGCCAGCATTGCGCTGATCGCCCGTTTGGCCGGTGTCTCGAACGGCATCATCAGTCACTACTTTCGGGACAAGAACGGCCTGATCGCAGCGACGATGGGTTACATCATGAGCATGCTCAACGAAGGCGTCAGAGCACGCCGCCAGGCCCTGACGGACGACAGCCCGCGCGCTCATCTGAAAGTGATCATCGAGGGCAACTTCGATGCCAGCCAGGTGAACGGCCCGGCAATGAAAACCTGGTTGGCCTTCTGGGCTTCCAGCATGCACCAGCCCGATTTGCACAGGTTGCAGCGGATCAACGACCACCGCTTGTATTCCAACCTGTGTTGCCAGTTCCGCCGTGCCCTGCCGCTCTACCATGCGCGCAAGGCAGCCCGCGGCCTGGCGGCCTTGATCGACGGTTTGTGGCTGCGTGGTGCCTTGTCGGGTGATGCATTCGACACCGACCAGGCGATACGGATCGCTTACGAATACATGGATCTACAACTGGCTAAGCAGGAGCGCTAGAGCACAAAAGAGACGCTCGGCCCCTGAACCGCCACTGATCAGCGCGCCCCGAACTTAGGGGCATGCCCGGTGGTCAAGCCCACTACTTAATGCACTTGCGAGGACACTATGGCCCGTTTCGAACTGCAAAAACTCTACATCGACGGCGGCTACACCGATGCCGGCAGCGACGCCACTTTCGATGCCATCAACCCGGCCAACGGTGAAGTTCTCGCACAAGTGCAGCGTGCGACCAAGGAAGACGTTGAACGCGCCGTGGTCAGCGCCGAGAAAGGCCAGAAGATCTGGGCCGCCATGACCGCCATGGAGCGTTCGCGCATCCTGCGCCGCGCCGTGGAAATCCTCCGCGAGCGCAACGACGAACTGGCCGCCCTGGAAACCCTGGACACCGGCAAGGCGTTCTCCGAAACCAAGTACGTGGACATCGTCACCGGCGCCGACGTGCTGGAATACTACGCAGGCCTGGTGCCAGCCATCGAAGGCGAGCAGATCCCGCTGCGCACCACTTCCTTCGTCTACACCCGTCGCGAGCCCCTGGGCGTAGTGGCTGGTATCGGCGCGTGGAACTACCCGATCCAGATCGCCCTGTGGAAATCCGCACCGGCCCTGGCGGCCGGTAACGCGATGATCTTCAAGCCGAGCGAAGTGACCTCGCTGACCACCCTGAAACTGGCCGAGATCTACACCGAAGCCGGCCTGCCGGATGGCGTGTTCAACGTCCTGACCGGCAGCGGCCGCGAAGTCGGCACCTGGCTGACCGAGCACCCGCGCATCGAGAAGGTCTCCTTCACCGGCGGCACCGACACTGGCAAGAAGGTCATGGCCAGCGCTTCCAGCTCCTCGCTGAAAGACGTGACCATGGAACTGGGCGGCAAGTCGCCACTGATCATCTTCGACGACGCCGACCTGGATCGCGCCGCCGACACCGCCATGATGGCCAACTTCTACAGCTCCGGTCAGGTCTGCACCAACGGCACTCGCGTGTTCGTGCCGAGCCACCTGAAAGCCGCTTTCGAAGCCAAGATCGCCGAGCGCGTTGCACGCATCCGCATCGGCAACCCGGAAGACGAAAACACCAACTTCGGCCCGCTGGTCAGCTTCCCGCACATGGAAAGCGTGCTGGGCTACATCGCCAAGGGTAAAGAAGAAGGTGCCCGCGTACTGTGCGGCGGCGAGCGCCTGACCGACGGCGAATTCGCCAAGGGCGCCTTCGTTGCACCGACCGTGTTCACCGACTGCACCGACGACATGACCATCGTCCGTGAAGAAATCTTCGGCCCGGTCATGGCGATCCTGACCTACGAAACCGAAGAAGAAGTGATCCGCCGCGCCAACGACACCGACTTCGGCCTGGCTGCCGGCCTGGTCACCAAGGATCTGAACCGCGCTCACCGCGTGATTCATCAGCTCGAAGCCGGTATCTGCTGGATCAACGCCTGGGGCGAGTCCGACGCCAAGATGCCGGTTGGCGGCTACAAGCAGTCGGGCGTGGGCCGTGAGAACGGCATCAGCTCGCTGAACAACTTCACCCGCATCAAGTCGGTGCAGGTCGAGCTGGGCGACTACGCCTCGGTGTTCTAAGCAGCCGCTAGCAGCCAGCTACAAGCGGCAAGCCAGGGCAACAGCCTGGCTTGCCGCCTGCTCCTCATTCAACGCCAAGCCCGCTTCGCTGCCTTTTCCCGCAGCTTGAAGCTTGAGGCTTGCAGCTCTCCACGGAGGCTCCAATGGCCCAAGAATTCGATTACATCATCATCGGTGCCGGCTCTGCCGGTAACACCCTGGCGACCCGTCTGACTGAAGACGAAGGCGTCACCGTCCTGCTGCTGGAAGCCGGCGGCCCGGACTACCGTTTCGACTTCCGCACCCAGATGCCGGCGGCACTGGCGTTCCCCCTGCAAGGCCGTCGCTACAACTGGGCCTACGAGACCGATCCAGAGCCACACATGAACGGTCGTCGCATGGAGTGCGGTCGCGGCAAGGGCCTGGGCGGCTCGTCGCTGATCAACGGCATGTGCTACATCCGCGGCAACGCCATGGACTACGACGGCTGGGCCAAGCTGCCAGGCCTGGAAGACTGGACCTACCTGGATTGCCTGCCGTATTTCCGCAAGGCGGAAACCCGTGACATCGGCCCCAACGACTACCACGGCGGCGAAGGCCCGGTCAGCGTGACCACGCCCAAGGCCGGCAACAACCCGTTGTTCCACGCCATG
The DNA here is from genome assembly GCF_052665325.1 of Pseudomonas sp. 8(2025). Lineage (NCBI taxonomy): Bacteria > Pseudomonadati > Pseudomonadota > Gammaproteobacteria > Pseudomonadales > Pseudomonadaceae > Pseudomonas > Pseudomonas sp. 8(2025). The sequence continues at coordinate 653,522 of NZ_JBQOIE010000001.1, read as the reverse complement.
GTCGAAGCCGGCGTGCAGGCCGGTTACCCGCGTACCGAAGACCTGAACGGCTACCAGCAGGAAGGCTTCGGCCCGATGGACCGTACCGTCACCCCTAAAGGTCGTCGCGCCAGCACCGCCCGCGGTTACCTGGACACCGCGAAAAAGCGTTCGACCCTGACCATCGTCACCCACGCCCTGACCGACAAGATCCTCTTCGAAGGCAAGCGCGCCGTGGGCGTGAGCTACCTGCAAGGCAGCACTGAAGAGCGCGTGGAAGCCCGTGCGCGCAAGGAAGTCATCGTCAGCTCCGGCGCCATCGCGTCGCCGCAATTGCTGCAACGTTCCGGCGTAGGCCCCCGCGCCCTCCTGGAAAGCCTGGACATCCCGGTGGTTCACGACCTGCCGGGCGTGGGCGAGAACCTTCAGGACCACCTGGAACTGTACCTGCAGTACGCCTGCACCCAGCCGGTGTCGCTGTATCCATCGCTGCTGTGGTGGAACCAGCCGGCCATCGGTGCCGAGTGGCTGTTCAACGGCACCGGCATCGGCGCCAGCAACCAGTTCGAAGCCGGCGGTTTCATCCGTACCCGCGAAGAGTTCGAATGGCCGAATATCCAGTACCACTTCCTGCCGGTGGCGATTAACTACAACGGCAGCAATGGTGTGAAAGAGCACGGCTTCCAGGCGCACATGGGCTCCATGCGCTCGCCGAGCCGTGGCCGCGTGCAGCTCAAGTCCAAGGACCCGCGCCAGCACCCGAGCATCCTCTTCAACTACATGGCCACCGAGCAGGACTGGCAGGAATTCCGCGACGGCATCCGCCTGACCCGTGAAATCATGCAGCAGCCGGCCCTGGACCCTTTCCGCGGCCGCGAGATCAGCCCGGGCATCGAGGTGCAGACCGACGAGCAACTGGACAAGTTCGTCCGCGAGCACGCCGAGACCGCCTTCCACCCATCCTGCTCGTGCAAGATGGGCACCGACGACATGGCTGTAGTGGATGGCCAGGGTCGCGTGCATGGCATGCAAGGCCTGCGCGTGGTGGATGCCTCGATCATGCCGATCATCACCACCGGCAACCTCAACGCGCCGACGATCATGATGGCCGAGAAAATCGCCGACAAGATCCGTGGCCGCCAGCCACTGCCACGCAGCACCGCGGCCTACTACGTAGCCGGTGAAGCCCCGGTACGTGGCAAGCCGATGCGCGATGTGACTCCCGCCGCGCAGTAAGCCTGACGGGCGCCGACCGCAAGGGTCGGCGCCCTTTTTCTCTTCCCTTCACTCCCTCAGAACTACTTCCTTGATCGCAGCCTTCGGCAGCGGCTACAGTTCTGCAACTTGCACATCCCCTTTCGCCCCCGCGCCCATCAGCACCTATACCTGTAGGAACCGCCGGGCGGTGTTCCGTTTGCTGGCGAAACGCGTCGACCCGCTATCGCGCCTCACAAGGAGGTCCTCCATGTTCGACTTTCACCCCCAGCTCAAGCAGCGCTTCGCTGCCTTGCGCACGGGCGCCGAATTCTTTTCCCTGCGTTATGTCCGCGAATCGGACCAGTACCTGTCGGTGCGCAAGAACGTCGCCGAGCCGCCGAGCCTGGGCCGAGACGAAGGGGCGATGCTGACCGTGCGGGTGCGCGGCGTGGAAGCCTACGCTGCCACCAACGACCTGTCGCAAAGCGGCCTGCAGGCCGCCCTTGACCGCGCCGAGCAGCAGGCCCGGGTCATCGCCGCCCATGCCCTGCTGGACCTGCGTGAGCAACCGGTCTCCAGCCACCGCGCGGACTATTTCTCGCCCAACCTGGAGCAGCCCTTCCCCTCCCTCAGCGACTGCTATCAGCTGCTGGGCGATGAGTCGGCCTCGGTGCCCAAGGATGAACGCCTGGTGAACTGGCAGGTGGGCATCGGCGTGACCCAGGTCGAACAGATCTACCTCAACAGCGCCGGCGCCGAGCTGCGCCAGGCCCAGCGTTTCGTCTACCCGGGCCTGGACGTGACCGCCTACGACGGCAGCGACAGCCAGACCCGCAGCCTCGGCCGGGAGAACTTCGGCCAGCAGGGCGCCGGCGATGTGATCAGCCGCTGCGGCCTGCTGGGGGCCGCACCGCGGGTCGCCGACCAGGCCCTGCAACTGCTGCTGGCGCCCAATACACCCCAGGGCCCGCGGGACCTGCTGCTGATGCCGGACCAGATGATGCTGCAGATCCACGAATCCATCGGCCATCCCCTGGAGCTGGACCGCATTCTCGGCGACGAGCGCAATTACGCCGGCACCAGCTTCGTCAAACAGCAGGATTTCGGCCGCCTGCAATACGGCTCCTCGCTGCTCAACGTGACTTTCGACCCGCAGATCCCCGAGGAACTGGCCAGCTACAGTCACGACGACGACGGCACCGCGGCCAGCAAGCAGTTCCTGATTCGCGAGGGCCTGCTGGTACGCCCCCTGGGCAGCGCCCTGTCGCAATACCGCAGCGGCCTCGACGGCGTCGCCAACAGCCGCGCCAGCAGTTGGAACCGTGCACCGATCGACCGCATGGCCAACCTCAACATCGAGCCCGGCGACCAGCCCCTGGAGCAACTGATCGGGCACATCGAGCACGGCATCCTGATGTCCACCAACCGTTCCTGGTCCATCGACGATGCGCGCAACAAGTTCCAGTTCGGCTGCGAATGGGGCCAGTTGATCGAGAACGGCGAACTCCGCGGCGTGGTCAAGAACCCCAACTACCGGGGGATTTCCGCGCAGTTCTGGCGCAACCTCAGCGCGGTCGGCGACCGCAGCACCTTCCAGGTGCTGGGCACACCCAACTGCGGCAAGGGCGAGCCCAACCAGGTGATTCGCGTCGGCCATGCTTCGCCGGCCTGCGTATTCAGCAAGATTGATGTATTTGGAGGAGACGCCTGATGACCAGGACAGCCGATCAGGCCCAGCCATTCAAGGCCTTGGTGCAGTGGCTCAAAGACGCACTGCGCGAGACCGAGCAGTTCACCCTGAGCTACGCCGCCGAAGCCTCGGAGTTCATTCGCTTCAACCACGCCAAGGTGCGCCAGGCCGGGCAGGTGCAACAGGCCAGCGTGCATTTCAAGCTGATCGACAATGGCCGCCACGCCGACCTCAGCATCACCCTGAGCAATGACCCCGAGGTGGATCGCCAGCGCCTGGCCGATGGCCTGCAACAACTGCGCGAGACCCTGCCGCTGCTGCCGGCCGACCCGTACCTGATGCTCAACCACACCCATTGGCAAAGCCATCACGTGCAGGACCAGCCGCTGCCCGGCAGTGAGCAGGTGGTGGAAGAAATCGGTCGCGCCGGCGCCGGCCTGGACTTGGTGGGCATCTACGCTGCCGGCCCCATCAGCCGTGGCTTCGCCAGTTCCGGTGGGGCCTTCGGCTGGCACCAGGCCAACAGCTTCAACTTCGATTTCAGCCTGTTCCACGAAAACGGCGAGGCGGTGAAGGCCAGCTACGCCGGGCACGCCTGGGACAGCCAGGCCTTCGCCCTGCGCTTCCAGCAGGCCCGGGAACAACTGGAATTCCTTGGCCGGCCACTGCGCACCCTGGCGCCCGGGCAGTACCGGGCCTACCTGGCGCCGGCAGCCCTGGAGGAGATCATGGGCATGCTGGCCTGGGGCGGCTTCTCGGCCCAGTCGATCGCCAGCAAGCACAGCCCGTTGCAGAAGCTCTATGCCGGTGATGCCGCGCTGAACCCGCTGGTGTCGCTCGACGAACAGGTCAGTGGCTCCCTGAGCCCGGCGTTTTCCGACGAAGGCTACCCGCGCAGCGACCTGTCACTGATCGCCGCGGGCAGCGCCAATGCCCAACTGATCAACTCCCGCAGCGCCGCCGAATACGGCCTGACCACCAATGGTGCCGGCAGCGGCGAGTACCCCAGCGCGCTGAACATGGCCGCGGGGCAGTTGTCCCAGCAGGAGATCCTCAAACAACTGGGCACCGGGCTGTACATCAGCAACCTGTGGTACCTGAACTACTCGGACCTGCCGGCGGCGCGCCTGACCGGCATGACCCGCTTCGCCACCTTCTGGGTGGAGAACGGCGAGATCCAGGCGCCGGTGAGCACTATGCGCTTCGATGACAGCGTCTACAGCCTGCTGGGCTCGCAGCTGGAGGCCCTGACCGAGCAACGCGAGCTGCTGCTGTCGGCCAGTACCTACGGCCAGCGCCAGACCGCTTCGATGCACTTGCCCGGAGCGCTGGTCAGCCGCCTGACCCTGACCCTGTAGAAACCGCCCTCAAACCTGAACTCACCCAGAGGTCCCATGCCCGAACGCGCGCCACTCGATGCCACCACCGCCCGCTGGCTGCCCTGGGTGGTGGCCATCGCCTTCTTCATGCAGTCCCTGGACGGCACCATCCTCAATACCGCCCTGCCGGCCATGGCCCAGGACCTGGCGGAAAACCCGCTGCGCATGCAGGGGGTGATCATCGCCTACATGCTCACTGTGGCCCTCTTGATCCCGGCCTCGGGCTGGATCGCCGACCGCTTCGGCACCAAGCGGATCTTCTTCGGCGCCATCTTGCTGTTCAGCATCGGTTCCCTGCTCTGCGCCCTGTCCAACACCCTGACCCAGCTGATTGGCGCCCGGGTGATCCAGGGCCTGGGCGGTGCGCTGATGCTGCCGGTGGGACGGCTGGTGGTGCTGCGTGCCTACCCGCGTTCGGAACTGGTGCGGATCATGGGCTTCATCACCATTCCCGGGCTTCTGGGGCCGCTGATCGGCCCGACCATGGGCGGCTGGATGGTGCAGTACCTGACCTGGCACTGGATCTTCCTGATCAACCTGCCGGTAGGCGCCGTTGGCTGCTATGCGGTGTGGCGTTTCATTCCCGACCTGCGCGGCAGCGAGCGCACACGCTTCGACAGCCTGGGCTTTGTGCTGTTCGGCGCGGCGATGGTGCTGATCACCATCGCCATGGAAGGCCTGGGGGAACTGCACCTGCCGCACTTGCGGGTGATGTTGCTGCTGTTCGGCGGGCTGGCCTGCCTGGCGGCCTACTGGCTGCGGGCCGTGCACACCGACAACCCGCTGTTCGCCCCGTCACTGTTCAAGGTCAGGACCTTTGCCGTGGGCATTCTGGGCAACCTGTTCGCCCGCCTGGGCAGCGGCGCCCTGCCGTTCCTGGTGCCCCTGCTGCTGCAAGTGGCCCTGGGCTATTCACCGTCCCAGGCGGGGATGAGCATGCTGCCCCTGGCGGCCGCGGCAATGCTGGCCAAATCCATCGCCCGGCCACTGATCGAGCGCCTGGGCTACCGCATCGTGCTCACCGGCAACACCCTGGCCCTGGGCATCATGCTGGCCAGCATGGGGCTGGTCAGCGAACAGACGCCCTACCCGCTGCTGCTGGGCATGCTGGCGGTTCTGGGGGCGATCAACTCGCTGCAGTTCACGGCGATGAACACCGTTACCCTGATCGACCTCGACGATGCCGCCGCCAGCAGCGGCAACAGCCTGCTGTCGGTGGTGGCGCAACTGTCCCTGAGCCTTGGGGTAGCCTGTGCCGGCGCGCTGCTGGGCGGCTTTACCGCTGAGTTGGGCAACGATGGCGTGGACACCGTGCTCGGCGCCTTCCAACTGACCTTCCTCACGGTAGGCATCATGGCGATGCTGGCGGCGGCGATCTTCCTCCAGCTGTCGCCCACCGATGGCCGGCGCGCGCGCAAGCTCGAGGAGCAGCACATCGAACACTGAACCCACGCACCTCACCCCGTAGAAGCAGGCTTGCCGGCGAAGAGGCCCCCGAGCCCTACGCCAACCTCGCGGCCGCTTTCGCTGGCAAGCCAGCGCCTACACAAAACCGCCCCTGCAAGGCTGCTCGTCCAGAATTTGCAGGTTGTGGGAGCGGGACTGATACACTGCGCGACATTTTGTTTTGCAGGCCAGTCCCGTGACCACCATTGCCACCGCTTTTAATACTTTGCCCCTGTCTCCCGCCATGCTGGCTAACCTCGACTCCCTCGGTTATGCCCAGATGACGCCGATCCAGGCGCAGAGCTTACCGGTGATCCTCAAGGGCATGGACCTGATCGCCCAGGCCAAGACCGGCAGCGGCAAGACCGCGGCCTTTGGCATCGGCCTGCTGAACCCGATCAACCCGCGCTACTTCGGCTGCCAGGCCCTGGTGATCTGCCCGACTCGCGAGCTGGCCGACCAGGTGGCCAAGGAAGTGCGCCGGCTGGCTCGCGCCGAAGACAACATCAAGGTCCTGACCCTGTGCGGCGGCGTGTCGTTCGGGCCACAGATCGCCTCCCTGGAGCACGGTGCGCATATCATCGTCGGCACCCCAGGGCGTATCCAGCAGCATCTGCGCAAGGGTTCGCTGGTGCTCGACGGCCTGAACACGCTGGTGCTCGACGAAGCCGACCGCATGCTCGACATGGGCTTCTACGACGCCATCGAAGACATCATCGAAAAGACCCCGTCGCGCCGCCAGACCCTGCTGTTCTCCGCCACGTATCCGGTGGGCATCAAGCAACTGGCGTCGAAATTCATGCGCGATCCGCAAACGGTGAAAGCCGAAGCGTTCCACGACGATACGCAGATCGAGCAGCGCTTCTACGAGATTTCACCGGAAGAGCGCATGAGCGCAGTGACCAAAGTCCTGCACCACTTCCGCCCGGCCTCCTGTGTGGCGTTCTGCTTCACCAAGCAGCAAGTGCAGGAAACCGTCGATCACCTGACCGCCAAAGGCATCTCCGCCGTCGGCCTGCACGGCGACCTGGAGCAGCGTGACCGCGATCAGGTGCTGGCGATGTTTGCCAACCGCAGCACATCGGTACTGGTCGCCACCGACGTCGCCGCCCGTGGTCTGGACATCGATGCGCTGGACATGGTGATCAACGTCGAGCTGGCCCGCGATTCGGAAATCCACATTCACCGCGTTGGCCGTACCGGTCGCGCTGGCGAGAAAGGCATCGCGGTCAGCCTCGTCGCACCGTCCGAAGCCCATCGCGCGCAAGCCATCGAACAACTGCAGAAAGCCCCGTTGAACTGGGATCAGGTCGATAACCTCAAGTCCCAGGGCGGCGCCCCGCTGCAGCCACCGATGAGCACGTTGTGCATCGCCGGCGGGCGCAAGGACAAGGTACGTCCGGGGGATATTCTCGGCGCACTGACCGGCGACGCCGGCATCCCGGGCGCCCAGGTCGGCAAGATCGCGATCTTCGACTTCCAGTCGTATGTGGCGGTTGAACGCACCGTGGTCATGCAGGCGCTGCAGCGCCTGAACAACGGCAAGATCAAGGGCCGTTCGCTGCGCGTGCGCGTCCTCTAACCCCACCGTCCCTGTAGGAGCGAGCAAGCTCGCTCCTACAGAATTTTGTGCGAGGACACCGTTTTGCGTTCTACCGAAGTCGTGATCATTGGCGCCGGCGCCGCCGGCCTGATGTGCGCCCTGACCGCGGCCGGCCGGGGCCGCCAGGTGTTGCTGCTGGACCACGCCAACAAGGCCGGCAAGAAAATCCTGATGTCCGGCGGTGGCCGCTGTAATTTCACCAACATGTACACCGAACCGGCCAACTTCCTGTCGCAGAACCCGCATTTCTGCAAATCGGCCCTGGCGCGCTACACCCAGTGGGATTTCATCGGCCTGGTGGCCAAGCACGGCGTGCCCTACCACGAGAAGAAACTCGGCCAGCTGTTCTGCGATAACAAGTCCAGCGACATCCTCGGCATGCTGCTCGACGAGTGCGATCAGGTCGGCGTGGAGCTGCGCCTGGACACCTCGATCCAGACCATCGAAAAGGTCGAAAGCGGCTACCTGCTCGACACCACCCTCGGCCAGGTTCAGTGCCAATCGCTGGTGATCGCCACCGGCGGGCTGTCGATCCCGACGCTGGGCGCCACCGGCTTCGGTTATCAGGTGGCCAAACAGTTCGGCCACGAACTGCTGCCGACCCGTGCCGGCCTGGTGCCGTTCACCATCACCGACCAGCTCAAGGAACTGTGCAGCGAGCTGTCGGGGACCTCGGTGGATTGCCTGGTGAGCTGCAACGACCAGAGCTTTCGCGAGAACATCCTGTTCACCCACCGCGGCCTCAGCGGCCCGGCGATCCTGCAGATTTCCTCCTACTGGCAGCCCGGCGACAGCGTCGAGATCAACCTGCTGCCGGACCACGACGCCCTGGGCTGGCTGCAACAGCAGCAGGCCGAGCGCCCCAACAGCGAGCTCAAGACCCTCCTGGGGGAGATTTTCACCAAGAAGATGGCCGGCCTGCTGGCCGACCACTGGTTCGTCTCCAAGCCGATGAAGCAGTACACCCCGGCGGAGCTGGCGGAAGTGGCGCAGAAACTCGGCAGCTGGCAACTGGTACCGGCGGGCACCGAGGGCTACCGCACCGCCGAAGTGACCCTGGGCGGCGTCGACACCCGGGAAGTTTCGTCCAAGACCATGGAATCGCTGAAGAGCCCGGGGCTGTATTTCATCGGTGAAGTGCTGGACGTCACCGGCCACTTGGGCGGCTTCAACTTCCAGTGGGCCTGGGCCTCGGGCTACGCGGCGGCGCAGTACGTCTGAGCCTGTGGCCAGGGCGCCGTAGGAAAGAGGAACAGATTTTGCTCAAGGATGTGACGACGGCATTGCGCCGTCGTCAATACTGGCTCAATTTAGCTGCATCGCCCCGGAAGGCCTGCCCTACTCCATGTCCTCGACCTCTTTTCGCCAATCCCTGCGCCGCCTCTGGGCGCTGGATAAATTCAGCTACAGCGTGCGGGTGTTCATCGCCCTGACCGGCAGCATGGCGCTGTGCTGGTATCAGGATGAAATGGCCCTGCTGATCCCGCTGTTCCTCGGCATCATCGCCAGCGCCCTGGCGGAAACCGATGACAGCTGGCAAGGCCGGCTCAATTCCCTGGCCGTGACCCTGGTGTGCTTCAGCATTGCCGCGCTGTCGGTGGAACTGCTGTTCCCCTACCCCTGGATCTTCGCCATCGCCCTGGCCCTGGCCAGCTTCGGCCTGACCATGCTGGGGGCGCTGGGCGAACGCTATGGCGCCATCGCCTCGGCGACCCTGATCCTCTCGGTCTACACCATGATCGGCGTCGACCAGCGCGGCGGCGCGGTGATCGATTTCTGGCACGAGCCGCTGCTGCTGGTGGCCGGCGCCACCTGGTACGGCCTGCTGTCGGTGCTGTGGCAAGCGCTGTTTTCCAACCAGCCGGTGCAGCAGAGCCTGGCCCGGCTGTTTCGCGAACTGGGTTACTACCTCAAGCTCAAGTCCTCGCTGTTCGAGCCCATCCGCCAGCTGGACGTGGAGGCCCGGCGCCTGGAACTGGCCAAGCAGAACGGCAAGGTGGTGGCGGCCCTCAACGTCGCCAAGGAAATCATCCTGCACCGGGTGGGCAACGGCCGGCCGGGGTCGAAGGTCAGCCGCTACCTGAAGCTGTACTTCCTGGCCCAGGACATTCACGAGCGTGCCAGCTCTTCCCACTACCCGTACAACGCCCTGACCGAGGCGTTTTTCCACAGCGACGTGCTGTTCCGCTGCCAGCGCCTGCTGCGCCAGCAGGGCAAGGCCTGCCGTGCCCTGGCCGAATCCATCCAGTTGCGCCAGCCGTTCGTCTATGACGCCACCTTCGCCGAGGCCCTGGGCGACCTGCACGCTTCCCTGGAACACCTGCGGATCCAGAGCAACCCGGCCTGGCGCGGGCTGTTGCGCTCATTGCGAGCCCTGGCGGCCAACCTCGGCACCCTCGACCGCCTGCTCAGCGACGCCAGCAACCCCGACGCCCTGGCGGACGCCACCGACAGCAGCCTGCTGGACCGTTCGCCACGCAACTTCAAGGATGTCTGGACCCGCCTGCGCACCCAGCTGACGCCAACCTCGCTGCTGTTCCGCCATGCCCTGCGCCTGCCCCTGGCGCTGAGCATCGGCTACGGCATGGTGCATTTGATCCACCCTTCCCAGGGTTACTGGATCATCCTCACCACCCTGTTCGTCTGCCAGCCCAACTACGGCGCTACCCGGCGCAAGCTGGGCCAGCGGATCATCGGCACCGCTATCGGCCTGACCATTGCCTGGGCGCTGTTCGACCTGTTCCCCAGCCCCTTGGTGCAGTCGCTGTTCGCCATTGCCGCCGGGGTGGTGTTCTTCACCAACCGCACCACCCGCTACACCCTGGCCACGGCGGCCATCACCCTGATGGTGCTGTTCTGCTTCAACCAGGTGGGCGACGGTTATGGGCTGTTCCTGCCGCGGCTGTTCGATACGCTGCTGGGCAGCCTGATCGCCGGGCTGGCGGTGTTCCTGTTCCTGCCGGACTGGCAGGGCCGGCGCCTGAACAAGGTGCTGGCCAACACCCTGACCTGCAACAGCATCTACCTGCGCCAGATCATGCAGCAGTACGCCGCCGGCAAGAGCGACGACCTGGCCTACCGCCTGGCCCGGCGCAACGCCCACAACGCCGACGCCGCGCTGTCCACCACCCTGGCCAACATGCTCATGGAACCCGGGCATTTCCGTAAGGAAGCGGACGTGGGCTTCCGCTTCCTGGTGCTGTCCCACACCTTGCTCAGCTACCTCTCGGGCCTGGGCGCACACCGCGAAACCCGGCTGCCGGACGAGGTTCGCGAGCACTTGATCGAAGGCGCCGGGGTCAGCCTGGCGGCCAGCATCGACGAGATTGCCCAGGGTCTGGCCAACAAGACCCCGATCGATATCCAGAGCGATGCCGAAGAAGCCCTGGCCAATGAGCTGGAGCAAATGCCCGACGAGGTCGACGAAGGCCAGCGCCTGGTGCAGACCCAACTGGCGCTGATCTGCCGTCAGCTGGGCCCGTTGCGGACCCTGGCGGCGCATCTGATCAAGGACACCAGCGACAACGCAAAACCGTAGGAGCCGGCTTGCCGGCGAAAGGGGCCGCAAGACTCATGCACGGTCCGGAGTCGCTTTCGCTGGCAAGCCAGCTCCTGCACCTTCGGTTACATGCCGTGCTGGCGCAGCAGGCGGTCGTAGCTGCCGTCAGCTTTCATGGCAGCGATTTCCTTGTCGAACCTGGCCACGATCTGCGCATGCTCGGGGTTCTTCAGGCTGACCAGGATATGCAGGCTGTTCTCGCTCAGGGGCTTGGGCAGGAACTCCACCGCATTGCGTACCCGCGGTGACTCCCGGGCCAAGTAGTAGCGGGCCACGTATTCGTCCTCCAGGGTCAGCTTGACCCGATCCGCCGCCAGCATGCGCACCGCCATGGCGAAGTTGTGCACCGGCACCTTCTGCAGGTCGGGGTCATTGTCGAATTCGGGGGAATAGGCGTAGCCACGCACCACTGCCACCGGGTACTCATGCAGCTGCTTGAGGTTGCTGTATTCCAGCGGCGCGTCCTTGCGCTTGATGAAGCGCACGCGGTTGACCATGTATTCCGCGGAGAACTGCCCCAACTGGGTGCGCTCTTCGTTGTACCAGGCATTCACCAGCACGTCGTAGCGCCCCTCGCCGATGCCCAGCAGGGCCCGGGCCCAGGGCACCTGCTCGAATTCGCTGGAATAGCCGGCGCGGGACAGGGCGGTGCTGACAATGTCGGTGGCCACGCCGCCATTGACCAGGGTCGCGTCGGTAAAGGGTGGCCAGGCATCGGCGACCAGCCGCAGCCTTTCGGCAAAAGCGCTCTGGCCCAGCAACAGCAATCCGATCAAAGCCAAAGCTCGATGCAGTCGCAGCATGCTAATAGATCCTTAGCGGGCCCTGGGCCCAGCGCGTTCCAGCCCATACTCCAGGGTCGCGGCCTGTGCGGCACAGGTCGGCCCAGCTCCTAACATTAGCTCATCAGAACCCATGCACAGGTCTTGAAAACAGATTACACAAAGAAGACAAATACCAGTGATCTCAGTAGTGGCATTTTGACCCATCTCACAGAAACAATTTCTGCGTGACAACCGGCAAGACATCCCGTGGCGATGTGCTTACTATTTCGCGCAGCACTCAATACAGGATATGAAGATGACCATCGAATGGGTCTGCAAACACCACACCGACCTGGGCAAGGAACAGTTGTACGCGATTCTGCAATTGCGCACCGAAGTCTTCGTGGTGGAACAGAAATGCCCTTATCAGGAAGTCGACGGCCGCGACCTTGAAGGCGATACCTGCCACCTGATGGCCTGGGACGGCGACCGGTTGCTGGCCTACCTGCGCCTGCTGGACCCGACTTCCCAGGGCGGCGACGTGGTCATCGGCCGCGTGGTCATCGCTGAACAGGCCCGTGGCCAGGGCCTGGGCCACACCCTGATGGAGCAGGCGCTGAAGCAGGCCGAGCGGCACTGGCCGCAAACGCCGATCTACCTCTCGGCCCAGGCTCATCTGCAGGCCTATTACGGCCGCTACGGTTTCGTGGTGGCGGGCGAAGCATACCTGGAGGACGGTATTCCTCACATCGGCATGCGTCGCTCCTGAGCCTCAGGGATAGCCCAGCACGGCCTTGATCTGCCGCAGGTTGGGCTCGATCCAGCCCTTGTCGATGGCGCCCCAGTTGTGGATCCGGTAACGCCCGGCATGGTTGCGCGCGCCGTCCTGCTGCTCGAACTCGCAGAGGATGTCCAGGTCCGCCAGGGCCGCGATGGTGTCCTGGGCGGTGCGCCGCGGCATGCCGGTGACCTCGGTCAGCGCCGGCACGCTGCTGGCCAGGCCGCTGTCGATCAGGTACGCCACATACAGGCGGCGGTAGAAACTGCTCTTGGTCTTGCTCACATCCATCGCCCACTCCTTGCCTTCAGGGGTTAATCCGGCGCTCCCGCCTTGCCTTGCAGGTCGCGCCAGGTCAGGTAGACCCGCAGGTCGAACTCCAGCTGGTGATAGCCCGGCAGCATATGCTCGCAGAGCTTGTAGAACGCCTTGTTGTGATCCGATTCCTTGAAGTGGGCCAGCTCGTGCACCACGATCATCCGCAGGAATTCCGGCGCCGCCTCCTTGAACAGCGAAGCGATGCGGATCTCTTTCTTGGCCTTGAGCTTGCCGCCCTGCACCCGGGAAACCGTGGTATGCAGGCCCAGGGCACGGTGGGTCAGGTCCAGACGGTTGTCGAACAGCACCTTGTCGATGGCCGGCGCATTGCGCAGGTATTCCTGCTTGAGCTCCAGAGCGTAGCTGTACAGCGCCTTGTCGCTCTGTACGGCGTGCCGGCCCGGGTAACGCTGGCTCAGGTAGTCGCCCAGGCGCTGTTCATCGATCAACTGGCGCACTTGCTGCTGCAAGGCAACGGGATAGGCCTGGAGGTATTTGAGTGCGGTCATGAAGGGGCAACGCAGGGCATAAAAGGCGCCAGTGTAGCGAATTCAGGCCTGTAGCGCGCTCCAGTCAAAGGGCTGGGCAAACTGGCTGGCGATACTGGCGGTCAGCGGCCGAGCCACCAGGAAACCTTGCACATACTCGCAGCCATTGGCCTTGAGCCACTGGTATTGCTCGAGGGTTTCCACGCCCTCGGCGATCACCAGCAGGTCGAACTGCTTGCACAGGTCGATCACGCAGCGGGCAATGGCGGCATCCCTTGGCGAGGTCAGTAGGCGGGCAATCAGGTGGCGATCGAGCTTGAGGGTGTCCAGTTGCAGGTCACGCAGGTAGGCCAGGCAACAACTGCCCGAGCCGAAGTCATCCAGGGCCACCCGCACCCCCAGCTGACGCAGGAGCTGCAACTGTTTGCGGGTGTCATCCAGGTTCTGGGTCAAGGCGGCCTCGGTAACCTCCACCTCCAGTTGGCGCGGTTGCAGGCCATGGCGCGACAGCACCTGGCGCAGCTCGGCCACCAGGTTGGGCATGTTGAACTGGGTGGCACTGAGGCTGACGCCCAGCACCAGGTCGGGGCTGAACACCTGCTCCCAGTCCTTGCGCTGGGCCGCGCCCTGTTGATAGATCCAACTGCCCAGGCGGCTGATCAGCCGTGCCTCCTCAAGCAGGGGCAGGAACAGCCCCGGAGGCACGTCGCCCACACTCGGATGACGCCAGCGCAGCAAGGCTTCGAAACCGCGCAGGCGCCCGTCGGCAATGGCCACCTGGGGCTGGTACACCAGGGTGAATTCCTTGCGCTCCACGGCGCTGCGCACGCTTTCCTCGAGCATCAGCCGCGAACGGGCGCGGCCATTCATCTCATGATCGTAGTAGCGGTACTGCTGGCGGCCGGCGCGCTTGGCTTCGTACATGGCGATGTCCGCCGCCCGCAACAGGCCGTCCAGGTTGGAGCCGCAGTCGGGGTAGATGGCGATGCCGATACTCGCCCCCAGCACCACCTCCAGGCCATCGATCTGCTGGTTGATGGACAGGCGTTCGATCAGCTTCTCGGCGATCTTCGCCGCCTGCTCGGGGAAGCTCAGTTCCAGCAGCGCGGTGAATTCGTCGCCGCCCATGCGCCCGAGAATGTCGAAGGAGTGCAGGCAGTCCTTCAATTGCTCGGAAACCCAGCGCAGCACCCGGTCGCCGGCGTCGTGCCCCAGGGAGTCGTTGACCCGCTTGAAGCCGTCGAGGTCCAGGTAGAGCAGGACCAGGGACTTTCCCGAGCGGTCGCTGCGCAGCAGGATGTTTTCCACCGTCTGATAGAAGCCGCGGCGGTTGAGCAGGCCGGTCAGCGGGTCGGTCACGGCCTGGTATTCCAGTTGCTGGTGCAGGTGACGCACTTCGGACATGTCCAGCAGGGTGACCACCATTGCCTTCTGGTCACTGGGCAAGGGCGCACAGGACAAGGCCACGCTGATCAACTGGCCGGGCACGGTGCGCATCTGAGCGTCGTGCAGGCGATAGGTTTCGCCCCGGCGATAACAGGCGTAGAGCTCGGAGCCGCTCCAGTCGGGAACGTGGGGCTTTTGCAGGTAGTCGAGAAAGGGCGAGCCTTCCAGCTCCTTGACCTGGGCATTGAGCAGGCGCGAGACCGCCGGATTGGCGAAACGCACGCACCCGCCCTCGTCCACCACCAGGATGCCCTCGGCAGCGTTGTCCAGCACCGAGGCATTGAAGGCCCGTGCCACCTCCAGGTCGTGGCTGAGGTGCTGCAGGGCCCGGCGGTTGCGCTGATGCTCCAGCAGGGCCTGGACCTTGGGCTTGAGAATCTGTGGGTCGAACGGCTTGAACAGGTAGTCCACGGCGCCACTGGCATAGCCCTTGATCACAGCGTCCTGAGACTGTTCGTTGGCGGTGAGAAAGATGATCGGGGTCAGCCGGGTACGTTGGCTGCCACGCATCAGGCGGGCGACTTCGAAGCCATCCATGCCGGGCATCTGTACATCCAGCAACACCAGGTCCACTTCATGTTCGAGCAGCAGGCCCAGGGCCTCGACCCCCGAGGCGGCGGTCATCACCTGCCAGTCCTGGCGCTGCAACAGAGCACGCATGCTGAGGAGGTTTTCAGGATAGTCATCGACGATCAGAAGAGTGGAGTGGCCTTCGGCTGGCTCTGGTTGCACGCATTCCATGCTGCTTCTCTTGTCTGTAATAAGACTGAACGGGTGTAAAAACCCGGTAAAACCTAAGGTTTCACTCTAGACCCGGATCCTCAAAAGCAGAAGCTGCCAACACGCCATCACTTCGCCAATGGGCACGACTCCCGACTAACGGTCACAGAGTTGCCGCATAAAAACCGGGATAGATGGCATTTCGACATTTTGCTGACGCCATATATCCGCCATACGGGCCTCGCCAAGCACCGCTTCTGCGCTATAAAGACCCCCTAAGAAGCGCAGGCTAAAGCCTTCGGCCACCTGCATCAGTCATGCCTTGCGGAAAACCACCATGATCGACCTGGCAACCTGGAACCTCAGCGTTCCCGTCGGCAGCCCGCCGGCGACCATCGACACCCCGACACTGGTCAAGGGGTTCAAGGACCAGTATTTCCACTCCGATACCGGCACCCTGTTCTTCTGGTCGCCGGTGACCGGCTCGAAAACCGAGAACGCCATCTACCCGCGCACCGAGCTGCGCGAGACCTACTCCAACGGCACCTTGCGCAACTGGACCTACCCCGAAGCGGACAACCTGCTGTACGCGACCCTGGCGGTGAACCAGGTGCCCTCCTCGGGCAAGATCGTCATCGGCCAGATCCACGCCTACAACAGCACCAAGCCGCTGGTGAAGGTCGAGTACCAGTACAAGACCAGCAAGGGCAGCGGCAACATCGTGGCCAAGGTGCGCCTGCACCCGGACGACGAGGAAGGCCGTGTCATCACCATCGCCGAGAACGTGCCCATGGACCGGGAGTTTTCCTACCTGATCCACCTGAGCCCGGGCGGCGCCCTGGGCGTCAGCGCTGCCGGCTATCAGTGGGACAGCCAGTTGAGCGCGACCTGGCGCGACAAGCCGCTGTACTTCAAGGCCGGGGTTTATGTGCAGGACAACACCGGCTATACCAGCGAAGGCGGCAAGGTGACCTTTTCAAAGCTGGACATCGACCACAACAAGACCTGACACCCCGCCCTGCGTGAGAACCGGCTTGCCGGCGAAGGCGCCCTTGAGCCCGGCATCCGCCCAAAGGCGCTCTTCGCTGGCAAGCCAGCGCCTACGAAGGCAAGAGTTCCGGATACAAAAAAGCCCGCATCGCTGCGGGCTTCTTCGTTCGACGCTTAGGCTCAGTTGACCTTGGCGTTCAGCTCACCCTTGAGGTAACGCTGGAACATGGCTTCCAGGGAGATCGGCTTGATCTTCGAGGCGTTGCCGGCGGTGCCGAAGGCTTCGTAACGGGCGATGCAGACATCGCGCATGGCGGTCACGGTGGCGCCGAAGAACTTGCGCGGGTCGAACTCGCTGGGGTTGGTGGCCATCAGGCGGCGCATGGCACCGGTGGACGCCAGGCGCAGGTCGGTGTCGATGTTGACCTTGCGCACGCCGTACTTGATGCCTTCGACGATTTCTTCAACCGGCACGCCGTAGGTTTCCTTGATGTCGCCACCGTACTGGTTGATGATCGCCAGCCACTCTTGCGGCACCGAAGAGGAACCGTGCATCACCAGGTGAGTGTTGGGGATGCGTTTGTGGATTTCCTTGATGCGGTCGATGGCCAGTACGTCGCCGGTAGGCGGCTTGGTGAACTTGTAGGCGCCGTGGCTGGTACCGATGGCGATGGCCAGGGCATCCACCTGGGTCTTCTTGACGAAGTCCGCGGCTTCTTCCGGGTCGGTCAGCATCTGACTGTGGTCCAGCACGCCTTCGGCGCCAATACCGTCTTCTTCACCGGCCATGCCGGTTTCCAACGAACCCAGGCAGCCCAGTTCGCCTTCTACCGACACGCCGCAGGCGTGGGCCATGGCTACGGTTTGCTGGGTAACACGGACGTTGTATTCGTAGTCGGTCGGGGTCTTGCCGTCTTCACCAAGGGAGCCGTCCATCATCACCGAGGAAAAGCCCAGTTGGATGGAGCGCTGGCAGACGTCAGGGCTGGTGCCGTGGTCCTGGTGCATGCACACCGGGATATGCGGAAACTCTTCGATGGCAGCCAGAATCAGGTGACGCAGGAAAGGCGCGCCGGCGTATTTGCGGGCGCCGGCCGAAGCCTGGACGATCACCGGGGAGTCAGTCTTGTCAGCGGCTTCCATGATGGCGCGCATCTGCTCAAGGTTGTTGACGTTGAAGGCTGGAACGCCGTAGCCGAACTCGGCTGCGTGGTCCAGCATCTGGCGCATGCTGATGAGTGCCATTGTGTGTGTCTCTCCCGGTCGAGGGTCGTTAATCGTGCAAGCCTGCCGTAGCGGCGACTGCTATTCAAGTGATTGCAGATCGGGGGTCAACCCGCTCTGTTCCATTCGTTAAAACCAAATCTCTACAGCCACGCAGGAGCCGGCTCGCCAGTGAAAGGGGCCTTGAACCTTGCACAGGTCTGGAGGCCGCCTCCGCTGGCAAGCCTGCCCCTACATGGCCTTGCAGCCGCGGCCGATCAGGTCATTGGTGGCGACCCAGTAGACCAGGCCCTCCTCGCCCTTGACGTGAAACGCCAGCATGTCGTCGCTGTACAGCGAGCCCGAACCGCTGGGCTCAAGCTTCAGGCGGCGTACCTGGTCGTCGCCCCCCAGGCGCACGTCGACGGCCTTGCGGCTGTCGTCGGTGTAGCGCCAGAGCACCTGGGCCTGGCTGTCGCAGGTCCAGGTGGTCCAGTTGTCAGTGGTCGGCGACTTGAGCAGGTTCAGGTTGGCACAACCTGCCAACAAGCCCAGCATCGCCACGGCGATCAAACCTTTCATCAATGTTCCTCGGCGGGCGGCCAACAGGCCCCGGCGCGTTGCGTTAACCCATCTGACCCGTCAAGGGCAACCCTGTTCCCTGGCCTTTGACGGCGTCTCGTACTTCTCCAGGCCCTCAGGGCCCAGGCGCTTGTTGATCACCGGAGCCGTCTCGGCCTGCCAGTCAGCCTGGTAGCAGCCTTTCTGCACCTCGCCGGCATCCTCCGCAGGCGTTGCCTTGGGGGCACTGGAACAGCCCGCCAGCAACGCCACGGCGATCAACAGTGGCAACGTCTTGACCATCAGAACACTCCTTTGCCCGGCCAATCGAGGCCTCAGGCCTTGGCCCGGGCTTCCAGGACTTCAACCGCCGGCAGCACCTTGCCCTCGACGAACTCGAGGAAGGCGCCGCCACCGGTAGAAATGTAGGAGATCTGCTGGGCTACGCCATATTTGTCGATGGCTGCCAGGGTATCGCCGCCGCCGGCAATGGAGAACGCGGCGCTGTCAGCGATGGCCTGGGCCAGGACCTTGGTGCCATTGCCGAACTGGTCGAATTCGAACACGCCCACCGGACCGTTCCAGAGGATGGTCCTGGAGGATTTCAGCAGTTCGGCGAACTGCGCGGCAGTCTGCGGGCCGATGTCGAGAATCATGTCGTCATCGGCCACATCGGCGATCAGCTTGACGGTGGCCGCAGCGCTCTCGGCAAATTCCTTGGCCACCACCACGTCCACCGGCAGCGGTACGCTGACCTTGGCGGCGATGGCGCGAGCGGTGTCCAGCAGGTCCGGCTCGTACAGCGACTTGCCCACCGGATGCCCGGCAGCGGCGAGGAAGGTATTGGCGATGCCGCCACCGACGATCAACTGGTCGCAGATCTGGCTCAGGCTATTGAGCACGTCCAGCTTGGTCGACACCTTGGAGCCGGCAACGATGGCCGCCATCGGCTTGGCCGGGTCGCCCAGGGCCTTGCCCAGCGCGTCCAGCTCAGCGGCCAGCAAAGGACCAGCAGCAGCCACTTTGGCGAACTTGGCCACGCCATGGGTCGAACCCTCGGCGCGGTGCGCGGTGCCGAAGGCGTCCATCACGAACACGTCGCACAGGGCAGCGTATTGCTGGGCCAGCTCGTCGGCGTTCTTTTTCTCGCCCTTGTTGAAGCGCACGTTCTCGAACAGCACGATGTCGCCGGCCTTGACCTCGACACCACCCAGGTAATCGGCCACCAGCGGTACTTCGCGACCCAGGGCGCGGCTCAGGTAGTCGGCCACCGGCTTGAGGCTGTTCTCGGCGGAAAACTCGCCTTCGGTCGGGCGGCCCAGGTGCGAGCAGACCATCACTGCCGCGCCTTTTTCCAGGGCCAGCTTGATGGTCGGCAGCGAAGCCAGGATTCGCGCATCGCTGGTGACAACACCGTCCTTGACTGGGACGTTGAGGTCTTCACGGATCAGCACGCGCTTACCTTGCAGATCGAGGTCGGTCATCTTCAACACGGTCATGGGTCGCAATTCCTGGGTTACTGTTCTTCAGAAACAGAGAGTTGAGTGTCAGTGCGTGGAGCGGCTGTGTGCAGGTAGTGCCCAGCTACGTCCAGCATTCGGTTGGCAAAGCCCCATTCGTTGTCGAACCAGGCCAGGATGTTCACCAGCCGGGGGCCGGAAACACGGGTCTGACTGGCATCGACGATCGCCGAATGGGGATCATGATTGAAATCACAGCTGGCATGCGGCAGCTCGGTGTAGGCCAGCAGGCCCTTGAGCGGACCGCTGGTGGCGGCCTCGCGCAGGATCCGGTTGACCTCGGTGGCGTCGGTATCGCTCACGGTCTGCATGGTGATGTCCAGGCAGGACACGTTCACCGTCGGCACCCGCACTGCTTTGGCCTGAATTCGCCCGGCAAGTTCCGGCAACAGGCGCTCGATACCCCGCGCCAGACCGGTGGACACCGGGATCACCGACTGGAAGGCCGAACGGGTACGCCGCAGGTCTTCATGGTGATAGGCGTCGATCACCGGCTGGTCGTTCATCGCCGAGTGAATGGTGGTGATCGATACGTACTCCAGGCCAATGGCCTGATCCAGCAGGCGCAACAGCGGCACGCCGCAGTTGGTGGTGCAGGAGGCGTTGGACACCAGCCGTTCGTCGCCGCTCAGGCAGTCCTGGTTCACCCCATAGACGATGGTGGCGTCGACATCCGCCTCGCTGGCCATCGGCTGGGAGAACAGCACCCGCGGCGCGCCGGCGTCGAGAAAACGCTGGCCGTCTTCGCGGGTGTGGTAGGCACCGGAGCATTCCAGCACCAGATCGACGCCCAGGGACGCCCAATCGATGCCTTCGGGGGTGGCACTGCGCAACACTTTCACGCAGTTGCCATTGATATGCAGACAATCGCCATCGACCTTCACCTCACCGGGAAAACGCCCGTGGGTGGAATCGAAGCGTGTCAGGTATTCAACGCTGGCCATGTCGGCCAGATCGTTGATGGCAACGATCTCGAACCCGGCCGCAGCCCCTCGCTCGAACAGAGCACGCAAGACGCAACGACCAATCCGGCCGTAGCCGTTGAGTGCAACTTTGTAGGGACGCGGTTGAGGCATGGGGTTCTCAATGACCGGTGGTGAAACCATCAGCTTCGTGCTGCCTGCGCCATCGTCATCGCGAGCAAGCTCGCCCCCACAAGGACGGTATACATCCCTGCAGGAGCGAGCTTGCTCGCGATTGCGTCAGTACAGACAACCCGGCTTCCGGGTTTAGTCTTCCAGCAACTCTTCAGCCTGGCCCAGGATGTTGTCCAGGGTGAAGCCGAACTCTTCGAACAGTGCCGAAGCCGGAGCCGATTCGCCGTAGGTGGTCATGCCGATCACGCGACCTTCCAGACCCACGTACTTGAACCAGAAGTCGGCATGAGCCGCTTCGATCGCGATACGTGCGCTGACCTGCAGCGGCAGAACCGATTGCTTGTAGCCAGCGTCCTGAGCATCGAACACGCTGGTGCAAGGCATGGAAACCACGCGCACCTTGCGGCCTTGCTCGGTCAGTTTGTCGTAGGCCTGAACGGCCAGGCCGACTTCCGAACCGGTGGAGATCAGGATCAGTTCAGGCTCGCCTGCGCAGTCCTTCAACACATAGCCACCGCGGCTGATGTCGGCGATCTGGCCGGCATCGCGGGTTTGGTGCTGCAGGTTCTGGCGCGAGAAGATCAGCGCCGAAGGGCCGTCTTTACGCTCCAGCGCGTTTTTCCAGGCCACCGCCGATTCAACGGCATCGGCTGGACGCCAGGTGTCGAGGTTCGGCGTGGTACGCAGGCTGGTCAGTTGCTCGATCGGCTGGTGCGTCGGGCCGTCTTCGCCCAGACCGATGGAGTCGTGGGTGTAGACATGGATCACACGCTTCTTCATCAGCGCCGACATGCGCACTGCGTTGCGGGCGTATTCCATGAACATCAGGAAGGTCGCGCCGTAAGGCACCAGGCCGCCGTGCAGGGCAACGCCGTTCATGATGGCGGTCATGCCGAACTCGCGCACGCCGTAGTACATGTAGTTGCCGCTGGCATCTTCAGCGCTGACACCCTTGCAACCTTTCCACAGGGTCAGGTTGGAACCGGCCAGGTCGGCCGACCCACCGAGCACTTCCGGCAGCAGGGGGCCGAAAGCATTCAGGGTGTTCTGGCTGGCCTTGCGGCTGGCGATGGTTTCGCCCTTGGCGGCTACTTCGGCGATGTAGGCGTCGGCCTTCTCGGCGAAGTCGGCAGGCAGGTCACCGCTCAGGCGACGTACCAGTTCGTTGGCTTCGGTTGGGAAGGCAGCGGAATAGGCCGCGAAACGCTGGTCCCACTCGGCTTCGGCAGCGCGACCTTTTTCCTTGGCATCCCACTCGGCATAAATGTCGGCCGGGATTTCGAACGGGCCATAGTTCCAGTTCAGCGCCTGGCGGGTCAGGGCGATTTCCGCGTCGCCCAGTGGCGCGCCGTGGCAATCTTCCTTGCCCTGCTTGTTCGGCGAACCGAAACCGATGGTGGTCTTGCAGCAGATCAGGGTCGGCAGCGGGCTCTTGCGCGCGGTGTCGATGGCGGTCTTGATCTCTTCCGGATCGTGGCCGTCGACGTTGCGGATCACTTGCCAGTTATAGGCTTCGAAACGCTTGGGCGTGTCGTCGGTGAACCAGCCTTCGACTTCGCCGTCGATGGAGATGCCGTTGTCATCGTAGAAGGCGATCAGCTTGCCCAGGCCCAGGGTGCCGGCCAGGGAAGCGACTTCGTGGGAAATGCCTTCCATCATGCAGCCATCACCCAGGAACACGTAAGTGTGATGGTCGACGATGTTGTGGCCTGGACGGTTGAACTGCGCCGCCAGGACTTTCTCCGCCAGGGCAAAGCCCACAGCGTTGGCCAGGCCCTGGCCCAGCGGGCCGGTGGTGGTTTCCACGCCTGGGGTGTAACCGAACTCCGGGTGGCCCGGGGTGCGGCTGTGCAGTTGGCGGAAGTTCTTCAGGTCATCGATCGACAGGTCGTAGCCGGTCAGGTGCAGCAGCGAGTAGATCAACATCGAGCCGTGGCCATTGGACAGCACGAAGCGGTCGCGGTCGGCGAAGGATGGGTTGCTCGGGTTGTGCTTCAGGTAGTCACGCCAAAGTACTTCGGCGATATCCGCCATACCCATAGGGGCACCTGGATGGCCGCTGTTGGCTTTTTGCACGGCATCCATGCTGAGGGCACGAATGGCGTTGGCACGCTCACGACGGCTTGGCATCGCTGATCTCCTGGGGATTGAATAAAACGAAACGGAAAAAAGGCCTGCATTTTCCCTCAGGCGTCAGGCGGGGGCAATGACAGATAGTCACTCAGGCATGTTTTTCCCCTGCTGAAGACACAATCCATTGATGAAACCCCTTCGCCACTCGTTGACTGTAGAAGCAGAGGCTCTGGAAAAGCCCCTGCAGACTCCAATATCAAAACTTTTTGATATTGGCCTTGCGAGCATTTGCGGGCATCTCTAGACTGCTGCCCCATGAACCTGCCCGCGCCTGCCATCAGCCATGACGATTGCGACGAACTGGCGGCCCTGTGCAAGGCCGGCGGCGACCCCCTGCGGCTGAATGTATTGCGCGCGCTGAGCAACGATTCGTTTGGTGTGCTGGAGCTGGCGCAGATCTTCGCCATCGGCCAGTCGGGCATGAGCCACCACCTGAAGGTCCTGGCCCAGGCCAGCCTGGTGGCAACCCGCCGTGAAGGCAATGCGATTTTCTATCGCCGCGCCCTGCCCCATACCGGGCTCCTGGGCGGCAAACTACACGCAGCCTTGCTGGAAGAGGTCGACCAGCTGAACCTGCCGGGCGAGGTACAGGCCCGGATCAGCCTGGTGCACCGGCAGCGGGCTGCAGCCAGCCAGGACTTCTTTTCCCGGGTGGCGGAAAAATTCCGCGCCCAGCAGGACCTGATCGCAGGACTGCCCCAGTATCGCGACAGTGTGCTGGCGCTGCTGGACAAACTGAGTTTCGACCCAGTGGCCACGGCCATTGAAGTCGGCCCCGGCGACGGTGGATTTCTCCCCGAGCTGGCCCGACGCTTTGCCCGGGTTACCGCGCTGGACAACAGCCCGGCGATGCTGGAGCTGGCACGCCAGCTGTGCGAACGCGATACATTGGCTAACGTCAGCCTGCAATTGGCCGATGCACTGAACGGTGTACAGCTGCAGGCCGATTGCGTGGTGCTGAACATGGTCCTGCACCATTTCGCCGCGCCGGCCGAGGCCCTCAAGCAGATGGCCCAATTGCTGCAACCAGGCGGCAGCCTGTTAGTGACAGACTTGTGCAGCCACAACCAGAGTTGGGCCAAAGAGGCTTGCGGCGATCTCTGGCTAGGGTTCGAACAAGATGATTTGGCCCGTTGGGCCACCGCTGCGGGACTGACTCCCGGGGAAAGCCTGTATGTAGGCTTACGTAATGGTTTCCAGATCCAGGTTCGCCATTTTCAGCGACCGGCTGGCGACACTCACCATCGGTAAATTTAGGAAACCTTCAAGATGAGCGAATACTCCCTTTTCACCTCCGAGTCCGTGTCTGAAGGGCATCCGGATAAAATCGCTGACCAGATTTCCGATGCGGTGCTGGACGCCATCATTGCCCAGGACAAGCACGCCCGCGTAGCGGTCGAGACCCTGGTCAAGACTGGCGTGGCCATTGTTGCCGGCGAAGTCACCACCAGCGCCTGGGTCGACCTGGAACAGATCGTTCGCGATGTGATCTGCGATATCGGCTACACCAGCTCCGACGTCGGCTTCGACGGTGCTACCTGCGGCGTGATGAACATCATTGGCAAGCAGTCCCCCGACATCAACCAGGGCGTCGACCGCGCCAAGCCGGAAGATCAGGGCGCTGGCGACCAGGGCCTGATGTTCGGCTACGCCAGCAACGAAACCGAGGTGCTGATGCCGGCGCCGATCACCTTCTCGCACCAACTGGTCCAGCGCCAGGCCGAAGCCCGCAAATCGGGCCTGCTGCCTTGGCTGCGCCCGGACGCCAAATCCCAGGTCACCTGCCGCTACGAAGGCGGCAAGGTGGTCGGTATCGATGCCGTGGTGCTGTCGACCCAGCACAACCCCGAGGTGTCCTACAACGACCTGCGCGAAGGCGTGATGGAGCTGATCGTCAAGCACGTGCTGCCTGCCGAGTTGCTGAGCAAGGACACCCAGTTCCACATCAACCCGACCGGCCAGTTCATCATCGGTGGCCCGGTAGGTGACTGCGGCCTGACCGGCCGCAAGATCATCGTCGACAGCTACGGCGGCATGGCCCGTCACGGCGGTGGCGCGTTCTCCGGCAAGGATCCATCCAAGGTCGACCGTTCCGCCGCTTACGCCGGTCGCTACGTGGCCAAGAACATCGTTGCCGCCGGCCTGGCCGAGCGCTGCGAGATCCAGGTGTCCTACGCCATCGGCGTGGCCCAACCGACCTCGATCTCGCTGAACACCTTCGGCACCGGCAAGATCAGCGACGACAAGATCATCAAGCTGGTACGCGAAGTGTTCGACCTTCGCCCCTACGCAATCACCACCATGCTCGACCTGCTGCACCCGATGTACCAGGAAACCGCTGCCTACGGTCACTTCGGCCGGGCTCCGCAAACCAAGACCGTGGGTGACGACACCTTCACCACCTTCACTTGGGAAAAGACCGACCGCGCCGACACCCTGCGCGCCGCTGCCGGCCTGTAAGCTTCACCTGGCAACATCCAAAGCCCCGCCCGGCTCGCCCGGCGGGGCTTTTTTGTCGCCTGAAGTTTCTTGCACATCCCGCAAACCGGCGCTGGTACGGGGCCGAGCGAGCAAGGACACAGGTGCTCGCTGACGGGGAAACACCTCGCAACCACCTTCGTCCCGGCCTTCAGCCAATCCCCTCTAGCCTTTAGCGCATGACCCACAGAGCAAGGATGCTCCCCATGCTGCCAAGAGCCGTTGTGCTGCTGAGCCTCACTCCATTCTTCGCCCAGGCCGCCTGCCCCGACTGGCCGGTTCCCCGTGCCACCGATGAAATCACCGCCCTGCAGCAGCAACTGCAGCGCTGGGATAGCAGCTATTACCGTGACGGCCGATCACTGGTGGCGGATGAGCTCTACGATCAGGCCCGCCAGCGCCTGCTCACCTGGCGCCAGTGCTTCCCCCAGGCTCCCCGTGCAATGGACCAGCCCCTGCTCGGCGCCGGGGGCAGCATCCGCCACCCCATCCCCCACACAGGAGTGGAAAAACTCGCCGATGCCAATGCCGTGACGGGGTGGTTCAAGGGCCGCGACGACATCTGGGCGCAACCCAAGGTCGACGGCGTAGCGGTGACCCTGATCTACCACCAGGGGCAGTTCCAGCAAGCACTCAGCCGTGGCGACGGCGTGCATGGCCATGACTGGACCCGTGCAGCCTGGCAAATCGAGGCCATACCCAAACGACTGCCACGGCCCGTCGACCTGTTGCTGCAAGGAGAGCTCTATCTGCGCCTGGAGCAGCATGTCCAGGCTCGCTCCGGCAGCCTCAAGGCGCGCAACCGGGTGGCAGGCTGGATGGCGCGCAAACAGCTGACGGCGGCGGAGGCGGCGCAGATCGGGCTGTTTGTCTGGGACTGGCCCCAGGGCCCGGCTACGTTGAGCGAACGCCTGGAGCAACTGGCAGACCTGGGCTTTGTCGAACCCCGCGAGTACAGCCGGCCCGTAGGCGGCTTCGCCGATGCACAACAGTGGCGGGCCCGCTGGTATCGCTCGCCACTGCCCTTTGCCAGTGACGGCATCATCCTGCGGCAAAGCCGGCGTCCCGCCGCCGAACGCTGGCAGGCCAAGGCCCCATACTGGATTGCCGCCTGGAAGTACCCCTACGCCCAGGTGCTGGCCAGCGTTCGTCAAGTCGATTTTCGTATCGGCCGCACGGGGCGCATCACGCCCCTGCTGGAGATCGAGCCGGTGACCCTGGACGACCGGCAGATCCGCCGTGTC
This sequence comes from Pseudomonas sp. 8(2025), assembly GCF_052665325.1. NCBI lineage: Bacteria > Pseudomonadati > Pseudomonadota > Gammaproteobacteria > Pseudomonadales > Pseudomonadaceae > Pseudomonas > Pseudomonas sp. 8(2025). The sequence continues at coordinate 626,929 of NZ_JBQOIE010000001.1, read as the reverse complement.
AGTCTCGGCTCGCTGCAACGCTGGCGATCCCTGGATATAGTTCCCGGCGATCAGGTAGCCATCAGTCTCGCCGGGTTGAGCATCCCGCACCTGGATGAAGTGGTACTCAGAAGCACCCTGCGCCAGAGCATCCAGCCCCCGCGAGAAGCCGACTTTCACTTCCTGAGTTGCTGGCAGCCATCACCCGGCTGCGAGGAACAATTTCTGGCCCGACTGACCTGGCTCAGCAGCAAACAAGGCCTGAACCTGCAGAATATCGGCAGCCGGACCTGGGCCCGGCTGGTTGAAACAGGCCGTATCAAAGGCCTGCTGGATTGGCTGACCCTGGATCAGGCAGAGCTTGCTAACATTGCCGGCTTTGGTGATCGCAGCAGCAAGCGTTTGCTCGAGAGTCTGCACAGCGCCAGGCAACAGCCCTTCCCTCGCTGGCTCAAAGCCCTCGGCATCCCGCCCAGTGGCTCGGCCGACCTGAGCGGGCCATGGCAGGCCCTGGCCATGAAAAGCAGCCTGGACTGGCAGAATGAAGCCGGTATCGGAGCGGAGCGGGCCGCACAACTGGTGGCGTTTTTTCGCGCGCCAGAGGTCCTGGCCTTGCAAGGCGCCCTGAACAGCGCCGGTATCGAAGGTTTTTAGCCCGATGGCACGTGGAACCACCCAAGCCGGAATACGCTCCAACAGCCCATTCCCGGTACAACAGTCAGTATTTTTATTGTTTATTTCTTGATCTTTTTCACCTGGAGCCTTCAATGAAACTTTTTCCATCGCTCGCCACCCTGACCCTCTGCAGCCTGATGAGCGCGCCACTGCTGGCCGCCGAGCAGGCCCCCGAGCTGACCGGCTGCGCCGCCAAGCGCCAGGCCATCATGAACCAGATCGAACAGGCCAAGGCCCACGGCAACAGCAATCAGCAGGCCGGCCTGGAGCGCGCCCTGAGCGAAGTGACCGCCCACTGCACCGACGCCTCGCTGAAGAAAGAGCGGGAAAACAAAGTGCTTGAGGCCAAGCATGAGGTCAGCCGACGCCAGGCCGACCTGGAAAAAGCCATGAAGAAAGGTGACTCGGAGAAGATCAACAAGCGCAAGGACAAGCTTGCCGAGTCGCGCAAGGAACTGCAGCAAGCCCTGGACGAACTGGACAAGTAAGCAACCTGATGCCGCGGCCCTGCTCAGCAGAGCCGCCAATCAGTGATTGCGGAACTCTTTGTGGCAGGCGCTGCAAGCATCCTCGACCTTCTGCACCGCCGGCCCCAGATTGCTGGCCTTGTAGGGCTGGACCTGGCTGATCGTCACCAGCTCACCGGTGGCGGCTTCCAGGGTGCGGGCCAACTCCTGGAAACGCGCCTGCTTGCGCCAGACGTCATCGGTGGCGCTGCTGTGATCCTCTTCCTTGACCTCGGGGAAGTGCTTCCACGGCTCATGGGACAGGCTGTCGAGTTTCACCGCGCCTTCGGCAAAGCGCGCGCCGTCGAAAGGAATCCGCCCACGCAGCATGCCCCCCAGGTCCTCGCCGGTCTTGAGCATCTGCTTGAAGATCGCCTTGCGCTGGCCCAGGGGAGAATTGGGATCGACACCGCCACAGGCGGAAAGCGTCAGGCAGGCCAGCAATACAACAGAAAGTCTTTTTAGCGTCATGGTGGCTTCAGGTCTGGTCACGGAAACGGCGGCCAGTATCCTCGCCTCCCCGGCAAAGACCAATAGCCCTATTAATAATATGGGTTGTCCCCCATCACCAATGCGGCGGGCAGCCTCTCAAGGAAATACAGCATGAACCCGAGCCCGCTCCGCTGGCCTCGCCATCTGCTCTGGGCCCTGCCGGCCCTGGCGCTGCTCGCTGGCTGCAACGGCGGCGACAATACCAAGCCAGCCCCCACCCACGCCCTGGCCACCTACAACAGCGCCACCTGGGACGCCCTGCCCAACGTCGCCGACAACGACCTGCTGGCCGGTTTCGGCTCCTGGCGCAGCGCCTGCACCCGCCTCAAGGCCGACCCGGTGTGGGGCGCCACCTGCGCCGCAGCCGCGACGGTGCCGCAAACCCCCGAGGCCATCCGCGGCTTTCTTAAGGAGCACCTGCAGGTCTACGGCCTGCGCTCGGGCAACGGCAGCAGTACCGGCCTGATCACCGGCTACTACGAACCGGTCTATCCCGGCAGCCTGACCCAGACCCAGGTGGCCAATGTGCCGGTATACGGCGTGCCGGAGGACATGATCATCGTCGCCCTGGACAGCCTCTACCCGGAGCTCAAGGGCAAGCGCCTGCGTGGCCGGCTCGAAGGCCGGGTACTCAAGCCCTATGACGATGCGGCGACCATCGAAAGCAAGGGAACCAAGGCCCCGGTGATTGCCTGGCTGACCGACGCCATGGACCTGCAATTCCTGCAGATCCAGGGTTCCGGGCGAATCCAGCTGGATGACGGGCGCCAATTGCGGATCGGCTATGCCGACCAGAACGGCCACCCCTACCGTCCCATCGGCCGCTGGCTGGTGGATCAGGGCGAGCTGAAGAAAGAGGACGTGACCATGGGCACCATTGCCGCCTGGGCCAAGGCCCACCCGGCACGGATTCCCGAGCTGCTGGGCAGCAACCCCAGCTACGTGTTCTTCAACCGCAACCCGGATAGCAATGAAGGCCCGCGGGGCTCGTTGAACGTACCGCTGACGTCAGGCTATAGCGTGGCCGTGGACCGCAAGGTGATCCCGCTGGGCAGCCTGCTGTGGTTGTCCACCACCCGCCCGGATGGCAGCAGCCTGATACGGCCGGTAGCCGCCCAGGACACGGGCGGCGCAATCACCGGTGAGGTGCGCGCCGATCTGTTCTGGGGCACGGGCGATGCGGCGGGGCAGCTGGCCGGAGACATGAAGCAGCAGGGCCAGATCTGGATGCTCTGGCCCAAGGGCGTAGCGCTGCCCAAGGTGCCGGAAGTGCCCGACGCCCCTTGAGCCCCTGCGGGAGCCGGCTTGCCGGCTCCTGCAAAAGGGTGTCTCAGACTGAAACGAAGAAGAAACTGGCGATCAGGCCCATGCCCACGAACCACACCAGGGACCGCAGGATCGCCCAGTCCGCCAGGTAGCAGATCATGTACAGCAGGCGGCTGGTGATAAACAGCACCGCCAGCACGTTGATCGTCACCAGCTCGGCGTTACCTGCTACATGGGCGATGATCACCGCCGCAGCGAATGCCGGGGTCACCTCGAAACCGTTGAGCTGCGCGTTGTGGGCACGCTTGGGCAAACCCTCCAGAGTACTCAGGAACGCCCGTGGGTCATGGTTGTAGCGAAGCCCGTATTTGCCGGCGCCCTTGGCGATGGCAGTACAGAGATAGGGCAGGATGATTGCAATCAACACACACCAGAAAGCGACAGTCATGGAGCAAATCCTTTTTTAGAGTTTTTAGGGAGCCTTCAGAACTTCATCACCAACATGCCAATCAGCACCAGTCCACAGGCTAAGAGCCGTGGCCGGCCGAAAGGTTCTTTCAGGTAGCGCATGCCGAACAGCACCACCAGGATCACACTGATTTCACGCAACGCAGCCGCTTCGGCGATCGATCCCAGTTGCATGGCCCAAAGCACCAGAGCGTAGCTGAACAACACGCAAAACCCGACGCTCAGCCCCAGGCGCCACTGCTCGCGCCAGAACAGGGCAAAGGCCGGGCGCTTCCAGACCACCGCCACCAGCGGAAAGGGCCAGGCGCTGAGCAGCGTGACCCAGGTCAGATAATCCAGCGGGTGCGACCAGCGGCGCAGCGCCTGGCCGTCAATATAGGTGTAGCAACCGATGCACAGGCCGATCAGCGCCACCACCGGCAGCATCGACCAGGGCAACCGCGCCCCACCGCCGCCCTGCCAGAGCAGGCAGAGCATGCCGAAGGGAATCAGCAGAATGCCTAGGACCTGCTGAGTGCTCAGCGCCTCGCCGGCGAAGACCAGGGTCAACGCCAGCACCACCAATGGCGAAAGTCCGCGCATCAACGGGTACACCAGCCCGAGATCCCCCACGCGATAGGCCTGGATCAGCAGATAGCGATACAAGAGCTCGAATGCCGCCGAGGCGATGATCCAGGGCCAGATCTCCAGTGGTGGGGATTCGAGAAAAAACAGCATGATGGCCACGAACAGCAGGGCCACGGTGTCCATGCAGGCCACCACCAGCAAGCGCTCGCCACTGAACTTGATCAGGGTGTTCCAGGCTGCGTGCAACAACGCCGCCACCAAAACCAGACTTGTCGCCAGCACCTTGCACTCCCTGGTTGCCTGAAAAAGCCGGATACCGCACATCCGGGCAGAAGCCGGGAATCCTCGCATGCCTGCGGCCCTGCTTGCACGGGCTACCGGCGCATTTGGCAGTGCCAGCAGCCAATTCGGCAACATGGGCATGTTCGAGGTACTTTTCCCCAAGTGCCTGCAACGTCGGGTCGAGGCTGTGGTCAATGGCTGCGGTCAGGCGACGATGGCGAAAACTGTGTCCCTCGCCGACGCCGGTACATCAAACCCTTAGCCTGAAAGCATTCAGGTCGCTTTTTCTGTAATCATCCAAAGGAGTCCGGATGCTTGAACTTGTCGCTGCCTTTATCTGCCTGACGACGCTGCTCACCTACGTCAACTTCCGCTTTATCGGCCTGCCACCGACCATCGGCGTGATGGTCACCGCCCTGCTGTTCTCGCTGCTGCTGCAAGGCCTGAGCTACCTGGGCTACCCCGGCCTGGAAGAACATGTGGAAGAATTGATTGGCAAGATCGACTTCGGCGATCTGCTGATGAACTGGATGCTGTCGTTCCTGCTGTTCGCCGGCGCCCTGCACGTCAACCTCAACGACCTGCGCAGCTACCGCTGGCCCATCGGCCTGCTGGCCACGGTCGGCGTGCTGATCGCCACCTTCGTCATCGGCAGCCTGGCCTACTGGATCTTCGGCCTGTTCGGCTGGCACGTGAGCTTTCTCTACTGCCTGCTGTTCGGCGCGCTGATTTCCCCCACCGACCCGATTGCCGTGCTGGGCGTGCTGCGTACCGCCAACGCTTCCAAGCCACTGAAGACCACCATCGTCGGCGAATCGCTGTTCAACGACGGCACCGCGGTAGTGGTGTTCACCGTGCTGCTGGGCATCGCTCAACTGGGGGAAACCCCGACCGTGGCTGCCACGGCCTGGCTGTTCGTGCATGAGGCCATTGGCGGCGTACTGTTCGGCGGGCTGATCGGCTACCTGGTGTATCTGATGATCAAGAGCATCGAGCAGCACCAGATCGAAGTGATGCTGACCCTGGCCCTGGTCATCGGTGGTTCGGCGATGGCCAGCGAGCTGCACGTCTCGGCGCCGATTGCCATGGTGGTGGCCGGCCTGATCATCGGCAACCTGGGACGCAACCTGGCGATGAACGACATGACCCGGCGCTACCTGGACGGTTTCTGGGAGTTGCTCGACGACATGCTCAATGCCCTGCTGTTCGCCCTGATCGGCCTGGAGCTGTTGCTGCTGCCATTCAACTGGCTGCACCTGGCGGCCGCCAGCCTGCTGGCCGTGGCCATCGTGCTCTCTCGCGTGCTCACCGTGGCCCCGGCAATCCTCCTGTTGCGGCGCTGGCGCAGCGTGCCCCGGGGCACTATCCGCGTGCTGACCTGGGGCGGCTTGCGCGGTGGCGTCTCGGTGGCGCTGGCGCTGGCCCTGCCCCTGGGGCCGGAGCGTGACCTGGTGCTGAGCATCACCTACATCGTGGTGTTGTCGTCGATCCTGCTGCAGGGTCTGACCATCGGCAAACTGGTGCGCCATGTCACCCAGGATGCCCCGGCGGCCAAGGCCGAGGCCCACTGATCATTTCTTGATCTGCCGCGGATCGGGCGCCGGTGCCCGGTCCGCGTTCCTGTTCGGCTTGCCACTTTCACTACGCACCTGGGCATGGCTGATCAGGGCGAAGATGAAACTGCCTCCAATGATATTCCCGGCCAGGGTCGGCCCGGCGAACACCATCCAGAAATCCCGCCACGGCAACTCGCCGGCAAATACCAGGTAGGACACTTCCGCCGAGCCCACCACGATGTGAGTGAAATCCCCCAGCGCCATCAGATAGGTGATCAGGATGATGATCCACAGCTTGGCGCTCTCCATGGACGGGATCATCCAGACCATGGTGGCAATCATCCAGCCGGAGATGATGCCCTTGGCGAACATCTGCGCTCTGTCGTTCTCCATGACCTTGCGGCCGATTTCCAGAAAGGCCTGATCGGTCTTGCCGTCGAAAATCGGCAAGTGCAGCATCACATAGGCCACCAGCAGGGTGCCGCACAGGTTGCCCACCAGCACCACGCCCCACAAGCGCAGCAAGCGCCCGAAGTTGTTCAGGCTCGGCTTGCTCATCACCGGCAGCACGGCAGTCAGGGTGTTTTCCGTGAACAGTTGCTGGCGCGCCAGAATCACCGCCAGAAAGCCCGCGCAGTAGCCAAAGCTGGCAATGACCTTGAAGGCCTCGCCGTCGGGCAGGCGGGAGTTGAGCAGGCCCATGCCCATCAGCGACAGGCCCATGGTCAGGCCGGCAGCCAGGGCCGACCACCAGAGGGCTGCGACACTGCGCTCCAGTTCCTGGTCGCCCTGGGTGCGGATGATTTCATGCAGGACCGCCGCGCGGGGCGGCTGGTTCTGGTCGACCTCATGCTGCTCTTGAGCAGAGAGGCCGGGGGTCTTGCCATCTTTTTGCGCGTCCATAAGGCTCCTGAACCAGGCGGGTCATTTAGCTACGACACGCTGGGCTCAGGGCTGTTCCTTTCTGCGCAAGGCATCAGGCGTCGGAAGCGTCATCCTTGAACTGGTCTTTGACGTATTTGATTTCGGTGCGGCCGTGAGGCGCCGGCAGGCCGTCTTCCCCCAGGTTGACGAAGACCATCTTCTCCACCGTGAGAATGGATTTGCGAGTGATCTTGTTGCGCACTTCGCACGTCAGGGTGATCGAGGTGCGACCGAACTCGGTGGCGGTGATACCCAGCTCGATGATGTCGCCCTGGCGCGAGGCGCTGACGAAGTTGATTTCCGAGATGTACTTGGTCACGACTCGCTGGTTGCCCAGCTGGACAATGGCGTAGATCGCCGCTTCTTCGTCGATCCAGCGCAACAGGCTGCCGCCGAACAGCGTGCCGTTGGGGTTGAGGTCTTCGGGTTTTACCCACTTGCGGGTGTGGAAATTCATATGCACTCCTGACCGTCCTGCCAATTGATGCCCGGCATAATGGCAGACCGGGCAGTCATGCTCTATGCAACATCGACTATGGTCGCGATTAACGATCTTCATCCAGGTGACATAAACACTTTTGGAAGTCTGGCTCAGGCGGCTATAATCGCCACCGTTTCAAAACGGTCATCTGCATTTGATACCGTTTTCCCGCCACCTGTCCGAGGGGCGCTGCAGCAGGCATGACCTGTCAGGCTCGGATGGGGCGTTGTTGGTACAGGGCTCCCTGTATGGACACTAAACGCACAACGGCGCCCATTCGCACACTACGAATGGAGGCTCTTGATGAGCGCTGTAAACACGCCTGCAGGTTTTACCGACTACAAAGTCGCCGACATCTCCCTGGCTGCCTGGGGTCGTCGCGAAACCATCATCGCCGAATCGGAAATGCCGGCCCTGATGGGTCTGCGCCGCAAGTACCTGGCTGAACAGCCACTCAAGGGCGCCAAGATCCTCGGCTGCATCCACATGACCATCCAGACCGCCGTGCTGATCGAAACCCTGGTTGCCCTGGGTGCCGAAGTACGCTGGTCGTCCTGCAACATTTTCTCGACTCAAGACCAGGCCGCAGCCTCCATCGCCGCTGCCGGCATTCCTGTGTTCGCCTGGAAAGGCGAGACCGAAGAAGAGTACGAGTGGTGCCTGGAGCAGACCATCCTCAAGGATGGCAAGCCTTGGGACGCCAACATGGTCCTCGACGACGGCGGCGACCTGACCCAGCTGCTGCACGACAAGTACCCACAGGTACTGGACCGCGTTCACGGCGTGACCGAAGAAACCACCACCGGCGTGCACCGCCTGCTGGACATGCTGGCCAAGGGCGAGCTGAAGGTTCCTGCGATCAACGTCAACGACTCGGTGACCAAGAGCAAGAACGACAACAAGTACGGCTGCCGTCACAGCCTGAACGACGCCATCAAGCGCGGCACCGACCACCTGCTGTCCGGCAAGCAAGCGCTGGTCATCGGCTACGGTGACGTGGGCAAGGGCTCGGCCCAGTCCCTGCGTCAGGAAGGCATGATCGTCAAGGTTTCGGAAGTGGACCCGATCTGCGCCATGCAAGCCTGCATGGACGGTTTCGAGCTGGTTTCGCCGTTCATCGAGGGTATCAACCACGGCACCGAAGCCAGCATCGACAAAGCCCTGCTGGGCAAGATCGACCTGATCGTGACCACCACCGGTAACGTCAATGTTTGCGACGCAAACATGCTCAAGGCCCTGAAAAAGCGTGCCGTGGTCTGCAACATCGGCCACTTCGACAACGAAATCGACACCGCTTTCATGCGCAAGAACTGGGCATGGGAAGAAGTGAAGCCACAGGTGCACAAGATCCACCGCACCGGCCCTGGCGATTTCGATGCACAGAACGACGACTACCTGATCCTGCTGGCCGAAGGCCGCCTGGTGAACCTGGGCAACGCCACCGGTCACCCAAGCCGCATCATGGACGGTTCGTTCGCCAACCAGGTCCTGGCACAGATCTTCCTGTTCGGCCAGAAGTACGCCGACCTGTCGCCGGCCCAGAAAGCCGAGCGCCTGACTGTTGAAGTACTGCCGAAGAAACTCGACGAAGAAGTGGCCCTGGAAATGGTTCGCGGCTTCGGCGGCGTGGTCACTCAACTGACCAAGCAACAGGCTGAATACATCGGCGTAACCGTCGAAGGCCCGTTCAAGCCAGACGCCTACCGCTACTAAGAGCAGCTGCAGGCGGCAAGTCATCAGCGGCAAGCAAAGAGCCAAAAGCTCTGCTTGCTGCAACTGACCTGGTGCTTGCCCTAATCGCTATAGCAGTTTCAAGCAGCAGGCTGCAGGCACGAGAAACCAGCGCACCTCCGCTTTTTCTTGGCGCTTGCCGCCTGTTACTTGCAACTGGAGGTCCCCTCCATGTCCAAAGATCGTCGCTACAGCTTCGAGTTCTTCCCCACCAAGACCGATGCTGGGCATGAAAAACTGCTCGCCACTGCCCGTCAGCTGGCCGGCTACAACCCCGATTTCTTTTCCTGCACCTACGGTGCCGGCGGCTCGACCCGTGATCGCACGGTCAACACCGTGCTACAACTGGAGAGCGAAGTTAAAGTCCCTGCGGCGCCGCACCTGTCCTGCGTCGGCGACAGCAAGGACGACCTGCGCGGCCTGCTGCAGCAGTACCAGGCAGCCGGCATCAAGCGCATCGTCGCCCTGCGTGGCGACCTGCCTTCGGGCATGGGCATGGCCAGCGGTGAACTGCGCTACGCCAATGACCTGGTGAGCTTCATCCGCGAGGAAACCGGCAGCCACTTCCATATCGAAGTCGCCGCCTACCCGGAAATGCACCCGCAAGCGCGCAACTTCGAGGAAGACCTGGTCAACTTCGTGCGCAAGGCCAATGCCGGTGCCGACAGTGCGATCACCCAGTACTTCTTCAACGCCGACAGCTACTTCTACTTCGTCGAGCGCGTGCGCAAGATGGGCGTGAACATCCCGATCGTGCCGGGCATCATGCCCATCACCAACTACAGCAAGCTGGCGCGCTTCTCCGACGCCTGCGGCGCAGAGATTCCGCGCTGGATCCGCAAGCAGCTGGAAGCCTATGGCGATGACAGCGCCAGCATCCAGGCCTTCGGTGAACAGGTAATCAGTGACATGTGCGAACGCCTGCTCCAGGGCGGCGCACCCGGGCTGCACTTCTATACCTTGAACCAGGCCGACCCGAGCCTGGCGATCTGGAACAACCTCCAGCTGCCACGCTGACAGGCTGCAACCCAAGCTCCGGGCCCTGGTGAAAACCGGGGCCTTTTTGTTTGCAGCAGCCTTGAGCTAGAGCGTCCGGAACTGCCTCTAGCAATTGCATGATCTCTCGTCGTAATCTCCAGCAATGTCCGTCATAGCCCGGTTGCTGACCACCTTTCTCTGCACTTGCCTGAGCCTTGCCGCCCATGGCGAGAAGCTGCGCATTGTCACCGAACCCTGGGCGCCCTATGTCTATGAGGAAAATGGCACGGCCAAGGGCCTGGACTACGAAACCACCGCCATTGTCTTCCAGCGCCTGGGCATAGAGGTGCAGTGGCAGTTCCTGCCCTGGAAACGCTGCCTGGCGATGCTGGAAACCGGCCAGGCCGATGGCGCCCTGGACATCTTCCACAGCGACCAGCGCGACGGCACCCTGCTCTACCCCAACGAGCCGCTCTCGGACGTGGAGTTCGTGATGTTCTATGCCAACCAGCGCCCGCACCCGTTCAAGCGCCTGAACGAACTCAAGGGCCTGACCATCGGCACTTCCCCCGGCTATCTGTACAGCGACGATTTCAGCAACTCGACCCTGTTCAACCGCGAGCCGGCCCCCACCCACGAAGCCAATTTCGGCAAGCTGCTGCTGGGGCGGATCGACCTGCTGATTACCGACAAACGGGTCGGCCAGCACCTGTTGGACAGCCTGGGGCTGCGTGACCAGGTCAGCCAGAACCCCACTGTCATCAGCCGCCAGAGCCAATACCTGGCCGTGCGCCGCAATGCCGGTATGGACCTGCTGGTACAGCGCTTCGGCGCCGAACTGAAGCGCTTCAAGCGCGAACCGGCCTACGCCCAACTGAGCGCCAAGTACGGTGCTGAACCTGCCCTGCCGCCGGTCAGGTCTTCATCAACCCGCGAGTCAGAAAAAACCGTTGAGCAGCAGGAAAGCAGCGCACACTGATTGCTCTGTTATACTCCGGCCTCCCGCCAGGCTCACGCCCGGACGCTGGACCCTGTTCAAGGCCTCTCCACCCCGCTACGGCGCAGCCAACCGGCCCGCGCGAGCCGCCGGTGAATGACCCTTCAGGCCAGCAGGACCGGACGGGATTGCGTCCTCTTAAACGCCATTCACGCCCGGCAAGATTATCCCTTTGGGCCAAGCCCTCACTAAAACAGGATTACTCATGTCCTTTGCTTCCCTCGGTCTCTCCGAGGCTTTAGTCGGCGCCATCGAAGCCGCCGGCTACACCCAGCCTACTCCGGTGCAACAGCGGGCCATTCCCGCCGTGTTGCAAGGTCGCGATCTGATGGTCGCGGCACAGACAGGTACTGGTAAAACCGGCGGTTTCGCCCTTCCGATCCTGGAACGGTTGTTTCCCAACGGTCATCCGGACAAATCCCAGCGTCATGGCCCGCGCCAACCCCGCGTACTGGTCCTGACCCCCACTCGCGAGCTGGCCGCGCAAGTGCATGACAGCTTCAAGCTGTACGCCCGCGACCTGAAGTTCGTCAGCGCCTGCATCTTCGGCGGCGTCGGCATGAACCCGCAGGTTCAGGCCATGGCCCGTGGCGTCGATGTGCTGGTGGCGTGCCCCGGCCGTCTGCTGGACCTGGCTGGCCAGGGCAGCGTCGACCTGTCCCACGTGGAAATCCTGGTTCTCGACGAAGCCGACCGCATGCTCGACATGGGCTTCGTCCATGACGTCAAGAAAGTCCTCGCCCGCCTGCCGGCCAAGCGCCAGAACCTGCTGTTCTCCGCGACCTTCTCCAAGGACATCACGGACCTGGCCGGCAAGCTGCTGCACAACCCCGAGCGCATCGAAGTGACCCCGCCGAACACCACGGTGGAGCGTATCGAGCAGCGGGTCTTCCGCCTGCCGGCCAGCCACAAGCGTGCCCTGCTGGCGCACCTGATCACCGCCGGCGCCTGGGAACAGGTCCTGGTGTTCACCCGGACCAAGCACGGCGCCAACCGCCTGGCCGAGTACCTGGACAAGCACGGCCTGAGCGCTGTGGCGATCCACGGCAACAAGAGCCAGAACGCCCGTACCAAAGCGCTGGCCGACTTCAAGGCTGGCGAAGTGCGGATCCTGGTCGCCACCGATATCGCCGCTCGCGGCCTGGATATCGACCAACTGCCTCACGTGGTCAACTTCGAACTGCCTAACGTCGACGAAGACTACGTGCACCGTATTGGCCGTACCGGCCGTGCCGGTCGCTCCGGCGAAGCCATCTCCCTGGTGGCTCCGGACGAAGAGAAACTGCTGAAAAGCATCGAGCGCATGACCAAGCAGAAGATCGCCGACGGTGACCTGATGGGCTTCGATGCCAGCGCAGTGGAAGCCGAGAAGCCGGAAGTGCGCGAGCGTCCGGATGTGCGCAACCCGCGCAATCCCCGTGGCCCACGCGGCGATGGCCCGAACGGTGGTGGCGGTGGTGGCGGTCGCAAGGACAAGGGCAAGGACAAGGGCGGCAAGGAAAAACCCGCCCGTGGCGAACGCCCGGCCCGCGAGCAGAAGCCTCGTGAAGGCACCCCGGCCCGCGAACAGCGTCAACCGACGCCCCGTGCCGATCGCGCACCGGACGAGTTCCTCGACGACGACGTGGACAACTTCGGTAACCGCGCTGACTACGTCAGCCCGTACCAGAACAAGAACAACCAGGGCCGCGGCCGCCGTCCAGGGGCTCCGGCCCAGGGTGCGGGCGCTGGCAATCCGCCACGCGGCGGTGCCGGTGGTGGCCAGGGTCGTTCCGGCAACCCGCGCAACAGCAACGGCAGCACCACCGGCACCGCGCCGGCCAAGCGCAGTGGCGGCCCGCGCAACGGCGCCCCTCGTGACAGCCAGGGCCGTCGCGACGAGCCGCGCAATCGCCGCCCGAACCGTGACGATCAGCCACGCCAGGAACCGGCCGTGCAGAATCCTCGGGGCAACCAGCCGAAGATCATGCACAAGGAATCCAAGGCCGATCGTTTCCCGACGCCTGAGCAGCTGGATCAGTTGCCAAGCCGTCCACGGGGCGAAAAGCCGGCGCTGCTGACCCGCAACCGCTGAGCCTCGCGCTGAAATGAAAAACGCCCCTGGCCGCAAGGCCCGGGGCGTTTTTCATGGTGGCTGGTCGAGGGCGTTTCTGTAGCCGCTGCCGAAGGCTGCGAACGACGGGGAACCCGGCGCCAGGACCTGACCGGTTTACCGCATTTCATGACGGGCAATAAAAAACGCCCCCGGTTTGTGGCCGAGAACGCTCTCTGTAGCCGCTGCCGAAGGCTGCGAACGACGGGGAACCCGGCGCCAGGATCTGACCGGTTTACCGCATTTCATGACGGGCAATAAAAAACGCCCCCGGTTTGTGGTCGGGGGCGTTTTTTTGCTTTCGCAGGTTGCGATCAGTCCTATAAGGGCTGTGCGGGGGAGATCGCGAAGGCCCTGCGGGCCTTGTCGCAGCCTGCGGCAGCGGCTACAGACGAAGCATTACTTCGCTTTCACGCCTTCGAAGCTGATGTACAGGTCAACATTGTTGGAGGCCGGGCCCAGGTCCATCATCTTGCCGAAATCCTGGCGATTGATGCTGGTGGTACCTTCGAAGCCGGCACGGTAGCCGCCCCATGGGTCCTTGCCTTCACCCAGGAAGGTGGCCTTGACCACGACCGGCTTGGTCACGCCGTGCAGGGTCAGGTCGCCGGCCACGTCAGCGGTCAGCTTGCCGTCGGCGTTCTTGCCGGTGGGCTTGACGCTGGTGGAGACGAACTTGGCGTCGGCAAACTTGCCAGCGTCCAGGAAGTCCTTGCTGGTGATGTGCTTGTCACGTTCGGCGTGGTTGGTGAACACGCTGGCGGTGCGCACGTTGACTTCGATCTTGGCGTCTTCCGGCTTGGCCGCGTCAAAGCTGAACTTGCCGTCCAGGTCCTTGAAGGTACCGGTGATGAAGCTGTAGCCCAGGTGGCTGATCTTGAAGTCGACGAAGGCGTGCTGGCCTTCCTTGTCGATCACGTAGTCCGCTGCCATCACTTGACCGGCCGCCAATACAGCAGATCCGATTGCCAGAGCGGCGAGAGTCTTTTTCAACATGCTTTCTATTCCTTTTGAGTCAAGGTTGAACATCAGGCTTTGCGACCCAGCATACGGGTAAGGGTCGCATCACGATCGATAAAGTGGTGCTTCAGCGCAGCCAGGCCATGGATACCGGCAAAGATCACCAGTGCCCAGGCCAGGTACAGATGCACCACACCTGCTACATCTGCCTGGTCCGGTAGTCCGGAGATCAGGGCAGGAACTTCAAACAAGCCGAACACCGGGATACCCACGCCGTCGGCGGTGGAGATCAGGTAACCGGCAATCATGACCGCGAACAGGCCGAGGTAGAGGAACGCATGCCCCAGCTTGGCCCCCAGGCGGGTCAGCGGCCCATGGTTGGCCGGGGCCGGCGGCGGTGGGCTGACCCACCGCCACAACACCCGCAGCAGCATGATTGCAAACAGTGTCAGGCCGATACTCTTGTGCAGGTCCGGCGCGTCTTTGCGCCAGGTGCTGTAGTAGTCGAGGCCGACCATCCACAGGCCCAGGGCGAACAGACCAAACACCGCCAGGGCCACGCCCCAGTGCAGAACAATGCTGACCCAACCATAGCGAGAAGAAGAATTACGTAACTGCATCAGTTGCATCCTGTAAGAAACGCAGATCAAGACTAGCGATTTACCTATCGAATTAAAGCGGAATTTTTTGCTTTGAAATATCGAGAAATACGATCAGTAGTCTGGACCGAGCGCGTTAAGAAAAGATTAAGCCTCACGCCAAGCCAGCCTCCTTGCTCCCTCGTGCCGTGCCCTGGGTCTTGCAGGCGGCGTCTTTGCACCTGACGCATCACGCCGTGGCGCGTCTTGCACAATAGGTTGTCCCGCGGCCATGCATTGCATAGGCTTGCCCGATTGTTCGCCCGCGCCGTTGGCGGGCCGCTTCCAGGAGACTGTACATGGGCCTGAATAACCAGTGGATGCAACGCGATCTTGCGGTGCTGTGGCATCCCTGCACCCAGATGAAAGACCACGAACAGCTGCCGTTGATCCCCATCAAGCGAGGCGAAGGCGTCTGGCTGGAAGACTTCGAAGGCAAACGCTACCTGGATGCGGTCAGCTCCTGGTGGGTCAATGTGTTCGGCCACGCCAACCCGCGCATCAACCAGCGCATCAAGGACCAGGTGGACCAGCTGGAACACGTGATCCTCGCCGGCTTCAGCCACCAGCCGGTGATCGAGTTGTCCGAGCGCCTGGTCAAGATCACCCCCGAAGGCCTGACCCGCTGCTTCTACGCCGACAACGGTTCGTCATGCATCGAAGTGGCGATGAAGATGAGCTTTCACTACTGGATCAACCGCGGCCAACCGAACAAGAAGCGCTTCGTCACCCTGAGCAACAGCTACCACGGCGAAACCATCGCCGCCATGTCAGTGGGCGATGTGCCGCTGTTCACCGAGACCTACAAGGCCCTGCTGCTGGACACCCTCAAGGTGCCGAGCCCGGACTGCTACCTGCGGCCCGAAGGCATGAGCTGGGAAGAACACTCGCGGAACATGTTCGCCGCCATGGAGCAGACCCTGGCCGAGCACCACGAAACAGTGGCCGCGGTCATAGTCGAGCCGCTGATCCAGGGCGCCGGCGGCATGCGCATGTATCACCCGGTGTACCTCAAGTTGCTGCGCGAAGCCTGCGACCGCTATGGCGTGCACCTGATCCATGACGAGATCGCCGTGGGTTTCGGCCGCACCGGCACGATGTTCGCCTGCGAGCAGGCCGACATCCGCCCGGATTTCCTGTGCCTGTCCAAAGCCCTGACCGGCGGCTACCTGCCCCTGGCCGCGTGCATGACCACCGACGATGTCTACAGCGCCTTCTACGACGACTACCCGACCCTGCGCGCCTTCCTCCACTCCCACAGCTACACCGGTAACCCGCTGGCCTGTGCCGCGGCCCTGGCGACCCTGGATATCTTCGAGCAGGACAATGTGGTGGAGAACAACCACGCGCTTGCCCGGCGCATGGCCAGCGCCACCGCGCACCTGGTGGACCACCCCCACGTTGCCGAAGTACGCCAGACCGGCATGGTCCTGGCCATCGAGATGGTCCAGGACAAGGCCAGCAAGACCGCCTACCCCTGGCAGGAACGCCGCGGCCTGAAAGTCTTCCAGCACGCCCTGGAACGCGGCGCCCTGTTGCGTCCCCTGGGCAGCGTGGTGTATTTCCTGCCGCCGTACGTGATCACCCCGGAACAGATCGACTTCCTCGCCGAAGTCGCCAGTGAAGGCATCGATATCGCCACCCGCGACCAGGTCAGCGTGGCGGTGCCCAAGGACTTCCACCCCGGCTTTCGCGATCCGGGCTAGAGCAGGTCGTTAGTTGTGGCGAGGGAGCTTGCTCCCTCGCCACAGAACGCTTTCCACCGATTCACATTCAACAGAGAACCCAGATGAGATTGTCCCGCTTCTTTATCGACGCCCCCCTGAGCCTAGGCGAACACGAGTTGCCGGAAGCCCAGGCACACTACATCGGGCGCGTACTGCGCATGGCCGAAGGTGCTGCCCTGCAGGTGTTCGATGGCTCGGGCACCGAGTTTCGCGGGGCTCTGGTGGAAGTGGGCAAGAAGCGGGTTCGGGTCCAGCTGAATGAAAGCTTCGCCGGCCAGGCAGAATCACCGCTGCGGATTCACCTGGGCCAGGGCCTGTCCCGGGGCGAGCGCATGGACTGGGCGATCCAGAAGGCCACGGAGCTTGGGGTCAGCGAAATCACCCCGATCTTCAGCGAGCGCTGCGAAGTGCGGCTCAAGGACGAGCGCGCCGACAAGCGCCTGCTGCACTGGCGCCAGGTGGCCATCAGCGCCTGCGAACAGTGCGGCCGCTCACAGGTCCCGGTGATCCACCCACCCGTGCTGCTGGCGGACTGGATCACGCAGGCCCGGGCCGACCTGAAGCTGGTGCTGCACCCCGTGGCCCAGCCCCTGGAAAGCCACGCCAAGCCTGCCAGCCTGGCGTTCCTCATTGGCCCTGAAGGCGGCCTGACAGACGCCGAAGTGGAGTTGTCCCACAGCGCCGGTTTCCTCCCCGCACGCCTGGGGCCGCGGGTGCTGCGTACCGAAACCGCCCCGGTGGTGGCCCTGGCCGTGGCCCAGCAACTGTGGGGCGACTTCTAACCCCTCCTGGTGGTGGCTATTGCACCGGATCGCTGGTGGGCTGGGCGATGATCGCTTTGAGTTCACTGGTCATGGGGAATTCCAGGTTCAGGCCCTTGGGCGGAATCGGCTGCTGGAACCAGCGCTGGTAAATGCCGTTGATCTCCCCGGAGCGGTACAGGTCCGCCAGGGCGCCATTGACCAGGGCCAAGAACTGGGGGTCATCCTTGCGCACCATGCAGCTGTAGATCTCCCGCGACTGTTCTTCCCCCACCACCACCCAGTTGTGCGGATCCCGGGCCTTGGCCCGCTCGCCGTACAGCAACGCATCGTCCATGTAGAACGCCGCCGCACGCCCCGACTGGAGCATCTGGAAGGCCTCGCCGTGGTCCTTGGCGCTGATCACGAACATGTCGATCTTGTGCTCGACGTTGTAGCTCTTGAGAAAGCGCTCGTTGGTGGTCCCCGCCGTGGTCACCACGTTCTTGCCCCGCAGGTCGGCGAAGCTCTTGATCCCGCTGTCCTTGGCGGTCAGCAACTGGCCTTTGACGTAGATGAAACCGTAGGAAAACGCCACCTGCTTCTGCCGCTCGGCCGTCACCCCGGTGGAACCGCACTCCAGGTCCACGGTGCCGTTCTGCACCAGGGGAATGCGGGTCTGCGAGGTCACCAGGTTGTATTTCACCTTCAGGTCGGGCAGGTGCAACTGCTGCTGGATGCGCTCCACCACCTTGCTCGCCAGCTCCACGGAATAGCCCATGGGCTTGCCGCTGTTATCCCCCACGTAGGAAAAGGGCACCGAGGCATCGCGATAACCCAAGGTAATACTGGCGCTGTTGGCGATCTTCGCCAGGGTGCCCTGCAGAGGCGCTTCATTGGCCTGGGACAGGGCGCTGAACAGCAGCCCCAAGGTGCAGCCGAGCAACGTGATCTTATGCATTGTTATTCTCCGTTGTGGGTAAGGGCAGTTAGCGGCGGGCCGCGATGATGCTGATTTCGACAAGGATCTGCGGGCGCGCCAGGGCCGCCTGCAAGGTGGTGCGCGCCGGCGCCTGGCCGGGGGACAGCCAGGCCGACCAGACTTCGTTCATCACCGCAAAATCGGCCTGGATGTCCTTGAGGTAGATCGTCGCGCTGAGCAGGTGCTCCTTGTCGCTGCCGGCCTCGGCCAGCAAGGCGTCGATCTTCTCCAGCACCTCGCGGGTCTGGCCGCCGATATCGCTGCTGGCCCCCGGCACCTGCCCGGAAAGAAACACCAGTCCGGCAAAGCTCACCGCGCCACTCAGGCGCTCGTTGCTGTGGATACGCTGGATACTCATCTGAAGACTCCTTTTAACGTTCAGGCAACGCGGGGCGTCAGGCCCTGCATGTCGATACTGGTGCAACGCTGGCCGATCAGTTCGCCCAGCAACTGGCCGCTGCCACAGGCCAGGGTGAACCCCAGCGCGCCGTGGCCAAGGTTGAGCCACAGGTTGCGGTAGGCGGTGGCCCCGATCAGCGGCACGCCGCTGGGGGTAGCCGGACGCATGCCGGCCCATTCCACGGCTGCCTGATAGTCACCGGCCTCGGCGAAGGTCTGGGCCGCTTGACGGCGCATCAGGGCCAGGCGGCCGGGGTCTGGCGCCGGGTCGAAACCGACGATGTCGACCATGGCCGCCACCCGCAGTTGCTGGCCGATACGCGCATAGACGATCTTGCGGTTGTAGTCGGTGATGCTGATGTCCGGCGCCCGGTGCTGCGGGCCGATGGGCACGCTGAGGCTGTAGCCCTTGAGCGGATACAGCGGCAGTTGGAGCCCGGGCAGGCGCAGTTCGGCGCTGCGGTGCCCGGCCGCCAGCACCAGTTGGTCCACCGGCAACACGCGCTCCCCCAGGTCGATGGCCTGGACCTTATCCCCCCCATGGTGAATGCCCCGCACCCGCTGGCCCAGTAGGATTTCGCAGCGCCCGGAAGCGCGCAGCCGCGTGGCCAGTTGCTGGCAGAAGGCGTGGCAGTCGGCCACTTCTTCATCCGGGGTATAGATACCGCCGACGAAGGGCGTATCCCCCAGGGCCGGTTCCAGGGCCGTGCATTCGACAGCGGAAAGCACCTGTTGCTGGCCGCTGTCCGCCAGGTTGTGGCGGGCGTGCTCGAAGCTTTTTTGCTCGCGGAAAGTCACCAGCTTGCCGTTGCGCCGCCAGTCGAAGCCTTGTAGGCCATCCTCTTCGCGCCAGCTTTGCAGGGTGCTCTGGCTGAGCAGCGCCAGGCGCAGCAGGTGCGCGCCATTGCGCCGGTTCACCGAGTGCCGGCAAGCACCGAGGAACCCCGCCAGCCAGCGCCACTGCGCCGGGTCCAGGCGTGGCCGCAGCTTGAGCGGAGAGTCGCCCTTGAGCATCCAGCCCAGGGCCTGCCAGGGCACCCCGGCATCGGCCAGAGGCGCCACATAGCGATAGGACAACTGCCCGCCGTTGGCGAAACTGGTCTGGCTGCCCAGGGACTCCTGAGCCTCCACCAGGGTCACCTCAAAGCCCTGGCGGACCAGGGCGTAGGCACTGGCCAAGCCGATGACGCCCCCTCCAATGATGCAAACCCGCTGACTCATGACTGCCCCTGGCCTGTTGGTCGATGGCCCAAGGTTAGGGGCAGGTGACAGGCGCCGGACAATGAATAAAGATGGACCTCCCATAAACAAAGGTTATGGACTGCCCCATGCGCCTTCGTCATATCGAGATTTTCCAGGCCATCCGCCAGACCGGCTCCATCAGCGGCGCAGCGCAGTTGCTGCATGTCTCCCAGCCGGCAGTGACCAAGGTTTTGCAGCACGCCGAACTGCAGCTGGGTTTCCCGTTGTTCCTGCGGGTGCGGGGCAAGTTGCAGCCAACCCCGGAAGCCCTGGAGCTGGAGCGCGAAGTGGACAAGGTTAGCGAGAGCCTGCAAGGGGTACGGCGCCTGGCCCAGAACCTGCGCCGGGCGCCGGGCCACAGCCTGCGCATCGGCGCCACACCGGCCCTGGCCCTGGCCTTGCTGCCGCCCGCCATCAGTGAATGGACCCGCCTTTACCCGGACAGCCTGTGCGAACTGTCCAGCGCCCATAGCCGCGAGCTGGTACAGAACCTGCTGATGCGCGAAATCGACCTGGCGCTGACCCTGCAACCCCCGGATCACCCGGGCCTGAGCGCCCAACCCCTGGCCCAGGGTGTGCTGGTGGCCATGGCGCCGCTGGGCTTCTGGCCCGAGCACAGCCGCGGCCAGCCCCTGGCGCTGCAGGAGCTGGCGGACGCGCCACTGATTGGCCTGAGCAGCGCCGACCCGTTGTCGGCCCGGCTCGACAGCTACCTCAAGTCGGTGGAGCCGCCGCCGCGGGTGAGCATTGCCGTGCAGACCTATTCCCTGGCCCGGGCCATGGTCGAGTCCGGCGCCGGGCTGGCCCTGATCGACCCCTTCACCGCCCTGGGCGCCTCAACGGCCAACACCGCCATCCGCCCCTTGAGCCCGCCGCTGCCGATCACCCTGTACGCCGTGACCCGCGCCGCAGAACCGCCGCCCCACACCCTGGCCAGCCTGCTGGAAATCTTCGCCCACCAGGCCCAGGCCCAGCTCGACCGCCCCTTGTAGGAGCTGGCTTGCCAGCGAAAGCGTCCGCCAGCCCGGCGCAAATCCAGAGGGCCCCTTCGCCGGCAAGCCGGCTCCTGAACCAATCCACAACGCCCCGCCCCGTAGGAGCTGGCTTGCCAGCGAAGGCGTCCGCCAGCACGGTGCTAATCCAGAGGACCCGCTGCGCCGGCCAGCCGGCCCCTACAGGACGTAGAACAGGATCGCGACGAAATGCAGCAGGCTGCCGGCGATCACGAACAGGTGCCAGATGCCGTGGGCATGGCGCAGGCGGCTGTCGAGGGCAAAGAAGATGATGCCCACGGTGTACAGCACCCCGCCCGTGGCCAGCCAGGCGAAGCCGGCTGGCCCCAGGGCCGCCAGCAGCGGCTTGACCGCCACCAGGACGATCCAGCCCATCACCGCGTAGATCACGATGGAGAGAATCCGCGCCTCGGAGCGCGGCTTGATCTCCTGGAGGATGCCGATCAGCGCCAGCCCCCAGACGATGCCGAACAGGGTCCAGCCCCAGGGCCCGCGCAGGGTCACCAGACAGAACGGCGTGTAACTGCCGGCAATCAGCAGGTAGATCGAAAAATGATCAACCTTCTGCATGATGTTCTTCGCCCGTCCGCGCACGCTGTGGTAGACCGTGGACACGCTGTAGAGCACCAGCAAGGTGAAGGAATAGATCGCCACGCTGACGATCTTCCACGGGCTGCCATCCAGGCTGGCCAACACCACCAGCCAGATGCCGCCGATAAACGCCGCGATTGCCCCCAGCAGGTGGGTCCAGGCGTTGAATCTTTCTCCGTGATACATCAGTCGCTCACCCTTGAAACATTGAAAAAACACGCAAGGCTCAGGCCTGCAGCTTGAAAGCGCAATATGTCTATTGGGGCGCGGCCGAGAAAAAACCAGCGGCCACGTCCTGACCGATCGGGCATCATCAGCCCCTCCTCAGCAGAGTCCGGACCATGCTCATCGACGAAGAGTTGACCCTGAAAAAGCTCGAAGTGTTTCTGGCCTTCATGCGCACCGGCAACCTGGCCCGCGCCGCCGCCGAGTTGCAGACCAGCAATGTCAGCGTGCACCGGGCCATTCACTCCCTGGAAAATGCCCTGCGCTGCCCGCTGTTCAAGCATGAAGGGCGCAACCTGACGCCCCTGGAAAGCGCCTTCGTCCTGGAGGAACGGGCACAGAAGCTGGTGCAGGACGTGGTCGAGAGCGTGCGCCTGACCCGCGAAGCGGCGGGCTTTTCAGCAGAACGCTTCAAGCTCGGCGCACTTTACTCGCTGACGGTGAAAACCGTGCCGCAGCTGATCATGGGCCTCAAGCTGCGCCGCAGCGAGCTGAACATCGACCTGATCCTGGGCTCCAACATCGACTTGCTGTACAAGCTCAAGAACATGGAAGTGGACGCCATCCTGATTTCCCTGGACGACAGCGCCCATGACCCGGACTGCGAGCAACTGCCGTTGTTTTCCGATGACATTTTTCTCGCCACCCCCGCCGATTCGCCCTTTGCCCAGCAGAGCGAAGTGGACCTGGCCGACGTGCGCGACGCCACCTTCATCACCCTGACCCAGGGCTTTGCCACCCATCAGGACGGGGTGCGAGTGTTCAAGCAGGCGGGGTTCGAACCCAAGGTGGCGATGCAGGTCAACGACATCTTCACCCTGCTGAGCATGGTCAGCTCCGGGGTCGGTTATGCGTTGCTGCCGGGGAGGATCGCGGCGGTGTATGAGAACCGCGTGAAACTGATACCGCTGCAGGCGCGCTACCGCCTGCAGCAGCATATCGGCGTGGTGTTTCTCAAAGCCAAGGAGCGCGACCCGAACCTGTTGGCGCTGCTGGCCGAATGCCGGATGTACGCCAACCGCCAAACCCCCTAGAAGCCGGCCGGCCCGGCCTTTTGTAGGAGCTGGCTTGCCAGCGAGGGCGTGCGCAAGAACAGCGCATGCCTCACGGGCCTCTTCGCCGGCAAGCCGGCTCCTGCAGGGGTTAGCCCACCAGGCCGCGGACGATGAAGAACAGCAGCGATGGCCCCAGCAGGCAGCCCAGCCCGGTGTGGAAGGTGGCGGTCAGGGCGCCGTAGGGCACCAGCCGCCGGTCCGTGGCTGCCAGCCCCGCGGTCACGCCGCTGACGGTGCCGGCCAGGCCACCGAAGACCATCGCCGAACGCGGATTGTCCAGGCCCATCCAGCGCGCGGCCATGGGCGTACCCACCATCACCAGGATCGCCTTGATCAGGCCCGTGGCAATCGACAGGGCCACCACGTCGGAGCTGGCACCAATGGCTGCGCCGGTCACCGGGCCGACGATATAAGTCACCGCGCCGGCACCAATGGTGGTCATGCTCACCGCATCGCGATAGCCGAAGGCCCAGGCGATGCTCGCGCCGACAATGAACGGCAGTACCGTACCCAGCAGCAGCGCCACGGCACCGATCATCCCGGCCTTGCGCGCCTCGGTGGCTTGTACTTCAAAGGCCGTGGCGACGATGGCGAAGTCCCGCAGCATGGCGCCCCCCATCAGGCCGATGCCGGAAAACAGCGCCAGGTCCGCCAGGCCCTTCTGACCACCGGTCAGGGTGCCGCCAACCCAGGCCAGGACCAGGCCGATGACAATGGCAATGGCCGATCCGTGTACCCGGCCGAACGTCAGGCGCTTGGACAGCAGCACCGAGACCCACATGATCACTCCGACGAAGGCGAAGGCGGTGACCAGACCGTTGTGCTCCAGGCCTTTCTCGATCAGATCCCACATCTCAGCGCCCTCCTGCCGGTGCGGCTTTCACACCCGGCTCCAGCGGCTCGGCCGGCAGTGGCTCGCCCTTGTGGGTGCGGCTGATAAGGGCGATGGTGCATCCGCAGAGCACCACCGAACCGATGGCCGCCAGCACCGCCACCGGCCCGCCGTGCAGCGCCGTCACCACGTTCTGCTGGGCGGCCATGGCCACCACCACCGGAATGTACATGGCGCCCCAGAAACCCACGCCCATCTCGCAATCCTTGGTCATGCCGCCGTGCCTGTGCATCCACAAACGGGCGCAGATCAGCAGGATCATGGCGATGCCGACTCCGCCGACATTGGATTTCACCCCCAGCAACACGCCGAGCATGTCGCCGATAATCACACCCGCTAGCGTACAGATCGCCAGCAATGCCACACCGTAGATAATCATTGTCGTAGTCCTCAAAGTGCATCGTCGAAGTTGTTGTTCTTGTGCTTCGTCAGCCTGAGTCGGTGCTCTATCGGTCGCGGCTTCCCTCCTCACTCAACAGGGCTTGCAGGGTGTCCAGGCGCGCGCCGTCGAAGGCGATCACCGTCCCTTGGGCAAACACCCGGCGGGCCAGCCCGGTCAGTACCGCGCCGGGAGGCAATTCGATCTGCAGGCGCACCCCGCGCTCGTAGGCGCTTTGCACCGTGCCGCGCCAATCGACGACGCGGCACATGTTGAAGGCCAGGTCGTCGCGCAACGCTTCCACGGAGCGCATGGGCCGCGCTCGGCTGCCACTGAGGTAGGCCAGCTTCGGCAGTTGCAGGGGTACCTCGGCAAAGGCGGCAGCCAGGGCCTGGGCCGGTTGTTCCAGCAGTGGGCAATGGGACGGCACGCTGACCGCCAGGCGCTTGGCCACGCCGACCCCGCAACCCCGGGCCAACTCGGCCACGGCATGCATCGCGGCATCGCTGCCGGCGATCACCACCTGGTTGTCGGCGTTGATATTGGCCAGGTACACCGGCCTCTGCGGGCTGTGGACCTGGGCCAGCAGCCCTTCCACCGCCGCCAGTTCCAGGCCGATCAATGCGGTCATGCCATAGCCCTGTGGATAAGCCTGCTGCATCAACTCACCCCGCAGGCTCACCAGGCGCAAGGCGTCGGCAAACTCCAGGGCCCCGGCCACCACCGCCGCCGGATAGGCGCCGATGGACAGGCCCGCCACGTAGTTCACCCGAGTATCGGGCTGCAACAGAGTGCGCGCCGCCGCCACGCCGGCGATCAGCAGGCACAGCTGCACCGCCCGGGTGCTGGCCAGGGCTTGGGGTGAATCCAGCGTCAGTACGTCCTGCCCCAACACATCGCTGGCCTCTTGCAGGCAGGCCCGCGCTTGCGGGCTTTGCGGCAGATGCTGGAGCATCCCCGGCTGCTGCGCGCCCTGGCCCGGAAACACCAGCAGGCTGCTCATGCCGCCTGCTCCTGAGGGTTCCAGGGGTCGCTGACCAGGCGCGCGCCACTGGCGCTCTTGAGCAGAACCCGGGCAGCCGGCCCGGCCCATTCGCGCAGGGCCAGGGCGCCGCCGGGCACCTGCAATTGCATATCCACCTGGCAACCGGCGCCGTCCAGCAGCGCCAGCAATTCACGGGCCCGGGCCCGTGGCAGAAGCTCCGGGGTACGCAGGATCAGGTCCAGGTCGCTGTGCTGATGCAAGGCCGCCACGCCGCTGGCCAGCTCGAAACCGGCACTGCCACTCACGCCCCAGATCCACTCCAGGGCATCCAGCTCATCGCGCAAATGCTGCAACGCCTGCAACGCCGGCCATGGGCCCTGGGGCGGTACATGACACAGCTGCTCGGGGCGCACCCCGCGCTGCACGGCTTGCAGATCCAGCAGCGCCGGATAGCGCTGTTCCCGGGAAATACCGCGCAAACCCACCGCAACCTGCCCCGGTGCAGTCAGGGCCCGGCGCACCACCACCGGCTGCCCGGCCTCCAGCACCGCATGGGCCCAGGCCGGCGCATCGCCCGGCAACTGCGCCGGGGTCATGCCCCACAGCAGGTCGTGGGGCAGCCAGGGGCCGCACCCGCTCACCACTGCTCCCGCAGCAACTGCCGGACTCGGCTCGACGCCGCCCGGTTCACCGCGCCCAGACGGCTACCGAGGTCGACGCCCTTGGCCCGCACATCGGCAATCGCCGCCAACAGGCATTGATTGACCCGGGCCAGATCCTCCGCCGTCGGTTGTTCGATCTGCCGCACCGACAGGGTTTCCCACAGCAGGCCCAGGCCCGCGTAGCTGTCGATGTCATAGGCCATGGGCGGCACGCTGGCGGCCAGGGCTTCCAGCTCCTCGACGCTGCGCAGGGTCACCCGCGCCGCCGAGGCCTTGCCCATGGCGTGCACCATCACCCCCGGGTCACGCAGGGCGATCAAGCGGTTGGCCTGATACCCATGGGCCAGAAAGGCCCCGGACATGGCCTTGCCCACCAGCAGGGCGATCACCGGGTGCCCGGCCAGGCGGGCCCGGGCATAGCTGTCGGCGGCGCTCGCCAAGGCCTGATGAATGCCCAGCGCCTCTTCGCGCCGGCCATAGGCCTGGCTCGGCACATCGACAATGGCGATCAGCGCCCGCTTGTGCTCCTGGTCCTGATCGGCGCGGATCACCTCATCCACTGCCTTGGCCAGCCCCCAGCCTTCCAGCAGGCCGACCTCGCCCTGGCGGGCGCGGGGAAAACGGTTGTCGGGGTCAGGCACTACCGCAATGAAGCGCGCCGGCTGCCCGTCCAACTGGCAGTCGGCCACTTTCAAGGAAGGTGGCAGGCCGCTCACGGGGGTCGCATCGCCACTCAAGGCGTCGAACCAGTTCAGGCCCCGCAGGGAACTAGCAGTCATGGGCGGTCTCCTTGATACAGGTCGCGAACCGTCGCCGCATCGATTTGCGGCGTCGTGTCCAGGCGGGACAGACGTTGCAGGTACAGCTCGGCCTCGCGGCTGCGTTGCCGCGACGGCAAGCCCAGGGCCAGCAGCTCACGGACCTGGGCCTGGATCAGTGCCACATCGTCAGCCACGTAGCGGTCCACCAGGCCACTGGCGAAACGCTGCTCGCCGCCGGTCAGGCTCCAGATGAAAGGCCGGTCCCGGGAGTCGTATTCCTCAAGGCCCGCTTCCTGCTCGATCACCTGCGGGCCGTTGAGCCCCAGGCGCGCTTCCTGGGTGACCAGCAGATAACTGCACAAACCGGCGGCAATCGACATGCCGCCAAAGCAGCCGACGCTGCCGGCCACCACGCCGACCACCGGCTGATACTGGCGCAGGTCGACAATCGCCGCATGAATGTCGGCAATCGCCGCCAGCCCGAGGTTGGCTTCCTGCAGGCGCACGCCGCCGGTTTCCAGCAGCAACACGGCGCGGGTCGGGATGCCGTTGCGGTTGTCCTCGGCGGCCAGCTCCAGGGCGCCGGCAATCTTCGCCCCGCCCACTTCACCGAGGCTGCCGCCCTGGAAAGCGCCTTCGATGGCAGCAATCACCACCGGCGAACCCGCGATGCTGCCCTTGGCGATCACCACCCCGTCATCAGCCTGGGGCACTACGCCCTGGCGCTCCAGCCAGGGCGACATGACCCGCTGGAACGGGTCCAGCAACTCACGAAAGCTGCCGGCATCCAGGAGTGCCCGGGCCCGCTGCCGAGCACCCAGCTCGACGAAGCTGTGCTTGTTCAACAAGCGTGCGCTGTCAGTCATGGCCGATCTCCTCGAAGCCCTGTTCCAGGCGCAGGCGCACCACCCCGGGGGTGGCGCCGAAATCATGGATGTCGATCAACAGCGCCGGCGGCGTCTGGCCGTCGAACATGCGCTCGAACAGGTGCTGCCAGCGCGATGCGCTGCCGTTTACCGAGGTCTGTACCTGGATGCTCAATTTGCCGGGCTGCCCCGGCTCCAGCAGCACTTCCAGGTCGCCGGAGCCGACACAGCCCACCAGGGCGCGGCCACGGCCGGGCTGGCCGGCGGGGAATTCAAAGGACAAGGTTTCCATCAGTTCGCTCCCTGGTTAACAGCATCGCCGGATTCGATCCGGTCCAGCAGCAGGCTGGCCGCCAGCAAGTCGGCAGCGCCGCCGGGCGAGGCATTCAAGGTCAGTAGTTGCAGATCCAGTTCATGCAGGCGACGACGCCCGGCCAGGGTGGCGCTGCCACCAGCATCGAGCACCGCCCGGGCCCCCTGCTGCATGGCCTGCAGGCCAAGCTCACCGGCGCGATAGAGCACGCAGGTGTCCGCCAGCCGGCTCATGATCGCCAGCAAGGCATCGAGCCGGGCATTCTGTTCGCCATGGCCCTGGGCGCGGCTGCGCTTGAGCTGCGGCAGCCCCAGTTGCAGCACGGCGGGAAAGCCTTGCTGGGCTTCTTCGCGGGCACCGCGCACGCCGTAGCGCAGCGCCACCTGGGCGCCATGGCTCAAGGGGCGTGGTGCATAACGGTCTTCGAGCAAGGCCAGGCGCGCGGCCCGCAGCGCGACACTGCCGGCACTCGTGGCTTGAGGTTCCAGCGCGGCGGCGGCCACCAGCAGCCCCAGGGCCCAGATCGCCCCGCGATGGGTATTCACCCCACCAGTGGTGGCGAGCATGGCCTGCTCGCCTTCTCGGCCAATGCGCCCCAGGGCTTCACGCAGGGGCAGGCCCACTTCCCCGAGCAGCAGGGCAGCGTCGGCCATTTCCTTGAAGGCCGGCCACAGCGACAGCGCCGAGGCATGCATCAGGCCCAGGTGCAGGTCGGTGTGGGCGCCATTGCCACGGTGGTCCACCAGGGCCGGCTTGGGCGACAGGTCGGCCTCGTCGATCAGCGCGTCCACCGCCAGGTCCGCCAGGCGCTCGGCCAGGCTCGGGGTGGGTGATTGCAGGTTGAATGCGTGCATTACCAGCTCCTGAACTTGGCGGGCGGGTTGTACAGGCCACCGGACCACTCCACCAGGTCGGCCACGCTTTTCGCCGCCAGCAGCTCGCGGCTGGCGTCGGTGCGGCGGATGCCCAGGTCTTCCGGCAGGGCAATCAGGCCTTCACGGCGCATGCGCGCGGTGTCCTTGGGGTTGTGGCGCAAGCCGATGGCGGTAACCCCGGCCACGGCGGCGATCATCGCCTGGCGCTCTTCCAGGGAACGGGCCTTGTACAGGTAGGCGATGCCTTCCTCGGTCAGCAGGTGGGTGACGTCGTCGCCGTAGATCATGATCGGCGCCAGGGGCATGCCGCTCTTGCGCGCCACGTCCACCGCGTCGAGGGTTTCGACGAAGGTCGGTTTGCCGCCTTCCTGGAAGGTTTCCACCATCTGCACCACCAGCTTCTTGCCGCGTTCGAGCATGGCCTGGGGTGCATCGCTCTGATCCTGGCGCATATCGAGCCAGGCCGGGGTGCCGTGGCGGCGCCCGCGGGGGTCGTGACCCATGTTCGGCGCCCCGCCGAAACCGGCCAGGCGGCCACGGGTCACGGTGGAGGAATGGCCGTCGCCATCCACCTGCAAGGTGGCGCCGATAAACAGGTCCACCGCGTACTGCCCGGCCAACTGGCAGAACATCCGGTTGGAACGCAGGGAACCGTCGCGACCGGTGAAGAACACGTCCGGACGCGCGGCGATGTAGTTTTCCATGCCCAGTTCGGTGCCGAAGCAATGCACGCTGTCCACCCAGCCACTTTCAATGGCCGGAATCAGGGTTGGGTGAGGATTGAGGGTCCAGTTGCGGCAGATCTTGCCCTTGAGCCCCAGGGATTGGCCGTAGGTGGGCAGGATCAGCTCGATGGCCGCAGTGTTGAAACCGATGCCATGGTTCAGCGACTGCACGTTGTGTTTTTCGTAGATGCCGCGAATCGCCATCATCGCCATCAGCACGTGCACCGGCTTGATATGGCGCGGGTCGCGGGTGAACAGCGGCTCGATATAGAACGGCTTGTCGGCCACCACCACGAAATCCACCCAGGACGCGGGAATGTCGACCCGGGGCAGCTCGCTGACATCGTCCACCAGCTGGTTGACCTGGACGATGACAATGCCGTCGCTGAAGGCCGCCGGCTCGATCAGCGCGGGCGTGTCCTCGGTACTGGGGCCGGTGTAGATGTTGCCGGCGCGGTCGGCCATGAACCCGGCAGAGAGCACCACATTGGGGATCAGGTCCACCACCAGCCGCGCATAGAGTTCGATGTAGGTATGGATGGCGCCGATTTCCAGCAGCCCGTCTTCCAGCAACTGGCTGATGCGCAGGCTCTGGGTGCCGGCAAAGGAAAAGTCCAGCTTGCGGGCGATGCCGCGCTCGAACAGGTCCAGGTGCTCGGAACGGCCGACGCTGGGCATGATCATGTGCAGGTCATGCAGCCTGGCCGGGTCGGCCTTGGCCAGGGAGCGGGAGAGAAAGTCCGCCTGTTTCTGGTTGTTGCCTTCCAGAACCACCCGGTCGCCGGGCAGGATCAGCGCTTCCAGGGCCGCGACGATCTTGTCGGTCGGCAACACCACGCCATCGGCGATGGCCCGCACCTGCTCGAGGCGCCGCTGCTTTTCGCTGCGCCGCCGCGACCAGCGCGCGTCGGGGGAAATTATTGTTGTCATGCTCACTCCACGGGTTCGCTGTCGTGGCAGTCACCTTAGGAGTGAAAACAAGGAGCATCAATCAAGCACGGCGTTGGATCGTTACGCTCAGCGTAATGATTTGCGGAGCAATGGCACTCTCATGTTCTCTCGGTACACAATGCCCGCCGTACCGGCCCATGAGCGGCCTGGGCAGACCAAGATGAGAGTCAGCATGGACACACCGATTCGCTCGAACCAGGCGCTGCTGGAGCAGCTCAAGCATGGCCTGAAGCCCGACTACCTGATGTTCTGGGGGCACCAGCCCACCCGGGACGGACGCATCTCCCAGAGCTGTTTCAGCCAGTGGTTCGACGCAGGTCTGGAACTCGATGGCATTCAATACCCCAGCGCCGAGCATTTCATGATGGCCGGCAAGGCCCTGCTGTTCGGCGACCAGGAAACCCACGGGCGGATCCTCAAGGCCGTGACGCCCGCCGACGTGAAGCAACTGGGTCGCGAGGTGCGCGGCTTCGATGACGCCCGCTGGACCGAAGCACGCCTGGATATCGTGGTGCAGGGCAACCTGGCCAAGTTCAGCCAACATCAGGCGCTGGGTGAATACCTGCTGTCCACAGGCGACCAGGTACTGGTGGAAGCCAGCCCGGTGGACCGGATCTGGGGCATCGGCCTGGCCGCCGAGGATGCCAGGGCCAGCCAGCCGGAGCAGTGGCGCGGCCTGAATCTGCTGGGCTATGCGCTGATGGAGGTGCGGGACAGGTTGCGCATTGGCTGAGGGGCTGCCTTCGCTGGCAAGCCAGCTCCTACCGGCGGTGTTGTGTAGCGGCCGGCTTGCCGGCCAAGAGGCCTAGAGCCCCGTCACCAGCAGCTCTTCCAGGGCCAGCAGGTCCGGCACCTTGGCCACCTGCTCGGCCACCTGCACCGCGGCCTTTTCCAGCGCAGCCAGGGGCACGTCGACATAGCTCAACTGGCTGTCGAGCTTGCAGGAGCGGGGAATGCCCTGCACCAGCAGGGCCATGAACTTCAGCTCCGGGCGCCCGCCCAGGGCATTGAGCACGACGATCCGCGCCCGCTCGCCAATCACGGTCCTGCCACCGCAGGCCGACTCGAAGCTGATCAGCGGAATCCGCCGCTCGCGCCACAGCACCCGGCCCAGGTACCAGGGCGGTGAATCCAGGTCGAAGGTGCCCTGCTGATAGTCGATCAGCTCGGCCACGGCCACGTTGGGCAGGATCAGGGTACGGTCGGCCAGGGGCAGCAGCAGCCCGGTGAGAGTGCTGGCGCGGTGATCAAGCATGGGTCTTGCTCCACAGGGCGATGCTTTCCAGCAGCACCGACTCTTGATAGGGCTTGCCGAGGTAGTCGTTGACGCCGATGGCCATGGCCCGGTCGCGGTGTTTCTGGCCGGTGCGGGAGGTGATCATGATGATCGGCAGGTGTTGCAGGCGCGGGTCGTTGCGTACCTGGATCGCTACCTCGAAGCCATCCATGCGCGGCATTTCGATGTCCAGCAGCATCAGGTCCGGGGTGTGCTCGGCCAGCAGCGCCATGGCGTCGACCCCATCCTTGGCGGTGAGCACATTCATGCCGTGGCGCTCCAGCAGGCGGCTGGTGACCTTGCGCACCGTGACCGAGTCGTCCACCACCAGCACCAGCATCGGCCGCGGCGGTTGCACCTCGCTGGCCGGCTCGTCGCCCGCCAGGCGCGGCAGCGGTGCCTGGGCCTGCAAGGCGCGGATATGCGCCAGCAAATCGAGAATCAGCACCACCCGACCATCGCCGAGAATCGTCGCCCCGGACAGCCCCTGGACCGCGGCGAACTGCGGCCCCAGGCTCTTGACCACGATTTCCCGGGTGCCGGCGGTGGCATCCACCTGCACCGCGATGCGCTGCTCGTTGCAGTGCACCAGCAGCACCGGCAGCGGCTGCACCTGGCCCAGCAGCTTCGGCCGTGGCACGGTGTGCAGCAGCTCCCCCAGGTAGCACAGCTGATAAGACTGGCCGGCGTACTCATAGCGCGGTGGGTCGAGCTGGTAGTAGCCGTCCAGCTCTGCGGGCAGCACCCGGACAATGCCCTCCACGGTATTCAGCGGAATCGCGTACTGCTCGTCGGCGCACTGCACCATCAGCGCGCGGTTGACCGACACGGTGAACGGCAGGCGAATGCGAAAATGCACGCCCTGGCCGGCAACCGAGTCGATGCTCATGCTGCCGCCCAACTGGCGCACCTCTTCATGGACCACGTCCATGCCCACCCCGCGCCCGGAAATCTGGGTGATCTTCTCGGCAGTGGAAAACCCCGGCTGCATGATGAATTGCAACACTTCGCGGTCGCTGAGCTGCGCCTCGGGGTCCAGCAGGCCGCGCTTGATGGCTTTTTTGCGCACGGCTTCCAGGGGCACCCCGGCGCCGTCGTCGCGCATGTCGAAAATCATGTCGCCGCCCTCGCGGGACAGGTCCAGGCTGATCCGCCCCTGTGCCGGCTTGCCTGCCGCAAGGCGCGCCTCGGCCGATTCCAGGCCGTGGTCCACGGCGTTGCGCAGCATGTGTTCCAGGGGCGCGACCATGCGTTCGAGAACGTTGCGGTCCATTTCCCCTTCGGCGTTGCCGACCACGAACTCCACGTCCTTGCCCAGCTCTTCGGCCACCTGGCGGACGATGCGCTTGAGCCTGGGCACCATGCGCTCGAACGGCACCATGCGCGTGCGCATCAGGCCTTCCTGCAATTCGGTGTTGATCCGGCCCTGCTGCTGCAACAGGTTCTCGGCGTCGTGGTTGCGCCGGTCCAGGGTTTCCTTGAGATCCAGCAGGTCCGAAGCCGATTCGAACAGGGCCCGGGACAGCTGCTGCAACTGCGAGTGGCGGTCCATTTCCAGGGGGTCGAACTCTTCGTAGCCCAGGCGCTCGGCCTCCACCTGCTGGCGGCTGAGAATCCGCCCCTGGGTTTCGGTGTCCAGGCGGCGCAACTGGTCGCGCATGCGCTCGATGGTGGTTTCCATCTCGCCCAATGCCGTGCGCGCATCGTTGACCTGCTGTTCGATACGGCCACGGAAGATCGAGGTTTCCCCGGCCAGGTTCACCAGGTCGTCCAGCAGCTCTGCCGAGACCTTGACCATGTCCCCCGCCACTGCCGCTTCCACCGCGGGCGCAGCGGGCTCGGGCTTGGTGCTGGGCAGTGCTGCTTCTGCGGCAACGCCGGTCGCTACCCGCGGATGGCTCAGGTCGTGGATCGCATCGATGAGCTTCTGGGCCGGCTCGATGGGCTGGCCGGCACGGGCCGCATCGAGCATCTGGGCCAGGCGGTCGTGGCTCTTCTGCAACAGGGTGAACAGCACCGAGCTGGGTTGCAGCAGGCCGGCGGACAGGCCTTCGAAGAGAAATTCCAGTTCATGGGCCAGATCGCCGATGGGGGCGATTTCCACCATGCGCGCACCGCCCTTGAGGGTGTGCAGGTCGCGCAGCAGGGTTTCTACTTCCTGGCGACCCTGGGGCTCGGCCTGCCAGCGGGCCAGGGCCGCGGCAGAGCTGTCGATGATGTCGAAACCTTCTTCGAGGAAGATTTCCAGCAGCTCCGGGTCCTGGGCCGCGCGGTCTGCCTCGACCGTGCCCTGGGCCACTTCGCCGGTGCTGGCGGCCTGCTGCCGGTACGACCGCACGGCCTCGATCTGCGCCCGGGATTCGTCCAGGGGATGCTGCCCCTGCAACTGTTCCAGCAGCAGTGCCAGTTGCTCGTGGCTGCTGCGCAACAGCAGGCCCAGGTGCTGGCTGTGGCTGTAGCGCCGGTCCACCAGCCCCTCGTACAGCGACTCCAGCTCCTGGGCCAGTTCCGCCACCGGTGCCACTTCGGCCATCCGTGCGCCGCCCTTGAGGGTGTGCAGGTCTCGCTGGAGGGAAGACAGTGGCGCGCCATTGTCCGGGTCGGCCAGCCAGCGCTGCAGGGCCTGGTCGGCGCTTTCGAGGATATCCACCGCTTCTTCGAGGAAGATCTCGACAATTTCGTCGTCCGCCTGCAACGGGGCCTCGGCCTGCTCCAGGCGAGCCGTGGCCGCGCCCAGTTCGCTGATGCTCAGGGCGCGGCTGCCATCGCTCTTGATCAGGCCCGTGGCAGAAGGGTCCAGACCTTCATCCAGCAGCTCGCGCAAGGCCTGCACCCGTTCCGGGCGCGGGCTGACTTCCTGGCCTGCGGCCAGCTCGTCGAGCATGTTGATCAAGGCATCATGGGCGCTTTCGGCTTCGTGGAAGAAACGCTCGCTGACGGCCAGGCTGCTCTCTTCCACCGCGCCATAGAGATCGAGCAAGGCTTCGCACAGCTCGTCCACCGGGTACAGGTCGGCCAGGTGCGCGCCCTCGCCCAGGGTGGTCAACTCATCCAGCAGGGCGCTGAGTTCCTGACGCTCGCCCGGGTGCTGCTGCCAACGGCGCAGCAGGCTTTCGGCATCCAGCAGGATGTCCATGCCCTGGGCCAGGAAGTTGTTGATCAACTGCGGGTCGCGCTTGGCCCGGGGCGCGCTGTCCGGGGCGCTGAGCAGGGTTTCCAGGCGCTCCCCCAGCAGGGCCAGGGCGCGCCCCACCAGGGAGCGGGCGCCATCGATAGGCGCCAGCGGGTCGCTGTCAAGCTGCCGCAGGCCCCGGCGCAGCAGGCCTTCGGCTTCCAGCAGCAGCTCCACCTCGTCCAGGTCCAGGGGGATCAAGTGCGCCCGGTATTCCCGGGCCAATTGGTCCAGAGGGCCGGCCAGCTCGGCAATCGGCAGCACTCCGGCCATGGAGGCGCTGCCCTTGAGGGTGTGCAGGGCCCGTTGCAGTTCGTCGCTGGCCTGCAGCGGTACGTGTTCGGCGGCCTGCTCGAGAAAGCGGTTGATGCTGTCCAGGTGGGTCTGGGCCTCGGTGCGGAAGATCTCCAGCAACTGCGGGTCCAAGGCCTCGGCCGGCACTGGCGCCGAGCCTTGCGCACCATTGGCCAGGGCATGGGCCCGGGCGGCCAGGCGGTCGACATCGTCGCGCTGGCGCTGGGCCTGCTGGGCGAACTCGGCGATCAGTTCCGGCAACAGTTGCAGGGTGTCGGCCACCAGTTGCCGGGCTTCGACACCGGGCTCCACGCTGTGCTCCAGCACCCGGTTGAGGAGGTTTTCCACCGCCCAGGCCAGCTCCCCCAGCACCAGCGCGCGCACCATGCGCCCGCTGCCCTTGAGGGTGTGGAAGGCCCGGCGCAGTTCGCTCAGGGCAGATGTGCCATGGGGGTCCGCGGCCCAGCGCGGCAGGTACTCGCGCAGCATCTCCAGCACTTCCTCGGTTTCTTCGAGGAAGACTTCCCGCAGTTCATCGTCCACCGGCTCCTCGTCCCCTGGCGGCGGCAACAGGCTGCCCGGGGTGATCAGGGCCGGCGGGTTGAGGGCCGAGACCGGCACCGCCAGGACATCCGCCAGGGACTGCGCCACCCGGGGATCGTCCAGCTCTTGCAGGTCCTGCATCACCAGGGCTTCGCTGGGGCTCAGGGGCTGATCGAGCAACGGCACCTGCTCCACCGGCACATAACCCAGGGCGAGCAGGCCCTGCTGGGCCACATCGAGGATCTTCTCCCCCGGCGCCTCGTGGTCCTCGCTCAGGCGTTCCAGGTAGTACTCCAGGCTGGTGAGCACATCCGCCAGGTGGTCCAGTTGCTGCCAGTCGGGCCGGGAACGGGCCGCCAGCAGGTGTTCGACGACAAACTGCTGGCAGGCCTGCATCAGCCCCGCCGCGCGGGGCAGCGGGATCATCGCCAGGGCGCCGCGCACCTGGGTCAGCAGCTCGGGCAGCGCCTGCAGGTGTTCGGCGTCCCAGTCGGCCTCGATGCACTCGGCGATCAAGTCCTTGGCCTGGTGCAGGCAAACCCGCGCCTCCTGGATCACCAACTGGTGGATCTGGGTCAGGTCGGTGGTGGGCAGGCGGCTTTCCTCACGGCTTTCGGGCTCCACGGTGCCGGCCATGCCGGCCAGGGTCGCTTCCACGTACAGCAGGGCCCCCGCCACATCCATCAGCACCGCGTCGTCCGGCGCGCGCTGGCCCTGGGCCAGGCTCTGGACCACCGCCAACTGATCGATGATGACCTTGCGCGGCTGGCCGAAGCCCAGCACCGCCAGGGTGTCGGCGATCTGCCGCAGGGGCGACAGCAGCCCTTCGAGGTCGTCGGTGTGCTGGCGGTCGCTGCGCACGAACAGGTCGAGGCGTTCCTTGACCCGCACCAGGCCATCGCACACCGCAGTCAGCACCGAACGCATGGCATCCCGGTCGGGGCCGGCCAGGCGGGCCCGCTCCTCGTCCACCACTGCGCTGTCGGGCAAGGCGTCATCCAGTCCGTAACGTTCTTTCATGGTCAGCATCAATGGGGTGGGATGGCGCGCCTTGGCGATATAGAACAGCAGGCTCTTGAGCAATTCATCGGGGGCCGGCCGGTTGATCCCGGCCATGCCCTGTTCCAGCAGGCGCTTGAGCTCCTTGTCGGCATCCTTGAGCAGGCTGCGCACCGCCGGGCTGTTGGCGATCTCGTCGTGGCGCATGCCTTCCACCAGGGCCGAGGCGATATGCCACAAGGGCGCCAGCGGGGCGTCCTGGCACAAGGCTTCCAGGCGTTCGAAGACCTTGGCCATGTAGCCCAGGCTCTGCTCGTCATCCTGCTCGCGCAGCAGATCCACCAGGGCGGTCTGCAACATGTGTCGCAGCTTGCGCAACTGGTTGGGCAATTCCAGGGGTTCCAAAGCCGCCAGGGCCTTGTCGCTCAGGGGCGGCAGGCTGGGCAGTTGCGGGCTGAACAAGCTGGTTTCCGAGAGCAGGCTCTCGCCCCGGGCACTGCGCAGGTCGTTGAGCAGCGGCAGCACCACCAGCGGCAGGTCGCGCCGCGCGCTCTGCACCCGGTCCAGGTACTGGGGCAACTGGCCGATGGCCTGGCGCAGCAGGCGCAGGGCTTCGTCGCGCTGGGCCACGCGCCCCTGCTGCAGGGCCAGGGCGAGCTTTTCCATTTCTTCAGCCAGCAGCGCGGCGCCGTAGAACTCCACCATCTGCAGGCTGCCATGGACCAGGTGAATGCCTTCCAGGCACTGGTCGATGGCCTCCAGGGCCTGGGGATCGTCCGCCAGATGCTCCAGCGCCTGATGCGCCTGCTTCAGGGTCTCGGCAATTTCGCCCTTGACCCACTCCAGGGCTACATAGTCGTGCCGATCAACCATAACCACTCCAGTCAAAGCCTTGTGTCAGCGGTTGTCATTCGGGGCCGGGCCCCGGGTGGCCGGCAGGGTGAAGCCGGACACCGAGCGGCGCAGCTGGCTGGCCATCTTCGCCAGGTTGCCGATGCTCTCGGCGGTGGCGGTGGAACCGGACGAAGTCTGCGAGGTGATCTGCTGGATCACGTTCATGGTCAGGGAAATCTGCCCGGCCGAAGAGGTCTGCTGCTGGGCCGCGTTGGAGATGCTCTGGATCAGCGCCGCCAGGGTCTTGGACACCCCTTCGATCTCTTCCAGGGCCACCCCGGCGTCCTGGGCCAGGCGCGCGCCGCGCACCACTTCGGTGGTGGTCTGCTCCATGGAGATCACCGCCTCGTTGGTGTCGGTCTGGATCGCCCGCACCAGGGTCTCGATCTGCCGCGTGGCCGCCGAGGAACGCTCCGCCAGCCGCTGCACCTCGTCGGCCACCACGGCAAAGCCGCGCCCGGCGTCACCGGCCATGGAGGCCTGGATCGCCGCGTTGAGGGCGAGGATGTTGGTCTGGTCGGCAATGTCGTCGATCAGGCTGACGATATCGCCGATCTCCTGGGAAGACTCGCCCAGACGCTTGATCCGCTTGGCGGTGTCCTGGATCTGCTCACGGATGTTGTCCATGCCGTGAATGGTGTTGTGCACCACCTCGTTACCCTTGTTGGCGATTTCCACCGAGCGCTCGGCCACCGCCGAGGATTCCGCGGCGTTGGCCGATACCTGGTCGATGGACTGGGCCATTTCGTTGATCGCCGTGGAGGCTTCGGAAATCTGCTGGGCCTGATGCTCCGAGGCTTCGGCCAGTTGCATGGCGGTGGCCTGGGTTTCCTGCACTGCGCCGGCCACCTGGCCGGCGGTGAGGTTGATGGTGGCCACCAGGTCACGCAGCTGGTCGACGGAATAATTGATGGAGTCGGCAATGGTGCCGGTGAAGTCCTCGGTCACCGAAGCGGTGACCGTGAGGTCGCCGTCGGCCAGGTCCTCGATCTCGTCCAGCAAACGCATGATCGCGTTCTGATTGCGCTCGTTCTTCTCTGCGGTCTCGCGTAACTGGCGGTTGGTCTCGCGCACCATCACCAGGCCGATGAGGATGATCGAGGCCAGGGCCAGCAGGCCCAGGACGTAGCCGCCGATGGTGTCCAGCTTGCGGCTGCCGGCCAGGTTCTCGAAGCCGCTGGCCAGCAGCGAAGCTTCGTCCAGCAGGGTCTGGGACAGGCTGAAGATGTTGCTCGCCGACTCGCGGACCTGGAACAGCTCGGGGGAGGTTTCGAGGATCTCGTCCACGGAGCCGGAGACGAACTCGAACAATTCGGAAATCTCCGCCAGCCGCCCCCGGGCATCCGGGTCTTCCACCTGGCTGATCTTCAGCCCCGGGTTGCCCTGCAACATGCCGTTGAGCACCTGGCCGAAGCGCGCGGCATCGCGACCGAAGGCATCGGCGGCCTGGACCGCGTTTTCGTCCCCGGCCAGCACCGTGTTGACCGCGCCGAGAATCCGCTCGGCCAGCAGCGACTGGCGCTGGGCCATGGCCACCTGGGCCGCCGGGGCGCCACGCTGGAGCAGGATCTCGACGACCTTTTCATACTCCACCTGCAATTGCGGCACGGTTTCCGCCAGGGTTGCCGCCACCTGGTGCAGGGACAGCACGGTCTGCTCGCTGGCGAGAATCGCGTCGGTGTTTTTCAGCAGTTTTTCCCAGTCCAGCTGCACCGCGCGCATTTCCTGGCGCAAGGCCACCGGGGCCCCGGGCAGCCCGGTGTCCGGGTCACCCTTTTTCAGGTAGCCCCAGCGCCGGGCGAAATCGTTGCGCGCATCCCCCAGCAGCTTGAACGCCGCAGCCTTGCCCGCCGCCGCTTCGGTGGCGTTCTTGGCAATGCGCTGGGACAGCACCCGCAGCTCGCCGGCATGGCCGATGTACTGTTTGTCGTAGGTGGCCTGGGTATTGAGGTAAGCGAAGTTGGCGAACAACAGCATGATGAACACGATCAGTGCGATGAACAGCACGATGATCTGCGAGCGACTGCGGGAGCCTTCCAGGGGCTTGCCGGTTTTGGCTTTGGTCATCGATCAGGCCTGTGGCGAGCGGGCGGTCCCGCATTCGAGTGCCCGGGGCGCGCGCAACGCCGGGGCAGCATGGGTTGATCCCGGGAAACACGCGCTTCCCGTGGCACGGCCAACGGGTTGCCCAGGCGCCGGGGCGCCCTTCACGCTGCCACCTCCAGGAACCCCGGCGAACGGGCCAGGGCGAAGGGGCTGAAGACCTGCCAGACCTGATCGCGGCGGAACTGGCCCTGCAGGTAGGGGTTGACCGCGGCGTCGGCAAAGTCGGTGATGCCGGGCTCCAGGCTGTCCTGGGCAAAGTGCTGCAGCCCGGCCACCTCGTCCACCAGCAGGCCGGCGAACAGCTCCTTGTACTCCACCACCAGGACCCGCCGCTGCTTGCGCAGGGGCGACAGCTCATGGCCGAAGAAACCGCACAGGTCCATGATCGGCAGCAGCCGCCCGCGCAGGTTGGCTACGCCCTTGACCCAGGGCTTGACCCCGGGCAGCAGGGTGTAGCGCGGCTCGTGCAGGACTTCGCTGATCTCGCCCATGGCGGCCACGTACCAATGCTCGCCCAGGCGAAAGCCGATGCCGCTCCAGCTGTGCTGGCGGGTTTCCTGGGACGGCAGGTCGGCGGCCAGCAAGCGGCAGCGCTGGTCGATCTCCAGCAGCAGCTCGAAGGCGGTCTGGGATTGGCTCATGGCGCGGCTGTCAGCCGGCCAGGACGTTGTTCAGGGTCTTGATCAGGGTCTCTTCGTCCACCGGTTTGGTCAGGTAGTCCTTGGCGCCCTGGCGGGTGCCCCAGACCTTGTCGGTTTCCTGATCCTTGGTGGTGATGATGATCACCGGGATATGGCTGGTCTCGGCATCCTTGGTCAACTGGCGGGTCGCCTGGAAACCGTTGAGGCCGGGCATGACGATGTCCATCAGCACCGCGTCGGGCTTTTCTTCCCGGGCCAGGGCCACGCCGTCGGCACCGTTCTCGGCCTTGAGCACTTCATGGCCGTGCTTTTCCAGCATGCCGGTGAGTTTGTACATTTCAGTCGGCGAGTCATCGACGATCAGAATACGAGCCATGGTCTTCCCCATACGGTATAGGCGCGCGGCCTGCTGGCCGGGCGTCGCTGTGCGTGTCTACTGTGGCGCAAGCGCGACAAAGTCCGGGACATGGGCCTTGATCGCGCTCAGCAGTTCTTCCTTGCTGAAGGGTTTGGTCAAAAACTGGTCGGAGCCGACGATGCGCCCCTTGGCCTTGTCGAACAGGCCATCCTTGGAAGACAGCATGATCACCGGGATGGACTTGAACGCGCTGTTGTTCTTCACCAGCGCACAGGTCTGATAGCCGTCGAGCCGCGGCATCATGATGTCGACGAAGATGATGCCGGGGTGATGGTCGACGATCTTCGACAGGGCTTCGAAGCCGTCCACTGCGGTGATAACCTCGCAACCGACGTTCTTCAGCAGCATTTCGGCCGTGCGGCGAATCGTCTTCGAATCATCGATCACCATCACCTTCAAGGCGTTGGAATGCTGTTCCATATCTGCTCTGCCATCGCCCCAGCGAATGATTTGGTCCGGTACCGCCGGGCAATGGGTGAAACCCTTGAACTTCAAGGCTTGGGCCCGGCCTGCGAGCCTTTTTAGCACACTCTCCCCCCTGCAATCTATGGACCACGCCAGGCAGTGGTTTTTCCTTGACCCAGGCCCCTGTCAGCGCCACTCTGACGCCACTTTTTTTGCCTCGCTCCCACTCATTTTCTTAAAGGAATCCACCCATGAGCGTTCGCGTCGGGATTGTCATGGACCCTATCGCCAGCATCTCCTACAAGAAGGACAGCTCGCTGGCCATGCTGC
Organism: Pseudomonas sp. 8(2025); assembly: GCF_052665325.1. Lineage (NCBI taxonomy): Bacteria > Pseudomonadati > Pseudomonadota > Gammaproteobacteria > Pseudomonadales > Pseudomonadaceae > Pseudomonas > Pseudomonas sp. 8(2025). The sequence goes on along the minus strand of NZ_JBQOIE010000001.1, from coordinate 585,876 downwards.
TGGCCGCCCAGGAGCGCGGCTGGACCCTCTTCTATATGGAGCAGCGCGACCTGTACCAGGGCGACGGCGTGGCCCGGGCCCGCATGCGCCCGCTGCAGGTGTTCGCCAACCCGCAGAAGTGGTTCGAGCTGGACGCCGAGATCGACTGCCCGCTGAGCGATCTGGACGTGATCCTGATGCGCAAGGACCCGCCCTTCGACATGGAGTTCGTCTACTCCACCTACCTGCTGGAACAGGCCGAAAGCGCTGGCGTGCTGGTGGTCAACAAGCCCCAGAGCCTGCGTGACTGCAACGAAAAGCTGTTTGCCACGCTGTTCCCCCAGTGCACCCCGCCCACCGTGGTCAGCCGCCGCGCCGACGTGCTGCGCGAGTTCGCGGCCCAGCATGGCGATGTGATCCTCAAGCCCTTGGATGGCATGGGCGGCACCTCGATCTTCCGCCACCGCGCGGGTGATCCGAACCTGTCGGTGATCCTGGAAACCCTGACCGTGCTCGGCAGCCAGCAGATCATGGCCCAGGCCTACCTGCCGGCGATCAAGGACGGTGACAAGCGCATCCTGATGATCGACGGCGAACCGGTGGATTACTGCCTGGCGCGCATCCCCGCCGCCGGTGAAACCCGCGGCAACCTGGCGGCCGGCGGTCGTGGCGAAGCCCGCCCGCTGAGCGACAAGGACCGCTGGATCGCCGCCCAGGTCGGCCCGACCCTGCGGGCCAAGGGCCTGCTGTTCGTCGGCCTCGACGTGATCGGCGAACACCTGACGGAAATCAACGTCACCAGCCCCACCTGCATCCGTGAAATCGACAACGCCTTCGGCACCAACATCGGCGCGATGCTGATGGATGCCATCGATCAGAAGCTCAAGGCCAAGTGATGTAGAACAACCAAGCACAAACCAACATTGCGTTATCATGCGCCGCCTGTGAAACCGTGATGTTGGTTGTGTGATGCCTCCTGTGATGTCGAACTGCCGATGAGCCTCCCGTCCGATCTGCCCCCCGAGCTTGCCCATAGCGGCGTGCGTGCGGCCGATCGCCTGGGTTTTACCCTGTTCCTGGCGGCGCTCCTGCACCTGGCACTGATCCTCGGCCTGGGCTTTTCCTTCGCCGAGCCCAAGGCCATCAGCAAGACCCTGGAAATCACCCTGGCCACCTTCAAGAGCGAGACCAAGCCGAAGAAGGCCGACTTCCTCGCCCAGGACAACCAGCAGGGCAGCGGCACCCTGGACAAAAAGGCCATTCCGAAAACCACCGAAGTCGCACCGTTCCAGGACAACTCGGTGAAGAAGGTCACGCCGCCGCCCTCGGTCAAGCCCGAGGTCAAGGACACCGCGCCCAAGGCCGCCGTGGCCACCACCGCGCCCAAGCCGAAAAAGACCGTCACCCAGCGTGAAGAGGTCAAGAAAGACCCGACGCCCAAGGCCCCCACTCCGACGTTCGACAGCTCGCAACTGTCCAGCGAGATTTCCAGCCTGGAAGCCGAGCTGGCCAACGAACAGCAGTTGTATGCCAAACGCCCGCGCATCCACCGCCTCAGCGCCGCCTCTACCATGCGCGACAAGGGCGCCTGGTATAAGGACGAATGGCGCAAGAAGGTCGAGCGCATCGGCAACCTCAACTACCCCGAGGAAGCCCGGCGCAAGCAGATCTACGGCAACTTGCGGCTGATGGTCTCGATCAACCGTGACGGCTCGCTGTATGAAGTGCTGGTGCTGGAGTCCTCCGGTCAACCGCTGCTGGACCAGGCGGCCCAGCGCATCGTGCGCCTGGCGGCGCCGTTCGCCCCCTTTACCGGCGACCTGTCGGACATCGATCGCCTGGAAATCATCCGCACCTGGCGCTTCGCCCGGGGCGACAAGCTTTCCAGCAACTGATCGGCCGGCAATCGTCCGCGCAACAGCGCCATGGCCGCACATCGCCAGCTTGTCAGCCGGGCCCGCCACCGCCACACTAGCGCTCATGAAAAATGTCAGCCCAAGCTATCTCAAGCATCATTTCCTGATCGCCATGCCCCATATGGCCGACCCGAACTTTGCGCAGACCTTGACCTACATCGTCGAGCACAACGCCAGTGGCGCCATGGGCCTGGTGGTCAACCGCCCCCAGGACCTGAACCTGGCCGATATCCTCGAACAATTGCGCCCTGACCAAGAGCCGTCCCTGCTGTGCCAGCACGTGCCCATTTTCAGCGGTGGCCCGGTGCAAACCGATCGCGGCTTCGTCCTGCACCCCAACGGCCCGGTCTACCAGGCCACGGTGGAACTCGAGGGGCTGTCCCTGTCCACGTCCCAGGACGTGCTGTTCGCCATCGCCGATGGCGTGGGCCCGGCCAAGAGCCTGATCGCCCTGGGCTATGCCGGCTGGGAAGCCGGGCAGCTGGAAGCCGAACTGGCGGACAACGCCTGGCTGACCTGCCCCTTCGACGCCGACATCCTGTTCAACACCAGCAGCGAACTGCGCCTGGAAGCCGCCGCCCGGCACCTGGGGGTCAACCTCAGCCTGCTCACCAGCCAGGCGGGCCACGCCTGATGGCCCTGCGACTGATCCTCGGCTTCGACTACGGCACCAAGCAGATCGGCGTTGCCGTGGGCCAGGCCATCACCGGCCAGGCCCGGGAGCTGTGCACCCTCAAGGCGCAAAACGGGGTGCCCGACTGGAACCAGGTGGAAGCCCTCATCAAGGAATGGAAGCCCGACGCCGTGGTGGTGGGCCTGCCCCTGAACATGGACGGCAGCCCCAGCGACATGTGCGTGCGCGCCGAAAAGTTCGCCCGGCGCCTGAACGGCCGCTTCAATGTGCCCTTCTATACCCACGACGAACGCCTGACCACCTTCGAGGCCAAGGGTGAACGCCTGGCCCGGGGCGGCCAGAAAGGCAGTTACCGCGACAACCCGGTGGACGCCATCGCCGCCGCCCTGCTGCTGCAAGGCTGGCTCGATGAAAACGCCGGCCTGTTGAACACCTGAGACCACATCCTGAAGATGCGCGGCCCCGGGGCTGCGCGCCTCCTGGCCCAACACCAGCCGTAAGTTCCCGCGCCCAGCTGCCCGGCAGCAGGCGCGAGCCCACGAAGGAGCCACCATGAGCCTGCCCAATCCCGCCGCCCTGATCAGCCAGATGGCCGCTGATCTCAACGCCCACCTGGCCCAGCGCGCCATCAGCGAGCCACGTTTCATCGGTATCCGTACCGGCGGCGTCTGGATGGCCCAGGCCCTGCTGGAAGCCCTGGGCAGCGATTCGCCCCTGGGTACCCTGGACGTGTCCTTCTACCGCGACGACTTCAGCCAGAACGGCCTGCACCCGCAGGTGCGTCCTTCGGAGCTGCCGTTCGAGATCGAAGGCCAGCACCTGGTGCTGATCGACGACGTGCTGATGAGCGGCCGGACCATCCGCGCCGCCCTCAACGAACTGTTCGACTACGGCCGGCCGGCCAGCGTGACCCTGGTCTGCCTGCTGGACCTGAACGCCGCTGAACTGCCGATCCGTCCGAATGTGGTGGGCGCGACCCTGTCGCTGGCCGCCCACGAGCGGGTAAAATTGTCCGGTCCTGCGCCGCTTCAACTCGAGCTCCAAGACCTCGCCCTCTAACTCGCCCTTTTAAGAGTCCATTGCGATGACGCCTCTAGACGCCAAGCGCCCGCTGCAGCTCAACGATCAGGGCCAGCTGCGCCACTTCCTGTCCCTCGACGGCCTGAACCGCGAGCTGCTGACGGAAATCCTCGACACCGCCGACTCGTTCCTCGAAGTCGGCGCCCGGGCGGTGAAGAAAGTCCCGCTGCTGCGCGGCAAGACCGTGTGCAATGTGTTCTTCGAGAACTCCACCCGAACCCGCACCACCTTCGAACTGGCCGCCCAGCGGCTGTCGGCGGACGTGATCACCCTGAATGTCTCGACCTCTTCGGCGAGCAAGGGTGAAACCCTGCTGGACACCCTGCGCAACCTGGAAGCCATGGCCGCCGACATGTTCGTGGTGCGCCACGGCGATTCCGGCGCCGCGCACTTCATCGCCGAACACGTGTGCCCGCAAGTGGCGATCATCAACGGCGGCGACGGCCGTCACGCCCACCCGACCCAGGGCATGCTCGACATGCTGACCATTCGCCGGCACAAGGGCGGCTTCGAGAACCTCTCGGTAGCCATCGTCGGCGACATCCTGCACTCGCGGGTGGCGCGCTCCAACATGCTGGCACTCAAGACCCTCGGCTGCCCGGACATTCGCGTGATTGCACCGAAAACCCTGCTGCCCATCGGCATCGAGCAGTACGGGGTCAAGGTCTACACCGACATGACCGAAGGCCTGAAGGACGTGGACGTGGTGATCATGCTGCGCCTGCAGCGTGAACGCATGCAGGGCGGCCTGTTGCCCAGCGAAGGCGAGTTCTACCGCCTGTTCGGCCTGACCACCGCGCGCCTGGCCGGGGCCAAGCCCGACGCCATCGTCATGCACCCGGGCCCGATCAACCGCGGCGTGGAGATCGAATCGGCGGTAGCCGACGGCCCGCACTCGGTGATCCTCAACCAGGTGACCTACGGCATTGCAGTGCGCATGGCGGTACTGTCCATGGCCATGAGCGGGCAGACCGCCCAGCGACAATTCGAGCAGGAGAACGCCCAGTGAAGCTCAGCATTCTCGGCGCCCGCGTCATCGATCCAAGCAGCGGCCTGGATCAAACCACCGATCTGCACCTGGAAGCCGGCAAGATCGTCGCCATCGGCGCCGCGCCTGGCGGCTTCAATGCCGTTACCACCATCGACGCCAAGGGCCTGGTGGCCGCACCCGGCCTGGTGGACCTGAGCGTCGCCCTGCGCGAGCCGGGCTACAGCCGCAAGGGCAGCATTGCCAGCGAAACCCGCGCCGCAGCCGCCGGGGGCGTCACCAGCCTGTGCTGCCCGCCGCGCACCAAGCCAGTACTGGACACCTCGGCGGTGGCCGAACTGATCCTCGACCGCGCCCGCGAGGCCGGCAACAGCAAAGTGTTCCCCATTGGCGCCTTGAGCAAGGGCCTGGAAGGCGAGCAGCTTGCGGAGCTGATCGCATTGCGTGACGCCGGTTGCGTGGCCTTCGGCAACGGCCTGGAAGGTTTCCGCAGCACCCGCACCCTGTGCCGCGCCCTGGAATACGCCGCCACCTTCGACCTGACGGTGCTCTTCCACTCCCAGGACCGCGACCTGGCCGAAGGCGGCCTGGCCCACGAAGGCGCCACCGCCAGCTTCCTCGGCCTGCCGGGTATCCCGGAAAGCGCGGAGACCGTGGCCCTGGCCCGGGACCTGCTGCTGGTGGAACAGAGCGGCGTGCGCGCCCACTTCAGCCAGCTGACCAGCGCCCGCGGCGTGGAGCTGATCGCCCAGGCCCAGGCCCGCGGCCTGCCGGTCACCGCCGATGTGGCGCTGTACCAGCTGATCCTGACCGACGAGGCGCTGATCGACTTCTCCAGCCTGTACCACGTGCAGCCGCCGCTGCGCTCGCGGGCCGACCGCGATGCCCTGCGCGAAGCGGTGAAGTCCGGGGTGGTGCAAGCCATTTCCAGCCATCACCAGCCCCATGAGCGGGACGCCAAGCTGGCGCCGTTCGGCGCCACCGAGCCGGGCATCAGCAGCGTCGAGCTGTTGCTGCCCCTGGCCCTGACCCTGGTGCAGGACGGCCTGCTGGACCTGCCGACCCTGCTGGCACGCCTGAGTGCCGGCCCCGCCGCGGCCTTGCGCCTGCCGGCAGGCAAGCTGGCAGCCGGTGGTGCGGCGGACCTGGTGCTGTTCGACCCGGCCAGTTCCACCGTGGCCGGCGAGCGCTGGCTGTCCAAGGGCGAAAACTGCCCGTTCCTCGGCCATAGCCTGCCGGGCGCGGTGCGCTACACCCTGGTGGACGGGCATATCAGCTATCAGGGCTGATCGCCTGGCAAACACCCTGTAGCCACTGCCGCAGGCTGCGAACGGCGCCGAAGGAGCCGCCGCTCCTGATGGCGCCCTGCGGCAGTGGCTACAGGCTGCGCCATCACCGCCTGCGCCGATGACGGGATCAACGGCGCTTGGCGTTCTCCAGCGATACCTGATCGTTCAGGGTCCAGAAGTCGTACAGCACCCCCAGGAAGAACAGGCCGCCGGTGAACAGGTAGATCACCCCGCTCAGCCATTTACCCTGGTACATGCGGTGCACGCCGAAAACCCCGAGGAAGGTCAGCAGAATCCAGGCCACGCTGTATTCCACCGGACCTGCGGTAAAGCGAAGGTCCGCTTCCCGGTCCATGGACGGGATCAGGAACAAGTCGATCAGCCAGCCAATGCCCAGCAGACCGAAGGTGAAGAACCAGATAGTCCCGGTCACCGGCTTGCCGTAATAGAAGCGGTGGGCCCCGGTAAAACCGAAAATCCACAACAGGTAACCGATCACCTTGCTGTGGGTGTCATGGGTGGATGCATCCTGACGATAGGTGTTCATTAAGTGCCTCTTTGCAGGTGATAGATAAATATTCTTAAAAACTTTGTGACTTTTTTACAGGCATTCGACGTGCGGGCAATGTTACCTTCTGTTCCGCCAAAGCCTTGTACTGCCTGACTTCTGACGGTTTTCTGCGTCAAGTTGCCACCTCTTTGCCGAAGTTGACCCCAAGGTTGAATCGACAAACGGCCACGGAAGTGACCTGAAAGCTGTTATAAAGTTGCGCGCTAACCAATAAGAGCCTTGCCTAATGCGTCCATTTTTCAAGACATGGCTAACCATTTGCCTATTAATGCCACTGGCCGCCCACGCCACCAACCGTGAGCAACGACTTCCCAACGTTAATGGCTACACCCCGAAACCGCACGTTTCGACGGTCACCGCCAAGAACAAGAGCACCATCAAGCACCCCACCCGCCTGAGCAAGGCCGACAGCAAGCTGGTGGCCAACAACGCCGGCCGGCCGAGCACCACGGTTCTCAGCCGCGCGGTCAATGTCCTCGGGACACCCTATCGTTGGGGCGGCAGCAGCCCAAGCAAAGGCTTCGACTGCAGCGGCCTGGTGCGCTACGCCTTCAACGATGTCGCCGCCGTGGACCTGCCACGCACCTCCAACGCCATGGCCAGCGGCCACGGGCAGAAGGTCGAGCGCAAGGACCTGAAGCCGGGCGACCTGCTGTTCTTCAACATCAAGAGCCGCAAGGTCAACCACGTCGCCATCTACCTGGGCGAAGACCGCTTTATCCACGCCCCGCGGCGCGGCAAGGCAGTGACCATCGACACCCTGAAGAAGCCCTACTGGCAGAGCCACTACGTGGTTGCCAAGCGGGTCCTGCCCAAGGAGCACGCGCCCCTGCGGGTCGTGCAACGCTGATACGCCGCTTCGCCGGCAAGCCGGCTCCTACACCCACCTGTAGGAACCGGCTTGCCGGCGAATGCATTTCCAGCCCCGTCAAAAGCTCTCCGGCATCCGCGCCTGCTCCCGGGCCTGATCGCGGCTGATCAACCCTTGAGCGAGCAATGCCTTGAGGCTCATGTCCAGGGTGCGCATGCCTTGGGCGCCGCCCGTCTGGATCGCCGAATACATCTGCGCCACCTTGTCCTCGCGGATCAGGTTACGGATCGCCGGGCTGCCCAGCATGATCTCGTGCGCCGCTACCCGGCCACCGCCCACCTTCTTCACCAGCACTTGCGCGACCACTGCCTGCAGCGACTCGGCCAGCATCGAGCGCACCAGGGCCTTTTCCTCCCCCGGAAACACGTCCACCAGCCGGTCGATGGTCTTGGCCGCCGACGAGGTGTGCAGGGTGGCCAGTACCAGGTGCCCGGTTTCCGCGGCGGTCAGGGCCAGGCGGATGGTTTCCAGGTCCCGCAGTTCGCCCAGCAGGATCACGTCGGGATCTTCCCGCAGCGCCGCACGCAAGGCCGTGGCGAAGCTCCGGGTATCGCGCTGCACTTCGCGCTGGTGCACCAGACAGTTCTTCTGCGGATGCACGAATTCGATAGGGTCTTCGATGGTCAGGATGTGCTGCTGGCGGTGCTGGTTCAGGTGATCGATCATCGCCGCCAGTGTGGTGGACTTGCCGCTGCCGGTGGGCCCGGTCACCAGCACCAGCCCGCGGGGCGCCTCGGTAATCTGCCGAAACACTTCCCCCAGCCCCAGCTCCTCCAGGCTCTGTACCCGCGCGGGAATCAGGCGCAGCACCGCACCGACGCCCCGGGCGTGCCGGAAGGCATTGACCCGAAATCGCGCCACACCCGGCAGTTCATGGGCGAAATCCAGGTCATTGCAGGCGGCGAACGCCTGGCGCTGTGCTTCGCTCATCAGTTCATGGATCAGCGCCTGCACCTGTGGCCCTTCCAGGGCCGGGCCCGGCAGCGGGCGAATATCGCCATCGATGCGCAACATCGGCGCCAGCCCGGCGGACAGATGCAGGTCCGAAGCGCCCCGGGAAGCGCTCAAGCGCAAGAGTTCGGTGATGTCCATAGTGCCCCCCAATTCCAGTAGAATGCCGCGAGCTTCAGACCCGCCCGCGCCTGGCAGATTCAATGGCCAGGCCGCGGACGATGCCCGGCGCGACCCTTGAGCGTGGCTCGGGCCGGCGGAGAATCGAGGTCTGGTGGATTCACGCGGCAGCCGGTGGCCAGGGCCGCCGGTACTTTTGAGACGAAATCGAATGTCCACGATAGCAGACAACATTGCCCAGGTAGCCGAGCGCATCCGCAACGCCTGCCAGGCCGTACAGCGCGACCCGCACAGCGTCCAGCTGCTGGCCGTGAGCAAGACCAAGCCCGCCGCCGCCCTGCGCGAGGCCCATGCCGCCGGCCTGCGGGATTTCGGCGAGAACTACCTGCAGGAAGCCCTGGGCAAACAGCAGGAACTGGCCGACCTGCCCTTGAGTTGGCACTTCATCGGCCCCATTCAGTCGAACAAGACTCGTGCCATTGCCGAGCATTTTGACTGGGTGCACTCCGTGGATCGCTTGAAAATCGCCCAACGCCTGTCCGAACAACGCCCGGCCGAGTTGCCGCCACTGAACATCTGCATCCAGGTGAACGTCAGTGGCGAAGCCAGCAAGTCCGGCTGCGCCCCGGCCGACCTGCCGGCCCTGGCCTGCGCCATCGGTGCCTTGCCACGCCTGCAACTACGGGGGTTGATGGCGATTCCCGAGCCTACCGAGGACCGCGCTGCCCAGGACGCCGCCTTCGCCGCGGTACAACGCCTGAACAACGACCTGCGGGACAGCCTCAAGCTGCCCCTGGATACCCTTTCCATGGGCATGAGCCACGACCTCGAAGCGGCCATTGCCCAAGGCGCCACCTGGGTGCGGATCGGTACCGCGCTGTTTGGTGCCCGCGACTACAGTCAGTCCTGATGCGACTGACCCCGACCTCTTGTAAGGACCTGTCATGAACACGACTCGTATCGCTTTTATCGGTGCCGGCAACATGGCGGCCAGTCTCATCGGCGGCCTGCGGGCCAAAGGCCTGGAGGCCTCGCAGATCCGCGCCAGCGACCCGGGCGAGCAGACCCGAGCGAAAGTCGCGGCCGAACATGGCATCCAGGTATTTGCCGATAACGCCGAGGCCATCGAAGGCGTCGACGTGATCGTCCTGGCGGTCAAGCCCCAGGCCATGAAAGCCGTGTGCCAAGCCCTGCGCCCGAGCCTGAAGCCGCAACAGCTGGTGGTGTCCATCGCCGCCGGCATCACCTGTTCGAGCATGAACAGCTGGCTCGGCGCCCAGCCCATCGTGCGCTGCATGCCCAATACCCCGGCACTGCTGCGCCAGGGTGTCAGCGGCCTGTACGCCACCGCCGAAGTCAGCGCCCAGCAACGCCAGCAGGCCGAGGAACTGCTGTCCGCCGTGGGTATCGCCCTGTGGCTGGACCAGGAGCAGCAACTGGACGCAGTGACTGCCGTCTCCGGCAGTGGTCCGGCGTATTTCTTCCTGCTGATCGAAGCCATGACCGCCGCCGGCGAGAAGCTCGGCCTGCCCCGGGAAACCGCCGCCCAGCTGACTCTGCAGACCGCCCTGGGCGCCGCCCACATGGCGGTCTCCAGTGACGTTGACGCCGCCGAGCTGCGCCGCCGCGTGACTTCACCGGCAGGCACCACGGAAGCGGCCATCAAGTCATTCCAGGCCGGTGGCTTTGAAGCCCTGGTGGAAAAAGCATTGGGTGCCGCTGCGCACCGCTCGGCCGAAATGGCCGAACAACTGGGCCAATAAGGAGCCAATGATGATTGGATTGAACACCGCTGCGGTGTATGTGCTGCAAACCCTGGGCAGCCTGTACCTGCTGATCGTGCTGATGCGTTTCGTCCTGCAACTGGTGCGCGCCAACTTCTACAACCCGCTGTGCCAGTTCATCGTGCGGGCCACCCAGCCGCTGCTCAAGCCGATGCGCCGGGTCATCCCGAGCATCGGCGGCCTGGACATGTCCTCGCTGCTGCTGGCGATCCTGGTGCAACTGGCCCTGATGGCCCTGACCCTGCTGCTGACCTACGGCACCACCGGCAACCCGCTGCAACTGCTGATCTGGTCGATCATCGGCGTCACCGCGCTGTTCCTGAAGATCTTCTTCTTCGCCCTGATCATCAGCGTGATCCTGTCCTGGGTCGCCCCTGGCAGCCACAACCCCGGCGCCGAACTGGTGAACCAGATCTGCGAACCCGCCCTGGCCCCGTTCCGTCGCATCCTGCCGAGCATGGGCGGCCTGGATATCTCGCCGATCCTGGCATTCATGGTGCTCAAGCTGCTGGACATGCTGGTGATCAACAACCTGGCGGCCATGACCATGATGCCGGACATCCTGCGCCTGCTGATCTGACCCGGGCGGCCTGCATGAGTTATTTCCGCTGGGACGGTGACGATCTGATCCTCGATTGCCACCTGCAACCCAAGGCCAGCAGCGACGAGTTCGCTGGCCTGCACGGCGAGCGGTTGAAGATCCGCCTCACCGCGCCACCGGTGGAAGGCAAGGCCAATGCGCACCTGATGGCGTTCCTGGCCAAGGCCTTTGGCATTCCCAAGAGCAACGTCAGCCTGGTCAGCGGCGAGCTGAACCGGCAGAAGCGCGTGCGCCTGCAAGCGCCGAAGAAGCTGCCGGACCTGCCGGGGCTGGCTCGCCCCGCCTGATTCGCCGGCAAGCCGGCTCCTGCGCGCCATGTTCACTGCAGGAGCTGGCTTGCCAGCGAACCTCCCACATCATTTCCCGCAACGAAACACAGCCCCGGGCTTTGCTTGCCGCTGGGGGCAGCGGTCTTTAGACTTACGCCTCATTTAAATGAGAGCAGGGTCGATGCCAACTGCCTTTCCCCCCGATTCTGTTGGTCTGGTCACGCCACAAATAGCGCACTTCAGCGAACCCCTGGCCCTGGCCTGCGGGCGCGCGCTGCCGGCCTACGACCTGATCTACGAAACCTACGGTCAGCTCAACGCCAGCGCCAGCAACGCGGTGCTGATCTGCCACGCCCTGTCCGGCCATCATCACGCCGCCGGTTACCACAGCGTCGACGACCGCAAGCCCGGTTGGTGGGACAGCTGCATCGGCCCGGGCAAGCCGATCGACACCAACAGGTTCTTCGTGGTCAGCCTCAACAACCTCGGCGGTTGCAACGGCTCCACCGGCCCCAGCAGCCTCAACCCGGACACCGGCAAGCCGTTCGGCGCCGACTTCCCGGTGCTCACCGTGGAAGACTGGGTACACAGCCAGGCGCGCCTGGCGGATCGCCTGGGCATCAGCCAGTGGGCTGCAGTGATCGGCGGCAGCCTCGGCGGCATGCAGGCCCTGCAATGGACCATCACCTACCCGGACCGTGTACGGCACTGCCTGGCCATCGCCTCGGCGCCCAAGCTCTCGGCGCAGAACATTGCCTTCAACGAAGTGGCGCGCCAGGCGATCCTCACCGACCCGGAATTCCACGGCGGCTCGTTCCAGGAACAGGGGGTGATCCCCAAGCGCGGGCTGATGCTGGCGCGAATGGTGGGCCATATCACTTACCTGTCCGATGACTCCATGGGCGAGAAATTCGGCCGTGGGCTCAAGAGCGAGAAGCTCAACTACGACTTCCACAGCGTCGAGTTCCAGGTGGAAAGCTACCTGCGCTACCAGGGCGAGGAGTTCTCCGGGCGTTTCGATGCCAACACCTACCTGCTGATGACCAAGGCCCTGGACTACTTCGACCCGGCGGCCAACTGCGACGACGACCTGGCCAAGACCTTCGCCCATGCCACCGCCAAGTTCTGCGTGATGTCCTTCACCACCGACTGGCGCTTCTCCCCGGCCCGCTCCCGGGAACTGGTGGATGCATTGATGGCCGCGCGCAAGGACGTCTGCTACCTGGAGATCGACGCACCGCAGGGGCATGACGCCTTCCTGATCCCGATCCCGCGCTACCTGCAGGCGTTCAGCCATTACATGAACCGCATTACCTTGTGAGGACACGATGAGAGCCGATCTGGAAATCATCCAGGAATGGATCCCCGCCGGCAGCCGCGTCCTCGACCTGGGCTGCGGTAACGGCGAGCTGCTGAGCTGGCTGCAGGAGCACAAGCAGGTCACCGGCTATGGCCTGGAAAACGACCCGGACAACATCGCCGAGTGCGTGGCCAAGGGCATCAACGTGATCGAGCAGGACCTGGACAAGGGCCTGGGCAACTTTGCCAGCAACAGCTTCGACATCGTGGTCATGACCCAGGCCCTGCAAGCCGTGCACTACCCGGACAAGATCCTCGACGAAATGCTCCGGGTCGGCCGCCAGTGCATCATCACCTTCCCCAATTTCGGTCACTGGCGCTGCCGCTGGTACCTGGCCAGCAAGGGGCGGATGCCGGTCTCGGAGTTCCTCCCGTACACCTGGTACAACACGCCGAACATCCACTTCTGCACCTTCGAGGACTTCGAAGAACTGTGCCGCGAGCGGCAAGCCCGGGTGATCAACCGCCTTGCCGTCGATCAACAACACCGCCATGGGTGGGCCAGTAAGCTATGGCCTAATCTCTTAGGAGAGATCGGCATCTACCGCGTCAGCAGTCCCGGCCTGCAAGATCACAAGGTCGCGGTATAAACCACGTTGCATCGAGGAGAACCATCATGGGACGTCTGGTTACATTTCTACTGGCTGCCTGCCTGAGCGTCAGCGCCCTGGCGGCGGACCCGATCAAGGGCGAACGCCAGGAAGTGTTCGGTGACATCACCGTGCACTACAACACCTTCAACTCCACCTACCTGCAGCCTGATATCGCCAGGGCGGCGGAGCTGGTCCGCAGCAAGAACCAGGGCGTGATCAACGTTTCCCTGATCAAGGACGGCAAGCCGCTGGTCGGCCAGGTCAGTGGCACGGTCAAGGACCTGACCAGCAAGAGCATCCCGCTGAAATTCCGCCAGATCACCGAGCAGGGCGCGATCTACTACATCGCCCAGTTCCCGGTGGAGCAGCAGGAAAACCGTACGTTCACCATCAATGTGCAGACTGGCGGTGACACCAACAGCTTCAGCTTCAACCAAGAGCTATTCCCGGGCGAATAATGAACCTCACGCAACTCGTACTGGCCAGCCATAACGCCGGCAAACTCAAAGAACTCCAGGCCATGCTCGGCGCTTCGGTGCAATTGCGCTCGATCGGCGAGTTCAGCAGCGTCGAGCCGGAAGAAACCGGCCTGTCGTTCGTCGAAAACGCCATCCTCAAGGCGCGCAATGCCGCACGCATTTCCGGCTTGCCGGCACTGGCCGACGACTCCGGCCTGGCAGTGGACTTCCTCGGTGGCGCCCCGGGCATCTACTCGGCCCGCTACGCCGACGGCCAGGGCGACGCGGCGAACAACGCCAAGCTGCTCGAAGCCCTCAAGGATGTCCCGCAAGCCGAGCGCGGTGCGCAGTTCGTCTGCGTCCTGGCACTGGTACGGCACGCCGACGATCCGCTGCCGATCCTCTGCGAAGGCCTGTGGCACGGGCGCATCCTTACCGCCGCCAGCGGCGAGCACGGCTTCGGCTACGACCCGCTGTTCTGGGTGCCGGAACGCAACTGCTCCAGCGCCGAACTGGGCCCCGAGGAGAAAAACCAGCTCAGCCACCGCGCCCGCGCCATGGCCATTCTGCGGCAACGCCTGGGCCTGAAATGAGCCACGAGCCCTCCGCGTCGCCGCTGATTCTCGGCGGCGCGCATACGCCCCGGGCGGCGCTGCCCCAGTTGCCGCCCCTGGCGCTGTACATCCACATCCCGTGGTGTGTACGCAAATGCCCCTACTGCGACTTCAACTCCCACGCGGCCAGCCCGACGCTACCGGAAGAGGAGTACGTCGACGCCCTGCTGGCCGACCTCGACCAGGACCTGCACGCCGTGCACGGTCGCGAGCTGAGCTCGATCTTCTTCGGCGGCGGCACCCCGAGCCTGTTCAGCGCCCAGGCCCTGGGTCGGCTGCTCAAGGGCGTGGAACAGCGCATCCGGTTTGCCCCCGACATCGAAATCACCCTGGAAGCCAACCCCGGGACCTTCGAGCAGGAAAAATTCACCGCCTACCGCGCCCTGGGCATCAACCGCCTGTCCATCGGCATCCAGAGTTTCCAGGAACAGAAGCTCAAGGCCCTGGGCCGCATCCACAACGGCGATGAAGCGATTCGCGCCGCTGGCATGGCGCGCCAGGCCGGGTTCGACAACTTCAACCTGGACCTGATGCACGGCCTGCCGGACCAGTCCCTGGACGATGCCCTGGGCGACCTGCGCCAGGCCATTGCGATGAAGCCGACCCACCTGTCCTGGTACCAGCTGACCCTGGAGCCCAATACGGTGTTCTGGAACCAGCCACCGGTACTGCCGGAAGACGACACCCTGTGGGACATCCAGGAAGCCGGACAGGCCCTGCTGGCCGAACACGGCTATGCCCAGTACGAAGTCTCGGCCTACGCCCAGCCCGGGCGCGCGGCGCGGCACAACCTGAACTACTGGAGCTTTGGCGACTTCATCGGGATCGGCGCCGGTGCCCACGGCAAACTCAGCCACCCGGACGGGCGCATCCTGCGCACCTGGAAGACCCGCCTGCCCAAGGACTACCTGAACCCGGCCAAGCAGTTCAAGGCGGGCGAGAAGGCCCTGGGCAACGAAGAGCTGCCGTTCGAGTTCCTGATGAACGCCCTGCGCCTCACCGATGGCGTGGACGCTGCGCTGTTCGCCCAACGCACCGGCCTGGACCTGGTCAGCCTCGCCGAAGGTCGGCGCCAGGCCGAACAAAGCGGCTTGTTGCAGGTCGAACCGTCACGCCTGGCGGCCACGGCCCGCGGGCAACTGTTTCTCAATGACCTGCTGCAATACTTTCTGATCTAAGGAAATCACATGGATCTGGTACTCGACCTGCTCGCCACCGTGTCCCGCTGGAGTCGCAGCAACCTCTCGGAAATCGCCCTGGCACTGGTGGGCTGCCTGCTGGTGCTGTTCGGCGCGGACATCAAGGGCTGGGTCGAACAGCGCCTGGGCGGCATCGCCGGCGCCCTGCGGGTGCCGCTGATGGCCCTGCTGTGCATGGTCGGCAGCGGCCTGGCGCTGATCTACGCCACACCGTGGATCGTCCGCGGCCTGAGCCAGTTCAACAACTACAGCCTGGCGCCAGTGCTGTTGGTGGTGCTGGTGCTGATTGGCGTGGTCGCTGATCGTCGTTAATTCGCAGGGCCCCTTCGCCGGCAAGCCGGCTCCTACACCAAGCCGGCGAACGCAATCCAACGGCTGCCCCCGTTATCAAGGAAGAACATGAGCAAGAAAGTCATCGAGGACACCAGCAAGTTCCTCAGCTATGTGCTGCGCCACGAGCCCCAGGCCATCGGCCTGGAACTGGACAGCGAAGGCTGGGGCGATATCGACGCGCTGATCAGCGGTGCGGCCAAGAACGGCCGGCAACTGAGCCGGGAACTGATCGAGCTGGTGGTCGAAGGCAACGACAAGAAGCGCTTCGCCCTCTCGGCTGACAGCCGGCGGATTCGTGCCGTTCAGGGGCATTCCAACAAGGCCGTGCAATTGCAGCTTGAGGCAAAGCAACCGCCCGCCGTGCTCTTCCACGGCACCGCCACGCGCTTCATGGATTCGATCAACGAAAAGGGGCTGATCCCGGGTTCACGGCACCACGTGCACCTGTCCCAGGAAATCGACACCGCCCGGGCCGTGGGCCAGCGCTATGGCAAGGTGGTGATCCTGCAGATCGACGCCCAGGCCATGCAGGCCCAGGGTTTCACCTTCTATCAGGCAGAGAATGGGGTGTGGCTGACCGACCAGGTGCCGGTCGGCTTCATCAAAGCCCTGTAGGAGCCAGCTGGTTGGCGAAGGCGACCTTGAAGGCCTCTTCGCTGGCAAGCGGAACGCCGCCCGGCAGCTCCTACAGCAGCGTGTCCGCGGGGCTCAGGCGAGCT
Source organism: Pseudomonas sp. 8(2025) (assembly GCF_052665325.1). Taxonomy (NCBI): domain Bacteria; kingdom Pseudomonadati; phylum Pseudomonadota; class Gammaproteobacteria; order Pseudomonadales; family Pseudomonadaceae; genus Pseudomonas; species Pseudomonas sp. 8(2025). Next base: position 569,548 of record NZ_JBQOIE010000001.1, on the reverse strand, counting down.
TTTCGAACTTCAAATCCCACACGCCGTGGCCCAGGCGCTCGCCGCGACGCTCGAACTTGGTGATCGGGCGTTCGGCCGGGCGCGGTACACACTTGCCGTCTTCGGCCAGGTTGCGATAACCCGGGGCGACGTTCATCACCTCCAGCATGTATTCGGCATAGGGCTCCCAGTCGGTGGCCATGTGCAGAATGCCGCCAACCTTGAGCTTGCTGCGCACCAGTTCGGCGAAGGAGGCCTGGACGATGCGGCGCTTGTGGTGCCGGCTCTTGTGCCACGGATCGGGGAAGAACAGCATCAGCCGGTCCAGGCTGTTGTCGGCGATGCAGCGGTTGAGCACCTCGATGGCATCGCAATCGTAGACCCGCAGGTTGGTCAGGCCCTGGGTCAGCACGCCATTGAGCAGCGCGCCGACACCCGGGCGGTGAACCTCAACGCCGATGAAATCCTGTTCCGGAGCCGCCGCCGCCATTTCCAGCAGCGAGTGACCCATGCCGAAGCCGATTTCCAGGGAGCGTGGTGCCGAACGGCCGAACACCTGGTCGTAATCCACCGGGGCGTCGGCCAAGGGCAGCACGTACAGCGGCGCGCCCTGGTCCAGGCCGCGTTGCTGGCCTTCGGTCATGCGCCCGGCGCGCATCACGAAACTCTTGATGCGGCGGTGTTGGCGCTCGTCGCCGGCTTCCGGCTGGATTGGCGTGTCGTTTGATTCAGTCATCAATGGCTCTTACTTGATCAGACCATCCAGCGGCGAAGAGGCGCTGGCATAGAGTTTCTTCGGCATGCGACCGGCGAGGTACGCCAGGCGGCCCGCGACAATTGCGTGTTTCATGGCTTCGGCCATCATCACCGGCTGCTGCGCGTGGGCGATGGCCGAGTTCATCAGCACCGCCTCACACCCCAGTTCCATGGCGATGGTGGCGTCGGAAGCGGTACCGACACCGGCATCCACCAGTACCGGAACCTTGGCTTCTTCAAGGATGATCTGCAGGTTGTACGGGTTGCAGATCCCCAGCCCGGTGCCAATCAGGCCCGCCAGGGGCATGACCGCGATGCAGCCCATTTCCGCCAGCTGGCGGGCGATGATCGGATCATCGCTGGTGTAGACCATCACGTCGAAACCTTCCTTGACCAGCACTTCGGCGGCCTTGAGGGTTTCCAGCACGTTGGGGAACAGGGTCTTCTGGTCGGCCAGGACTTCCAGCTTCACCAGGTTGTGGCCATCGAGCAGCTCACGGGCCAGGCGGCAGGTGCGCACGGCCTCGACCGCGTCATAGCAGCCGGCGGTGTTGGGCAGGATGGTGTAGCGATCCGGCGGCAGGATATCCAGCAGGTTCGGTTCGCCCGGGTTCTGGCCGATATTGGTCCGGCGCACGGCAACGGTCACGATCTCGGCACCCGAGGCCTCGATGGCCAGGCGGGTTTCTTCCATGTCGCGGTACTTGCCGGTGCCTACCAGCAAACGCGACTGGTACGTCCGACCGGCCAGGACGAAAGGCTTGTCACTACGAACGTTGCTCATCGGAAATCCTCTGTTGGGGTGAGGTTCTTGCAGAATTCTTTATCAGGCCCGGGGCGCTGGTGACCCTCGATCCGGGGCCGGTGAAAGCATGTCGTCCATGAGAGGGCCCGGAGCCGGGCCAGGGCGCTGCGCAGATGGACAGCAGCGCGGTTGAAGCCAGTGACTAGCCGCCGCCGATGGCGTGGACCACTTCAACCTGGTCACCTTCGTTGAGGGCGGTTTCGGCGTGCTGGCTGCGCGGAACGATATCCAGGTTGAGTTCCACCGCGATCCGCCGTCCGGTGAGTTCCAGATGGCTCAGCAGGGCCGCAACGGTCGAGCCGTCGGGCAGTTCAAAGGATTCACCGTTCAACTGAATGCGCATGCCAAGGCCGCCATCATTTTTAGGGGCCAGCATTCTAGCCCGATCATGACCTAAAGGTCAGCTACAAGCGTCAGCCGGCAACTTGCAGGCGCCAGGCGGCAAGCCCCAGCAGGAACCAGCCGACCAGGAAGGCCACACCGCCGAAGGGGGTGATGATCCCCAGCTTGCTGGTGCCAGTCAGGGTCAGCAGGTACAGGCTACCGGAGAACAGCAGGATGCCCAGGGTGAAGGCAGCGCCGGCCCAGGTCACCAGCCGCCCGGGAATATGAGCCGCCAGCAAAGCGACGCCGAACAACGCCAGGGCATGCACCAGTTGATAGGTAACACCTGTATGAAAAATAGCCAGGTAGTCCGTGCTCAGGCGGTTTTTAAGACCGTGGGCGGCGAAAGCGCCAAGGGCAACCCCGGTGAAACCGAAAAAGGCGGCCAGCATCAGGAAGCCACGCAACATGAGGAACTCCAGTCAGATTCAGCACAAAGGGTCTGTATAATGGCGCGCTCAACGGGTTCGGCCAAGCCATCTCTATGCTGCGTTATCTGTTTCGTCGTCTTGTAAAAGCCTTGATGTGGTTCATGGTCGGCAGCGTCCTGCTGGTGCTGCTGTTGCGTTTCGTACCGCCACCGGGCACCGCCCTGATGGTAGAGCGCAAGATCGAGTCCTGGGTCGACAACGACCCCATCGACCTGCAGCGCACCTGGAAGCCTTGGGATGAAATCTCCGACAACCTCAAGGTGGCGGTGATCGCCGGCGAGGATCAGAAATTCCCCGAGCACTGGGGCTTCGATATCGATGCAATCCAGGCAGCGTTGATCCACAACGAAAGGGGCGGCTCGATCCGTGGCGCCAGTACCCTGAGCCAGCAAGTGTCGAAAAACCTGTTCCTGTGGTCCGGCCGCAGCTACCTGCGCAAGGGACTGGAAGCCTGGTTCACCGCGCTGATCGAAGTGTTCTGGCCCAAGCAGCGGATTCTTGAGGTCTACCTCAACAGTGTCGAATGGGATGAAGGGGTGTTCGGGGCAGAAGCCGCGGCGCGCCATCACTTCGGCGTCAGCGCGGCCAATCTGTCACGCCAGCAAGCCAGCCTGCTAGCCGCTGTCCTGCCCAATCCAAGGGTGTGGAGCGCAGCACGTCCCAGCACTTATGTGATGCAGCGGGCGGGCTGGGTTCGGCGGCAGATGAGCCAGTTGGGTGGAGCCGATTACTTGAATCGGCTGAACGAGTCGCGCAGGGCGCCCTGGGCGGAGTAACCCGGATTTGGCTTTGCGCCGGTTCTTCTTGAGCATGTTCGAGATGGGTGCTGGGCTGGGGATTCGCCGGCAAGCCGGCTCCTACGCCAACCGCACAAACAAAAACGCCCCGAGGTAATCGGGGCGTTTTGCATGACGCTTCAGGCTTAAGCGGCGATGGACAGTTTCAGCTTGTTCATCGCGCTTTTTTCCAGCTGGCGAATCCGCTCGGCCGAAACGTTGTACTTCTGCGCCAGGTCGTGCAGCGTGGCTTTCTCTTCGGCCAGCCAGCGCTGGTAGAGGATGTCACGGCTGCGTTCGTCCAGCACTTCCAGGGCTTCGTGCAGGTTGCTGGTGGAGTTGTCGCTCCAGTCGGCATCCTCAAGTTGCAGCGCCGGGTCGTAGCGGTGGTCTTCCAGGTAGTTGGCTGGCGACTGGAAGGCGCTGTCGTCGTCCGCTTCCGCAGCCGGATCGAACGCCATGTCCTGGCCGGTCAGCCGGCTTTCCATTTCCCGCACTTCACGAGGCTCCACGCCCAGGCTTTCCGCCACGCGGTGAACTTCTTCGTTGTTCAGCCAGGCCAGACGCTTCTTCTGGCTGCGCAGGTTGAAGAACAGCTTGCGCTGCGCCTTGGTGGTAGCAACCTTCACAATCCGCCAGTTACGCAGGATGAACTCGTGAATTTCCGCCTTGATCCAGTGCACGGCAAAGGACACCAGGCGCACACCCATTTCAGGGTTGAAGCGCTTCACGGCTTTCATCAGGCCAACGTTGCCTTCCTGGATCAGGTCAGCCTGGGCCAACCCGTAGCCGGAATAGCTACGGGCGATATGTACGACAAAACGCAGGTGGGCGAGCACCATCTGCCGAGCCGCCTCAAGATCCTGCTCATAGTAGAGACTCTCGGCCAGTTCACGCTCCTGCTCGGGTGTCAGCAATGGAATGCTGTTCACCGTGTGCACATAAGCCTCCAGGTTTGCGCCTGGAACCAATGCGTAAGCAGGTTGCAAAGAAGTGGTCATACGAAAAAACCTCCGACTCACATAACTCGTGCCGTTCAGCACTGCGAAAATTGACCGGAAACCGCGAAACAAGTTCCCAAAAATGCTGAAAGGTCAATACAAGCAAAAAGATATTACTTCGGTGCCAGTTCCCTCAGGTGACGGGCCACCGCAATCCACGCACCGATATAACCCAACAGCACCGCCCCTAGCAAGAGCGACAGACCATCGGCAACCGGCACCCCCGCGAGGGCAAAATCGCTGCCATACAAGCCAGCCAGACCGATTACCGCATCGTTCAGCCAGTTCAGGCCAAACGCCAATACACCCCAGGACAGGATCCCCGCGCCGAAACCATACAGCGCCCCCATATAGAGGAAGGGCCGACGAACATAACTGTCCGTGCCGCCGACGAGTTTAATCACTTCTATCTCGGTGCGGCGGTTTTCAATATGAAGACGAATGGTATTGCCTATCACCAAAAGTAATGCAGAAACCAGCAGCACCGTCAGGCCGAAGACAAAGCGGTCCCCCAGCTTGAGGATCGCCGCCAGCCGCTCGACCCATACCAGGTCCAGTTGCGCCAGTTGCACCTTGGGCATTTCCGACAACCGCTGGCGCAGGGCTTCCAGGGTCGCCTTGTCCACTTCGTTCGGTGTGACCAGCACTACACCCGGCAGCGGGTTATGGGGCAGTTCGCGCAAGGCCTCGCCCAGCCCGGACTGCTGCTGGAACTCCTCCAGGGCCTTTTCCTTGCTGATGAACTCGGCATCCGCCACACCGGGCAGGCCCTTGATCTCTTCACTGAGCTTCTCGCCCTCGGTGGCAGAAGCCCCCAGATCCAGGTACAGCGAGATCTGCGCCGCGCGCTGCCAGGAACCGCCCAGGCGCTCGACATTATTGAGCAACAGCGACAAGCCCATGGGCAGGCTCAAGGCCACGGCCATCACCAGGCAGGTAAAGAAGCTGCCGATGGGCTGTTTGCCCAGGCGCCGCAGGCTGTCCAGCAGGCTGGCGCGATGGCTTTCGATCCAGGCGTGTAGCAGGGTGCCGAAATCCGGGCCGTCGTCCTCGTCACGCTTTTTCTTCGGCGGTGGTGCTTCGGAAGCCTTGGGCGCTACGCGCTCCGCCACTTTAGGGGTACGTGTAGCACTCATACGCCGGCCTCCCCGTCGCCGATCAAGCGTCCGCGTTGCAAGGTCAGCATGCGGTGGCGCATGCGGGCGATCAGTGCCAGGTCGTGGCTGGCGATCAGCACGCTGGTGCCCAGGCGGTTGATGTCTTCGAACACGCCCATGATTTCCGCCGCAAGACGCGGGTCGAGGTTACCGGTGGGTTCGTCCGCCAGCAGCAGAGCCGGGCGGTGGACGATGGCCCGGGCGATGCCCACGCGCTGCTGCTGACCGGTGGACAGGTCGCCGGGGTACAGATCGGTCTTGTCCGACAGCGCTACGCGCTCCAGGGCCGAGTCCACCCGCTTGGCGATTTCCGCCTTGGACAGGCCGAGGATCTGCAGCGGCAGGGCGACGTTGTTGAATACGGTGCGGTCGAACAGCAACTGGTGGTTCTGGAACACCACGCCGATCTGCCGCCGCAGGAACGGGATCTGCGCATTGCTGATCTGCCCCAGGTCCTGCCCGGCCAGCAGCAGCTTGCCGGTGGTGGGACGCTCCATGGCCAGCAGCAGGCGCAGCAAGGTGCTCTTACCAGCGCCGGAATGGCCGGTGACAAACAGGAATTCGCCGCGACGCACGCGAAAGCTCAGCTCATGCAGGCCAACGTGACCGTTGGGGTAGCGCTTACCGACCTGTTCGAAACGAATCATGAACGCTCCCGCTCGGCAAACAATGCCTGGACAAAGGGTTCGGCTTCAAAGGTACGCAAGTCGTCGATGCCTTCACCGACGCCGATATAACGGATCGGCAGGCCGAACTGCTTGGCCAGGGCGAAGATCACTCCCCCCTTGGCGGTACCGTCGAGCTTGGTCAGGGCCAGGCCGGACAACTGCACCGTCTGGTTGAACTGCTTGGCCTGGTTGATGGCGTTCTGGCCAGTACCGGCGTCCAGCACCAGCAGCACCTCATGGGGCGCGTCGGCATCGAGCTTGCCGATGACCCGACGGACTTTCTTCAGCTCTTCCATCAGGTTGTCTTTGGTGTGCAGGCGCCCCGCCGTGTCGGCGATCAGCACGTCAATGCCACGGGCCTTGGCCGCTTGCACCGCATCGAAGATCACCGAGGCCGAATCGGCACCGGTGTGCTGGGCGATGACCGGGATCTTGTTGCGCTCGCCCCAGACTTGCAGCTGCTCCACTGCCGCGGCGCGGAAGGTGTCGCCAGCGGCCAGCATGACTTTCTTGCCTTCCAACTGCAGCTTCTTCGCCAGCTTGCCGATGGTGGTGGTCTTGCCGGCGCCGTTGACGCCCACCACCAGGATCACGAACGGCTTGTTCTGGGCGACGATCTGCAGTGGTTGTTCCACCGGCTTGAGCATGCTGGTGAGTTCGGCCTGCAGCGAGGCATACAGCGCATCGGAGTCGGTGAGCTGCTTGCGTGCCACCTTCTGGGTCAGGTTCTGGATGATCACCGAAGTCGCCTCGACCCCGACGTCTGCGGTCAGCAGGCGGGTTTCCAGGTCTTCCAGCAATTCGTCATCGATGGCCTTCTTGCCCAGGAACAGGCTGGCCATGCCTTCGCCAATGCTGGCGCTGGTCTTGGACAGGCCCTGCTTGAGGCGAGCGAAGAAGCCGATCTTGCTCTCTTCGGCGGGACGGACGGGCTCGGTCACAGGCTCGGGCTCTGCCGCCGCCACAACCGGCTCGGCTACAGGAGCAGGAGCAGGAGCAGGAGCAGGAGCAACAGGTTCAGGGGCGACGAATACCGGGGCAACCGGGGCTTGCACCTCGACCACGGGGGCCGGGCTAACCACCGGGGCTTCGACCACCGGCTCAGGGTGCACGGCAACAGCCGGAATCGGCGGAGCCACATGCTCGGCCTGGGCGTCTTCCACCAGGGCCACGGGTTCTTCCGCCACCGGCAGGGTCAACCAGGGCTTGTGCTCGGCGCTTGCCGCCAGCGGCAGGTCGGGCGCCGCGGGGGCCGCCGGTTCAGGCGCGATGTGCGGTTGCAGCACCGGCTCGGCCATTGGCAGCACCACCGGCTCGGCCGGGGCTACGCTGGCGGCAGGTTCGATGACCGGGGTCGGTGCCGGCTCGGCAGGCACTTGCGGCTGTTCGACGACGGGTTCCTGCGGCTTTTTGCGCAGCCATCCGAACAGGCCTTTCTTCTCGCCAGCCGCGGCTGGGGTCTTTTTGTCGTCGTTGGAACCAAACATGGAGACGGCTATCTCAAGGTAGCGATGCGCCACTGGGCGCCTCGGTAAATAAATATTCGATGCAGAACAGACTGTGTTTCATCCAGCTTGTTCACGCGCAACATGTTGTCGAAATGCCCAAAAGCACTTCAAGGAGCGATTTTACTAAAGGACTGGAACGGCAAAATCGGCGAAAAGTCGAAGTCTAGCTGGTAAATCAGGGCTTCTTGCCGGTAACTCATACAACCTGCTCAAGTACATGCTGATCCGCGAAGACCTGATAGGCGTGGCCGCCAGTAAAACGGATCAGTATCCTAGCACCTCCTCGCCCGCACAGGCTAAGACCAAGCGGGCAGCCCAACAGGTTTAAAAACGAATGAATGCTCTAGCCCGCCGCGCCGCAGGCCTGCTGCTCAGCACAGTTTGTCTGCCCCTTGCAGCCCTGGCTGCCGACCCTCAACCCACCCATGAATTCACCCTCGACAACGGCCTCAAGGTCGTGGTCCGCGAAGATCATCGCGCGCCGGTGGTGGTGTCCCAGGTCTGGTACAAGGTCGGCTCCAGCTACGAAACCCCGGGCCAGACCGGTTTGTCCCACGCCCTGGAACACATGATGTTCAAGGGCAGCGAGAAAGTCGGCCCCGGCGAGGCCTCCCTGATCCTGCGGGACCTGGGCGCCGAAGAGAACGCCTTCACCAGCGACGACTTCACGGCCTATTACCAGGTCCTGGCCCGCGACCGCCTGGGCGTGGCCCTGGAGCTGGAAGCCGACCGCATGGCCAGCCTGCGCCTGCCGGCCGACGAGTTCAGCCGCGAAATCGAGGTCATCAAGGAAGAGCGCCGCCTGCGCACCGACGACAAGCCGATGTCCAAGGCCTACGAACGCTTCAAGGCCATGGCCTACCCGGCCAGCGGCTACCACACGCCGACCATCGGCTGGATGGCCGACCTGAACCGGATGAAGGTCGAGGAACTGCGCCACTGGTACCAGGCCTGGTACGTGCCGAACAATGCCACCCTGGTGGTAGTCGGCGACGTCACCCCGGACGAGGTGAAAACCCTGGCCCAACGCTACTTCGGCGCGATCCCCAAGCGTGACGTGCCACCGGCGAAGATCCCCATGGAGCTGGCCGAGCCCGGCGAGCGCCTGATCACCTTGCACGTCAAGACCCAACTGCCGAGCCTGATGCTGGCCTTCAACGTGCCGAGCATCGCCACCGCCGAAGACAAACGCGCGGTGAACGCCCTGCGCCTGGCCGCGGCCCTGCTGGACGGCGGCTACAGCGCCCGCATCCCGACCCAGCTGGAGCGCGGCGAAGAGTTGTTGTCCGGCGGCTCCACCAGCTACGACGCCTACACCCGGGGCGACAGCCTGTTCATGCTTTCGGCCACCCCCAACAGCCAGAAGAAGAAAACCATCGCCCAGGCCGAAGCCGGGCTGTGGCGCCTGCTGGACCAGTTGAAGACCACCCCGCCATCCGCCGAGGAACTGGAGCGGGTGCGAGCCCAGGTGATCGCCGGGCTGGTCTACGAACGTGACTCCATCACCAGCCAGGCCACCGCCATCGGCCAGCTGGAAACCGTCGGCCTGTCGTGGAAGCTGATGGACACCGAGCTTGCGGAACTGCAAAGCGTGACCCCGGAAGACATCCAGAAGGCCGCCCGCACCTATTTCACCCGGGAACGTATGAGCGTGGCCCATGTACTGCCTGAGGAGTCCGCTCATGAGTAAGCGCAAGAATGCCTCGCCGGTCCTGCTGGGCCTGGCCCTGGTGGCCCTGCTCACCGCCGGCGGCCTGTACCTGTCGCGTTCCGGCGAATCCAATGCCAGCCAGGCCCTGGACAACGCCAAGACCAGCCAGAAGCTCCAATCCCTGGCCGAGCTGGATGGCAAGGCCCCCAGCCACCGCAACCTCAATGTGCAGACCTGGAACACCGCCGAAGGCGCCAAGGTGCTGTTCGTCGAAGCCCGCGAGCTGCCGATGTTCGACCTGCGCCTGATCTTCGCCGCCGGCAGCAGCCAGGACGGCAACGCGCCGGGCGTGGCCCTGCTGACCAACGCCATGCTCAACGAAGGCGTGGCCGGCAAGGATGTAGGCGCCATCGCCCAGGGCTTCGAAGGCCTGGGTGCGGATTTCGGCAACGGCGCCTACAAGGACATGGCCGTGGCCTCGCTGCGCAGCCTGAGCGCTGTGGATAAGCGCGAACCGGCGCTGAAGCTGTTCGCCGAAGTGGTGGGCAAGCCGACCTTCCCCGCCGACTCCCTGGCGCGGATCAAGAACCAGATGCTCGCCGGCTTCGAATACCAGAAGCAGAACCCCGGCAAGCTGGCCAGCCTGGAGCTGATGAAGCGCCTGTATGGCACCCACCCTTACGCCCATGCCAGCGACGGCGATGCCAAGAGCATCCCGCCGATCACCCTGGCCCAGCTCAAGGCTTTCCACGCCAAGGCCTATGCCGCAGGCAACGTGGTGATCGCCCTGGTCGGCGACCTGTCCCGCAGCGACGCCGAGGCGATTGCCGCGCAAGTCTCCGCCGCCCTGCCAAAAGGCCCGGCGCTGGCGAAGATCGAGCAACCTGCCGAACCCAAGGCCAGCATCGGCCATATCGAGTTCCCGTCGAGCCAGACCAGCCTGATGCTGGCGCAACTGGGCATCGACCGTGACGACCCGGACTACGCCGCTGTCTCCCTGGGCAACCAGATTCTCGGCGGTGGCGGCTTCGGCACCCGGCTGATGAGCGAAGTGCGCGAGAAGCGCGGCCTGACCTACGGCGTCTACTCGGGTTTCACCCCGATGCAGGCCCGCGGCCCGTTCATGATCAACCTGCAGACCCGCGCGGAAATGAGCGAAGGCACCCTGAAGCTGGTGCAGGACGTGTTCGCCGAGTACCTGAAGAACGGCCCGACCCAGAAAGAACTGGACGACGCCAAGCGTGAACTGGCTGGCAGCTTCCCGCTGTCCACCGCCAGCAACGCCGATATCGTCGGCCAGCTGGGCGCCATGGGTTTCTACAACCTGCCGTTGAGCTACCTGGAAGACTTCATGCGTCAATCCCAGGAGCTGACGGTGGAGCAGGTCAAGGCCGCCATGAACAAGCACCTGAATGTCGACAAGATGGTCATCGTCAGCGCCGGCCCCACCGTCGCGCAAAAGCCGTTGCCGCCCCCCACTGACAAACCCGCCGAGCAGCCGCTCGGGGTTCCGGAGCATTAATGGCCCGTCCAGCCCGTCCCAGCAAGAAACCCGTCCACAACCAGCACAATGGCGTGGGCCAGTTGCGCATCATTGGCGGCGAATGGCGCAGCCGCAAGCTGAGCTTCCCCGACCTGCCGGGGCTACGGCCGACCCCGGACCGGGTGCGCGAAACCCTGTTCAACTGGTTGGCGCCCTATGTGGCCGGGGCCAAGGTCATCGACCTGTTCGCCGGCAGCGGCGCGGTGTTTCTCGAAGCCCTGTCCCGTGGCGCCGCCACGGGCCTGGCCCTGGACAGCAGCAGCGTGGCCATTTCCAGCCTGCGCGAGCACCTGGGGACCCTGCGCTGCACCGTCGGCCAGGCCCAGACCGCCGACGCCCTGCGCTACCTGGAAACCCAGCCGGCCACGCCGTTCGACCTGGCCTTCCTCGACCCGCCGTTCAATCAGAACCTGCTGCCCGCCGCCTGCGCCCTGCTGGAAGAGCGCGGCTGGCTGGCGGACGACGCCTGGATCTACACCGAAAGCGAAACCGCGCCATCGACCCTGGGGCTACCCGGAAGCTGGCGCCTGCACCGTGAACAAAAATCCGGGCAGGTGTATTACTCGTTGTGGCAACGTATGGCAGACAACGTCGCCTAGAACCTGATCACGACCTCGCGAGCAACGCTCAGGCCCGAGCCGCGCAGCAGATCGTAGTCAGGCTCTCAAGCCGACCGGAACAAGGTACGCAGCCCGCCCGGGCTGCGCGCCGCTGCATCGAGACCCTCCCCGTGCCCGACTCGCCTGATCGCTTCACCCCCGCCTTCGGCCTTGGCAACCCGCACCTGCAGACCCTGTGGGGCCCGCTGTGGCGCCCGACCACTCATCTTGAGCGCCAGCGCGAACGCTTGTGGCTGGACGACGGCGACTTTCTCGACCTGGACTGGCACGGCCCCCATAGCGCCGACGCGCCCCTGGTGCTGGTGCTGCATGGTTTGACCGGTTCCTCCAACTCGCCTTACGTGGCCGGCCTGCAGCAGGCCCTGGCAACCCGGGGCTGGGCCAGCGCGGCGCTGAACTGGCGCGGCTGTTCCGGCGAGCCCAACCTGCTGCCCCGCAGCTACCACTCCGGGGCCAGCGAAGACCTGGCTGCAGCCATCGCTCACCTGCGGGCCAAGCGCCCCCAGGCGCCGCTCTATGCGGTGGGCTACTCCCTGGGGGGCAATGTGCTGCTCAAATACCTAGGGGAAAGCGGCAGCGACAGCCCGTTGCAAGGCGCCACGGCGGTGTCGGTGCCGTTTCGCCTGGACCAGTGCGCCGATCGCATAGGCCAGGGTTTTTCCAAGGTCTACCAGGCGCACTTCATGCGCGAGATGCTGGCCTACATCAAGGACAAGCAGCGCCAGTTCCAGCACGACGGCCGCCACGAAGGCCTGGCCACCCTGGCGCAACTGGGGCCGCTGACCAAGATGCGCACCTTCTGGGACTTCGACGGCCGGGTCACCGCGCCGCTGCACGGCTTTGCCGATGCCCAGGACTATTACCGCCGCGCCTCCAGCCGCTATTTCCTGGGGCAAATCCGCACCCCAACCCTGATCATCCAGGCCGCGGACGACCCCTTCGTATTCCGTCACAGCCTGCCCGAAGCCAGCGAGCTATCCGCCAGCACCCAGTTCGAGCTGCAGGCCAAGGGTGGCCATGTGGGTTTTGTCGACGGCAGCCTGAAACACCCCGGCTATTACCTGGAGCGGCGGATCCCGCAGTGGTTGGCTGGCCTGGATCGCCATGGATAAGCCAGCCCGGGAATCGATCCGCTTCTGGCAGAGTGCGCCCCTGGCCGGGGTCGAGTTGCTGGCCGCGCGTTACATCGAGCAGCGTTTCGTGCCCCATGTGCATGAGGGCTATGTGATCGGCATGATCATGGCCGGTGCCCAGCGCTACCGCTATCGCGGAGCCGAGCATTTGGCGGGCAGTGGCACCCTGGTGCTGATCAACCCGGACGAGCTGCACACCGGGGCCAAGGGCGTGGAAGACGGCTGGCTGTACCGCGCCTTCTACCCGGAGAACCAGCAGATATTCGGCCTGCTGGATGAACTGGAACTGCCCAGCGGCAGCCTGCCGGCCTTCGGCGCCACCTTGTACCGCGATCCGGACCTGGTACAGGGTTTTGCCCGGCTGCACCACCTGCTGGAAAGCCCGGCCACGGCCCTGCAACAACAGACCCAATGGCGAGAAATGCTGCTGTTGCTGTTGCAACGGCACGCCGGAGTGCGGGCACCAGGTGAACCCGGGCAGGAACACCGTGCCATCGTCCAGGCCAAGGAGTTGCTGCGCTCGCAGCTGGCGGCGCCGCCTTCACTGGAGGAACTGGCAGCAGCGGTGAACCTGTCACCGTTCCATTTCGCCCGGGTGTTTCGCCGGGCTACAGGGATTCCGCCCCACACCTGGTTGATGCAACAGCGCATCGCCAAGGCCCGGGCCTTGCTGCGTGATGGCTGCCTGCCCCTGGAAGTGGCGACACAACTGGGGTTTGCCGACCAGAGTCACCTCAGTCGGCAGTTCAAGCAGGTGTATGGGGTAGCGCCGGCGGCTTATCGCAGTGCCGTTCTGCAGTAGGGCGGTGCGGCTTTCGCGAGCAAGCTCGCTCCTACAGGTCCGCGCGGCCCTGCCGCCCGTAGAAGCTGGCTTGCCAGCGAAGGGGCTACGGGTAAAGGCCGTCAGTCACCGGTGGCGACAGGCCGCTGCGCATCGGTGATCCACTCGCTCCACGAACCGGCATACAGCCGCCCCAGGGGGTAGCCGGCCAGGCTCAGGGCAAACAGGTTGTGGCAGGCGGTGACGCCAGAACCGCAATAGGCCACCAGTTGCTGCGGGTCACGCCCGGCCAGTTTCTGCGCGAAACGCTGCTTGAGCTGATCGGCCGGTAGAAAGCGCCCATCCTCCCCCAGGTTGTCGGTGAACGCCGCGCATTGCGCCCCGGGAATATGCCCGGCCACCGGGTCGATGGGTTCCACTTCGCCACGAAAGCGCGGCAGGCCACGGGCATCCAGCAGGGTCAGGTCCGCCTGGCCCAGGCGCTTGCCCAGGTGCTCGGCATCCAGCAGCAGGCTGTGATCAGGGTGCCCGACGAACTGCCCCGGCGCGTTTTCCGGGGCATCCAGGCTCAGCGGCAGGCCAGCGGCGTGCCAGGCTTTCAGGCCACCATCGAGAATGAAAACGCCATCACGCTTGCCCAGCCAGGCCAGCAACCACCAGGCACGAGCGGCGTAGGCACCGGGACCATCGTCATAGAGCACGATCTCGCTGTCGTTATCGATGCCCCAGGCCTGCAGGCGCGCCACCAACTGCGCGGGCTCCGGCAACGGATGCCGACCGGTCACGCCCTTGATCACCGGCGCGCTCAGATCCCGGTTCAGGTCCGCGAAATGCGCCCCGGCGATATGCCCGTCGGCGTAACTGCGCTGGCCGTAATCCGGGTCTTCCAGAGCAAAGCGACAATCCAGAATCACCAGGCCGGGCTGCTGTTTCTTCTGGTCCAGGGCAAGCGGGCTGATCAACTGCGCGAGGGGCATGGCGGGCTCCTGTGAATAAGTTGGAGGTTGATCCTACTGCACTTCTTCCAAGGCTTGGGCCAAGGGCACATAAAACTCTTCGAACAGGCCGTTGACCGCTTCCCGGGCCTGATCGGTGACGAAACCGGCCTCCAGCACCAGCACCTGGTACACCCCGCGCTTGATGGCTTCTTCGCTCAGGTGCGTGGAGTTTTCCCGGGTCGTGCACAGAAAACGCACCCAGGAGGTGAGGATGATCCAGGCATTGAGGGTCAGGGATTCGATCTGCACCTTGTCCATGGCGACGATCCCGGCGTCGACGAAACGCCCGTAGATGGCCATGCCCTGGATCAGGCAGCGCTGGGAAAAGCGTCGGTAGCGCGCAGCCAGCTCGGGGTCGCTGTCCAGCAGGTGCTCCAGGTCGCGGTGCAGGAAGCGATAGCGCCACATGGCCGCCAGCAGAGCCTGCAGGTAGTAGCGCTTGTCTTGCACGGTGACCGCGCGCCCGGGGGGCGGTCGAAGGAAGCTGTCCACCAGGCTTTCGTACTCGGCAAACAGCACGGCGATGATCGCCTGCTTGTTGGGGAAGTGGTAGTACAGGTTGCCCGGGGAAATCTCCATGTGCGCCGCAATATGGTTGGTGCTGACGTTACGCTCGCCCTGCTGGTTGAAGAGTTCGAGGCTGAACTGGACGATGCGTTCGCGGGTTTTTATGCGTGGGGCCATGGGCGTGGGCTTTAATCAGAAGGCTGGCGTGCATCTTACGTTCTATCCCCCCGGGGATAAATCGCCACCGGCGCAGGAGGGCAATTGACATTTTAGAGCATAAGCTCTAAAAAACTAGCCACCTTACAAAGACGGAGCCCGTCCATGTCTGCCGAAATCGCTTACCTGCAGGATTCCCTTCAGCAACAGGACGAGCTGCTTGAGCTGTTCGAAGCCCAGCGCCGGGCCTTTGCCGCCAACCCGATGCCCCCCGCAGCGCAACGCCAGCAATGGCTGAAGGCACTGCAGGAGCTGCTTAACAACGAGCGCCAGGCCCTGATCGATGCCATCAGCCAGGACTTCAGCAACCGCAGCGCCGACGAAACCCTGCTGGCCGAGCTGATGCCCAGCCTGCACGGCATCCACTACGCCAGCAAACACCTGAAGAAATGGATGAAGCCGTCCCGCCGCGCCGTGGGCCTGGCCTTCCAGCCGGCCTCGGCCAAGGTGGTCTACCAGCCCCTGGGGGTGGTCGGGATCATAGTGCCGTGGAACTACCCGCTGTACCTGTGCATGGGCCCGCTGGTGGGGGCGCTGGCCGCCGGCAACCGAGTGATGCTCAAGCTCAGTGAGTCCACACCCGCCACCGGGCAACTGCTCAAGCAACTGCTGGCCCGGGTCTTCCCCGAGGACCTGGTGTGCGTGGTGCTGGGCGAGGCCGAGGTGGGCATGGCGTTTTCCAAGCTGCGCTTCGACCACCTGCTGTTCACCGGCGCCACCAGCATCGGCAAGCACGTGATGCGCGCCGCCGCGGAAAACCTGACCCCGGTGACCCTGGAACTGGGCGGCAAATCCCCGGCCATCGTCTCCAGCACCGTGCCCCTCAAGGACGCTGCCGAACGCATCGCCTTCGGCAAGACCCTCAACGCCGGGCAGACCTGCGTCGCCCCGGACTACGTACTGGTACCGGAAGAGCGCGTCGGCGCCTTTGTCGACGCCTATCGCCAGGTGGTACGCGGTTTCTTCCCGACCCTGGCAGACAACCCCGACTACACCGCCATCATCAACCAGCGCCAACTGACACGGCTCAACGGTTACCTGAGCGACGCCACCAGCAAGGGCGCGCTGCTGGTGCCCCTGTTCGAGCAGAGCCAGGAACGCCGCCTGGGCCACAGCCTGCTGCTCAATGTCAGCGATGACATGACCGTGATGCAGGACGAGATCTTCGGCCCGATCCTGCCCATCGTGCCCTACCGGACCCTGGACCAGGCCTTCGCCTATATCACCCAGCGTCCGCGCCCGCTGGCGCTGTACTACTTCGGCTACGACAAGGCCGAGCAGCAACGGGTGCTCAACGAAACCCACTCCGGCGGCGTGTGCCTCAACGACACCCTGCTGCATGTGGCCCAGGACGACCTGCCGTTCGGCGGCATCGGCCCTTCCGGCATGGGCCACTACCACGGGCATGAAGGCTTCCTGACCTTCAGCAAGGCCAAGGGGGTGTTCATCAAGCAGCGGTTCAACGCCGCCCGCCTGATCTACCCGCCGTATGGCAAATCGATCCAGAAGCTCATCCAGAAGCTGTTCATTCGTTAACCAGTACAACGCCGGGTAATAACAACAATGACCCCTAGCCTGTCTGAAACACCCGCGCTGTCACGGCGCGGCCTGCTGAAAATCGGCCTCTGCGCCAGCGCTTTCCTGGCCACTGCCGGGCTCGGCGCCAGCCTCAGCGGTTGCTCCGCCAGCACGCCCGCCAGCGGTTTCACCATGCTGCGCAGCAATGACCTGCCGTTCCTGCGGGCGCTGATCCCGGTGATGCTCGAAGGCGCCGTACCGGCGGACAAGATGCCCGCCGCCATCGAAGGCACCCTGGCCAACCTGGACAACGCCCTCAATCACCTGTCGACCGAGATGTTCAAGCTCACCCAGCAGCTGTTCGATGTACTGGGCATGGCGGTCACCCGCGGTCCGCTGACGGGGATCTGGGGCAGTTGGGAAAACGCCAGCGCGGATGACATCCGCAATTTCCTCAGCCGCTGGGAAAACAGCTTCCTGGCCTTGCTGCGCATGGGCCATGCCTCGTTGCTGCAATTGGTGATGATGGCTTGGTACACCCGGCCCGAGTCCTGGGCACATTGCGGTTATCCCGGGCCACCGAAGGTCTGACCGGCCTTTGTAGCCGCTGCCACAGGCTGCGAACGAGCGAGGCGCTCGCGGGGCACTGGGGGTTCGGCTGCAGATCGTCAAGCAAGGCCCTGGGGGCCTTTTCGCAGCTTCGCAGGCTCAGCAGCGTCTACAGTGGATGCGCGCCGAGCCATCAATAATAAGAGAGCACCCGATATGCCTGTACCTGATCTGTTCCGCGAAGGCCTGAATCGTGGCTGGAAAACCTACAACGGCTCGCAGCTGGAGCAGGACCTGACCCTGGAAGCCGATGTCGCCATCATCGGCAGCGGCGCCGGGGGCGGCACCACTGCCGAGATCCTCAGCGCCGCCGGCTACAAGGTGCTGCTGATCGAAGAAGGCCCGCTCAAGACCAGCGACGACTTCAAGATGCTCGAAGACCAGGCCTACACCAGCCTCTATCAGGAGGGCATCGGGCGCATGAGCAAGGATGGCGCCATCACCATCCTCCAGGGCCGCGCCGTGGGCGGCACTACCTTGATCAACTGGACGTCGAGCTTCCGCACGCCTGACCCGACCCTGGAGCACTGGGCCCGTGAGCACGGGGTGGTGGGCCACAGCTCGGCCGAAATGGCGCCCTGGTTCGAGAAAATGGAACAGCGCCTGGGCGTCGCGCCCTGGGTCATGCCGCCCAACGCCAACAACGACGTGATCCGCAAGGGCTGCGAAGCCCTGGGCTACAGCTGGCACGTGATTCCGCGCAACGTGCGCGGCTGCTGGAACCTGGGCTACTGCGGCCTGGGCTGCCCGACCAACGCCAAGCAGTCGATGCTGGTGACCACCATTCCGGCGACCCTGGAGAAAGGTGGCGAGCTGCTGTACCTGGCCCGGGCGGAGCGCCTGCAGATCAAGGACGACAAGGTCACCAGCCTGCAATGCCAGGCCCTGGACGCCCGCTGCGTGGCCCCCACCGGGCGCACCATCACGGTCAAGGCCAAGCATTACGTGCTGGCCGGTGGCGGCATCAACAGCCCGGCCCTGCTGTTGCGTTCCGATGCGCCGGACCCGCATTCGCGGCTGGGCAAACGCACCTTCCTGCACCTGGTCAACTTCTCCGCCGGGCAGTTCGACGAGGTGATCAATCCGTTCTACGGCGCGCCGCAGTCGATCTATTCCGACCACTTCCAGTGGCAGGACGGCACCACCGGCAAGATGTCCTACAAACTTGAAGTGCCGCCCCTGCAGCCGGCCCTGGCCAGCACCCTGCTGGGCGGGTTCGGGCCGCAGAGCGGGCTGTCCATGGAGCAACTGCCCCACACCCACGCCATGCTTGCCCTGCTGCGGGACGGCTTTCACCCCGACAGCACCGGCGGCAACGTCGAACTGCGGGGTGACGGCACCCCGGTCCTCGACTATCAGGTTTCACCCTACGCCTGGGACGGACTGCGCCGGGCCTTCCACAGCATGGCGGAGATCCAGTTCGCCGGCGGCGCCAAGGCGGTCAAGCCGCTGCACAGCGATGCACGCTTCGCCAAGAACCTCGACGAAGTGCGGGCGCAGATCGACGGCCTGGACCTGGCCCTGTACCGCACCCGCCTGGGCAGTGCCCACGTGATGGGCGGTTGCGCCATGGGCGAAGATCCGAAAACCGCGGTCACCGACAGCCTCGGGCGCCACCATCAACTGCACAACCTGTCGGTCCACGACGGCTCGCTGTTTCCCACCAGCATCGGCGCCAACCCGCAGCTGTCGGTCTATGGGCTCACGGCGCAATTGGCCAGCGCCTTGGCGGAGCGCCTGAAATCAGTGTGAAAAAGCGGGATATTCTCGTCGTCTATAGTGCTTTCTTCCCTAAAAGGCGACTTGGCCGACCGGGAAGGCTGCGATACCATCCGACTCCCCAACGGATTCCCGCCAGGACGACGCGATGAACCGAGTGTTGTACCCAGGTACCTTCGACCCTATTACCAAGGGCCATGGCGATCTGGTCGAACGCGCCTCGCGCCTGTTCGACCATGTGATCATCGCCGTTGCCGCCAGCCCCAAGAAAAACCCGCTGTTCCCCCTGGAACAGCGCGTGGAACTGGCGCGCGAGGTGACCAAGCATCTGCCCAACGTTGAAGTCGTCGGCTTCTCCACCCTGCTGGCGCATTTTGCCAAGGAGCAGAACGCCAATGTCTTCCTGCGCGGCCTGCGGGCGGTTTCGGACTTCGAATACGAATTCCAGCTGGCCAACATGAACCGCCAGTTGGCCCCGGACGTGGAAAGCCTGTTTCTCACTCCGTCGGAGCGCTACTCGTTCATTTCCTCGACCCTGGTCCGTGAAATCGCTGCCCTGGGCGGTGATATCACCAAGTTCGTACACCCGGCGGTCGCCGACGCGCTGACCCTGCGCTTCAAGAAATAAGCCGCGCGGCCCCGCACCGGGGCCCTCGCCTGACGTCAGCCATCGCGCCCGCGTGCACTGTGGGCGTCAATACGGCACAATTGCGCGCATTCGTTTTTACATGCCCGGGCCTGCCGCCCAGGCCGGAGTACCCCATGTCCCTGATCATCACCGACGATTGCATCAACTGCGACGTCTGCGAACCCGAGTGCCCTAACGCGGCGATTTCCCAAGGCGAAGAGATCTACGTCATCGATCCGAACCTGTGCACCCAGTGCGTCGGCCACTACGACGAGCCGCAGTGCCAGCAGGTGTGCCCGGTGGATTGCATTCCGCTGGACGAAGCCCGCCCGGAAACCGAAGAAGAGTTGATGGCCAAGTACCGGAAGATCACCGGCAAGGCTTGAGTGATATGGCGCCCTTTCGGCTCCCACAAACACCTGTAGGAGCCGGCTTGCCGGCGAAGCTTCTCAGCTCTGGCAACGCGGGCAATAGACACTGGCCCGCTGGCCCAGCTTGATTTCCCGCAGCCCGGTGCCGCAGACCTTGCAGTTCTCCCCGCCACGCCCGTAGACGAACAGTTCCTGCTGGAAGTAGCCCGGCTGGCCATCGCCACCGATAAAGTCGCGCAAGGTGGTGCCGCCGCGCTCGATGGCGGCCGCCAGGATGCGTTTGATCTCGATCGCCAGCTTCAGGTAGCGCGCTCGGGAAATCCCCTTGGCTTCGCGGCGCGGGTCGATGCCCGCGGCGAACAGCGCCTCGGTCGCATAGATATTGCCCACCCCCACCACCACCGCGTTGTCCATGATGAACGGCTTGACCGCCATGGAACGTCCGCGGGACAGCTGATACAGGCGCTCGCCGTCGAACAGGTCGGTCAGCGGCTCGGGCCCCAGGCGCACCAGCAATTCGTGATTCAGCGGGTCGTGGCTCCAGAGCATGGCGCCAAAGCGCCGCGGATCGGTGTAGCGCAGGGCCAGGCCGGACTCCAGCTCGATATCCACATGTTCGTGCTTGGCCGCCGGCAGCCCAACCTCCACCAGACGCAGGTTGCCGGACATGCCCAGGTGGCTGATCAGGGTGCCGACTTCGGCATTGATCAAAAGGTATTTGGCCCGCCGCTCCACCAGCACAATGCGCTGCCCGGACAAGCGCACGTCCAGATCTTCGGGGATCGGCCAGCGCAAGCGCCGGTCACGGACGATGACCCGGCTGACCTTCTGGCCTTCCAGATGCGGCGCGATTCCGCGCCGGGTGGTTTCGACTTCCGGTAATTCAGGCATATGCGCCCCTGGTACTCATCGCGAAATGAACGATCAGTGTGCGCCCAGCTCGCGCACGGTTTCCTTGAGGTTCTCGAAGTCGTAGTCCGACAGGCCGACGTAATCGAGAATCAGGTGGCCGATGCTGTTCCACTCGTGGTCTTCCACCTGGTTGCCCAGCACCCGGTAGGACGCGCAGATGTGCTCGGCCATCTTGAGGATCGCCAGCAGGTTCTTCAGCTGGCTGTTGCGCGAGGATTCGTCGCTGAAGATCGCCAGGGCGTTGTGGTGGTTGGCAATGGCGTTGGTCACGTGCTCCGGCAGGCGCCAGGATTTGGCCGTGTAGTAGCCGACCACCGCGTGGTTGGTATTGAAGGCACGGTTTTCCGTGTCCACCACCCGCTGCTCCGGGCCGGCGCTGCCGTAGGCCTCTTCCAGCACAGTCATGTAGTCGGGGAAGCGCTTGAGCATCAGCGGCACGCCGCAGTCATGGAACAGGCCCAGGGCATAGGCCTCGTCCACGGCCTGGGAGCCGGTGCGCTTGGCCAGGGTCAGGCAGGTCATGGCCACGTCCTGGGCGGTGTCCCAGAAGCGGTTGAGGGTGACGATGGTTTCATCGCTCATCTCGCCCTTGATCGACTGCGCATTGATCAGGTTGATGATCGAACGGCTGCCCAGGAGATTCACCGCCCGCTGGATCGAAGCAATCTTGTTGCTCAGCCCGTAATACGGTGAATTGACGATCTTCAGCAACGCGCCGGACAGGCCCGGGTCCTGGGAGATCAGCTTGGCGATCACCTCCAGATCGGGATCGGGCATGTACTGCTCCATCTGCAAATCCACCATGATTTGCGGTTGGGGCGGCACGCTGATGCCTTGCAGGGCCTGTTGAATCTGTTCGGCTGATAGCTCTTGGGACATAAGTACACGCTCTGGGTGAGCCGGGGATTCTAACCTCTAACACGGGAATGTTGGGCGACCGGACAGGAACTTTACCCAATGGTTGCGGCAAAGGGCTCCCGCCGCAGGTCCATTGGCCATCGCTTGCGCCCCGCGACGGGGTATAATCGCGCCCTTTTTTCCGGAGCGACGTCATGTCCCTGCCAAGCCTGCGCCTCAAAGCCAACGCCGATCGCCGCCTGCGCGCCGGCCACCTGTGGGTCTACAGCAACGAAATCGATGTAGCCGCCACCCCTCTGCACGGCTTCAAGGCAGGCGACCAGGCAGTGCTGGAAGCCGCCGGCGGCAAGCCCCTGGGCGTGGTCGCCATGAGCCCGAACAACCTGATCTGCGCCCGCCTGCTGTCGCGCGATGCCAAGCTGGCCCTGGACAAGTCGCTGCTGGTGCACCGCCTGAACGTGGCCCTGTCCCTGCGCGAGCGCCTGTTCGACAAACCGTTCTACCGCCTGGTGTACGGCGACTCCGACCTGCTGCCGGGCCTGGTGGTCGATCGTTTCGGCGACATCCTGGTGGTACAGATCGCCTCCGCGACCATGGAAACCCACAAGGACGACATCATTGCCGCCCTGACCCAGGTGCTCAAGCCCAGCGGCATCCTGTTCAAGAACGACTCCGCCGCCCGTGACGCCGAAGGCCTGGGCCGCTACGTCGAAACCGTGTTCGGCCTGGTGCCGGAGTGGGTCGCCCTGGAAGAGAACGGCGTGAAGTTCGAAGCCCCGGTGATCCAGGGCCAGAAAACCGGCTGGTTCTACGACCACCGCATGAACCGTGCCCGCCTGGCGCCTTATGCCAAGGGCAAGCGCGTGCTGGACCTGTACAGCTACATCGGCGGCTGGGGCGTGCAGGCCGCGGCTTTCGGCGCCAGCGAAGTGTTCTGCGTCGACGCCTCGGCCTTCGCCCTCGACGGCGTGGAGCGCAACGCCGCGCTGAACGGCTTTGCCGAGAAAATGACCTGCATCGAAGGCGACGTCTTCGAAGCCCTGAAGGAACTCAAGGCCAGCGAAGAGCGCTTCGACGTGATCGTTGCCGACCCGCCCGCCTTCATCAAGCGCAAGAAAGACCTGAAGAACGGCGAAGGCGCCTACCGCCGCCTTAACGAGCAAGCCATGCGCCTGCTCAACAAGGACGGCATCCTGGTCAGCGCTTCGTGCTCGATGCACCTGCCCGAGGACGACCTGCAGAACATCCTCCTGACCAGCGCCCGCCACCTGGACCGCAACATCCAGCTGCTGGAGCGCGGCGGCCAGGGCCCGGACCACCCGGTGCACCCGGCCATTCCGGAAACCCGCTACATCAAGAGCATCACCTGCCGCCTGCTGCCCAACAGCTGAGCCACTGCCTGCCCAGGGACGCCACAGCATCCCTGGGCAACCGCTCGAGCGCCTCGCTCCCCTCTCGCTTCTCCCCTCTCGCCGCCCGGGCCATTGGATAACCCAGGGAAACCCGCGCTTATATACCTATGATCCATCAAAGTAACTAGCCAATATCCTACAGTGCTCTAGGCAATCACTTACCTAATAACTACTTGATTCCTCTCTATTGCTGTCTACTCTTCGGAAGTCGCTTAGGAAGCGACATTCATTCAAATCGTTTAGGAGCAATAACAATGAAAGCTATCTCCCTCGAATCGAAAAAGATCGCCAACCTGGCTTGCCTCGCAGCGGCTAAATCCCGCTAAGTAATTGATGAACTGGGGAGTGCCGGCTACCCAGCTTCATCTTTGGTCAAGTTCAGAGTTTTAAAAGAACATGCAAATAAACCCGAACTTTTTCATACTTGCCCGCCCGCCCTTCACTGTTATCTGGAACTATAAAGATCACACTCAGTTCGAACTGGACTCGATCTATTCCACACGCCTCATACAACTTGTCGAAGACCTTTCGCAGTATGACGACAAGAATGAAATAGATAGTGCATTCGCCGCCGCCGGGCTCCTGTCCAACGAGACTTTCGAGCCACTTGAATGGGGCTGGGATGAACTGTCGCGGATCTTCCACATCGGCACCAAGAACCTGCCCTTCGAGCAAGTGCCCCAGGATATTCATGAGTGGTCCGCCCAATACCTCGAGCATTGCGATCAGGTACTGGACACCCCGGCCCCCTCAGCCCGCTTTGCCGAAACCTCCCACGATGGTCTGATCCGCCTGCCCGCGCCGGTACTGGAAACCGCCAGCTCCCTGAACCAGGTGCTGCTGCAGCGCAAGACTTCACGCTCCTTTTCCCAGCAGGCCGTGGCCCTGGAAGAGCTCAGCACCCTGCTCTACCTGTCCCTGGGCTACCTCAAGGAACGGGAAGCCGACACGGACGAGACCGTCCCCGAAGCCCTGCGGCCAAGGCGCAGCAGCCCTTCCGGCGGTGGCCTGAACGCCTGCGAGGGCTATGTCTATGCCGCCAGGGTCCGCGGCCTGGAGCCGGGCCTCTATTACTACCACCCGGAGCTGCACGCCTTGCGGCCCGTGCACCCGCTTCCAGAAGAACCCCTGGGCCTGCTGCTGGCTGGCCAGCACTTCGTCAACGAACTGCCCCTGGGCCTGTTCCTGACCTGCCGCTTCGACAAGCTGTGGTGGAAATACGAACACTCCCGGGCCTACCGCATGGCCTATGTCGAGGCCGGGCATATCTCGCAAACCTTCCAGCTCGCGGCCACTGCCCTGGGCCTGGACACCTGGCTGACGGGAGCCCTGAGCGACGAGCGCGTGGAGCAATTGCTGGGGCTGCAGGACGCCGCGGAGCAGCCGCTGTTCTTTGTCGGCTGCGGCCAAGGTGATGGCCAGGTGCAATGCAAGGAACTCAAGGCCCTGATCGAACAGCGGGAGCGCGAACAGTAATGCACCCCGCCGCATCGTCCAAAGAGGCCCCGGCAGGCCGGCGTCCCTACTCCCTCGGCGACTGGGACAACCGCTCCGCGGTGCGCTCGCGCAAGAGCAGCTACCAGCTACCGCCCCACAGCGAGCTCGAACAGGAACTGCAGACCCGTGACTGGTTTCCGCCGGCCTTCATCCCCTACTTCGCCGACCCGGCCATCCAGCACGCCGGGAGGACGGTACAGCAGCGCCTGGCGGCCAACCACCTGGTGTACTTCCTGCACTACACGACGATCCTGGAGCACAAGATCGTCAACCGCTCGGTGGAAACCCTGATCCACGGGGAACTGGCGATCGAGCTGCCGGAGACGATGAAAATCGCGGCCCTGCAGTTGTATACCGACGAGGGCTATCACGCCCTGTTCTCCTTCAAGCTGGCGGAGCAGGTGGCGAATGGTTACGCCATGCCAGCCTGGCAGCCACTGCCCAGGCGCATCCGCCTGATGCACGACCTGCTGGCCCGCTGCGCCGATTCTCAACGGCCCCTGGTCTGGTTCCTGCTGGGTTTCGTCTCCGAAACCATCATTGCCAAGGAGTTGCTGAGCATCACCGGTGATGGGCTGGTGTCCACGGTCTACCAGATGTTCAGGGAGCACCTGGAAGACGAGGCCCGGCACAGTCGTTATTTCAGCGAAGTGTTCGACTATGTCTGGGCACGACTGTCGCCGCAGCAGCAGGTTTTTTCCGCCAGCCAACTGATCGATATCATTTTCATCTTCGCTGCCGTGGACCAGGAGTGGCTGAGCGCAAGCCTGAACGAGGCCGGCATTCCCCTCGCCGCGGCACATGCCGCCATCCACAGCCTGATTCAGCCGAGTGCAGAAGTGCTGCGCGCCCGCTCGATCGCCGGCGCCACCCTGCAAGCCATGAAGCGCGCAGGTTTCTTCGAGCACGATGACAACCGCCGACTCTTCACCCAGACAGGACTGATCGATGCCTGAAATCAGGGATGACTCTGCCTCCACGACCAGGAAGGTCGGCGCCATTGTCTTGCTCATGGCCATGGTCATGCTCGGGGTGTTCCCGATCGACGTGCTCTTGCCTTCTTTTCCTGCACTGTCCCAACACTTTGCTACCAGCGCCGCCGACATCGCCCTGTCCGTCAGCCTGTTCGCCATCGGCATCTCGATCTCCCAATTGCTGATCGGCCCGCTGTCGGATGCCCTGGGCCGCAAGACCCTGCTGCTGGCCGGCATGGCCGTATCGGTCGGCGGCGCTCTGGGCTGCGTCTGGGCCAGGGACTACAACTGGTTTCTGGTGTTTCGCGTGGTCCAGGCACTGGGCTGTGGCTGCTTCGTGCTGTCCCAGGCGCTGGTCCAGGACCTGTTCGTCGGCCAGGAGCGCGACCGCCTGCGGATCCTCATGGTCACCGCCAGCGGCCTGTGCATTTCCCTCTCGCCCCTGGCCGGGACCCTGCTGCAAAGCCTGATGGGCTGGCCAGGCAGCTTCTATGTGTTCAGCGCGATTGCCGTCCTGGTGTTTCTGAAGGCGCTGGCCACCCTGGAAAACCCGCCGATCGTCAGGAGCGGCCCGCGCACCGGCATCCTCCAGGCCTACCGACGGGTCTGCAGCAACTTCAGTTTCGTCGCCTACTGGCTGATCTCGGCCATCGTCTTCGCTTGCCACTTCTCGTTCATCGTGGTGTCGCCGCTGATCTTCCTGGAGCAACTGCAGCTCAGCAACTACGAGTTTTCCCTGACCCTGCTGCTCTACGGCGCGGCCTACGTGATTGGCGGGGTGGTAGCCGGGGTGCTCAACAAATACCTGGAGCCCGGCACCCAGATCATTACCGGGTTGTGCCTGATCTTCCTCGCCGGGCTGGTCATGCTGCTGTTGGCCAGCCAGTTCGGCCTGTCCATCAGCACGGTGCTGGTGCCGATGATCATCTGCACCGCCGGCACCACCATCACCCGGCCCGCCGCCACGTCCAGGGCCATGGAACTGTTCCCGGACAATGCCGGCGCCTCGGCCTCGGCCGGCAACACGCTGATTTTCGTCATGGGCGGGCTGATCAGCGCCGTGATCAACCTCAGCGCCAGCGACCTGCAGACCACCCTGGCCCTGAGTTTCATCGCCCTGAGCAGCGTCGGCCTGCTGGTCAACCAGCGCATCAGCCGCCGCGCCCGGAACCTGCGCCTGGCCTGAAGCCCGGATGCCCGGGTCCTGGTGGCCATCAGGCGGTTGTGGCAGCTCCCTCGCTGAAACGGGCCAGCCCGCGGCCAGTCAGGCACAGGCCAAGGGAGAAGGCCAGGGTCGGGCCGGCAAAGAACAGCAGGGACATCCACCCACTCTTGAAAGGGTCGAGATGACGGTAAGCAAGCCACAGCTCGAACAGCTTCAGCACCAGCCAGGGCCATGGCAAGGCCAGCACCAGCCAGAACACATTGCCCAGCAGGCGCCGGCCCAATCGTGCCCGCCCTTGCACCCGGCTCACCACGGCCACGGCGACCAGCAGCCCGGCCGCCACGCAGTACTCCATCCGCGGGCTGGAGGGTAGCTCGTCATACAGCCGTACCAGCCCCGCCGCCCCCAGGCCCAGCAGCAACATGAGCCCCCAGGTGCGCCACTGGCGCTGCTGCCCGGCCAGCATTTGCAACCCCCCGCCGCCCACCAGTAGCGCAGCGCCCGTTGCGACGATGCCCAGGCCGGACCAATCGCTGTACAACAACAGCCACATCAGCAGCAGCCCCTGCAGCAGGCCGACGCCCAGGCAGAACTTGAAGGATTGCAGAGTCGCGGACATTCCAGCTCCATTGGAAGGTAATCGAAGGGCGGCGAGTCTAAACCAGGATGGCAGCGTCCGGTGATATCCAGGCAATCAATGCCACAGAGCGGCCCCGGCATTCCTTCCTGACGCCAGCGGTGTAGAATCGGCGAATTCATCGCCAGTCATCCCCCGGCGGGTTTATGAGCTCAGGCTGAGGCGCGCGGCGATCCCGCGGCGTCATCGGCAGCTTTCGGACACACGGCCATTTCTGAGTGTTCCCGAGGTCAATAGAAGCTCACTCCCCATTTGTTACCTGATTAGCCGCCCGGAGTGCTCCATGCCTGATTACCGCTCGAAAACATCCACCCATGGCCGCAACATGGCCGGTGCTCGCGCCCTGTGGCGCGCCACGGGGATGAAAGATGACGACTTCAAGAAGCCGATCATCGCCATTGCCAACTCCTTCACCCAGTTCGTCCCGGGGCACGTGCACCTGAAGGACCTGGGCCAGCTGGTGGCTCGCGAGATCGAACGCGCCGGTGGCGTGGCCAAGGAATTCAACACCATCGCCGTGGACGACGGCATCGCCATGGGCCACGACGGCATGCTGTATTCCCTGCCGAGCCGCGAGATCATCGCCGACTCCGTGGAATACATGGTCAACGCCCACTGTGCCGACGCCATCGTGTGCATTTCCAACTGCGACAAGATCACCCCCGGCATGCTGATGGCCGCCCTGCGCCTGAACATCCCGGTGATCTTCGTTTCCGGCGGCCCGATGGAAGCCGGCAAGACCAAGCTCGCCAGCCACGGCCTGGACCTGGTGGACGCCATGGTCATCGCCGCCGACTCCAGCGCTTCTGACGAGAAGGTTGCCGAGTACGAGCGCAGCGCCTGCCCGACCTGCGGTTCGTGCTCCGGCATGTTCACCGCCAACTCCATGAACTGCCTGACCGAAGCCCTGGGGCTCGCCCTGCCGGGCAACGGTTCGACCCTGGCCACCCACAGCGATCGCGAAGAGCTGTTCCTGCGGGCCGGGCGCACCATCGTCGAGCTGTGCCAGCGCTACTACGGCGACAACGACGAGTCGGTCCTGCCGCGCAACATCGCCAACTTCAAGGCGTTCGAGAACGCCATGACCCTGGATATCGCCATGGGCGGTTCCACCAACACCATCCTGCACCTGCTGGCCGCCGCCCAGGAAGCCGAGATCGACTTCGACCTGCGGGACATCGATCGCCTGTCGCGCCACGTGCCGCAGCTGTGCAAAGTGGCGCCGAACATCCAGAAGTACCACATGGAAGACGTGCACCGCGCCGGCGGCATCTTCAGCATCCTCGGCGAACTGGCCCGTGGCGGCCTGCTGCACACCGACCTGCCCACCGTGCACAGCAAGAGCATGGCCGAAGGCATCGCCCAGTGGGACATCACCCAGACCAGCGACGAAGCCGTGCATCACTTCTTCAAGGCCGGCCCGGCAGGCATCCCGACCCAGACGGCGTTCAGCCAGTCGACCCGTTGGGACAGCCTCGACGATGACCGTGAAAACGGCTGCATCCGCAGTGTCGAGCATGCCTACTCGAAAGAAGGCGGCCTGGCCGTGCTCTACGGCAACATCGCCCTGGACGGCTGCGTGGTGAAGACCGCCGGTGTCGACGAGTCGATCCATGTCTTCGAAGGCAACGCCAAGATCTTCGAGAGCCAGGACAGCGCGGTGCGCGGCATCCTCGCCGACGAAGTGAAGGAAGGCGATATCGTGATCATCCGTTACGAAGGCCCGAAAGGCGGCCCGGGCATGCAGGAAATGCTCTATCCGACCTCCTACCTGAAGTCCAAGGGCCTGGGCAAAGCCTGCGCCCTGCTCACCGACGGCCGCTTCTCCGGCGGTACTTCGGGCCTGTCCATCGGCCACGCCTCGCCAGAAGCGGCAGCCGGCGGCGCCATCGGCCTGGTGCAGGACGGCGACAAGGTACTGATCGACATTCCCAACCGCTCGATCAACCTGTTGGTCAGCGACGAGGAACTGGCGGCCCGCCGTGTCGAGCAGGACAAGAAAGGCTGGAAACCGGTGGAAGCACGCCCGCGCAAGGTGACCACCGCGCTGAAGGCCTACGCCCTGCTGGCCACCAGCGCCGACAAGGGTGCGGTGCGCAACAAGGCCATGCTCGACGGCCTGTGATCGTAGCCCGCCAATGAAAATGCCCCGCCAAGTGCGGGGCATTTTTTTTGACCTTGCCGGCGCTTGCGCTGGCAGCCTGGCCCCGTAGGAGCCGGCTTGCCGGCGAAGGCGGCGTTGAACCTTGCATCGCCCTCGACCGCGCCTTCGCTGGCAAGCCAGCTCCTACAGCAGCATTCAAGGTGGTGGCGCCGCCGCTGAAGCGGCGCCGGGAGCTCAAGGCATGCGTTCGCCCAATTGCCCGCGCAGGAAGCGATACAAGCCATCGGCGCTCTTGCGATAACCATCGGCGGTCAGGTGGATCAGGTCGTTGCGGGCCAGGTCGCTGCCCTGCCATTTGCTGATGGAGCAGTCCCCCCCCATGAACGCCTGCCAGTCCCAGAACAGGGTGCGACTGTTCTTCGCCACGTCCTTCTGGATCTGGATGATCTGCCGCAACGGCTGGGGCTGGGAGGCCGCGCAACTGCCAGCATTGCGACGCTTGATGGAATCCGGCGGCCCCACCAGCAAAATCACGGTCTTGGGCAGGTTCTTGCGCAACAGCGCGACCTTCTCCTGCAACTGGCTGCGGTACAGCTGCAGATCCAGGTCGTCGTCGAAGGCTTCGTTGGTGCCGTAGGCCAGCACCACCATGTCCGGGCGCAGGGCCTTGAGGGCTTCCAGCCAGCCGGGCTGCCACTTGTCCAGCACGTCCAGGCGCGCGCCGTTGATCCCCAGGGCGGAATAGATCACCCCGGCACTCTTCTGCCCGAGGATGTTCCAGCCGCCCAGGGCCAGGCCCTGGTTATTGGCCACGTTCAGGTCCAGGGGCAGGGTCAGGTTGTTGAACGGCGGGCTGAAGCGCCATTGCCCCCCCGTAGCGGCCAGCATGCGGCTGCTTTTGTTGAGGTTGTCCCGGGCGGTCAGGGTGCTGTTGCTGGACGCCTGGTACAGCGCGGAAATCCGGTACTGCTGGTTGCTCGGCTGGCGTTCGGCGATATGCACCCGCGCGCCTGGGGTCAGGGGCAGCGACAGGTAGCCGCCCAGGGGAAACTGGTTGCTCTGCTGGTTGCGTGCCGATACCAGGGACCACTGGCGCTTGGCGGCACCGAGAATCACCCGCTCATAGCGGGTGCCGGGCACTGGCGTGGCTGCCACGAAACCGATGCCGCCATCGCCGTATTGCGCCTGCAGCAGGCGCCGCACCTCACCGCTGAACAGGTCGGCGGCGGTGTGGGAGTCGCCCAGTTGCACAATGGTGATGGGGGTGCGGTTGGAAGTGCTGAATTTGCGTGCCAGCAGCGCCAGGTTCGGGTCGGTCCCGGTGGTCAGGACTTTTTTCGCCGTCATCCCGGACTTGGCCAGCGCCGAAGCGGGAGTGGCCTGGACCTCGGTGGTCGGGCTGCAACTGCTCAGCAAGGTGATGCCCAGCAACAGCGCAATGCCTTGCAGTCGCCCCATAGTCAGTGCTCCGTCAATTGTTGGCTGGGAAAGTTGATCAGCGAGATCACACGCTCAGCGATCAGCTTCTGCCCAGTAGTGGTGAAATGGATACCGTCGTCGACCCGGGTCTTGACCTTCTTGCCATCGCCGGTGGTGCGGTAATAGGAGAATTCGTCGCTCTGGTAACCGAGAATCTCGTTGGCCGAGACGTAGTGCTGGTGGTACTGCTCGATCTGGCCCTTGTACAGCTGGCTCAGGTAGGCCATGGCTGTAGACAGCTTGGGCTTCTCCATGTTCGGCGGCCCGACCCAGATCACCTGCACATTATGCGCCTGGGCGGTGTCGAGGATCGAATCGATGCGCTGGCGATAGGCTTCTTCCCAGTCCGGGGTCTTGAAGCGCAGGAACGGCTTGCCCTTGACCACCGGCATGTCCCAGGGGTCGTTGGGGCCGAGGAAAATCACCATCAGGCGAATGTTGGGGTTGCTGGCCAGGGTGCTTTCAACCGTCTTGGGCCAGTTGAAGAAGCTCGGGTAGGCAAGGCCGGTGCTCTGCTTGCTGAGGTTCAGGCTCTTGACGTTGTAGCGTTTGCGCAAGGTGTTGGCCATGTGTGGCGCCACGCCCTGCATCAGGGAATCACCGACGAAGAACACTTCATCCCCGGTGGCCAGGCTGGCCATCAGCGGCGTGGTTGCCCCCGGCTCGACCTTGGGCGGATGGCTGACCACCGGGGCCACGGCCACCGGCTGCGGGTGCACTGCAGCCGACGCCTGCGGAGCGGGATGCACGGGGGCCGGATGCACCGGCGCAGCATGGGCGGTCGCAACCGGCGCAGGTACGGGCGCAGGCTCCTCGGCCAGCGTCGGCAAAGGAGGCAGCTCTTGCTCCGCGGCGGCCTCGGCCACCATCACCTGGCCGGTAAAGCTGCCGACAAAGGCCACCCGGGCATTTTCCAGGGCCTGGTTGAGTTGCGCGCCAAAGCGCCACTGCGGGTTCTGCGACAACCCGGGGACCTCGCAGTCGTCGTGGTACTTCTGCTGGCAGTAGAGGCGGATCGACTGCTGGTTGAACCACACCAGCAGCAGGCTGGTGACCACCAGGGCGTAGAAGACCTTGGCCGCGCTACCGAGGCTGATCGACAAGGGCGAACGGTTAGAAACTGGCATAGATGAACCCCGGCACGCCCGACGGAGAGGCGAAGATGACCACGCAGATAAACAGCCCCAGCGGCACTGGATAGAACAGCCACGGCAAACCGGTGGCAGCATCGAACAGGCGGCGCAGCAGCGCCACGATCCGTGGGTAGAAGGCCACGAACAGAAGGCAGCCCAGCAGGCTGGCGCCGCCGCCGAGCAGGCCGCCCAAGGACAGCTCGCCCAGGCCCTTGAGCATGTCCATGGCATCGGACAGGGTCGCGCAGCGGAAGAAGATCCAGGCGAACGCCACATAGTGGAAGGTCAGCAGCCGCGCCATGAGGTCGGCGCCGATCCAGCTCGGGCCCCGGGCCAGCAGCGGGCTGCACAGCTTGTACAGGGCCAGGCCGATACCGTGCAGCGCGCCCCAGATGATGAAGTTGGCGCTGGCGCCGTGCCACAGGCCGGAAATCAGCATCGCCAGCAGCATGTTCAGGTTGCCGCGCCACACCGGGCCACGGTTGCCCCCCAGGGGGATGTACACATAGTCCCGGATGAAGGTCGACAGGCTGATGTGCCAGCGGCCCCAGAATTCCTTGAGGTTGCGCGCCGCGTAGGGGTAGTTGAAGTTCTGCGGCAGGCGGAAGCCCAGCAGCAGGGCGATGCCCGTCACCAGGTCGGTGTAGCCGCTGAAGTTGAAGTAGATCAGGAACGAATAACCGTAGACCGCACGCAGGATCTGCTCGGCAGAATAGGCCACCGGGCTGTCGAATACCGGGTCGACCCATTCGTTGGCCAGCCAGGAACTGAGGAAGAACAGCTTGACCACCGCCACCGCGATCAGGCCCAGGGCGCGCTGCGGCTCCAGCACCTCGCGCAACTGCGGCGGGTTGATCTGCGCCAGCATGGGAATCGCCCGGTTCACCGGACCGGCGATCAGGCTGGGGAAGAAGGCCAGGTACAGCGCCAGGTCGAAGGGCGAGCCGGGGGTCAGCTCACGGCGGTTGATCGACACCAGGTAACTGACCGAGTGGAAGGCATAGAACGACAGCCCCACCGGCAGCAGCACCTCCAGCAGCGGCAGCGACACCTCGACACCGAACTGGGCGAAGGCGTTCTGCACCGTACTGGTGAAGAAATCCTGATACTTGAACAGGTAGAACGCCCCGAGCACCAGCAGCAGCATCAGTCCGTTGACCCAGCCGCGCCCGGGGTAACGCTGGCTCAACAGGCCGAGCAGGTACACCAGGGCCGTGTAGCCCAGCAGGATGCAGAGGAAGTTCAGGCTGAAGCTGGCAAGGATCGCGTAACTGGCGACCAGCAGCAGGACGTTCTGCAAGCGCAGGCTGAAGCCCAGGCCCCAGTACAGAACGAAGAACAGGATGAAGCAGAGGCCGAATTCGATCGAGAGATAGCTCACAACGTAGTCCATTACGTGCAGTCGGGGACAAACCCGGCACAAGGGAGAGCAGGCGGGGGGATGGGAAACGGACGCGATTATGGCAGAGGGGGTTTGGCAGTCACAAGTTGAAACATTCTCCGCCTATAGCGGACGCCGGCTCCGCATCGAACGACAGACACCCCTTGCAGGAGCTGGCTTGCCAGCGAAGGCGTCCGCGAGGGCGACGCCCGGCCCAAAGGCCTCTTCGCCGGCAAGCCGGCTCCTACAGAGGGGCGGTGTAGCGGGCAGGCTTACTGGATGTCTTCGGGCTTGACGATCACCCAGTTCTTGTCGGCGGTCACCGGCAACCCTTCCTTGGCCTGGGCCGCGGCGTGCTTGGCGATCATGCCGTTGAGCTGGGTCATGTACTTGTCCTTGCGGTTGATCCACAGGTGGATGCCGCCCTTGGCCACGTCAACATCGTGGAACAGCATGTAGCCGTCGCTGGTGGGGGTGTCGCCGCCCACCAGCACCGGTTTCTTCCACTCGTCGATGTAGGTCAGGATCGCCGCATGCTTGCCCGCCATCCAGGTGGCCGGGGTCCACAGGTAGGGGGTCAGTTCAAGGCCGAGGTTGGCCTTCTCGTCATATTTGCCTTCGCTGATCTGCTTGCGCGCGGTGGTCAGGGCGCCAGTCTTGCGATCCTTGAGCAGGGTGGTCACGCCGATGACGTTCTGCGGCTTGACGTTGTAGCCGTACTTGGGATCGGCGGCGACCATGCGCACCAGCTCTTCGGAGGCGGCGGTCATCACATAGACCTCGATACCGTTCTCCATCAGCTTGTTGTACAGCTCGGCCTGGCCGGTGAAGACCTTGGGCGGGTTGACCTCGATGGTCTTGACCACATCACCGTCGTAATAGGTGCTCGGCACCGGCTTTCCGGAAGCCATCAGCTCATCGACATAGCCCTTGAGCTCCTTGAGGGTAAAGCCGGAGAACACCTGGGCGACCCAGGGGTAGCAGACCATGTCGTCGATTTCACAGAGGCGGTAGTAGTAGCTGAACAGGCTTTCCTTGTGCTCGGCGGTGTCCTTGAACGGGATCAGCTTGAGCGACGGGTCAAGCGTGTCGCGGGTAATCAGGCCCTTGTTTTCCATGAAGGGCAGCAGGGATTCTTCCAGGTCGTAGCGGTAACTGGTGTTGTCCATGTCGAACACCGCGTAGTTACCCTTGTTGGCATTGGCCGCGATCATCGCGTCCAGCTGCTTGGCCTGTTCCGCGGGCCAGTGCTTCAACTCGGTGGCCAGGGCCTGGCCGGCGAGGCCCAGGCAGAGTGCGACTGCGAGCAATTTCGGAGCGAGTTTCATCGGCGGTTTTCTCCCTGAGTGAAAGCCTTCGACGCTAACAAATCCCTGTGACAGTTCTCGTCTCCACGCGACCGCTTGCGTCCCGTAAGCGCCAGCCACATGCGCCTGAACGTCAATCGCTTATTCCAAAAACGACAGTTGCCATGCGATATCGTTATTAATTCAATAGATTTCAAGCTGTTAGGCTTGCCGGTTCGCAATCGCCCTGAGCCGCGATTGGCACAAGCCTTATCGGAGCCCCAATGAATCTGCCGCTGTTCCTCAACCTGCTGGTGTTCCTGGCCTTGCTGCTGGGCCTGGCACAAACCCGCCATACCACCTGGAGCCTGGCCAAGAAAGTCCTGCTGGCCCTGGTGCTGGGCGTGGTCTTCGGCATCGCCCTGCACAGCCTCTACGGCGCCGGCAACCCGGTGCTCAAGGCCTCCATCGCCTGGTTCGACCTGGTGGGCAACGGCTACGTGCAATTGCTGCAGATGATCGTCATCCCCCTGGTGTTCGCCTCGATCCTCAGCGCCGTGGCCCGCCTGCACAATGCTTCGTCCCTGGGCAAGATCAGCTTCCTGACCATCGGCACCCTGCTGTTCACCACCGCCATCGCCGCGCTGGTGGGCATCGGCCTGACCAACCTGTTCGGCCTGACGGCCGAAGGACTGGTGGCCGGCACCCAGGAAATGGCCCGCCTGCAAGTGATCCAGAGCGATTACGCGGGCAAGGTCGCCGACCTCAACGTGCCGCAGCTGCTGCTGTCGTTCATCCCGCAGAATCCTTTCGCCGACCTGGCCCGGGCCAAGCCGACCTCGATCATCAGCGTGGTGATCTTCGCCGCCTTCCTCGGTGTCGCGGCCCTGCAACTGCTCAAGGATGACGCCGACAAGGGCCAGAAAGTGCTCAACGCCATCGACACCCTGCAAGCCTGGGTGATGCGCCTGGTGCACCTGGTGATGAAGCTCACGCCCTACGGTGTGCTGGCGCTGATGACCAAGGTGGTGGCCGGTTCCAACCTGCAGGACATCATCAAGCTGGGCAGTTTCGTGGTGGTGTCCTATATCGGCCTGGGGCTGATGTTCGTGGTCCACGGCCTGCTGGTGGCACTGGCCGGGATCAACCCGCTGCGCTTCTTCCGCAAGGTCTGGCCAGTGCTGACCTTCGCCTTCACCAGCCGCTCCAGCGCCGCCAGCATTCCCCTGAGCATCGAGGCCCAGACCCGGCGCCTGGGCATTCCCCAGTCCATCGCCAGCTTTGCCGCCTCGTTCGGCGCCACCATCGGCCAGAACGGCTGCGCCGGCCTGTACCCGGCCATGCTGGCGGTGATGGTTGCCCCGACCGTGGGCATCAACCCGCTGGACCCGCTGTGGATCGCCACCCTGGTGGCCATCGTCACCCTGAGTTCCGCCGGCGTTGCAGGCGTGGGCGGCGGCGCGACCTTCGCCGCGCTGATCGTGCTGCCGGCCATGGGCCTGCCGGTGTCGCTGGTGGCGCTGCTGATTTCCGTGGAGCCGCTGATCGACATGGGCCGCACCGCGCTCAACGTCAGCGGTTCGATGACCGCAGGCGCGATCACCAGCCAGGTGATGCAGCAAACCGACAAGGCGCTGCTGGACGCCGATGAGCACGAAGAACTGGCTCAGGCCTGATTGATCTCTTCGCCGGCCCGCCGGTTCCTTCGGGAGCCCGGCTGGCTGGCGGAGCGCTCAGCGCTTCTCCCACACCTCGAAGCTGTACGCCGGCTTGTCCCCTTCCGCCGGGTTCGGCACCTCTGACACCCGCTTCCACTGTTGCTCATCGAATTCCGGAAACCAGGCATCGCCTTCCGGGCTCAAGGCTACCCGCGTCAGGTACAGGCGATCCGCCTGCTCCAGCCCCTGGCTGTAAAGCTGTGCGCCACCGATCAGCATCAGCTCGCTGGCGCCCTGCTCCAGTGCCCACTCCTCGGCCCGGGCCACTGCCGCCTCCAGGGAGGGGTAGACCTCGGCACCTTCGAGCACCAGGCCGGTCTGACGACTGACCACGATATTCAACCGCCCCGGCAACGGCCGGCCGAGAGAGTCCCAGGTCTTGCGCCCCATGATGATGGGCTTGCCCAGGGTAGTGGCCTTGAAGAATTTGAAATCCCCCGGCAAATGCCAGGGCATGCTGTTGTCGACGCCGATCACGCGGTTTTGTGCGAGGGCCGCGATCAGGCTGAGAGGGAGAGATTTTTTCATGCCGGCGAGGATACCAGAGGACCAGGACCTGGCAACGTACCCCGATCCGCGCTGCAGCAGTTATGCTCAGCGCACTTTTGAGCGATGGAATGACGCGTGACTGCACTGACTCCCCTGCAACGCCTGTGGCTGACCGAAACCGTGCGCCTGCGCGAGGAACACGCCGGCCCGCTGGAAGATCAGGAAGCCAATCGCCTGGCCCGCAACCAGGGCGGCGACCTGGCGACCCGGATCCAGAACCGCGCCCTGTGGCTGGCCCAGCGTGACGGCCTGCACAGCGCCCTGCTGCACTGGCACCAGGGCGCACGCCTGGCCCTGCTGGCGCTCTCGGTTCTGGCGGTGATCAGCGGTGCCGGCCTGGCATTCAGCGCCCTGGGCAGCACCCAGCAACCGGTGAACGTGTTCTGGGCCCTGGGCAGCCTGCTGGGAATCAACCTGATCCTGCTGCTGAGCTGGCTGGCAGGCCTACTGTTCGCCGGCGAGCACGGCGCCAGCCTGGGCCGCCTGTGGCTGTGGCTCAGCGAGAAATTCTCCCGCGATGCCAAGGCCGCGCAGTTGCCGCCGGCCCTGCTGCTGTTGCTGCAACGGCGCAAGCTCAACCGCTGGGCCCTGGGCAGCCTGATCAACGGCCTGTGGTGCCTGGCCCTGTTCAGCGCCGTGGTCATGTTGCTGTTGCTGCTGACCACCCACCGCTACAGCTTTGTCTGGGAAAGCACCCTGCTGGGCAGCGATGCCTTCGTGGCCATTACCAACACCTTGAGTGCCCTGCCCCGTGGCCTGGGCTTTGGCGCGCCGAGCGTAGCGAGCATCCAGGCCAGCACCCGGGATGTCTACAACACCGAACTGATCCGCCAGTCCTGGGCCATCTGGCTGGTGGTGCTGGTGACGATCTACGGCGTGCTGCCGCGCCTGCTGCTGATGCTGTTC
The DNA here is from genome assembly GCF_052665325.1 of Pseudomonas sp. 8(2025). Taxonomy (NCBI): domain Bacteria; kingdom Pseudomonadati; phylum Pseudomonadota; class Gammaproteobacteria; order Pseudomonadales; family Pseudomonadaceae; genus Pseudomonas; species Pseudomonas sp. 8(2025). The sequence goes on along the minus strand of NZ_JBQOIE010000001.1, from coordinate 531,778 downwards.
TGCCGCTGGCGCTGGAAACACGGGCAGGCGCGCCTGCAACTGGACCTCAACCTGCCGGGCTACGCCCAATTGCGTGAGCGCCTGATGCCCAGCAGCGAGCGCCTGGGGGTCAACGATGCGGCCCCCGAGCAGTTGCACCGGGTCGAAGGCGGCGTCAGTGCCCAGGACAGCAGCGGCGCCCTGCTGGTGGCCATCGAACTGGACAACCAGCGCCCCTGGCCGCCGCAACTGCCGGAGAGCGTCAAGGACGCCGGCATCCTCGACAGTCGCGAGTCGCGCAGCCGCCTGCTGGAGCAGATGAGCCGTTTCCCCCCGGCGCGCCTGGTGATCGCCTGCGACCCGCGGCGCTCGCCGGACCGCGGCAGCCTGGGGCTGATCGCCGAACTGGCGCGCAACGCCAGCGCCACCCGGGTCTGGCTGCTGCAAGCCCCGCCCGGCCAGGCCCTGGACGCCGATCGCCTGGGCGACTGGCACAGCGCCCTGCACCAGCTGCAGTTGCCCTTCGCCGATTGCGCCCCCCTCGACTGGCTGGAGAACGGTCATGACTGATACCCGCCACAAGCCACTGAAACTCGCCGTGGTCGGCCACACCAACGTCGGCAAGACCTCGCTGCTGCGCACCCTGACCCGGGACGTGGGTTTTGGCGAGGTCTCCCATCGCCCCAGCACCACCCGGCACGTGGAAGGCGCCCGCCTTTCGGTGGATGGCCAAGCCCTGCTGGAGCTCTACGACACCCCCGGCCTGGAAGATGCCATCGCCCTGCTGGATTACCTGGAGCGCCTGGAGCGCCCGGGCGAACGCCTGGACGGCCCGGCGCGGATGGCGCGGTTTCTCGACGGCAGCGAGGCCCGCCAGCGCTTCGAACAGGAAGCCAAGGTCCTGCGCCAGCTGCTGGCCTCGGACGCCGGCCTGTATGTGATCGACGCCCGCGAGCCGGTGCTGGCCAAGTACCGCGATGAGCTTGAAGTGCTCACCGGTTGCGGCAAGCCGCTGCTGCCAGTGCTGAACTTCGTCAGCAGCGCCGAGCAGCGCGAAGGCGACTGGCGCGATGCCCTGGCCCGCCTGGGGCTGCACGCCCTGGTGCGCTTCGACAGCGTGGCGCCACCGGAGGACGGCGAACGGCGCCTGTATGAAAGCCTGGCGCTGCTGCTGGAGCACGCACGCCCGGCCCTGCAACGCTTGATCGACGACCAAGAGGCCCAGCGCCTGGCCCGCCAGCACAGCGCAGCGCGGCTGATTGCCGAGCTGCTGGTGGACTGCGCCGCCTGCCGCCGCAGCGTAGCCAGCGACGCCCAACAGGAACAACAGGCCATAGGCGAACTGCGCCAGGCCATCCGCCAGCGCGAGCAGCGCTGCGTCGAGGCCTTGCTCAAGCTCTACGCCTTCCGCCCCGAGGATGCGTCGGCCAGCGACCTGCCGCTACTGGACGGGCGCTGGGGCGACGACCTGTTCAACCCGGAAACCCTCAAGCAACTGGGGGTGCGGGTGGGCAGCGGCATCGCCGCCGGAGCCGCGGCCGGCGCAGGGGTGGATTTGCTGGTGGGTGGTTTAACCCTGGGGGCCGCGGCGCTGGCCGGGGCTATTGCCGGCGGCGCCCTGCAAACCGCCCGCAGCTATGGCAGCCGCCTGCTGGGCAAACTCAAGGGCCAGCGCGAGCTGACCGTGGACGACAGCGTGCTGCGCCTGCTGGCCCTGCGTCAGCGCCAGCTGGTACAGGCCCTGAACCTGCGCGGGCATGCGGCCATGGACAGCATTCGCCTGGCCACGCCGGAGGACAAGAGCTGGCGCGAAGGCAAGTTGCCAGAGGCCCTGAACAAGGCCCGGGCGCACCCGCAGTGGTCATCGCTCAATCCGCAGAAGCGCCTGAGCCAGGCCGAGCGCCAGGAGCAGATCGAGGGGCTGGCTCAACATCTGCTGTAGCCGCTGCCGAGCCCGCGAGGCTGCGCAAAGGGCCGCAGGACCTTCAACAACCCCAAAAGCGGCGCCTCCTTCGGAGCCGTTCGCAGCCTACGGCAGCGGCTACAAAAACCAAGCCTGTACCCGCTAAAGCAATGCCAGCGCCTTGTCCTTGAGCACCTGCAAATCCATCACCGGCACCCACATTTCCTTGGCCTGCTCGTCCCAGTGGCGCATGCGCAAACTCACCGCCCACAACGGGTCGAGTTCGAAGGCTGCCGCCTCTGCCGCGCTCATCACCCCACCCTGGTACTCCAGGGTGCGCCGGCTGGCTTCGCTCAGACGCTGGTAATAACCGGGGTCCTTGAAGGTCAGGTAGCGCTTGGCCTGGACGTGGTATTCCACCAGCCGCGCCAGGCGTTCGCTGAAACCCGCCCGGCGCAGGTAGTCCGCCCCCAGGCGCTCATGGCTGACCACGCCGAAGCCGCCCATGTTCTCGGCATCCTGCTGGCAGATATGCCCGATATCGTGGAAGAACGCCGCCAGCACCACCTCGTCGTCATAACCTTCCGCCAGGGCCAACTGCGCGGCCTGGGACATGTGCTCGATCTGCGACACCGGCTCGCCGATGTAGTCGCAGTCGCCGAAACGCTCGTACAGGCCGAAGACCTCGTCGACCACCTGCTGTCGCCGCTCCATCACGCTTCCTCCAGCAGTCGGGCGATATTGCCCTCGGCCATGGCCGGGCCAACGCTCATGCCGACCCCGGTGTGCATCAGGGCCACATGGACCCCGGGGGCCGCCTCCAGGAAGGAGAACGGCGCCGGGCCGCGCGCGCCGTAGACACCCTGCCAGCGCTCCACCACCCGGACCCTGCAACCCAGGGTCTGCTCGGCCAGTTCGAGCAGCCAGTTGTCCACCTGTTCAGCATTGAACGGTGAAGGATCGCTACCGTAATCGTGGGAATCACCGATGATCAGTTCACCGTAGGGAGTCGGGCTGATCAACAGGTGGATACCATGCTCATGCAGATGGGGTGCCTCGCGCAGAATCTGCGCTTGCACCGCGGCGGCTTCCGGCAGGTCGGCGAAGGCCCCGTAGTGCACGCAACTCAGACCGGTCAGCAAGGCATGTTGCAGGTTGAGATTGGCCTCGGGCCGCGCCCGGAGCATCTGCAAGCGGCAGATCTGCGGCTGCAAGGCAGCGATCTGATCCGCCAGCAGGGTCTGATAATCGTGCCCCGAACACAGCACGATCCGCGGCGCGTGGAAGTTGCCGGCGGTGCTGCGCAACTGGCCCGGCTGGATATCCCGCACCAGGGTCGAGAAGTGAAACTGCACCCCCAGGTCCCGGCGCAGGTAGTCGATCAACTGCGGGATCGCTTCACGGGAATACAGCTGCTGGTCGTCCAGGCCGTGCAAGGCCGCCCGGTGATGGCGGAACTGACCGCCGTACAGATCATTCAGCGCCGCGCCCTGGAGCAGCTCGACGCGGTAGCCGTGCTCCAGCGCACGCCCGGCGCAGAAGGCTTCGAGCAACTGCTCCTCGGCTTCACTGCGGGCGAACAGGAAAGAGCCGTTGCGCTTGAGTTGCAGGCCCGCCAACTGTTGCCAGTCGGCCCAGATCTCGCGGCTGGCCCTGGCCAGCTCCAGCATGGTGCCCGGCGGCTGGCCGGTGACCAGGGCCTGGCCGAAGTTGCGCACCGAAGCGCCCAGGGGCGTGGCGCTGCGCTCGAAAACGTGCACCCGCAGACCGCGTTTGGCGGCGGCATAGGCATGGGACAGGCCCAGGATGCCGGCGCCGACGATCAGCAGATCGCTGTGATTGGTCATGAGTTGTTTCCTGGATGGGGAGCGCCTTCGCCGGCAAGCCGGCGAAGGCGATTGATCGGCTACTGCTTGGCAACCTTTTCCGACTTGCCGTCATAGCGCTTGCGCCATTCGGCGAGGATCTCGTCGCGGTTCTTCGAGGCCCAGGCAAAGTCGTTCTTGATCAGGCGCTGCTCGTAGTCGGCCGGCAGTTCGGTCTGCGGCTTGGCGATGCCCGGCTGGGCCAGCACGGCGAAGTTTTCCTTGTACAGCTCCATGGCCTCGGGGCTGGCGGAGAAGTCGGCGAGTTTCTTCGCCGCCTCTTCATGAGGCGTGCCCTTGATCACCGCGGTGGCTTCGATTTCCCAGCCCAGGCCTTCCTTCGGCAGGACAATGTCCAGCGGCGCGCCCTGGCGCTTGAGCTGCACGGCCGGGTACTCGAAGGAGATGCCAATCGGGAATTCACCGGCGGCGGCCAGCTTGCAGGGCTTGGAACCGGAGTGGACGTACTGGCCGATGTTCTGGTGCAGCTCATCCATGTACTGCCAGCCCTGCTTCTCGCCGAAGGTCTGCAGCCAGGCGCTGACGTCGAGGAAGCCGGTGCCCGAGGAGGCCGGGTTGGGCATGACGATCTTGCCCTTGTACTCGGGCTTGGTCAGGTCCTGCCAGCTCACCGGCTTGGTCAGGCCCTGCTTTTCGGCCTCCACGGTGTTGAAGCAGATGGTGGCGGCCCAGACGTCCATGCCGACCCAGGCCGGTGGGTTGGCGGCGTCGCGGTAGTTCGGGCCGATCTTGCCCAGATCCTTGGGCGCGTAGCTTTGCAGCATGCCCTGCTGGTCGAGGATCGCCAGGCTGGACGCGGCCAGGCCCCAGACCGCATCGGCCTGCGGGCGGGCTTTTTCCGCCAGCAGTTTGGCGGTGATGATCCCGGTGGAATCACGTACCCACTTGATCTCCACGTCCGGATTGGCCTTTTCGAAGGCTTGCTTGTAGGACTTCAGTTGCTCGGCTTCAAGGGCGGTGTAGACCGTCAGTTCGGTCTTCGCAGCAAAGGCGTTCAGGCTGACAGCAGAGAGGACGGCAGCGGCAAGAGCCAGGGGCTTGAACATGGTGCGGTTCCTTAGTGAGTGCAGATCAAAGTGGGGGTGGGTGAAGCGCATCAGTGGCCCGGCGTGCCCTGGCGCCAGGCCTGGGAACGGCGCAGCAGGCCGCGCGAAGCCCAGGCCAGGAGCAGCGAGACGCCGGCCGAAGTGAACAGGATCAGGGTCGACATGGCCGCGGCGCCGCCGACGTTGCCGGCGTCGTCCATGTTCAGCACGGCGACGGCGGCAAGGATGGTGTCCGGGCTGTAGAGAAAGATGGCCGCCGACACCGTGGTCATGGCCGAGACGAACAGGTAGCGCACGATGTCCAGCAGCGCCGGCAGGCAGATCGGCACGGTAACCCGCAGGTAGTGCCGGTACAGCGGCGCCTTGAGCGACAGCGCGGCGGCCTCGAACTCGGCATCCAGCTGGCGCAGGGCGGTGGTGGCGGTCATCTGCGCGGTGGTCAGGTAGTGGGCGATGGTGCACACCACCAGCAGGGTCATGGTGCCGTAGAACACATGCAGCGGGTTGCCATTGAGGTTGAAGAAGAAGACGTAGCCCAGGCCCAGCACCAGCCCGGGCACCGCCATGGGCACGAAACTGAGCATGCGCAGCGCCAGGTTCAAGCCGCGCTGGCCGTTGGTCTTCTCCATCAGGTAGGCGCCGGTAAAGATCACCACGCTGCCGATCAGCGCCGTGCACAGTGCCATGATCAAGCTGTTGCGGTAGGCCAGCCAGCCACCGCCGGCGGTGTCGTTGAACTGGTAGTGGTTCAGCGACAGCGACAGGTTGTAGGGCCAGAATTTCACCAGCGACGAAAACACCGCCATGCCGAACACCAGCAGCAGGGCCGCGCAGATCAGCAGCACAATGGCCAGGTAGCAGCCATCGCGCAGTGGCGACGGCGCAGGCTTGAATACCTGGGCACGGCCGCTCATGGAGTCGCCATGGCGCCGGCGCAGCCAGGCGTCGACACCGAAGCTGAACAGGGCCGGCAACAGCAGGACCATGCCGATCAACGCGCCGCGGCCGAACTGCTGCTGCCCCACCACCGCCTTGTAGGCTTCCAGGGCCAGCACCTGATAGTCGCCACCCACTACCACCGGCACACCAAAGTCGGTGATGGTCAGGGTGAACACCAGGCAGAAGGCGGCGAACACCGCCTGCCGGGTCGCCGGCCAGGTGATGCTGCGAAAGGCCTTGGCGGGGCTGGCGCCCATGCTCGACGCGGCGTCGAACAGCCGCGCGTCCGCCAGGGACAGCGCCGAGAGCAGGATCATCAGGGCGTGGGGAAAGGTGTAGATGACCTCGCCGAGGACGATGCCCCAGAAGCCGTAGATGTTCTCGGCGAACAGGCCACGCAGCATCCCCTGATTGCCAAACAGATAGACCAGGGCAATGCCCGGGAGCATCGACGGCGCCATCAGCGGCAACAGCGACAGGCCGCGCCAGATGCCCTTGCCGGGAATCAGCGTGCGTTGCAGGGCGTAGGCGAACAGGTAGGCCAGGGGCACGACGATGGCGGCCACGCTGAGGGAGACTTTCAGGCTGTTGCCCAGCAACCAGTGGAAGTTTTCGCTGGCCACCAGCTCGCGAGCCGCCAGCCAGCCTCCGCCCTGCCCGGCCTCGGCGCTGAAGCCGCGCCAGAAGATCGCCAACAGGGGCAACAGCACCGCTACACCCAGCAGGACCAGGAGCAGGACCTTGCCGCCGACGACAAAAATGCGGTCGCCGATCTCGGCACGAGAAGCCTGGCGCGCCCGCTTGGCGGGTAGCGGCAGGGACATGTGCGCAGTCATCTTAGGCAAACACCTGGAGGCTGCGCGGCGGCAAGGCGACCCAGATATCCTGGGCCCCCAGGCGCGGCATGGCTTCCGGTGCCAGCTCGGCCAGCAGCGCATGCCCCGGCAGTTGATTGAGTTCGAAGCTCATGCGGCAGCGATTGCCGAGGAAGGTGATCTCGCGGACCTTGGCCGGGAACAGGTTTTCCTCGTGCACCGGCGGATTCACGCTGATGGCTTCCGGACGGCAGAACAGCCGGCCCGAGGCGGTCTTGGCCGAGCCGTCGGCCAGGCGCACATTCATGCCGCCAACCTGGGCATGGCTGTCGCTGTTGCGGCTGAAGGGTAGCCAGTTGCCCTGGCCGACGAATTCGGCGACGAACGGCGTGGCCGGACGGTCGTAGATTTCCTGGGGCGTGGCGTACTGCTCGACCTTGCCGTTATTCATCACGGCAATGCGGTCGGCCATCAGCATGGCTTCGTCCTGGTTGTGGGTAACCATCAGGGTGGTGATCCCCAGACGCCGCTGCAGCTGGCGCAGCTCGGTGCACAGGTGCTCGCGGACCCGGGCGTCCAGCGCCGACATCGGCTCGTCCAGCAGCAGCAACGACGGCGCCGGTGCCAGGGCACGGGCCAGGGCCACGCGCTGCTGCTGGCCGCCGGACAGCTGGCCGGGGTACTTCTTCTCGCTGCCGGTCAGCCCCACCAGTTCCAGCATCTGCGCCACGCGCTTGCGCGCTTCTTCGCGGCCACTGCCGGACAGGCCGTAGGCGATGTTGGCTTCTACCGTGAGGTTGGGGAACAGCGCGTAGGACTGGAACAGGATCCCGTAGTCCCGGGCCTGGGGCGCCAGCAGCGACACGTCCCGATCCCCGAGGTACAACTCGCCCTGGTCCTGGCGTTCCAGGCCGGCGATGCAGCGCAGCAAGGTGGTCTTGCCGCAGCCGGACGGCCCCAGCAGGCACACCAGCTCCCCGGCGGCGACGTCCAGGGACACGTTATCCAGCGCGTTGAAGGCACCGAAGCGCTTGTGGATACCGCGCACCTTCATCGGCGCACCGGGGTTGCTCAGGGCAGTTGCAGCGGAGTTGTTCATGGACGCACCTCATCTAGCAGATAAGGCAAATCCTAGAGTTGCAATGCGTCGGTCATATGGCAGTAAGGCAAAAACGACCGATAGTGGTATTCAGGGATTTGGGTTCACGTGTAAATCATGTGCTGGCTGATCTGGCGCCTTCGCGAGCAAGCTCGCTCCCCCAAGGGGCAATGCATTTCAACGCAGGAGCGAGCTTGCTCGCGAAGGCATAGGCATGGCCGATGCAGATCTTTCAGGCGGGAGCCATTTCCTGGGCCAGGCCGAGAAAGGCGGCGGGCAGGCGCGCGTTCTTGCGCTCCTTGAGGCAATACAGGTACTCGGCGATCTGCGGCGCGTTTTCGATGGTCAGTACCCGCAGCTGCGGGTCGTGGGGCACTTCCTGGCGGGCAATGATGCTGATGCCGATATTGCGCAGCACCGCCTCGCGGATCGATTCACGGCTGCCGATCTCCAGCAGCGGACCAAAACTGACGTTGGCGTTCTTCAGCAGACCTTCGGTGAGGCTGCGGGTGGTGGAGCCGGGTTCGCGCATCAGCAGCGTATGCCCGGCCAGGGCATTGAGGGGCACGTGATCCAGCGCCGCCAGGGGGTGATTGCGATGCACCGCCAGCACCAGCGGATCGCTGCCCAGCACCCGGCGGACCAACCGCGAATCCTCCAGCAGTTGCGAGGAAGCGGCCACATCCACCCGGTAGTCTTCCAGCGCCTCCAGGACCTGCTGGGAGTTGCCGATTTCCACCGAGACCTCCACCTGGGGCAGGCGCTGGCGGAAAGTCTTCACCAGATCGAGGATGTAGTACGGCGCGGTGGCGGCGATGCGCAGCGTGCCCTGCACCTGCCCGCAGTTGCGCAGGAAGAATTCGATGTCCGACTCTTTCTGCAGCAGCTCCTTGACCATCGGCAGCAAGCGCGCGCCCTCATCGCTCAGGCTCAGGCGGCGACCGCCTCGGTAGAACAGCTCCACCGCGTACTGGCTCTCCAGGTTGCGGACCTGGGTAGTCACCGTGGGCTGGCTGAGGCCGAGCTTCTTCGCCGCCAGGGTGATGCTGCCCAGGCGGGCGACCATGTAAAAAGCCTTCAGCTCGGCACTCAGCACAGGGTTCTCTCGTTGCTTATTTGCGCAGCAGGCGCAGACCGTTGAACACCACCAACAGGCTCACGCCCATGTCGGCGAATACTGCCATCCACATGGTGGCCAGCCCGGCAAAGGTTACCCCAAGAAAGATCGCCTTGATGACCAGGGCCAGGACGATATTTTGCTTGAGCACCACCGAGGTCTGGCGCGACAGGCGGATAAACGCCGGGATCTTGCGCAGATCATCGTCCATCAGGGCCACATCCGCGGTCTCGATGGCGGTGTCGGTGCCCGCCGCAGCCATGGCGAAACCGATTTCGGCACGGGCCAGGGCCGGGGCGTCGTTGATCCCGTCGCCCACCATGCCCACCCGGTGGCCCTGGGCGTACAGGTCTTCGATGGCCTGCAGCTTGTCGGTGGGCAGCAGGTCGCCCCGGGCCTGGTCGATACCCACCTGGGCCGCAATGGCCTGGGCGGTATGCGGGTTGTCACCGGTAAGCATCAGGGTCTTGATCCCCAGCTCATGCAATTGCTGGATGGCTTCGCGGCTGGATTCCTTCACCGTATCGGCCACGGCGAACAGCGCCAGCGGGCCATTGCGGTCCAGCAGCAGGACCACGGTCTTGCCCTGCTTCTCCAGGGCGAAGAGTTTTTCTTCCAAAGCCGGGGAGCACAGGCCCAGCTCTTCCACCAGACGATGGTTGCCCAGGTGGTACAGCTCGCCGTTGATCTCGCCGCGTACGCCTCGGCCGGTCAGGGCCTCGAAGTTATCCACAGGGTGCATGGCCAACTGCTTATCCACAGCCGCCTGGGCAATGGCCAGGGACACCGGGTGGTCGGAACGCCCTGCCAGGCTTGCGGCCAGGGCCGGGGCGGTGTCCTGGGCCAGCGGGTCCAGGGACAGGAAGTCGGTCTGCACCGGCTTGCCGTGGGTGATGGTGCCGGTCTTGTCCAGGGCTAGGTAGTCGAGCTTGTAGCCGCCCTCCAGGTAGACCCCGCCCTTGACCAGGATGCCCTTGCGCGCGGCAGCCGCCAGGCCGCTGACAATGCTCACCGGGGTGGAGATCACCAGGGCGCAGGGGCAAGCCACTACCAGCAGCACCAGGGCGCGGTAGATCCAGTCGAACCAGACGCCGCCCATGAATAGCGGCGGAATCAGCGCCACCGCCAGGGCGAAGGCGAATACCGCCGGGGTGTAGATTTTCGAGAAGCTGTCAACGAAGCGCTGGGTCGGAGCCCGGGCGCCCTGGGCCTGTTCCACAGCGTGGATGATCCGCGCCAGGGTCGAGTTGTTGGCGGCGGCAGTCACTCGGTATTCCAGGGAGCCGGCCTGGTTGATGGTGCCGGCGAAAACCTTGTCGCCCACAGTCTTTTCCACCGGCAGGCTTTCACCGGTGATCGGCGCCTGGTCGATGGTGGAGTTGCCGGACACGACCTCGCCGTCGAGGCCGATGCGCTCGCCGGGACGCACCCGCACCAGTGCGCCAAGTTCGACGCTTTTCGCTTCCTGTTCGCTCCAGTTGCCGTCTGCCTGCTGCACCGTGACCCGTTCCGGGGTCATCTGCATCAGGCCGCTGATGGCGTTGCGCGCCCGATCCAGAGAACGGGCCTCGATCAATTCCGCCACGGTGAACAGGAACATCACCATCGCCGCTTCCGGCCATTGGCCGATCAGCACGGCGCCGGTCACGGCGATGCTCATCAGGGCATTGATGTTGAGGTTGCGGTTCTTCAGGGCGATCCAGCCCTTCTTGTAGGTGGTCAGGCCACCACTGAGGATCGACACCAGGGCCACCAGGGCAATCACCCAGTCGGGCGCGGCATTGGTGAAATGGATGACCTCGGCAGCCAGCGCGCCGATACCGGACAGGGCCAGCGGCCACCAGGGCTTCTTCACGGGCGCTGCGGCAGGCGCGGCTTGGTCACCCTCCTGTTCCAGGGGTTCGGCGTGCATGCCCAGTGACTTGACCGCCTCGATGATAGGCGCGGTGCTCGGCAGGTCGTGGGTCACCCCCAGCACGCGGTTCATCAGGTTGAACTCCAGCGCCTGGACCCCGGCCAGCTTGCCCAGCTTGTTCTGGATCAGGGTCTGTTCGGTGGGGCAGTCCATGGCTTCGATGCGAAAGCTGCTCAAGCGCGCGCCGGCGGTCGGGGTCTCGCTCAGGGTGACCCTGGACGGCGCCAGGTCGGCGGAACCGCAGCAGGATGCGCCGTGGGCGGCATGATCGTGTGCCTTGACCGGCTGCAACTTGCCCGCGGGCGCATGGGAATGGCTGTGGCCATGGCTGTAATCGTGATCGTGATCGTGATCGTGATCAGCCTGGGGCTGCTGATCCGCGGTTTTGCGCGGGCTGTGGAGAGAATCGCTCATTAGGGTCCCTTCCGAATTAAGGTGCTTGTTGCCAAGTGAACACCCTGTAGCCACTATAGGGTCAAGCACCCATTCGGAGACGACGGCAATGAAGATTGGCGAACTGGCGAAACTCACCGACTGTCAGGTCGAGACCATCCGTTACTACGAGCGCGAAGGGCTGCTGCCGGAACCGGCCCGCAGTGAAGGCAACTATCGCCTCTACACCCAGGCCCACACCGAGCGCCTGACCTTTATCCGCAATTGCCGCAGCCTGGACATGACCCTCGAGGAGATCCGCAGCCTGCTCAACCTGCGCGACAGCCCCCAGGACCAGTGCGCCAGCGTCAACGCCCTGATCGACGAGCATATCCATCACGTCAAGGCGCGCATTGACGGCTTGTTGGCCCTGCAGGAACAACTGCTGGACCTGCGCCAGCGCTGCAGCGAGGGCCCGGACCTTGAGCACTGCGGAATTCTCCAGCGCCTGGAAGTCAGCGGCTCGGTGGCCCCCAATGAGAGCGAGCCCTCCCATGTCGGGCGCAGCCACGGGCATTGAACCCCTGGCGCGGTTTCAGGCGCCGCGCCGAACGCTGGCCGTCAGCCGCAGATAAGCCCCTTCGAGGATTGCCAGTAGCCGCTGGTCCAGTTGCTGCCAGGCCAGCCCCTGGCGCACCAGCCAGGCGCTGAGCCCCCCCACCAGGCAGCCACCCAGAATGTCGAAAGGGAAATGCACGCCCAGGTAGACCCGTGCCCAACTCACCAGGATCGCCAGGCTCAGCATCACCAGCCCGGTCTTGCGCAGGCTGGCCAGGATCAGCGCGAAAGCCATGGCGAACATGCCACTGGCGTGGTCGCTGGGGAAAGACGCCCCAGGCGCGTGGGCGAGGAAGTTCTGCCCCAGGCCGATCATGAACGGCCGCGGATGGAACCACAGCTCACGGATCAGCAGGTTGCAGACCAGGGCCAGGACAATGCTCAGGCCGGCGAGCAACACGATCATGCGCTGGCGGCGCTCGCCGAAAACCCAGAACACCACCAGCAGCAGCGGCACGCTGAGTACCACCCATTGCGCGAGGAAAACCGCCAGTGCACGCATCGGCATGGACGCCCCGGCACTGGCGTTGATGGCCAGGAACAGGCTGTGATTGAGTTCTTCCATTCGGGGCTCACGTTGAATGTCACAAGGACCACACCCCGCACCTGGCAGGGCCGCTACTCAGAGCGTAGCTGGCCGCCGGGCACAGCAATGCCCGGAACGGCTCCGGGCACAGGTCGATAAGGGCAACAGGATCAATCGACAAGGGCCGCGCGGCCCTTGCTGCAGTAGCTGGATGCTCAGACCGCCATCGGCGCCGTCATGGGCGCGTGGTGCTCATAGCCTTCCAGGGAGAAGTCGCTCGGTTCGATCAGCTCCAGCCACTCCGGCTGGTAGACGCCGGTTTTGGCGAACTCCGGCACACGCTCGGAAATCACCAGCTTGGGCATCGGGAACGGCTCGCGCTTGAGCTGTTCGTTGAGCATGTCCAGATGGTTTTCATAGACGTGGGCATCACCGATGAAATAGGTGAACCAGCGCGGCGTGTAGCCAGTCAGGCGGCCGATCAGGCTCAGCAGCGCAGCACCCTCGGTGAGGTTGAACGGCGTGCCCAGCAATTTCACCCCCCACCTTTACTGCACATTACGTTGACTTGTAATGCCTTCCGAGCAACTTGGTATATGTGCATTATAGCTTTTGCACATTACCTGCGCAACCCTTAATACTGGATAAACCACCAGTTTTTTAAAGCCCTTTCCAAAGCTCATCTTCTCCTTATCCCCCCGAGATACGAGGCCTTCAGCCAAGAAATTGACTCATCCTGGCAATGTGCTATCCATGGTGTCGGGGAAATCAATCTCCCTAGGATCAACTCCAGCGCTTCCGCAGCCGCTAAGACGCAACCAGCAGGGAGAATCGATGCGCCTAGATCAGATGCCATACCACTCAATGCCCACCTTGGCCGTCCTTCCGTTCCGGCAGTTCCGCATCGGATGGACGTGGCAGCTGCGGGCGCTCAAGCTCTTCCCCGACTCCCAGCTGTCCTGGAAGCGTTACTTCTACGATAACGGCAGTGGCCATGCGAGGGTGGCTGTTTTCGCCTCCTACGAGGAGGCCATGGAAGCGGCAGACGAGTTCAACAGCCGCACCAGTGAACTGGTCGTCCAGGCGGTACCAGATCCTGTGCTGCAGAGCTCGACCACCCTGAAAGTCGAGAAAGCACTGACGGCGGCGCGCCGCATCCAGGGAGAAGAGGAGCTCATGGAGCGCGAGGCGATCAAGCGGAACGCCCATCTGCCCCGGCTCTCCGCGCAAGAGCTGAAACTGCACAATACGATGGAGAGCTTGCGGCAACCGCTCCACGAGGAACTTGAGCGTGCGCCTTACCTGGAAATAGTTGCCATACCGAGATTCAACATGTGCCTTCGCCGTGTTGATGACCAGACATGGGAACAGATCGGAGCCTTGTCTCCCAAACGCTCGCAGAGCTGCCTGCGCGAAGTGACAGCCAAAGGGTTTGGTCTTTCGGGAGCTGACCACTGGGGAAGAACCAAAGCGCAGATACGCGCACTCTTACTCCCCCGAGCCAACCAGCTGCTGCAGCTAGCGAGCTTCAAGCAAATGCTCGCCGAGGCCAGGATGCGCGGCCAAAGGGTACTGGTCTGCGGTGGCTTCGTGTTCTGGTATGAGGACGACGGGGTGCCACGGTGGGTGGTGAAAAACACGGGTGGCGAGTCCAGCGGCGATGAAGGAAACACCTTGTGGCACGAGGGGACGATTTTATCTAAGAACCATGGCCGGATCGTCGTGCTTCCTTACATCAAGGAGAGCGGGGAAAAGGTTCAAGGGCACACGAAGAATGCACCGCACGATGGAAAAGCGCTGCCTCGGCATCCTGACCAGTACGTCACCCTCCCTTTCGAGATCCTGGATGGTGACCTCATGATCGGACTGTTTGGTGAACTCCACTATGAGTAACCCACCGACTAATCAGACATAGGCGCACCCCATATCCCCCAAAAAACAACGCATCCCAGAAAACAACGCATTAAGGCTTCTATTGAGTGGCCAAGTGCTATCCTGCCAATCTCGATCTGCCGTCTCGCTGGAAGCATGACGTCGGCCAGTGGCAGTGGGCAAAACCGACATGTTCCGTATGTCGACGCTCGCTGATTGCCGGGGCCTGTGACTCGCCATGCCTTCAGCATTACGGGGAAACCGGTTTTCACAACATGCAAGGAGTGCAAGATGCAGTACGTGGCTTGTTTACGAGTTGGTCAGAATGACGTTAAGGCGCTGATAAATCTGGAAGACCACAGGCGGGAAGTCGTGGCTCCGCTGTTGGACATGCGAGGTGACGACGACAGACACCTTCAAACATTCCTAGCGAGTTGGACTGAGCATCCTTTTTTCCTAGACGTTTCAAGAATAACGAAGGACGTTGGTGAAGAGTTCATTACTACCAACGACCTGCACAATCCTCATGGCGCGTTTGAGAACAAACGTCGATTTTTCTCCGATGTGGCAGGCATCAACCAGAACGTTATACCAGTGGTTTCCTGGGTTGATGACGACCCCCAACGAGCAGTCATCCAAAGTGCACTCGCTCTCCAGGGCGACTTCCCCCATATAGCCATCAGGGTTACCTGTCCGGAAAACCCCACCACGACTTCGTGGAATAGATTGCTATCGATCCTGGATGCTCTGGAAAGCCCGGACACCGCGACGGTGATTTTGGACTTCGGTGCCACAGCTCCGGCCAATACTGCCTCAGGGTCGGATTTCAATGTATCCCTGCGTCAACTCAACAGCTATCAGATACGGAATCTGGTTCTGATGAGCACCTCCTTCCCTATCGATAAGCCGGCCTCAAACACCTCACGTTCCTCCGCCTGTTACGACGTTGCGTGGCAAGCAAGGGTCGATACCAGTGGCATAGAGTCGGATATTGTCTACGGGGATTACGCCGCCACTAACCCAACTGCCTCGATGGAATACATACGAGGCATGCCTGTGCTTCCTTTTGCCTGCTATTACACGCCAACGGAATGGTGGCAGCGACGCAAAGGCTCGGATAAGGAATTTGTGCGATACGTTGAAATCGCCCAGGAGATTAGAGGCTTACCGGGTTATCACGGCGACGACTTCTGCTGGGCCACTCGTGAGTACAGCAGAATTGTCGCCACATCTACCGGCTACGGGAACAACGGAACATGGAATGGATACAGGATCAATCAGCATATCTGCGCCATGATCCAGTCCATCCTAGATACTGACGGCTTCGATGACCTCGATGCCGATGACTTACTCTAACGATAACGTTGTTTCAGGCTGACCAATACATGTGACCTGATCACATCCATGGGAAGGGCGTCGCTGAGCTGGCGGCGCACTTCTTTTATGAGGTCGCGACTTTTCGTGGGCACCCCATGCTGGTTGGCGAGTGCATCCAACTCACTACGCCACAAAAATCCTGTAAGGTGGAATTTATCCTGAAGCTTGTTGGGCTTCGCCTTTCGAATCATCGCCATGCCGGAATAGTCATCGACGACGAGTACGCCAACATGCGGCAGACAAGACTCAAGAGCCTTCACCAAGTGCTTCGAATGACAGCATAGCCAGACTTCGTCAAAGCACGCCATATAGGCCTGCTGCTGGCCCTCCCAGCGTGTCAAGGTGTCGGCATGGGACTTGATTTCGAAAGCGGTTAGCTTCCCATTGGCATGAACGAGATCGGCGCGTCTGGCCTTATCGATGAAGCACAGCTCCTCGATGAAGACGTCACTCTCTTCATGGGACATCGCTTTCGCGACCCACTGCTTGAGGATTGGGCGGATTTCGGTTGGATTCAACATGCGCGGATTATAGACAGACAGTTGAGGCTTCTCACGCTAAAAAAGCGCCCAGTCGTCGATCACCACAGGGCCCGCATGTGTGTGATACCTGTCCGGCACGAGTGGAGAAGCTGACGCAAGGCCATGTGGGGGCCTGGTCGTTCCTGGCCGACCTCAGCTCCTAACGGTGGTTAATACGCAAGGTAAGCGACGTCCGCGCATACATAGTGAGCGGACGAACATTCACCTACCCATCGGGAGAGCTCGACGGTTCTTCAGATTGGTCAAGACCGCGCTATTAGCTTTCGCCAGACTCCCTGGCTCTTCAAGAAAAGCCTACGAAACGTTCCAGACCTCTCACCCGACTCATTACTCACATCGTCGTCGTAATCACCGACGTCGAACTCTTCATCTTCATCTTCATACTCCTCCCCAAGCAGACCGCTTTTCTGCAGCCGAGCCTCGTAACTCCTCAGCTTTAGCTCTTGATTAGCGCTACGAATTGCCAGGACTGTGGCCTCGATGCGCAAAACCCCCTTTCCATCTTTTCGTAGCCCGTTCACGCGCAGGAGACAGCCCAAGGCGCGCGTGCGAAGAAGCCATTCGTAACGTGCTGAGCCAGATGTTCCTTCGTTCCTATCGAAGACGAACGTGACCTCGACTTTGTTGACGCGCCGTCGCCCCCGGACTAAATCTGCCCCCGAGCCGTCAGGAGCCAAATTGGTGAAACTGTACAATCCCTGGACGAACACTAAGTCACCCTCAATGATCAGACGGTCGAGTGTTCCTCGATCCAAATCATCTGAGATATTCCTCACAGAGGCATGCCCCATAGCGGCCTCAAGCATGCTGCTCATGTATCGCTTCAAAGCATGCGAGAGCGCATAACCGACGTACAGAGGGCCTTTCCTGGGGCGAAGCTGGCCTTGTTCGTCACAAGCGCCATTGAGCAGGGCGTCCTGAAATCCCTCAAGCTCGGAGACGTTCACCCCAAGCTGTTCCGCGATTTCAAAAACCCTGAGGTGGTTAAAATACCACCACTGACAACTGATCAGCTGAGTGGCCTGGAGTATGGCAAGAGGGTCTAATCGACTGACCTCTTGCTCCCAGGTGGCTTTTGCAGCCTTAAGCCGGTCAGGCGTAAGCGTAAGCTCCAATGCGTGCGTGGAGTGGGCCTCGCCGTGATGGATTGAGCAGAGGACGGCTAGGTTAGCTTGAGAGTGGTCGCGACTTTCCGCCCATGGTTTGATGTGATGAACGATGATGGGACGGCTAGCATCTCGACAAACACAGCAAAGCCAGCGATTGTCATAAAGCGTCCGGATTAAGTGCTCAGGTGGGATCGGTGGCCTTCCACTCCCAAGGATTACGGGCACGGCGACTTCACCAATGCCCAGATCCAACAGTTTCTCCGGGGGTAGCGATTGAAGCTTCGCAAGCGTCCACTTCTCCTTCCTGAGCTTCTCGGCCAATGCACTGTCTACACCTCTCGCAATCAAGGCGAGCTCTACTCGATTTCGGGTCACATACTCACTTCCGTTCTTAGCTTGATGGAGAACTACGCAAGCCGCCATTACTGAGGCTGCTGCTTGCTCGAATTTATGGTGCCGGCTTCTCGGGCTGCCAAAAATTGCAGCTGAAGTTATTCAAGCCACCGCCGTAGGGACTAGGCCTCACCGCGAACACTTCTGGTACAGCATCCCCATCGCCGCCATCGCGGAAGAACTCTCTCATAGAAAAGAGCGCCTGGGCCTTCAAGCGCTCCCATTCTCGGTAACGCCTGTCTTCTAGTTCCCTCTCTACCTGAGCGGCGCTGGGTTTGCGCTTGGGCAGCGGCAAGGTGTAATTCGGCTGAGGGGAGAAATCGTAGACGAACGTCAGGTGCCCGTGCTTCCAGTCCGCAGAGGGCGACGCTCGCCAGCGAAACGACACAGACACCGATAGCCGCTTGCTGAGATGGAAAGGCGGCCTGATCTGATCATCAATGAAGAACAGCTCACCTTCTTTACGCTCAGTTTCGAGCCGCCCTTTCATCTGCTGCAAAGCGTGAATGAGGTCATCGCCGGCATACAGCGCATCCTGCCGAGTGCGTTCGCGCTTGGCATGGGCCTTGGCTTTGCTGTACTCAGCGATCGCTTGTTGGAACCCATGAAGCCTAGTAGCCACGTAAGGGCCGCAGTCACTGAGCCCAAGGCCATGAATCGGCCCTATGCGCTCTTCATCCAGGCACTTGCGCACTGCTGTCCGAAGCGCTGTCTCGTCGACGTCGCTGATTGCAGCTTGCTGATTACTCGGCAGGTTAATGTAGGTCATACCCAAAACTGTCCTTGTGTAATGGTGGCCAAGCAATCGCCTCATCTCAGCACACGCCTTTCCGCGCTTTTGAGAGATAGCCCAGCGATACAGCGCTGGAGTACGAGGTTAATCAGGGGATGTTGGCACAGATGCTCAGATAGGCGCAGCGCCCACAATGGCGACCTCTGGAAGCAGAGCGATCACCTGCAGCAAAACGTTGAGCCATCTTGTATACGGACGTACTTGCGACCTGCCTGGAAGGGCCATCCATCACGTGCTGGTCAGTGATAATGGAATAGATCTTCGCACTCGGCCTTCGAGAGCCATTGATATCAAGCATCATGGGCCGGAGGTGACTAAGGGTGTACTGGATCCCCGTCTGAGCTCGAATCCAGTGCAGTTGCCCTTTATCGGCGATCATCCAAGGGAGCTCAATGCGCACACCGTTGACTTCGGAAACCATCCCTTCTTCAACGGAACCGCCGACGCTGTTTACCACCACCAGCCCACGTTTGGCGGCGGCAATCGCATCATCCATCAAGCCAGGATCTTCTGCCCTATCTGGTAGACCTTGTAACGCCCATGCGGCTTGAAATGCCGTGTTGGGATCAGTGCCGTCCCTCGCCACGGCCAACAGCATGTCCATAATCGCCCAACGAGCACGGATCGAGACGTCGATTTCCTGCTCGGCAGTGAGCGCTAGCTCATAGCGATAGTGGTACTGGAGGGGACAGCTCATGTAGGCCTGGAAGGCCTCATAGCTCAGAGTGGGTATCACGGTGCTGCTAGCCAACGGCAGAGGTATGATGGGTGCGGGCGGTACCTTCACCCCCGAGCGCTTAACCAGACTCGTGGCAGCAGCGCGATTGAGCGGAACTGGACGTGGCCACCCGCTGATCTCATAGAGATATAGGTAATCACGGGCCCGAGACAGAGCGACATAGAGCAGGTTATTGCGCTCCACCCGTTCTTCGAACATGAACTCTGCCCCGTTGCTGTTAAGCACTTCCGGGGGGATGAGATCTAATCCCCGCACATCGTATGCATAGGGTCGATTGGCGCCGTATGACGCGTCGTCAACATCGGTGACGTGAACTGCTGGGTACTCAAGCCCCTTGCTGGAATGCACGGTCATGACGCTCACCGCATCCAGGACTCGCGCTTCAGGCGGTAAACCACGATCCCCTAGCTTTTCTCCGATCCTACGGCGTAGCTCCTCGCGAAGCAGGAACTGGGAAAGCCGTGCCTGGCGGACATCGCCGTCACCATTGCGTACGGCGTAGACGAACAGCCATGTTGCCAAGCGCTGAGTATGGGCTTGTATGGTCTGATCAGCAGGGTTTGGAAGACCGTAGCGCTGATCGAGCAGTACTTTGGAGACAAAATCCCAAGGCCTTGAATTGCGCTTGAGCCCTTTCAACAGCGACGCCAAATTTGACTTGGCTTGCTGGCCAGCGGGCGATAGGCCTGGCGTAGGCAGCCACAGCCAACGGCCTCGCTGCATGCTCAATCCCGCGCCTTTGCGGGTCAGGAATATGAGGTGCTCGATGTCTTGGGGTGGCATCCGAAATGCTGGCTCAGAGATCAGCCCGACCAAGGAGCGCGGCTGTCGCATGCACAGCAATTCCATCAGGCACAGCAGCTTCTTGATCTCAGGGCGCTGACAGACATCGCCGATGTGCAGCACCGGCACATTCAGGTTTTCAAGTGCTTCAACAATTTGCTCAACGTTTGCCGATTTACGGCTGATCACGACTTGATCCCTGTACGGGACACCCCTCTGCACCAGCCCATCAATGCGCTGAGCGATCGTGACGGCTTGGGAGGGCTTCGAGTCGCATTCATACAGGGTTGGTATAACCCCGATCGAGGGACGAAACGCTGCGACTGGCTCCAGAGGCATCCGGTCGTTGAGTGCATGATGGATGCCAGCGCAGGAGAATAGCTCCAGGATCTCAGGGGTGCTTCGCCTGTTCAGGTCGAGAGCGTAACGGCGCACCGTGGCTCCGGGAATGGTGCTCAGGAAGGTGGCGCCGAAGTTCATCAAGCTACGGATCGATGCGCCTCGCCAGTGGTGGATGGCCTGGCGCACGTCACCAACGACCCAGAATGACTGAGCATTGAGAGCCAATTGCCGAAGGAGGTCGACCATGACCTCGGTGACATCCTGATACTCGTCCACTAGCACGTGCGAGAAATGGTCGATGTACTGAGCAACGCTCGTTCGATCCCGCTTGGCCTGGGATGCAGGGAGGGCAATAAGGTCAACGTAGTCGACCAAATGCTCAGCCCGCATTGCGGCTTCATAGGCTTCAAACAGGGTGGCGATGTCTTCGCGTTCATTGGCTACATCCGGCTCGCAGGCCGGCAGTGCAGCCAGGCGTGCTCGGTAGTCAGCAACAGTAAGGCATTCTTCCTTGAGTCGCTTGATATGGCCCAGGACGCCAGGTAACCAATCGTACGGGTTCTGTAGCCTCAGATAGTACTTGAGCCGCACCTTGGGCAGCGTGCTCACCATCAGGCGAACTTGCATCAGCGGATCTGCGAGCCGAACATCGGACTCCAAGCCGAAAATCTGATGATATTTGCGAAGGAATTCGAGCCCGAATGCATGGAAAGTACCGGCCCACACGTCGGCGGCTCCGGCGATACCAGATACCTTCAGGCGCTCCACCAATTCATGAGCCGCCTTGTTCGTGAAGGTCAGCACCAAGATTTGGCTGGGAGGTATACCCCGCTCGACCAGGTGTTTGATGCGATGAATCAGTGTCGTCGTTTTACCAGTACCTGGCCCGGCAACAACGTTGACGAAGGTTTCGGGTGCGGTAGCAGCATCTTGCTGTCCCTGCGTCATAAGCGGCAGAGGAGGAGGTGGAGCAGGAGGCAATATGGGGAGCAAAATGCCGTCGAAGAGCTGAAGGCGAACGATCTCCAGCGGTACCTCCAGAGTGGCCGCGATGACCGTGGCACCACTACCGCCATGGAACAGTTGGCTTGCGACACCACGGGGTAACAGAAGCTCACGGGCAAACACGTTGGCTTGAAGCTCCAAGCGCTCACGAGCACCGTATGCTTCCACCGCCACCGTAGCCTGACTCCCATAGGAATCCGTCATGCTGGTCAGATGAGCGACCGTCTGTGCAGGACGATCGCCGTCGAGGTACCAGTGACCCAACTCATGAGCGATGAGATAGGCCGTTTCTCCTGGAGACACGTCGTTGCGGATGTAGATGGTTTGGATTTCTCGCTTGAGCACCCCGCTTCCGCCACCCAGCTCTGGGTGCCCGAAAGGTAAGCGCTCAATTGCGATTTCGAGCGTGTCCTCAACATGAGCCAGGAGCTCAGAGGAGCTAACCCCACCTAGAGAGGCGGCCAATCCGACCAGGGCTTCTCGGGTTTCGAATGCTTGCCGACGTGCCCGGTCGAATGGATTCACAGTTAGCCCTCTAGGTTCAGGAGACGCTCTTGCTCCTCAGCCGGCAGCTGAAGCTCTTTGACTGCAACACTCCACGTCTTGCGTTCCGCTTGCACAGTGGGTTTTCCGTCAGTCGCTTTGAACGCTGGAACGCATTGGGTGGCGAACCGCCGCTCCAAGGCTACCGACACAACGTCCAACGGCTTCTTCAAAACGACGGCCAGCTTCGCCAAGACACGCGTAGGCGCGAGTACCGAACCACCGAGGATCATGTTGGTCAGGCCGCGTTGATCACCTAGATCGATCTGAGGGGCGAGAGCACGAGCTTTAACCCCACTGACCTGCTCGATCGCCTTGATAGCCTCTTCGACAGCCTCATCACTGGTAAACGAACTAGCCATTTCCTCACGCACGGCGGCAGCGTGAGGGCAATGGCTCAACGCGTTGGCGAGAAGGAAGTTGGCAAATGATGACAACGAGCGCTCATATTCGCCTGCGCGTAAACGCGTTCTCATCACCAGACGCCTGTCAGCCCGAATGATCCAACTCTCCGAGTCGGCACCTGCGTAATCATTGGCAGTACGCTCGTAATCGGTCAGCAGCTCCGAAGGGTCTACTGTCCTTGATTCCTTATCGAACCGAGTCAGCCCGTCCTGCACCAGATCTCGCGCAGCGGTCGACAGCGATACCCCACGGCGTTTAGCTACGTCTCTTACCAACTCGTGAAGCGAGACCTTGGTTGTTAAACCAATTTGCAAGCGGGCTTGGGTTCGTTCATCGATATTTTTGGTAGTAGCGGTAGGTTGCATGGTCGTCTCCAAAGTCTGCTTAACCGCAGGCGCTGTGCGTGAGACAGGTGACATCGCTGACCGTTCGTCAGCAGGAACTTGAGGAATCAGTTCTACGAGCACGGACATCAAGCCAAGCAGCAGATGCGGCTCGTCCTTGCCAGTGACCACCACAGGCTGGCCATTAGCCAGGGTCATCTCGCACTCAATCCCCTGGGAGGTCTCCCGCAGGTGCATGAATGGCTTAAGGCAGGCTAGGAAACTAGCGCACCCTTGGAGATAATCGGCAGGCTGAAGCTTAGGCATTTTCATAGACAGATTTGGTCGCTGGTGAGATCGTGCGTGAGAATCACGCTGGCATACATCACTTTTATATCACTCGCGCGTGTAGGGACACAATTGATCCAGGCAATCTTTTCAGAATCAGTGCGTGTCGCAGTCAGCGAATGGCGAGCGAACATGACCTTTGAGCAAGTGCTTGAGTACTTGGAGCGCCCTAGCGATCTGGGGCGTGAGCTGCAGCCTGCGATCGAACGCGAGCTCAATAGCCGGGGTAGTACCTGTGCAGAGGTGCAAGCCTTTGCGTGGGCGCAGCCTTGCCTGACCCTGGAGGGTATCTTCCAGCCAGATGACCTACCCGACACCCCCATTGATTTTTGCCCGGTGCCTGAAGCAGAAGGCACAGTCATTGCCCGAGTAACTGCGATCGCGTGTCTTGCCGCTATCAATTCCGCCACGGTTTCCTACGGCTCCGAGAACGGAGGCGACCTGTTCGTGAACTTAGTGGTATTCCCGCCTGGCCGAGGTAAATTCACAATCAAATCGGCGGACAAGATGAGCGGGCACACGGATGGCGTGACCTTCCCGTTGCGGGGGTACCGCGACCCCCTGAATGACCGCATCGCACCCTCTCCAGACTTTGTGTGTTTATCGGCACTGCGCAACCCGAAGCAAGTTCCGACTACGGTGATGCCTCTCGACCACCTCATGGCGCGCTTGAGCCAAGAACATATCGATGAGCTTCAGAAGCCCCAGTACATCATTGGCTCGCAGCTGACTTTCCGCGATGGAATGGTCGACATCCTGGGCGACGAGCTCGATGTGGATGATGCGCAGCTCCTTTTCCAAATGAATGGAAGCTGGTGGATACGCTTCAGCCATAGCACCACCCAGATTGCTGACGTCGGCCACAAATCCGCGCAGGAGGCGATGGACGCTCTGAAGCATGCATGTGCTGACTGCGCGATCGCTGTACCTTTGCAGCCAGGTGATATCGCCCTGGTGAACAATCGCATTGCGCTGCACGGTCGCAGTGAACCTGGAAGTGAATACGGCGAGCAAACACGTTGGCTCCTACGTACCTATGGGCTGGACACCACGGATATAGATCCTAGCCAGTGGCATGAAGGCAGCGCTTTCAAGCTGTATCCGTAAGAGGTTAGGCGCTCGCAGCAGATGTGCACAGGAGGCTTTCGCTGCACATTTCGTCTAGGGAGCTGATAAGAGTAAACAATCAGCGTCAGGCGCCTTGGGACGTGGATTGGCTATGTCAATCAGCGAGCACGGCTTTTCAGGCCGGTTGCGAGCTGTACAAACGAAGTGCATTTTTCACGGTTCACGAAGTTTGTATCGCTTGCTTCGGTAGGAAGCATGAACAAGATGTCGAGAGGAAGTTCTGCGCCTGCAGCCTGCAGCTCCAGTTTCAGCCGGGATAAGGGCTCCCCGGCTGGGCCAACGATCAAAATATCGTAGTCATATCCGATGCCATAAAGGGATGAGCCAAACATAAAAGGCTGGAAGTCAACCAGCGATGGGCAGGCCTCAAGGAGGTACATAGCCACTTGAGCAGCGCTCATTAGCGACCTTTCAGAACACTCTTCAGTTCGTCCCATTGCAACACATCGCATCCAAGTTCACGTCCAGCTTCTATCGCATCGGCCCTAGGGAATCCGTTGGGATTAATTGACCACACGATATCAACTGGGCCAAAACGCTCCCACAGCGTACGGATGGCATCAGCCGTGGGCTCGTACTCCCGCACCATGCCTACCCGAAGGGGTTTGCCGTTCCAAAGCTTGAGGCTGAAGATCCGATCAAACTCTCGATTCAGATCACTGATAGACCGAGACTGCTCGATCAGTCGGTAGGCAAAGCGGTATTCCTTGTGGGTAGCTGTCCTGATGTCATCTTTGCCCAGCGCAGAGCTCAAGGTGCCAGCGCTTCCCCATCCGATATTTTTTTCCTTCAGGAATCGGATGGCCCCACCTTCCCAGATACACTCCTTTCGATAGCCGCACATGAAATCCATAACGGGGAATTCGAGGAAATATTTCCGAATGAGTTCTCTATCTATTATGTGTGCGTCTGAGATTATCGCTAAAACGTCAGGATGCCCATGTACCGCGATTTGTATAGCGTCGCCGCCAACATGAGCAGCCGACGCTACATCTTGGTCACGGCTAAGGTTTTCCAATGCATACTTCACTTGCCACTTCATGCGAGTATTTCGTCCATTTTCGTGGGGTATCGAATAGCTCGACCAGCGATACCGCAAACATGACGCTCCGCGAGCCCACGGACGTGTTCCTGATAACGCGCAAATGTGGCCAATTCCGCATCCGTCATGTGGTGCAAATTCGCTTTGACGATAGCCTGGATGCGGAAGTGATTGGGAAGGATGACGTTGCGCATCCTGTGTGACCAGGCCTTCGCAGCTTCGGATTCAGGGTCGAGGTCGGAGTTAGCGCCCTCGAAAGGGGCGAGTTCGTTCCATATTGCCTTGTTTTCAGCCATTGCGCCGACAATCGCGAGTCTACCGCCTGCGCGGTCATCATAAGCGCAAATTCCCTGTTTTTGAGCCAAGGCTGAAAGGTGGTTATTTTTCCATCCTAATAGGGTGCTGCGGCTATACGCCTCAGGATTCTTATCGATAATCGTATGGCAGGTAGGGCATAGGAGAAGCAGGTTCTCGAAACCGTCTACCTCAAAATCGCCGGCAGGCCGCTCATCTTCACGGGGGCCTTTTTCACCGTGTGGGATTACATGAGCCATCTCGGCGATGTGTTTTTCTCCACCCATCTCATCGGGGAAGAGTGTTTCCAAGCACGCAGGACGCTGGCAGTGGCCTGCGGCTGCCGAAAACAGGCGAAGCTTCGTATGGGAGGGGATGTGCTTACGTTCTGCCATGTTCTTGAGTCTACGGGCCGGGCTCATAGAATAGCCGGCGAACGTACAGGCTCATAGATCTACTAAGGTGTGGCCTTCGAGTCTACTTAATTGTCCCGACCCAGTTCTTCGTATACAGATGATTCGGGAGGCATGCACCCGGAACCAGTGCTCGACCCCGTCTCCAGCTCCCTGGTGCTCCACAAGCGGCTTCCTTCACCGTGTCCACGTCCGTAGAATCTGACAGATCGAGCAAGTGTGGCGGCTATCTCTTTGCCCCGCAAAGAACGCTTAGCCTTTGGATGGCGGCCCTTGTTTGGGTCTTCTACTCACACGTAACGCTTGGAACACGTCACTGATGAAATCTGATGCCGGAAGACTAAGCACCTATGCAAAAGGTGATCGTTTTGAGGAACAGGTATTTGATTTTCTTTCGAGGGAAATTAGCGAAGGCCGGTTTTATGCCTTCCGACCTGAGTGCTGCAATATTTTCAGAAAAAAGGGGTATTACTCTCGCGATCGGGAAGACTTCATCATTTTTGATGTGTCGGTGGAAATTTTCCTTCCTGGCTTTGAGACACCTTCTTTGCTGGTGCTCATTGAATGCAAGAATTACAGCGGCACCGTGCCGGTTGGTGATATTGAGGAGTTCGGCTCGAAGATCAGCCAGGTCACCGGCTTCAATGCCAAGGGAGTTTTCGCATCTGCCAGCGCGTTCCAATCCGGCACATTCAACATTGCTCGCAATCGTGGCTTCGGTGTGCTGCGGTTTTTCGATCAGTCTGAATTCCGCTGGGAGCTTCCCCGCACGCTCCTGACTGGCACTAGCAACGTGCGAGCCCGCAAGCGCGCCGAGATTGAATACGCCCTGACCCAGCCCGGCTTTAAGCCTACGGTACACAACGCGTATGCCGTGACTCCCTCGGGCTTCACCAACGGTTGGGATGGTATATGGAGCGGGTTGGGCCTAGAGAGCGCGTTTCGGGAGGCTGACTTGCCTCTCATTCGATTACCAGCAGCTGTTAGCGCACCGAGGGTGGCGTTCATCTCACGGGAAAGGATCGAGAGCGCGGCGACGCAGGCGTTGAGATCAATCTCGTATGTCCACGGCGCGGTGGATCTGGACGCACTAGTGAAGAAGGAGGCAACCGCCAGTGGACTAATTGTGAGCTACTTGGAGTCCTCAACTTCTGCGTTGGGCAGCATTACGTTCTACCCTCTGGAAATAAAAGTCTTTGCTGAAGACAGCCAATCCCAACTGGCACGTTTCACCCTCGCCCATGAATTGGGACACCACTTTCTCAACCACGGTCGCTACATGATCCGGGAAAGCATCCGGGCTCAAGAGATTGACCAGGCCCAATTCATCACAATCCCAAAAGGAGAAGTCGAGCGGTTGGAGTGGCAAGCCAATACGTTCGCCTCCTGTTTATTGATGCCTGGCGAAGACTTTCAGATAGCTTTTGGACTATTACTGCGGCAGCTGGGTATTCGTAATCGAGGACACGGCCCCCTGTACCTCGATAGCCAGCCCGACAACATCAGCCAGTTCGAGACCGTGTGTGCCACACTCAGCAGATACTTCAAAGTCTCCAAGACAGCGATCCGCTTGAGAATGCGGGCACTAGGCTTGCTAGTCGAAACGGAAAGTTGACTTCGCCGGTCGGGTACTTAGAGGATCGCCCGCAATGCTCCCGGCTACGATCACTCTCGCGGTGGCGCAAGTTATCCAGGACAGCATTCGACCGCTCTGATGACCGATCAACAAGTGAACGGGTTTGTCTGGGGGCTAGGTGTCTGTGTTCTAGCCAATGATGTTGCCTTCAAAGCGCGCCTGTTCAGCCTCCATGCAGCGTTGGGGAAAATATTCTTCACGATCTGGTGAGGCGCCTGGGCTAACTGAAGACCTGGGCCAACTGCAAATCGCCCAGGTTCCGAGCTTTGCACCGTGCGGTTCGGCCTTTGTTCACGTGAGGCAATCCCCCTGCTCCTGACCTGGGTGCCCCAAACCTGCGCCATCGCTGACTCAGCGTTCCAAGTCTGCAACAGGCAGACCTGCTTAGGCATACATACCGTGATCCATCCGTAATAGCGCGCCATAGGCATCTGCGTATCCTATAGGTGTGCACAGCACCCTGCAGGGCGCCTGACGGCCTACACCTACTACAGATCTTAAAAGCCATCGCTGGGCCTTCTTTCGACTTCCAAACACTTCAAACGCGATCGAGAAAATATGCTCGTAACGCCCCTGAAAACAGCGATACCTAGCACTCCAGCAGCCGATTGGGGAGCGAAAGCATCGTCCGACAACCTTAAGCTCATTCATGCTTCAGCCTCTTGTGATAATGGTCTGGTCGTCTCTCGTACTCTGTGCAGGGGAATCCCGGCACCCTATCCAACGCCTTCAAACCTGCAGCGATTGTGCCGGACAGCCATGATCTGCACGCATGCGGTCTAGACACACTCACTGTCCTGTTTTCGCTGTTCGTTGAAGTCATAGTGGTGTGCATCCTAGCGGCCCTGATCCACGCCTGGGGCTACCAGCGCGCTTCCAAGCTTCGTTCTAGGCACTTAGCCTTCCCACGCACTGACACCGTTCGTACGTATGGACAGTGCCGCCTCCTAGCGCGGCCCTTCGGCTCAGACGCAACGCTTACCATCGAATCGAAGATCGGCTCGTGGCTACATATCGCTCAGCACTGATCGTGCAAAATGGGAGAGATTGGAAGCGCCGTCTCCATTCCTGCGCAACAGGTAACCGTTGATACCCACCTGGCGAGGCCCATCCCGATCACACCTTTCTGAGTCGCCAATCATGACGATCCTTCTCTGACCGCTGAGCTCATTTTCTGGCCGGACATTAAGTAGATCGCAGGTGTGCAGGTAGATGCCGGCTTGCGGCTTCATAACGCCGATGCGATAGCTAAAACCATAGGCCCCAAGGTGCGGGAAAATTCTTTCAACTACGGGGCCGTAGGCCATGGCCAGGTTGGAACATACGGCCAGTCTCAACCCTGCAGCTTGCAGCAGCCCAACGGCCTCAACCGCGTCTGGATATGGCCGAATGCTTGCCAGCTCTTCCTCCAGGCATTGATCGAGAAATGCAAGTTGGGAGGGCGAGATCTTGATACCAAAGTGCAGCGCAGCCTCGCTTAAAGAAAGGCAACGAGTCATGATCGTTCGAATGTCATCAGCGAGAGGCAAGCGGCCTTGACGTCTCCCCTCTCGAAGCAACTGTCGAAACGGATGTGTCGGCTGCTGTATCTCGACCAGCGTTCCGAAGGCGTCAAAAATTACGGCACTGGTCTTCATCTGAGTTCCTTCGCTGGCCAGCGTCCACAAGACACCAAGCCACTCTGACGAGAATCTAGTTCAACAACCAGAACCCAAGCTATCGAAGGGTAACGCCAAATTTTGAAAAATCATCCACCAGCCTTTTTCTACGCAGCATTTTCGGAAGCTTGAAGACGTTCCTGTACCCATACCACAAAAACATAGGAATAATGACAAGCCCAACTCCAAAGGTGGCTGTTGCGGCAATAAGCCCAGCTGGAACCGCTGCTAGCGATACAACCACACCCTTTATCAAAGTCGACCTTGCAATAATTCTCAGATCATCTAAGTCGCACTCAACTTTCCCACCAGCCTTCTCGAAAGCGACAACAATTATCGATTTTTTTGAGGCATGCTTATAGTACCAAGTTCGCGGAACATCAGTCGCCAAAGCACCATGTTTCGCTAGATACTTCAGCATCACAACCTCTTTGAAATAGAGCGTAGCGCCGTGCTCATCTTCATATCTAACACGTCGATAGAGAGCGTCTAGATCACCGCTCGCCTGAGCATCATAGTTCTTAACAGTCAATGTCAACTTTTTTAAATCGGACATGCTTCTTCCCTTAAACACACATTAACCATTAGCGAATTTGATGACGCCCGGATCGATGAAGCAGGCTGAGATAGCGTCCTTGACGACGCGAGGGCACTCAAGCAGCGACAGGCAATCGGCTGACCATGACGTAATGATCGTTGCCTGACACTGTCCGCAATAACGCCATGCCCTCGACCTCCGCTATCACCTCACTAGGGGGTGTGACAATTGTCATCCCATCAACCAGGTGCCCTGAAAGATCGCCATACACGTACGCAACGAAACGATCACCAACTTCAGCCGCATCTACCAGATACGCGTCCACTAGCGCACCCCAATCATGGGCCTGCGCAACCGCCAACTTAGCTGACACCAAACTGGGCAATCGTATTCCGCCCTCAGCCATCCAGTCCTGGGAATTCAGACAACTCATGGATTCTCCATCACGTTCGAATTTGAAACCTACTCACTTACTGAAAAAGCTAAACGCCAGCAGCCCTATCAGTCTTCATACACTGACAACTAGGTCTGGCCGAAAGCCAGTTTCTTCAGTGGGATAACCACGAGGATTACTCACAAACCGGACGCCATTAACAACCTCATCCACAGCTTCGTGGGTATGGCCAAAGATCCATAGATCGATCTTGAAATCCATCAGGCCATCCCAATTGTTTCCATAGGCTGCTCGCAAGTGAGGATCGGCTCCTTGGTCACTCACGAACTTCATAAGGGGCGGATGGTGAGTCACAACTACGCGCTTACCGTTGAATGGCAGCGACAGCTGAGCCTCTAACCACTCCTTCGTCTCTCGATTTCTCGCGATCAGGTCATCAGGGCGCAAACGACGATACTGTTCACCGACACGGATAGCGCGAAAGTCATTCAGTGACTTACGAGCGCACCAAGAAGCAGCTACAGGGTCTCCGGTCGCGGCCAGGCTCGTCCAACCCGTAGCGCAGAGAAACTGCACGTCACGGTGTTCTAAAACCTGATTTTCCAAGACGTGGACGTGCGCCTCAGCAGCGTCAAGCAGCTTGCTGTGGGTTCGATCTATATTCCCGCTGTAGTGCTCATGATTGCCCATGGCATATATGACAGGCGTGCTGAAGGTCAGGCTGGCCCATCTAGCCCCCCTGGACTTCACGTGGATGTCGCCGGCTAGTACGACCACGTCACAGTCCACCACAGGGGGGACGAAATCGGCGAACTCACAATGTAGATCAGACAGTATATGAAGCTTCATCCCAAGCCTGCTGACGTCGACTTTCTAATAAATTGATCACTCCCTGGCCCGGTCGCTCGGACGCGGCGAGGCTGCCATCAGTAGGCCCACGATAAACGATGATCGCCATTATTGCTAGCTTTCGATATTTATCGACGCATGGCGCTGTGGCCCTATTCTTCGTTTTGAGCGCTCAGCATGCAGAACGAGATAGCAGCAATAGTCCGAGCTCTGCGCGACCTGAGAGGATCGGCTCAGGAGGAGCTTGCCGAGATCAGCTCCCAAGCCAATTTGTCGCGATTGGAGCAGGGGAAAACGCAGGTCTCTTTGGTCAAGCTGAGCAAGATCGCGCGCACCCTGGATTTCGATCTCGTGGCTCTCGTCGCGCTGTGTCAGGCCCTCCAGGATGGGTCATCACCTATCGATGTCATGGCGAAGGCTTCAAAGGATTTGGAGGGCTTCGTAGCCCAGGGAGGCTTACAAGGCCTGAAGAAGCACTGGGACGCTAGTGAAGGGCTGGTAAAGCGCACGCGAGGCAAACCCAGTAGCCCAGATCGAATCCGAGCTGTGCTGGAGCTCAAGGCCAGCGGCATGTCGAAGGCGGAGGTGAGTCGGGCGCTGGCTTTGCCTGAAGCAACTGTCAGGCGTTACTGGCTCAAAGATCTACCTCGCTGATCCGCTGTATCTCAGGGTGAATTGCGCAGGTTATGTGGAGAATCATGCCGGCTATAGCAGGCTCCTTTGAGAGAAGCGAGTTAGCAACTCTTCAGGCACGCTCTGGTCAGCCGGCATCAGAACGATAACCTCGGCGCCAAGGACATCCGTAGGGAGCCGAAGCGGTTTCATATCTCCTTCCAACCCTAGAATGATCACCCCTTTGGTAACTTTGCCTCGGTAGACCCCCAGTAGCTCTTGGATGCGCGTCAACGCCCAACGAAACATTTCTAAGTCGTAACGAGACTTGGTTTCAACCACCACTCGGTCATCCCCGTGTACGATTAGAAAATCCGAACTCATGCGTCCAAATGCAGAGGGTGCTTGGATCGCAAGATCTGGTGCAACGCCTGCCATGTACCCCGCTAGACCTCCGAAGAACTGCGCCTGCCGACGAGCGGGGCCTGACCTCATATCCACTTCGGAGTGGGGCAAGAAGTGCAAACACAACTCCGCTACCCATTCCAGAAGGCCAGTTGTTCTTGCAATGCTAATTCTCTGAATGGCGGCCTGAAGCTCTCGCTCTGCTTCCGCTTGAGCCGTGTTATAGGCGACGCGTTCAGTGATCTGATCCAAGAGAAGGCACGAAAATGCTGAAACGGAGACGATGGCCAAGAAAGCCTCGCTTTCGTCGAAATTCAGTTTGTAATCATGCGTGGAGGGGTTCCGCCACTCAGTACGATAGGTTGTAAGTTGCGACAGAACCCGTGGCTTGAACACGCTATTTTTTTCGAGGTAATTCTCAATTTCATAGGGATTTTTTCGGCCAGGATCTTTACCCGCAAGAACTCGATACGCTTCCTTGACACTTCCTTCGAATGCCTGATTCGTACGGTAAATCGAGTCGGTGAATGCTGTGTCCTCACCATTTTCCTGTCCCCGCGACAGATGCCGGAATGCGGTCTCAATATGGAGAAGCACGGCCTTGAGCCCTGGAACGCATTCCTCGTCGCCCAAGGCCTGAATTTTGTTGCGCAGGGTATCGACCAGATCCATGTCTTGGAATCCTAATGGGCGTTCTCAAGCGGACGCCAGAGCAGCTGGCTTTGAGGAGGGAGGGAACGAGCCCGGTAGATGGTATCAAGCGCTTGGGGCGCTGTTACCGGTGGACTCAATCCCTCCACGGATTTAGATCGATACAGGAGCAGGGATATGAGGATGTGGGTCATAGCCCACAATCTCAAAGTCTTCAAATTTGTAGTCGTAGATGCTCTCTGGCTTACGCTTGAACACCAACTTTGGAAGAGGGCGCGGCTCACGAGTAAGTTGCAGCTTTACTTGCTCAATATGATTCAAATAAATATGAGCATCACCCATGGTAACTACAACTTCGCCAACTCCCAAATCACACTGCTGTGCCAACATATGAGTTAAAAAACTAACTCCAGCCAAATTATAGGGATTCCCAAGTAGTAGATCTGACGACCGAATATATAGATGCGCCGACAACTTATTGTTGGCTACATAGAATTGATAGAGCAAATGGCACGGTGGCAATGCCATCTTCCCATTACGTGCATTTTCTTGTGGGCTCACCGACTCATCGGGAAGGTACTCGACGTTCCACCCATGGAAGAGAATGCGACGGCTATTCGGGTTCGTCTTGAGTGTGTTGACGACGTAGTCGATCTGATTGATGGTCTTGCCGTCCTGGGTAGGCCAGGCCGTCCACTGCTTGCCGTAGATCGGGCCGAGGTCACCGTCTTCAGTCGCCCATTCATCCCAGATACTGACACCGTGCTCCTTGAGCCATTTGGTGTTGGTGTCACCGTTCAGGAACCAGATCATCTCGTTGATGATGCTCTTGAAATGGAGCTTCTTGGTGGTAAGGAGCGGGAAGCCATCCTCCAGGTTATGGCGGAATTGGCGACCAAAGACACTCAGCGTGCCTGTGCCGGTGCGATCGCCTTTCTCGACGCCATTCTCTAGCACGTCGGCCAGCAAATCGTGGTACATCTTCATTTCGGTTCCTCAAGGTTCGCGCTGACCAAATCCAGTGCGTCACGCAATTTCAAAATTTCAGTCTCTTGCTCTTTGATCTTCTGACGTAGCTCATCAGCGAGCTGGACGTAGTAGTCCCTAGACTCGCGGACAGTGTCCAATCTCTTGTCGAGCGTGGCACAAGAGTTCTCAGATTCCTGATACCTATTGAACCAATAAAGCACTTCCAATCGACTCTTTTCAAGGCGTTGCATCAGAATCGTCTTGGGATCCTGCTTCTTCTCAGCCTTGACCCTCTGAGCGAGCACTGCAATGCGGCGGTTGTCCTTGATCGCCTCAAGCCGCTGCGCCGGGAAGTCACGCTGCCGGATAGTGTTGCGATGAATCCCCGTGATGCGGCTCAGCTCGGCCATCGTTGGCTTCAAATTCGGATCAGAGGCAATCTGCATAAGCCCCTGAGCCAGCAGCTCAGTGTTCCGGTCGTAGTCGAGCTTATTCTTGGCATCAAACGCCTGGCCTTTCATACCTCGACCTCCTCACCGAGATGCTCCAACACACCCTTGGCTTCCTCCATCGCCGCACGCAATTCCTCCTCCGCGCCTGTTGAGTTAGGAGAGCTTAAGGCCAAGCTGTTCTGCACATAGATCTCCCGCCATTTAGGAGCGTGAGCCTTGGTAACCACGGCGTTTTTGCACCGATTCGGATTGCAACGCAGCGATCCGATGCAGGGCAAAGATTCGTCAAATACCTCGCGCTGTCCGCCATAGCAGAAGCCTTGTCCCACGTTGATGATCGCCATGCGCTTCTTGGCCATCTGGGCGATGATCTGCTCTTTGGTGTAGCCAGCCGCCATGTACCCACTGAACACCTTCTTCATCCGCGCCTTGTGGCTCTCTGCATTGGGGCCGGCGTAGTTCCCATCAGGATCGCAATAGCTCTGGATGTACTCCTCCTCTGCCATTTGCGTTGGCGTCTTGCTAGATGAACGCCCCCCCTTGGACAAGATTTCAGCGATTGCTCCGTACCCCAGCGTCACCGCACTGAATGCCTTGTTTTGGCCAGCACTACCGATGAGGTCACCAAAATGCTTCAACTGGTGGGAAATGAATGGGAGCCCTAGCTCAGCCCTGGCCATCTGGTAAGCCAGGGTGTGTCGCAACGTGTAAGGCGAGAATTCCAGCGACTCGAACTCCTCATCCGTCAGAATATCCTCGAAGAAGGCTCTGAACTGGTGAGTGATTCCAAGCGAGGACATTGAGTTTGGTTCGGCGTCCTGCGCGACAGTATCCACATTGGAGAACAGGTAAGGATTCTGCTTTACCTTAGCGATGAGGCAAGCCGCACGAATAGCGTCACGCACAATCGGGATCGCGATCCACTTGTCGTCGAACAGCTTGGCCAAGCCTTGGCGATGTTTGATCACATTGCTGATCAGCAACCAGTAGTCGCTCTCTTGCTCCATGCATGACTCGACCAGGATCTCGGAGAGCTCTGAGGGCCTCATACCGGTGTACTGCGCCACGAGATAGCAGGCACTGTACGAAACGAAATTGATGTACCTGCGGAAATCATCGTCCAGTTTGGAATCTGAGAGCTTGAGTAACGTTTCGGTCGCCTTAAAATCATGTCGACCAGAGCCAGATTGGAACGTAGATGGAATGCAGCCAAAAGCTGCGGACAGTGCATTCGCCATCGCACCGGAGTCATAGCCTTTTCTCCGCAGCCTAAGCGCTACGTACAACTCGAAATTGTAACGCGACAGTTCTTGAGCGTTGGCCAACGAGTAGCCGCTAGCGTTTTGGCGGGTAAGGGCTACCAAGTCATCTACAGGCTCCCCTAGAGTGCTTAGGAAATCGACGACTGCGAACGACGCCTCGCGGGAAGCCTTCTCGAACACATCGTTTGGCAAAATACGGTATGTGCGCTCGGAATCAGGGACGTGCTTGATTACCTTGGCCCAGGCGAGCGATTCCAGCTGAACGTAAGGCAGTGGCTCTTCGAAAATCTGCTCCTCGAAAAATGGCGACCTGACCAAGGTAAAGAA
Source organism: Pseudomonas sp. 8(2025) (assembly GCF_052665325.1). Taxonomy (NCBI): domain Bacteria; kingdom Pseudomonadati; phylum Pseudomonadota; class Gammaproteobacteria; order Pseudomonadales; family Pseudomonadaceae; genus Pseudomonas; species Pseudomonas sp. 8(2025). The sequence continues at coordinate 496,359 of NZ_JBQOIE010000001.1, read as the reverse complement.
CTTCTTGAGATCAGGGCCAAAGGCGTAGGGATGAACGAGCGCTGCCTCCCGGTACATGCCCGCGTCGAAGTACGTCAGACCATGGTGTCCAACCTCGAAGAACTCATCCGTCATCAGCTGACGCGCCTGACCTGACATCGTATCCAGAAAGCTCAATCCAGCCTTCATGCATGAGATGGCGGTGTTGGCCTTGATGTTCCTTGGGGAGGCAAACGAGCGCGTTGCCGCTGGCATCTTCAGCCAGCAATACAGGGCTACCTTGACCTCCAAGACCGCCGACTGGTTGAGCAATGGATACGATTCAAAATTGAGCCGTAGTTTGGCTCCTTGGACGTTCCTGGCGGCGTTCGGATGATCTTCATTGAAGTCCCAGACGGCGTCGCCCAAGACCGATGTCTTACTGACAGGCAGCGCCATCAGCGCTTGGTACCAAGAGAGGGCTTCCATCGACACAGGGGTCGGATCGGCAACGTTCTTGTGCAACTCAAGCAGCAGGGTGTGAGCAGCTGTACGCCACTGTTTGTACGCAGCAAGTTCAGGGATCAGGGCATGGTTCACAGCGTTACTCCCTCGGTCAGAATGCTGACCTGCAGGTTTTCAGAGAGACGCTCAGCCTTGGTCAGCTCTTCTGCGGAAAAGTCCGAAGTATCAGGATCTAGAAGATTGTTGAGCACATCAAGGTTGTCCAGGATGACGGCTCCGTAGGGTGTATCGAGCACCCGGTTGACCTCAATCATCCTTTGGTAGTCGCGCCGCATGGCAAAGAGCTCTGGCAGGTGCGATACCGTGATAATGCTGTTGCTGCATGAAAGGCACATGTTGAAAAGCGTGCAGGGCTTGCTGGGGTCGTAGCTTGCCAAAGCCTTGATGAATGCTGGTGGATCAAAGACGTTCATGCAGGTCGCCAGGCCAGAACGCAGCGGCATAGCTTCAGGCGCGGACTCGATAGTCGTGGTCGGGATGAGCTTCGGAGCCTCCTCCAACGTGTCTTGCTGCATTTCATGGAGAACCTTGTTCAACATTCGGCGCGCCATGGGGTTGAAGTCCATCTGATCCAGATAGGCCATGGTGGTGCTCAGGTTCTTATGCCCCAGTAGCACCTGAATCTCACGCGGAGAGACGCCGCGCTCGATCAGCTCGCTCACGAAGCTTGGTCGGAAACGTGACGGTGAGAGCGTGAGAGGATTGCCATCTTCGTCAAGAAGCCCGTGATCCTGAGAGAACTTATCCAGAGTCTTCTTGAGCTGGTTAGCCCCTGAGTTCTCAAAGGAATCTACAACCCCGTATTTCCTGGGAGAGCTTGAGCGGTAGATGAAGAGCTTGTTCTGAGCCTCGACAGGCGCATTCAAGCGGATCTCACGGGTCAGATGCGTCACATCGTCAAAGATCTGTTTGACCACACGGCCTTGAGAGGTGGTCAGCCAAGAAATCTCTGCATGGAAGATATCAAGATGAAGCATCTTCGCGCCTTCAGAGCGCTCTTTCCAATACAGCAAGCAAGGCCGATCCGTTAAGTCATGGCGCTCAATGAAATCATCCAGCTCCAGTCCAAGCAAAGAGTCAGCGTTCATGCCGGTGACCTGGGCAAGTCGAGCGATGTACGGCGCAATGACTCGACCATCAACCTGATACTGCACGCCCCAGCTTTTATAAACCTCGAAGATCGAAATTGACGAAGTCGAAATAATCGACATAAACGCCCGTTGATAGGGGTCATTTCTATCTACTGATTCAAAGTTCAGGGGCTTGCAGTCGAGTTTGTTCTCAAAAATCCACCGAGCGTTATCGAGAGTGTTAAAGCCCCGGCGTACTCTTCCGTCAGGGTTCAGCGGATCTTCCCCTACCTGGCTGGGAACGTAAGGCTGGGCCAAGCGATTGGTTTCCTCGATCTCTTGCTCAATGACTTGCGAGATTCGGTTTCGCACAGCTTGGGGGTAAGGCTTGTACTGGTCAGTCTCACGTTCAGTATCAAACCCTACAGCTGCGACGAAGCTAGTCAGCCCCAGGCCCTCAATCTGGACTGCACGGGCCATCATCTTCCGAGCCGAGCTCATCAGGGTGCTGCTGTGGCTGGTCGACAGCGAACGCTCAAGAATCTTGTCTTGCAGATATACCCTGAACTTTGGAAGGGTGTAGGGGGTTACGAGCTCTCGGATATCCTCCAAGCCTGTGTAGTTGGCCTCCTTCAGATAGGCTCGATAGTATTTGAAAGCCTCAATGAAATTCGACTGCCCTGACGCGCTACTGCTCTTCATTGATGAAGCGCTGAAGAGGTGCAGCAGGTGCTGGAAGGGACGCTCCGGTTCCGGGCTTACGAGGTCGGACAGGCGATGGATGCGGACTGAGCGCAAAGTGTCGAAGGCGTCTCGCAATGATTCCGTGGGTTTGCTCTCTGGTTTAGAGGCAATCCGTTGTTCAACAGTTTGGTATTCAGGATCAAGTACGCCGAGCTTTCGAAGATCATCAAGGATTTCCTCAAATGTGATCCTCACGAGTTCATATCTCGTCCTCGCGCCATTGAAGCCTGATAACTCAGGAATCTCGCTCAAGAAGCCTCGATCCTTGATGCTATTGCCAAACACCGGGATGGCCAACTTCTCCTCCATAGACATGCCTTCATACCAAGCAAGCAACCTACGGCGCCAATCGCAAGCGTTTGACGAGTGACCTGGGACAATGATGCCTTCGGCGCGCATCGCATCGAAGATCGGCTCAAAGTATGATGTGCGCTTAGAGATCGCCATTGGGCTGAGGTTTGTCTGCTCAATTACGTAGTTCGGGGCTACAGCCAAGTCCTCGCCCCTGCTGAGGGATACCCTGAGCAGCGATTCACGATCATCAGTGACGCGGGCCACAAACGATTCAATGACAGCATCTACCTGAGCGCTAGTCAGCCGACTCATTTCATATCTCCCGCATCAATTTTCAGGCGCGTCTGTTGGGAAAGCTCGGCCATCTCGCCTGCTTTCGTCTTAGTTTCAGTTCCGGGGCGTACGAGCTTCTGGTAGAGGTCGTAGGGGATCTGGGTATAGGTTTCCGACGTGCTGAGGCGCGAGTGACCCAGCGTCTTTTGCACGCTCACCAGCCGGTCAAGGTAATCGGTGCCGATGTCTGGCGTTCTCAACAGGGCATAGGCGTTCCCGTGTCTCAACTTGTGGGGAGAGATCATCCTGTCAATTTTCAGCAGGTTCAGCGCTCGCTCGGATGTGCGCTCCAAGAGCTTGGCGATCGAGCGAGGGGTGTACGCCCCTCCCTCCGCATTCAGGAAAGCAGGGGTGTTCTCAGCCCCCTTGAATTGACGCTTAGTCATGTTGTACAGCGGCGAAGCATGGTACTTCTTGATACGCAGCAGAGTGGCGCGGCTGACCAACGTCTGGCGGGGTTTGAAGGAGTCCGCAGGGCCTTTGCTTCCATCAATGTGCAGTGGGCAGTAGTCCGCGTTCACCGGCTCTGAGACGCCAGGCGAGATGAACAGCGTGTCCTGGAATCGAAGGGCATCATCAATGGCCTTGAGAGTCACTCGCGGGACTTCTGAGCGGCGCACGCCTGAGTCGTACATGAACTGGAGCAAGCAGCGTTCACGCTCACTCCGCGTAGCTAGGATGAGCTCTCTGAGATCATTCAGGGAACAGGCCACCACCAGGTTCTTGTTAGGACGGGGGGATAGGTACCCCTCAGTGTAGGGGTTAGGCGCGGTACGAGGCGCGGGTGAGTCGTCCACTCCCCGGCATAGCGAATCGTTGAAAAACGCCATCAAAGACGAATCCCGGTTGCGCACCGTCTTCTTGGAAAGCCCTTCTGCCTCGCGCAGGTGAGCGAAGTACTCCTCGATCACGTGGGTACGAATTTCCAAGAATGCAGAGTCACGCTCGCAATCTCGAAACTCACGGCGGTTCATCAGGTACTCGCATGTGTACCCAAGGTTGCGACCATAGGTGATGGCCGTCTGCTGGGATATATCGGCTTCCCGGAGCGCGTAGGATAGGTAACCCGAAATCAAAGGCATTAGGCGCTCATCATCATCAAAGACGGCTGTCCCTGTGACGTTCACGGCTTCCTGAATTGGGGATTCTTCGGATGGGTCGTCCCGCCTGGTTGGGGACTCTCTGAAATCTAGGGGGGTGCCCCTAACTGCGATGACCTTCACTGCTTCCATTCTCCTCAAAGCGGCCCGTACTATACACAATGTGCATTTTGTACCGGGGCACAATAAATGAGCTTGGAAGGTAGAGCCGTACTACGCAGCCATTGCGTACTGTGCTGGTTCTTCGAGGGGGTATAAAAGGCCCAGGTCGTTGGAGCGGATGTAGAGGGTCAGGGAGATTTCCCGGGTCTGGACATTGGGGTGGAACTGGTAAAGCAGGTGGCACGGCGGCAAGGCCATTTCATCCAGTTGGGCGCAGTTCCAGCCGTGGAACAGGATCCGCCGGCTGCCCGGGTCGTTGATGATGGTGTCGACGCACTGGCGCACCTGGTCGATGGCCTTGTACAGCACCACGTAGCCCTGGCCGTCTTCCTCGCCTGCGGCGATCTGCCGGTAGCCCTGGCTCAGCGCCAGGTCGATGGCCGCCTGGTTGCTGGTCTTGATCTGTTTGTAGGCCGGCCACTTGCGCCACTGCACGCCGTAGATCTCGCCCAGGTCGTCGTCGCCCTGGCGGAACGGGTTGGCCAGCCACTGGGCGTTTTCGTTGGCGTTCTGGTCCCAGACCTTGCAGCCCAGCGCACGAAACTCGGCGGCGTTGTTCACCCCGCGCAGGAAGCCGACCATCTCGCCGATGGCCGACTTGAAGGCCATCTTGCGGGTGGTGATGGCCGGGAAACCTTCCTTGAGGTCGTAGCGCAGCATGGCCCCGGGGAAGCTGATGGTGTTCACACCGGTGCGGTTGGCCTGCTTGGTGCCGTTGTTGATGACGTGGGCCACCAGATCAAGATATTGCTTCATGAATTACCTGCATCCTTGAACCCGGGGCACGCCCCGGGGTTCGAATTTATTGCGCCGCGCTCTTGGCCGGAGCGCGATGATAAGCCAGCCAGATCAACCCCAGGCCACCGAGAATCATCGGCACGCACAGGACCTGACCCATGGTCAGCCAGTTCCAGGCCAGGTAGCCCAGCTGGGCGTCCGGCACCCGGACGAACTCGACGATGAAACGGAAGATCCCGTAGAACAGGGCGAACATACCGGAAACCGCCATGGTCGGCCGGGGTTTGCGCGAGAACAGCCAGAGGATCAGGAACAGCGCCACGCCTTCCAGGGCGAACTGATACAGCTGCGAGGGATGGCGCGGCAATTGTGCCGGATCGCTGAACGGCGGGAACACCATGGCCCAGGGCAGATCGGTGGGCTTGCCCCACAATTCAGCGTTGATGAAGTTGCCGATGCGCCCGGCGCCCAGGCCGATCGGCACCATCGGCGCGACGAAATCCATCAGCTCGAAGAAGGTCTTGTTGTTGCGCTTGCCGAACCACCAGGCCGCCAGCATCACACCGATGAAACCACCGTGGAACGACATGCCGCCCTTCCACACTTCGAAGATCAGCGTCGGGTTGGCCAAATAGGCGCTCAGGTCGTAGAACAGCACATAACCCAGGCGACCACCGACTATCACCCCCATGGACATCCAGAACACCATGTCCGAGAGCTTCTCCTTGCTCCAGGTCGGATCGAAACGGTTCAGGCGGCGCGACGCCAGCAACCAGGCACCGCCAATGCCGATCAGGTACATCAGGCCGTACCAGTGGATTTTCAGCGGGCCGATGGCCAGGGCCACCGGATCAATCTGCGGGTAAGGCAGCATTGCGACTCCTCGTAAGGGTTAGAACTTCAGATTCCCGGGGCAAACTGCCAGCCCAGGATTAAGCCAGGATTGCGTCACCACTCAGAACAGGAAGCTGAGCCCCACGCAGAACAGTAGCGCGGCGAACATGCGTTTCAACAGGCGTGGCGACAGTTTGTGGGCCAGGCGCGCGCCGATGCGGGCAAACACCATGCTGGTCAGGGCAATGCCCAACAGGGCCGGCAAATAAACGAAACCGAGACTATGGGCCGGGAGCAGCGGATCATGCCAGCCCAGAATCATGAAACTTAAGGCACTGGCCAGGGCAATGGGCAAACCGCAGGCCGATGAGGTGGCCACCGCCTGCTGCATGGGCACGCTGCGCCAGGTGAGAAAAGGCACGGTGAGGGAGCCACCGCCAATGCCGAAGATCGCCGAGGCCCAGCCGATCACACCGCCGGCGGCCGTCAGGCCCAGCTTGCCGGGCACTTGGCGGCTGGCCTTGGGCTTGAGCTCCAGGGTCATCTGCAGGGCCACCACGAGGGCAAACACACCGATGATTTTCTGCAGGTGCGGGCCGGAGATCGCCTCGGCGGTCAGTGCGCCGAAACCGGCGCCCAGGAGGATACCCACGGTCATCCAGGCGAAGATCGGCCAGCGCACAGCGCCACGCCGATGGTGCTCGCGCACCGCATTGACCGAGGTAAAGATGATGCTGGCCAGGGAGGTGCCGACCGCCAGGTGGGTCAGCACCGAGACATCGAAGCCTTGCAGGGTGAAGCTGAACACCAGCACCGGGACTATGATGATCCCGCCGCCCACGCCGAACAGCCCGGCCAGCACGCCCGCACAGGCGCCCAGCAGCAGATAGAGCAGAAATTCCATGGGAGCATCCGAAAAATAGATCGGCATGGTAACGGAAGCGCCGCCCCGGACTCCACTGGATGGCGATGGATACCCGCCGGATCTGTGCGTAAAGTGGGCAAAAACACACAGGGGGCCACCTTAATGTGCTTGATCGTTTTCGCCTGGCGGCCGGGTCATGCTCAGCCACTGATCGTCGCGGCCAACCGTGATGAATTCTACGCGCGGCCGAGCCTGCCCCTGGGGCAGTGGCCGGAACTGCCGCAGATCCACGCCGGTCGCGACCTGGAAGCCGGCGGCACCTGGCTCGGGGTCGGCGCCGAGGGCCGCTTTGCCGCCCTGACCAATATCCGCAACCCGCACCAGCCTCCGGCGCGGCGCTCGCGGGGTGAACTGGTGGCGCGCTTTCTCGCCGGCGACGTGCCCCTGGATGATTATTTGCGCGATGTAGTCGGGCGCTCGGTGGAGTACGCCGGGTTCAACCTGCTGCTGGGCAATGCCGAGCAACTGTGGCACTACAACGCTCGGGACCCGCAGCCGCAACGGCTGGAGCCTGGGGTCTACGGCCTTTCCAATGCCGGGCTGGATACGCCCTGGCCCAAGCTGCTCAAGGCCAGGGCGGCGTTGCAGGAGGTGTTGCATGATCCACAGCCCCAGGCACTGCTGGCGCTGTTGAGCGACCCGCAGACAGCGCCCTTCGCCGATCTGCCGGACACCGGAGTGGGCTTGGCCACCGAAAGCCTGCTGTCCAGCGTGTTCATCGCCAGCCCCAGCTACGGCACACGAGCCAGCACGGCACTGATCGTCCACGCCGATGGCTCGCGGCATCTGCTGGAGCGTAGCTTCGGCCCCTATGGCGGGCATCTGGGAGAGGTCGAACTGAAGGTCTGAAGCGTTCCCCGGCACGCCGGCTCCCACGAACGCTTCTGTAGGAGCCGGCTTGCCGGCGAAGAAAACAACCCGGTTACAGGGTCTTGCTCGAAGCCGGATTGATCATCCGCGCCAGCCCGAGTTTCTTCAGCGCCAGTTGCAGCGAACTGTGGATAACTTGCGGGTTGTCGATGGTCATCATTTCCGCCAGCAGTTCCTTGGCCTTGGTCATGCTGACCTGACGCAGCATCCACTTCACCTTCGGCAGGTTGGTGGCGTTCATCGACAGGCTGTCGAAGCCCATCGCCATCAACAGCACCGCCGCCGCCGGATCACCGGCCATCTCGCCGCAGATGCTCACTGGCTTGCCTTCGGCATGGGCATCACGCACCACGTTCTGCAGCGCTTGCAGCACCGCCGGGTGCAGGTAGTCGTAGAGATCGGCCACCCGTGGGTTGTTGCGGTCCACCGCCAGCAGGTACTGGGTCAGGTCGTTGGAGCCCACCGAGAGGAAATCCACCTGGCGCGCCAGTTCCTTGGTCTGGTACACCGCGGCGGGGATTTCGATCATCACCCCCACTGGCGGCATCGGTACGTCAGTGCCTTCATCGCGCACTTCGCCCCAGGCCCGGTGGATCAGGTGCAAGGCTTCTTCCAGCTCGTGGATGCCGGAAATCATCGGCAGCAGGATGCGCAAATTGTTCAGGCCTTCGCTGGCCTTGAGCATCGCCCGGGCCTGTACCAGGAAGATCTCCGGGTGGTCAAGGGTCACGCGGATCCCGCGCCAGCCAAGGAAGGGGTTGTCTTCCTTGATCGGGAAGTACGACAGCGACTTGTCGCCGCCGATGTCCAGGCTGCGCATGGTCACCGGTTGCGGATGGAAGGCCGCCAGCTGTTCGCGATAGATCGCCAGCTGTTCCTTCTCGCTGGGGAAGCGCTGGTTGATCATGAACGGCACTTCGGTGCGATACAGGCCCACGCCTTCGGCCCCGCGCTTCTGCGCCCGGGCTACATCGGCCAGCAGGCCGGTGTTGACCCACAGCGGCATGCGATGGCCATCGGGGGTGATGCAGGGCAGGTCGCGCAGGGCATCCAGGCCCTGGGCCAGTTGCCGTTCTTCTTCCACCACATCGGCGAACTGCTTGCGCAGCACGTCGCTGGGGTTGGTGTAGACCTCGCCGTGGTAGCCGTCGACGATCATCTGGATGCCGTCGACCTTGGAGTACGGCAGGTCCACCAGGCCCATCACCGTCGGGATGCCCATGGCCCGGGCCAGGATCGCCACGTGGGAGTTGCCCGAACCCAGCACCGAGACCAGGCCCACCAGCTTGCCTTCCGGCACCTCGCCGAGCATGGCCGGGGTCAGTTCCTCACTGACCAGGATGGTGTTGTCGGGATAGACCAGGGTCTGCTGGCGCTCTTCCTGCAGGTAGGCCAGGAGCCGGCGGCCCAGGTCCTTGACGTCCGAGGCCCGCTCGCGCAGGTAGGCATCGTCCATCAGTTCGAAACGGTTGACGTGATCGGTGACCACCTGGCGCAACGCGCCCTGGGCCCATTGCCCGGTCTTGATCACGGCCTTCACTTCACTGCCCAGGGAGGCGTCGTCGAGCATCATCAGGTAGACGTCGAACAGCGCGCGCTCTTCAGGGCGCAATTGAGTGGCGAGCTTTTCCGACAGCGCGCGCATATCGGCCCGCACCCCTTCCAGGGCGCTCTTGAACAGGGCCAGTTCGGCGTCGATGTCGGTGACGTGCTTGTCCGGCACCACATCCAGGTCGGCCGGCGGCAGCATCACCACCGCGCTGCCCACCGCCGCGCCGGGCGAGCCCGGTACGCCAACGAACTTGGCTTCCTGAATGCCCTTGCCCTGGCGACCCAGGCCACGGATCGAACCGGTGGCCTCGGCATGGGCGATAACCCCGGCCAGTTGGGCGCTCATGGTCACCAGGAAGGCTTCTTCGCCTTCGTCGAACTGGCGCCGCTCCTTTTGCTGGATAACCAGCACGCCCACCACCCGGCGGTGGTGAATGATCGGGGCACCGAGGAACGAGGCGTAACGCTCCTCACCGGTTTCGGCGAAGTAGCGATAGCGCGGGTGGTCGGCGGCGTTTTCCAGGTTGAGGGGTTCTTCGCGAGTGCCCACCAGGCCTACCAGGCCTTCGTTGGGCGCCATGCTGACCTTGCCGATGGATCGCTTGTTCAAGCCCTCGGTGGCCATCAGGACGAAACGGTTGGTTTCCGGGTCCAGCAGATAGACCGAGCAGACCTGGCTGCCCATGGCCTCTTTGACGCGCAATACAATAATCCCCAACGCCGCCTTGAGATCCTTGGCGGAGTTAACTTCCTGGACGATCTTGCGCAGCGTATTGAGCATGGCTCGGGGTCGAACTCCGTCGTCAGTCGCGCACTAGCAGGCGCGGGGCAAGCTCTTTGAGAGCGCGGCGATACACTTCGCGCTTGAATGTCACCACCTGGCCCAACGGATACCAATAACTGACCCAGCGCCAGCCATCGAATTCCGGTTTACCGGTCAAATCCATCCGCACCCGCTGCTCGTTGGAGATCAGGCGCAGGAGAAACCATTTCTGCTTCTGGCCGATGCACAGCGGTTGGCTGTGGGTCCGGACCAGACGCTGCGGCAAACGATAGCGCAACCAGCCCCGGGTGCAGGCGAGAATTTGCACATCTTCGCGCTCCAGCCCCACTTCTTCGTTCAGCTCGCGATACAAGGCGTCTTCCGGCGTCTCATCGGGGTTGATTCCCCCTTGAGGAAACTGCCAGGCATCTTGATTGATACGGCGAGCCCATAGCACCTGTCCGGCATCATTGGTCAGAATGATCCCGACATTGGGGCGGAAACCATCGGGGTCGATCACGGCTACAACCTCGCAAACGCATGTCGCCGCATTGTTCCACAAAGCTTGGGAATGCAGCAACGAGGCTGCTTACCTTATGTGCACTCTTGTGAAAAGACCGTATTCTGGGCACCTTTTTCCGCGACTTTTCAGCGAGTAACTGCAATGCGCCTGGCTTTATTCGACTTGGACAACACGCTTTTGGGCGGCGACAGCGACCACGCCTGGGGCGACTATCTGTGCGAGCGGGGCTTCCTCGACGCCGTCGCCTACAAGACCCGCAACGACGAGTTCTATCAGGATTACCTGGCCGGCAAGCTCGACAATGCCGCCTACTTGAACTTCTGCCTGGAAATCCTCGGCCGCACCGACATGGCCGTGCTCGAAGAGTGGCACCGCGACTTCATGCGCGACTGCATCGAGCCAATCCTCCTGCCCAAGGCCCAGGCCCTGCTGGACAAGCATCGCGCTGCCGGCGACAAGCTGGTGATCATCACCGCGACCAACCGTTTCGTGACCGCGCCGATCGCCGAACGCCTGGGCGTGGAAACCCTGATCGCCACCGAATGCGAAATGCAGGATGGCCGCTACACCGGGCGCAGTACCGATGTGCCGTGTTTCCGTGAAGGCAAGGTCACCCGCCTCAACCGCTGGCTAGAAGAGACCGGCCACAGCCTGGAAGACAGCTACTTCTACAGCGATTCGATGAACGACCTGCCCCTGCTGGAGCAAGTGACCACCGCCGTGGCCGTTGACCCGGATCCGAACCTGCGGGCCGAGGCCGAGAAACGTGGCTGGCAGGTCATCAGCCTGCGCGACTAGGCAGCTCGCCGGCGAGCCGGCTGTAGGCGCTGGCTTGCCAGCGAAAAAACCTACGCCGGCTTGGCCACCATCAGATAGAAAATCGCCATGAAGGCCAGGAACGCCGGCCAGCCCAGGGCGAACCACCAGCGCATATAAAGGGTTGCCCGCAGCGGCATCGGCGTCCCGTCCTGCAGGGCCTGCTCGGCCATCTTGTGCACTCGGATCTGCAACCAGACCACCGGCAGCCAGCACAGCCCCGCCACCACATACAGGCCCAGGCTCCACATCAGCCACGCCTGCTGCAGCGACCAGCCTGCCAGGTGCACCAGCCCCAGCCCGCTCAACGGCTGGAATACCGCCGTGGTGGCGGTAAAGGCCCAGTCGGCGAACACCAGGTGCTTGAAGGTCACGGCAATCACTTCCACCCGGCCACTGCGCCAGGCCCGCAGGGCGTAATAGGCCGACCCCGCGCCGAGGCCGAACAGCACGGTGGAGGACAGGATATGCAGGGTTTTCAACAGCAGGTAAGCGCTCATTGGTGGGGTTCGGTCCACAGCAGCCATAGGGTCGCCACCATCAGCACCAGGTTCTTGGCGACGGCGGCATAAGGGTCAAACCAGAAGTGCGGCAGGATCAGGCTGATGATCAGGGTGTAGCCGAGCATCAGCCCCAACTGTGCCTGCAAGGCCCGCCGGCGCCAGCGCCGTAGCAGCAGGCCGACACCCAGCAGCGCATCACAGAGTGAACCGCCGATCACCGCCAGGGCCGCCCAGATGCCCTGCACGCCAGCCTCGGCCATGATCCGCAGGCCCCAGTCGTAACCCGGGCCGATGCACACCAGCGCGGTACCCAGCCAGATCAGCACCATCACTGCCAGCAACAGCGGGCGCAGGGCCAGTTGGGTGCTTTGCGCCGCCTGGGGCCAGTCCTGCAAGCGGGCCGCCAGCGGCGCCGCGTGATACCCGCAGACCGAGGCCAGCACCTCTGGATCCGCCAGGTTGTCGTGGCGGGCCATGGCCAGGCTCTGCCGGTTCAAGGCTCGCCAGCCCAGGCGATCGCCAGCAGCGGCCACCAGCCGCAGCAAGACCGCTGGCAGCTTGAAGTAGCGCGCCGGGGCCCAGCCCTGGGCCGACCGCAGGCGATCGAGCAGTTGCGCCATGGTCATGCGTTCCGGGCCGACCAGGGGCAGAACCATGGATTCCTGCGGCCACTGCCTGAGCAGCGCCAGCACCGCGGCGCTCAAGTCCTCTATATGCAAGGGCTGCATCTGCGCCTTGGCGGATAGCAAGGGAATCAGCGGCCAGGGCGACAGCCTCGTCAGCCAGCCACTGCTGGCACCGGCAGCGCCGAGCACCAGCGAGGGCCGCAGCACCACCGCCGGTACTCCCAACTGCAGCAGGTAATCATCCGCCGCCGCCTTGCTGGCAAGGAACGGCACCTGGGGCAGGATCCCGGCCCCCAATGCGGAAATCTGCAATACCCGCACGCCCCGGGCCGCCGCCAGATCGAACAGCGCGCGGGTACCCAGGTCCTGGGTCAGGCTCAACGCCCGCGCATCAGTGCTCAACAGCCCCGCGGCGTTGATCAGCAGGTCGGTGTCGGCAGGCAGGGCAAAGGGCTGGGGCTCGCGGCCCAGGCAATCGAGATCCAGCTGGCACCACTCCACCCCGGGCAACCCCTGGGGCTGCGGGCGGCGGCTGGTGGCAATCAACTGATGGCCGGCAGCGTGCAATGCCGCCAGCAGATGACGGCCGACAAACCCTGTGGCCCCCACCAGAACGACCTTCATGGCAATCCTTGAGAGTTAGACCGGCTTGGCGCCCATAAGACCGGCAATGGTCACGAAACATGCGGCGCTGAACACCGCCAGCACCAGGGTGAACGCCAGGCCGCTGGCGACCTTGGCCACCCGCAGGCGGTTGAGGCGCACCATCAGCCACAGCCAGGCCAGGGCCCCCAGGGTGTAGAGCACGCTGGAACCCAGGACCCAGGTCTGCCCCAGCGGCCAACCCACCAGATGCACCAGCCACCAACCGCTGAACGGCAATGTCAGCATGCCCAGCGCCAGCAACAGCCAGCCGAACAGGCCCGGACGGTGCAGCACCCGGCTATAAACCGTGGCATCCCCCTGGCGGCGCAGGCGCCAGACCCAGATCGCCAGCCCCAGCGCACTGCCCAATAGCAGCACGGTGGCCAGTACATGAAGCGTCTTCAGCGTGGTCAGTGTTTCCATGTTTTCGCTTCCTTAAGGCTCCGATCCTCAGCGTAGTCGTTCAGCCGAGGAACAGCTGGTAGGCCGGGTTGTCGCTTTCATCCCAGTACGGATAGCCGATCTGCTCCAGCGCCGCGGGCACCAGGTGACGTTCATCGGCCGGCACTTGCAGGCCGGCGACTACCCGGCCATCCGCCGCACCATGGTTGCGGTAGTGGAACATCGAGATATTCCAGCGCCCGCCCAGCTTGTTGAGGAAGTTGAACAGCGCCCCCGGACGCTCCGGGAACTCGAAACGCAGCACCACTTCGTCGCTGACCTTCTCGGCATGGCCGCCGACCATGTAGCGGATGTGCAGCTTGGCCAGTTCGTTGTCGGTCAGGTCGATCACCGGAAAGCCCTGCTCGGTCAGGCTGGCGATCAGGGCGCTGCGCGGATCGTTTTCCGGGTGGGTCTGCACGCCGACGAAGATGTGCGCCTCGCTGCCGGTGTTGTAGCGGTAGTTGAATTCGGTGATCTGGCGCTTGCCCACCGCCTCGCAGAAGGCCTTGAAGCTGCCGGGCTTCTCGGGGATGGTCACGGCGATGATGGCTTCGCGGCCTTCGCCCAGCTCGGCGCGCTCGGCCACGTGGCGCAGGCGGTCGAAGTTGACGTTGGCCCCAGAGTCGATGGCCACCAGGGTCTGCCCGCTGATACCGCGCTGCTCGACGTACTTCTTGATCCCGGCAACGCCCAGGGCGCCGGCAGGTTCGGTGATCGAGCGGGTATCGTCGTAGATATCCTTGATTGCCGCACAGATCTCGTCGGTACTGACGGTAATCACTTCATCCACATAATCCTTGCAGATGTCGAAGGTGTGCTGGCCAATCTGCGCCACCGCCACGCCGTCGGCGAAGATCCCCACGGTCGGCAGCACCACGCGCTCACCGGCAGCCATGGCCGCCTGCAGGCAGTTGGAGTCGTCCGGCTCGACACCGATGACCTTGATCTCCGGGCGCAGGTATTTCACATAGGCCGCGATGCCGGCGATCAGGCCGCCGCCGCCGACCGGAACGAAGATCGCATCCAGCGGGCCGGGGTGCTGGCGCAGAATCTCCATGGCCACCGTGCCCTGCCCGGCAATGGTGTGCGGATCATCGTAGGGATGGATGTAGACGTAGCCCTTCTCGTCCACCAGCTTCAGGGAGTAGGCCAGCGCTTCAGGGAAGGTATCGCCGTGCAGCACCACCTTGCCGCCACGGGAGCGCACGCCCTCGACCTTGATCTCGGGGGTGGTCTTGGGCATCACGATAGTGGCCTTGACCCCCAGCACCTTGGCCGCCAGGGCCAGGCCCTGGGCGTGGTTGCCCGCCGACGCGGTGACCACGCCGCGGGCGCGCTCGGCATCGCTGAGCTGGGTCAGCTTGTTGTAGGCACCACGGATCTTGAACGAGAACACCGGCTGCAAGTCTTCACGCTTGAGCCAGATCTGATTGCCCAGCCGCTCGGAGAGCTGGCGGGCAGTCTGCAATGGGGTTTCTACGGCAACGTCATAAACGCGCGAGGTGAGGATCTTCTTGACGTACTGTTCGAGCATCGGAAAGCATCACTGAGCGGGTTGGGCAGGGCCAGGGAGTCTAACCCAGCGTTTGCCCGGGCGACCACACGAATACAGAGGTTTTAGCCGCCCCCTCGCCTTCTCTGAAGCCCGGCCGATTAGCCAAACGGGCAATGACCTGATCTGCCGCGGCGCCTATAATGCCGGCCTTTGTGCCCCCCTTGCCCGCTTCGGAGCCCGCATGACCCAGGATCAACTCAAACAGGCCGTTGCCCAGGCCGCCGTCGACCTTATCCTCCCGAAACTCGATGACAAGAGCATCGTCGGGGTCGGCACCGGCTCCACCGCCAACTGCTTCATCGACGCCCTGGCCCTGCACAAGGGCGCCTTCGACGGCGCCGTGGCCAGTTCCGAAGCCACCGCCGCCCGCCTCAAGGGCCACGGGATTCCGGTCTACGAGCTCAACACCGTGAGCGACCTGGAGTTCTACATCGACGGCGCCGACGAAAGCGACGAGCACCTGAACCTGATCAAGGGCGGCGGCGCCGCCCTGACTCGGGAAAAGATCGTCGCCGCCGTGGCCAAGACGTTCATCTGCATCGCCGACGCCAGCAAGCTGGTGCCGGTGCTGGGCAACTTCCCGCTGCCCGTGGAAGTGATCCCCATGGCCCGCAGCCACGTGGCCCGTGAACTGGTGAAACTGGGCGGCGACCCGGTGTACCGCGAAGGCGTGATCACCGACAACGGCAACATCATCCTCGATGTGCACAACATGCAGATCACCAATCCGGTGGAACTGGAAAGCCAGATCAATGCCATTGTCGGCGTGGTCACCAATGGCCTGTTCGCTGCACGCCCCGCTGACGTGTTGCTGCTGGGTACCGCCGAAGGGGTGAAGACCCTCAAGGCCTGAGCCTGCCCCGGGGATAGGAGCCGGCGCGCGGGCGAAGGCGGCTTTGAAGGCCTCTTCGCTGGCCAGCCGGCTCCTACATCGGTTTCTTAAAGACGTAGAACAGGTTCGGTTCGCTCACCAGGTACAGGGTGCCGGCGTCATCCATGGCCATCCCTTCCGCCTGAGGCACCGCCTTGCTCAGGCCCTGGCGCCACTTGCCCAGGGCCAGGGTACTCAGCGGGCGCCCCTCGACATCCAGCTCCACCACCAGCCGCGACTCGTCCGACAGTGCCAGCAGGTGGCCACTGCGCTCGTCGTATTGCAGGCTGGAGAGGTCGCGCACGAACAGGCCGGCATCGCGCTTAGGGTTGTTCACCACATGCATCCCGTAGGACTGCTGCGGATCTTGGTGGGGGAAGCCCTGCACTTCATAGATCAGCATCGGGTCGCGTTCCTTGGCGACGAACAGGCGCTTGCCCTGGGAGTCGTAGGCCAGCCCCTCGAAGCCTTTGTTGCCGGCAAGGTGCACGCCCAGGGTGATCTGCTCGGCTTCTGCCGCATCCACCGCCGTGGTTTCATCGTCCAGCTGGATCTTGATCAGCCGGTGCTGGCGCTCGTCGCTAATCACATAGGTATTGGCACTGATGAACTCCACCGCTTCCGGATCGCCAAAGCCCACCAGAGCGATGCGGCGCAGGATCTGCCCGTCCAGGGACAGCTCGATCAGTTCGGAATTCTTGTTGGTCACGGTGAACAGGCTGTTGCGCAGTGGATCGTAGGTCAGCGCCGAGACCTCATCCAGGCCCTCGATGGGCTGCGCCTCCAGCACGACACGGTAATCGCCCAACCCCAGGGATTGGGGGGCCGCCACCTGCCAGTAGGATTGCCAATCGAACCAGGCGCGCTGCCACAACCTGTGGTTATGGACAAACACCGCCAACAGCACGGCCATCAGGCAGAGGAGCAGGTAAAGGGGTTGCAGGCGGGTGAGGCGATACATGGCGGGCAGGCTCGAAATCAGGACAGGCTGATGAAATATCACAGCCGCCTGAATTAAAGCTTAATGCCCTGAATGGCCCGGCTCGGGTGCCAGGCCGGGACTCACTGCTTCTCGAAGCGATAGAACAGGTTGGGCTCGCTGACCATGTACAGGTTGCCGGCCTCATCCATGGCCACCCCTTCGGCCCGGGGAATGGTTTTTTCCAGGCCATTGAAGCCACCGAGCAGGGCCATGAAGCTGACCTGTTCGCCCTGCTCGTCCAGTTCCAGCAACAGATGGGAATCAGCTGACAGCACCAGGGTATGGCCGGTGCGCGGGTCGATACCCAGGGCCGAAAGGTTGCGCAAGTCGAGTTCGTCGCTGGCCAGCTTCTGCTTGTCGCCCTTGAGTACCTGGCTACCGTCGCTGCTCCAGGTAAACAACGCCGGCGGGCGCTCCTCCCCCAGCAGCAACTGTTGCTTGCGCGGGTTCCAGGCAATGGCTTCGAATGCCTTGTTCTGGTCTGCCGAAGGGCCCAGGTCGTATTTGGGGAAGTCCGCGACATTCAGCGACTGGGTATTGGCATCGACCTTGACGATCACCAGCGAATGCTCGCGCTCATCGACAATTGCCAGCAGGCCATTCTCCAGGACCGCAACCCCTTCCGGGTTGCTCCAGCCCACCAGAGGCATCTTGCGCAGGACGTCGCCTTGCAGCGACAGCTCCACCAGGAATGGGTGCTTGCCCATTACCGAAAACAGGGTCTTGGTCTGGGGGTTATAGGAAAGATCGGAGGCTTCGTCCCGCTCCATGCCTGGCAGGACCTTGGCATCGATCACCGCCCGGTAGCTGGGCAGCCAGATACTGGAGCTGCGTTCGGCGGTACTGACAAAACCTTCCTGGACCCAGAGTGCCCCACGGTCATCCCAATGCATGAGGCTGGCTACGCCATAGCAGATCACGCCCGCCAACAGCAGCCAGGAATACCAGCGCATGCGCAATCGCAAGCGGCGGATGAGGCGAGGTTTAGGTAGAGGGTGGGCGTCCATCACACAGATTCCAGAAGCGCGGCCAAAGGTAATAGCACAAGGATTTCAGATCCGCGAACCATAAGCTTCGGAATTATCCGGGAAAAATGTGAAAAAACGGTTAAAGCCGGTGATCTCTCTGCGCCGGGCCCTGGATTACCGGGCCCAGCGCAGAAAGATTCGGATCAACGGACGCTGCTGGTGAAACGGCTGGCACCGGGAAGCTCCAGCACCAGCTCATCGCCGACATTCAGCGGCCCAACCCCGACCGGCGTGCCGGTGAGGATCACATCGCCGGCCTGCAGGGAGAAACAACCGGCCATGTACTGGATCATCGGCACTATGGGGTTGAGCATGATGGCGCTGTTGCCGTCCTGGCGTACTTCACCGTTGATGGTCAGGCGGATGCCGATGTCGGTCAGGTCGGCGAAAGTACTGCCCACCACAAAGGGCGCGATCACCGCCGCGCCGTCGAACGACTTGGCGATTTCCCAGGGCAGGCCCTTGGCTTTGAGTTCGGCCTGCTTGTCCCGCAGGGTCAGGTCCAGTGCCGGGGCAAAGCCGGAAATGGCATCCAGCACTTCTTCGCGGCTGGGTTTGGTGGAGAGCGGCTTGCCGATCAACACCGCGATTTCCGCTTCGTAGTGCACCGAACCACGCTCGGTGGGAATGGCGAACCCACCTTCCAGGGGCACCACACAACTGCCCGGCTTGATAAACAGCAGGGGTTCGGTAGGTACCGGGTTGTCCAGCTCCTTGGCGTGCTCGGCGTAGTTGCGACCGATGCACACCACCTTGCCCACCGGAAAATGGATCCGGGTACCGTCGACATACTGGTGCTGATAGCTCATTACCGACTCCTGCTTGTGTGCTTTATCTGGACACTACCCGGCTTCAGATCGCGAAGATCTTGCCCGGATTCATGATGCCGTTCGGATCGAACACTGCCTTGACCGCCTTCATGTACTCGATCTCCACCGGCGAGCGGCTGTAGGTCAGGTAATCACGCTTGGTCATGCCCACGCCGTGTTCCGCGGAAATCGAGCCGTTGTACTTCTCGACCGTCTCGAACACCCACTTGTTGACCGTCGCGCACTTGGCAAAGAACTCGTCCTTGCTCAGGTTGTCCGGCTTGAGGATGTTCAGGTGCAGGTTGCCGTCGCCGATGTGGCCGAACCAGACGATTTCGAAGTCCGGGTAATGCTTGCCGACGATGGCGTCGATTTCCTGAAGGAAGGCCGGGACTTTCGACACAGTGACCGAAATGTCGTTCTTGTACGGCGTCCAGTGGGAAATGGTCTCGGAGATGTATTCGCGCAGCTTCCACAGGTTGTGCAACTGGGTTTCGCTCTGGCTCATCACGCCGTCCAGCACCCAGCCCTGCTCGACACAGTGCTCGAAGGTTTCCAGGGCGTGGTTGGCCACTTCCTCGGTGGTGGCTTCGAACTCCAGCAGCGCATAGAACGGGCAGTCGGACTCGAACGGTGCCGGTACGTCGCCACGGGCCAGGACCTTGGCCAGGGCCTTGTCGGAGAAGAACTCGAAGGCCGTCAGATCCAGCTTGCCCTGGAAGGCGTGCAACACGGGCATGATCGAGTCGAAATCAGGGGTGCCCAGGACCATCGCCGTGAGGTTCTTCGGTGCCCGGTCCAGGCGCATGGTGGCCTCGACCACGAAGCCCAGGGTGCCCTCGGCGCCGATGAACAGTTGGCGCAGGTCATAGCCGGTGGCGTTCTTGATCAGGTCCTTGTTCAACTCCAGCAGGTCGCCCTTGCCGGTGACCACCTTCATGCCAGCCACCCAATTGCGGGTCATGCCGTAGCGAATGACCTTGATTCCGCCGGCATTGGTACCGATATTGCCGCCAATCTGGCTGGAACCTGCAGAAGCGAAATCCACCGGGTAGTACAGGCCGTTTTCTTGCGCCAGGTTCTGCAACTGCTCGGTGACCACGCCCGGCTGGCACACCGCGGTGCGGTCGGTCAGGTTCAGGTCGAGGATCTGGTTCATATAGTCGAAGGACACCACCACCTCGCCGTTGGCTGCCACCGCTGCCGCCGAAAGCCCGGTGCGACCGCCCGAAGGCACCAGCGCAACCTTGTGCTGATTGGCCCAGCGCACAATGGCCTGGACCTGCTCGATGGTTTTCGGAAACACAATGGCTGTCGGGGCCGGGGCGAAATGCTTGGTCCAATCCTTGCCGTAAGCATTCAGGGAGTCAGCGTCGGTCAGCACCTTGCCAGGCTCAACCAGGGTCTTCAGCTCATCAATCAGGGCAGGATTGGTCATCGACAGAACTCTCGAACAATTCATGGTCATCCTGAGAACGCTTCACGTCGCAGGAATGAGTGTTTAGCGGGGCGCGTATGCTAGCATACCGCCCCCGCAGGAGAGTGCCCAAGGGCCTTTCTGCGGTGTCGGCCCAGTGCCGCCCAGGTCAGCTCAAGCTGTCCACTTCCCTGCCATTTTTCTCCGGGACACAGGTTTACGCAGATGAGCAAGACTTCTCTCGATAAGAGCAAGATCAAGTTCCTTCTCCTCGAAGGCGTCCACCAATCCGCTGTCGACGTCCTCAAGGCCGCCGGCTACACCAGCATCGAGTACCTCACCGGTTCTCTGCCGGAAGCCCAGCTCAAGGAAAAGATCGCCGATGCACACTTCATCGGCATTCGCTCCCGCACTCAACTGACCGAAGAGATCTTCGACCACGCGAAGAAACTGGTCGCAGTGGGCTGCTTCTGCATCGGTACCAACCAGGTTGACCTGTCCGCCGCTCGCGAGCGCGGCATCGCGGTGTTCAACGCGCCGTACTCCAACACCCGTTCGGTTGCCGAGCTGGTGCTGGCCGAGGCCATCCTGCTGCTGCGCGGCATCCCCGAGAAAAACGCTTCCTGCCACCGTGGCGGCTGGATCAAGAGCGCGGCCAACTCCTTCGAAATCCGTGGCAAGAAGCTGGGTATCGTCGGCTACGGCTCCATTGGTACGCAGTTGTCGGTCCTGGCCGAAGGCTTAGGGATGCAGGTGTTCTTCTACGACACCGTGACCAAGCTGCCACTGGGCAACGCCACCCAGGTGGGCAACCTGCACGAACTGCTGGGCATGTCCGACATCGTCACCCTGCACGTGCCGGAAACCGCGGCCACCCAGTGGATGATCGGCGAGAAGGAAATCCGCGCCATCAAGAAGGGCGGCATCCTGATCAACGCCGCCCGCGGCACCGTGGTCGAGCTGGACGCCCTGGCGGACGCGATCAAGGACAAGCACCTGATCGGCGCGGCCATCGACGTATTCCCGGTGGAGCCGCGCTCCAACGACGAAGAGTTCGAAAGCCCGCTGCGCGGCCTGGACAACGTGATCCTGACCCCGCACATCGGCGGTTCCACCGCTGAAGCCCAGGCCAACATCGGCCTGGAAGTGGCAGAAAAACTGGTCAAGTACAGCGACAACGGTACCTCGGTGTCCTCGGTCAACTTCCCTGAAGTGGCGCTGCCGGCCCACCCGGGCAAGCACCGTCTGCTGCACATCCACGAGAACATTCCGGGCGTAATGAGCGAGATCAACAAGGTCTTCGCCGAAAACGGCATCAACATCTCCGGTCAGTTCCTGCAGACCAACGAGAAGGTCGGCTACGTGGTGATCGACGTCGACGCCGAGTACTCGGACCTGGCGCAAGAGAAGCTGCAGCACATCAACGGTACCATCCGTTGCCGCGTGCTGTTCTAAGCCTCGATTGCGGCACAAAAAAGGGAGCCCTCTGGGCTCCCTTTTTTATCGTGTTTACGATTATTTCACTGTTACTGTGATTTTCTTGGAAACGATCACCGGGTTGAAAGGCACGTGGTTCTTGTCCCCCAGTTCCAGTTGCAGGGTGTGCTTGCCGGGTGTCAGGGTCACTTCGGTTTCGGTCTGGGCCTTGCCGAAGTGCAGGTGGTTGGCGTCCATCGGGATCGGCAGGTTCTCGGCAGGCAACTGATCGACATCGATCAGCAGGTGATGGTGGCCGGTGTTGGCGGTCTGATCGCCCGCCGGAGCCAGGGCGATGCCTTCAACGCCGAACTTGACCTTGAAGGTCTTGTCCACGGTGGCCCCGTCGGCCGGGGAAACGATAGTCACCTTGGCGCCGGCAGGTGCCTCGGTACGCGGAATTTCCGCTGCACCGGCCAGCATCGAGGTTCCCAGCAACAGACCGGCCAAAGCAGCACGCGACATAAAAATTTTCATTATCTTCTCCAGTTTTTCCGCAAATCTTTTACGGTTATGACAACTTCGTGGCAATTCGTTGTCGAAGGCACTCAACACCTTAGCAAAGCGAGCCTGAACGGCGCATCGCTCATATAAATTCAAGGAGTGACCATGCGTTTCCTGCCTGGCCTGTTACTTTTGCTGCCCCTTGCGAGCACTTGCGCTCAAGCCGAACTGATGGACGATATCAATGACCGCGGCGAGCTGCGCATCGCCCTGGAAGCCGATACACCACCCTTCAATTTCAAGGACGACGGCAAACTCACCGGTTTCGAGGTGGAGTTGGGGCAACTGCTGGCCAGTGAACTGGACGTACGCGCGGACTTCGTGGTGACCAAGGCCGCCGAACTGCTCCCGGGAGTGGAAAGCGGCAAGTTCGACGTGGCGATCAACCACATAGCAATGACCCCGGAACTCAAGGATCGTTTCGATTTCAGCGAACCCTACAGTTATTCCAGTGCGCAGTTGATTGTGCGCAAGGAAGAGCAGCGTCCGCTGTTTTCCCTGCAGGCCCTGCGCGGCCAGGCGCTGGGGGTGGCCCAGGGCAGCCAGTTCGTCGATCAGGCGCGGACTGTGGAAGGGATCAACCTGCGCAGCTACGCCGATGCCCAGCAGCCGATCAGGGACGTGGCGGACAAGCAGATCGACGCTGCCATCAGCGATCGCCTGCTGATTCCCTACGCCATTCGCGACAGCCGCCTGCCGGTGAAGGAAGGCGCCAAGGTCGGACCGACCCTGAGCCTGGCGATCCCCTTCCAGAAAGGTAACCCGGCGTTTCGCGCGAGCCTGGACAGCGCCTTGCAGCGGATCAAGGCCGACGGGCGCCTGATGGCCCTGTCGGAGAAATGGTTCGGCATGGACGCGAGCAAACCGCCGAAGGCCGAAGCCGGGCAGTAAACGACACAAGCTGCCTGGATTGACCTGTAGCCGCAGCCTGCGAACGGCCCGAAGGGACCCAGGGGCTTCATGGCCGCCAGAGGTCGGCGGGAAATCGTCAAGCAAGGCCCTTAGGGCCTTTTCGCAGCCTCGCTAAAGCTCGGCAGCGGCTACGAGGACAATGCGGCCAGGGCGCTGGCGGCCTCGGGCAGTTGCAGCTCGCTGAAGACTTGCACCCCGTGCTGCTTGAGCAACGCGGCGGTGACGCCCTCCCCCGAAACCTTGACCCCGCTGAAGCTGCCGTCATAGGTCAGCAGGTTGCCGCAGGATGGGCTGTGGGCCTTGAGCACGGCAACGCGGATCCGGTGCTTTTCCACCAGCTCCAGGGCCTGGCGGGCGCCAGCCAGGAACTGGGCGCTGACATCTTCACCTTCGCAGGTCATCACCGGTGCCCGCCCCTCGAGCACATCGACACCCTGCCCGCCGGGGATCTCCGCCGGCGCCCGTGGCGTGGGCAAACCACCAGCAACCTCCGGACACAAGGCAACCACTCGTCCCTCTTGCTGCCAGGCGGCCAGTTGATCGAACGGGCCGCTGGCACCGCCGTCATAGCGTACGCGGTGGCCCAACAGGCAGCGGCTGACCAGGATCTTGTGCATATTCAGAACGGCTCGTTACCACGGCGCCGGAACCAGCCGGTCAGGGACAGGCGTTCCCGGGTCGCAGGCATGACTTCATGGGGGACTTCGCCGGAAAGAAACACCACCAGCCGCCCCCCGACAGGGACTACATCGTATTGCCCCCGGTCATTGAGGTACATGCGCAATTGCCCGCCCTGCTCAGGCAGCCACTCCTCATTGAGGTAGACCACCGCCGAGACCATGCGCCGGTCGTCATCGCGAAAGCGATCCACGTGGCGCTTGTAGAAGGCTCCCGGCGGGTACATCGCGAAATGGCATTCGAAATCTTCAAGCCCGAGGAACAGGCCTCGGTTCAGAGCCTCGCGCAGGCTGTCCATCAGTTCCAGGTAGCTATCGCAGGCCTGGGCCTGACCGGGCTCGAGCCACTGGATATGGTCGCCGCGTATACCCTCGCGGATCTCCTGGGCCGGCCCGCGTCCTACCGCCGCCGGCGCCAGTTCACCTTCAGCCGCACGTTTACGGCACTCAGCCGCCAGTTCGAGGGTCAGAGCCTCGGACAGGAAGACATTTTGCTGCGACCAGCCACAGGCGGCCAGGTCGTCGACAATGTTCAACAACAGCGGATGATCAGAGGGTATTTGCATGGCGCGCATAGTATCCAGCCTCAGAAAAATCTGACAGAGCCGCAGAGCGGAGGATGAAGCATTTTTTTCAATGGGCTTACACATCATCGGTTTGCCGAGGGATGCTGATACGAATTCTCGACAACCACCCTCTTGCCCCGGAGAATAGTCGCCTGCTGACAGGAGTCCTTATGCGCCGTTTGCTTTTCTCACTGTTGATCTTCTGCGCCTTGCCTGCCTGGGCAGACAGCCACGACCAGTTGTACCAGGTCGCCGGTTGGGCGCAACAGCGCGCGCATTTCAACGATGCCCTCAGCGCCGCCCAGCAGCGCTACCAGAGCAGCCTGCCGCCGGCGGTCTATCAAGCCCTGGTGGACAACAGCAACCAGCGCTTCGCACCCCAGGCCGTGGACCGTCGCGCCGAGGCCCAACTGCGGCAGAACCTGGCGGACCCCGCACCGGCCCTGGCCTTCTTCCAGTCGCCCCTGGGCCGCAAGATCGTCGCCGCCGAACTGCTGGCGACCCGCCGCGACCAGCTGGCCAAGAACGCCCAAGGCCTGCCGAAGATGCAGGCCAGCGACAACCGCCAGTTGATCATCGGCCACCTGGCCCAGGCCCTGCCGGCCCGGGAAGCGGGTGCAGAGGTGAGCCTGGCGATTGCCGGTGTCGCCGCCGACAGCCTGAGCCAGATGATTCCCGGCCTGCTGGGGGGCGGCCAGGCCCAGGGCATGCTCAACGGCCAGCGCCAGCGGCTGATGCAGCAGATCGGCAACGACCTGAACAACACCTTGCTGTACGTCTATCGGGATCTGTCCGACACGGAGCTGGAAGAGTTCGCCACCTTCGCCGAATCCAGCGAAGGCAAGGCCTACTACCAGGCCGCCCTGGCAGCGATTCGCGCAGGCCTGGCGGTCGGCCAGAGCACTTCCAGCCTCGCCCCCTAACCCGGCAACTCGCCTGTGACCGCTGCCGAGCCCGCAGGCCCTTGCCTGGCAATCGCCTGACGAGCCTGCAGTAGCCTTGGGCTCTTGCGTCCCTTCGGGCCGTTCGCAGCCTGCGGCAGCGGCTGCACCAATCTTTAGAGGTGCTGGGTCAGAAAGGCGAAGTACTGATCGCGATACAACGGGATTTCATTGGCCAGATGGTGCCGCGCATCGGGCAGCATCAATAGCTCGGGCGCGGCGAACTTGCCACGAATCACCTGCAGATTGTGCTGCCAGTCCACGGTCATGTCCGCATCCCCCTGAACGATCAACGGCTGCCTGGAGCTGCGGGGCGCCGCCTCCAGGCACTTGATCCAGCGCGACAGCGCTCCCACCCAGGCCGTCGGCAAGCGTTGCGGCTGCAACGGGTCGACCTGCAGGAACGCGAGGAAATCCGGGTCGTTGGAGTTTTCACTGAAGCGCCGGGCAATGCCGGTGACGAAGGGCCGCAGCGCGTAATAACTGAGCATCGACCAGCCCCAGGCCCGCGGCCGCACCAGCGGCGAGAGCAGCATCACCTGCCCCTGGGCCGGGCTCTCGGCGCCCTGGTTGAGCAGGTGGTCCATGATGATCGCGCCGCCGGTGCTTTGCCCGAACAGGTGCCAGGGCTCGGGGAGTTCCAGGGACCGGGCCTCGGCGAACAGGCCTTGCAGCACCCGCTGGTACACCGCGAAATCATCGATACTGGCCCGCTCGCCACTGGAAAGGCCGTGCCCGGGCAGGTCGCAGGAAATCACCACGAAACGCCGTTGCAGCGCCCACTCGATCACATGCCGGTACAAGCCCATGTGGTCGTAGAAGCCGTGGAACAGAAACAGCGTGGCCCGTGGCTGCTCCGGCCACCAGACCTGGCTCACCACGTCGTAGCCGTCCACCTGGAAACGCCCCAGGCGGCTGCGCGGCACCAGCGCCCGCCCGGCGAAATCCAGCCCATAGAAGCGCTGGTAGGCCTGCCCCTCCACCGACAAAGGCTCCCCGGCGACCAGAGGTTGCAGGCTGGCACGCAGGTGGTCGGGGTCGAAAGTGGCGGGCATAGAGAATTCCAAAGCGGGGGTACCGGCGACAAAACGGGCTTTCTGGGCCTGCGATATTCATCTGTCGCGGCAAGCATGGCAAGCTACGCGACCTTCGAGGACCGATCTTAATGCGCCAGTCTTACCGCACGCCCCTGCTTGCCAGCCTGCTCGTCCTGATCTGCGCCGTGGTGTTGTGGAACGCCTACGAATGGTTCCAGGGCCGCTATCTGCGGGCGTTCAGCGAGCACACCGCGATGTTCTCCGGCGACCCGTTGCAACTGCCCGCCGAACTGGCCGGCCCCGGGGCGATCCGCCTGGTGCATTTCTGGGACCCGGCCTGCCCCTGCAATGTCGGTAACCAGCAGCACCTGGCCGAGCTGATCGAAACCTATGGCCCGCGGGGCGTGGAGTTCTATGCCGTACAGAAGCCCGGCAGCCACGGCCAGCTACCCGCCACCCTGAGCCGCCTGAAGCACCTCGACAGCCTGCCCGGAGCGGAACAGATCCCCGCCAGCCCGGCAGTGGCGATCTGGGACCGCAACGGCAAGCTGGCCTACTTCGGCCCCTACAGCGAAGGCCTGACCTGCAATTCCAGCAACAGCTTCATCGAGCCCATCCTCCAGGCCCTTGAGGACAATCGCCCGGTCAGCGCCACCCACACCCTGGCCATCGGCTGCTACTGCCCCTGGCCGGCCGAACAAGGCATTCGCGACTAATCAAGGACTGCCTCCTGCGCGGGGCCCCTGACTTGTGCTAAATCTCTGCAGCTCTCCCAAGGCGGCATTGAATACAACAACAGCAAGGAGCCCGCATGAAACGCAGCCTGACCGTCGTCGCCGTACTGATCCTCGCCCTGCTGGCAGGGCTTGCCGGCTACCTGTACAGCAAGCAGCCGACGCGTCAGGGCCAGGTCGAGCTCAATGGCCTGCAAGGCTCGGTCACCGTGCGTTACGACGAACGCGGGGTGCCGCACATTCGCGCCGAAAACGAAGCCGACCTGTACCGCGCCCTGGGCTACGTGCACGCCCAGGACCGGCTGTTCCAGATGGAAGTGCTGCGGCGCCTGTCCCGGGGCGAGCTGGCAGAGGTGCTGGGGCCCAAGCTGGTGGACACCGACAAACTGTTCCGCAGCCTGCGGATTCGCGAACGGGCCGACAGCTATATCGCCGGGCTCGACCATCAGTCACCCGCCTGGAAGGCCCTGGAGGCCTATCTGGACGGCATCAACCAGTATCAGGACAGCCACGTCAGCCCCATCGAGTTCGACGTCCTGGGCATCCACAAGCGGCCTTTCACCGCAGAAGACACCGTCAGCGTCGCCGGTTTCATGGCCTACAGCTTTGCCATGGCCTTTCGCACCGAGCCGCTGCTGACCTACATCCGCGACGAGCTGGGCAATGACTACCTGAAGGTGTTCGACCTCGACTGGCAGCCCAAGGGCGTGCTGGCCAAGGGCAAGACCCAACCTTCAATGCCACTGGCCGCCGTCGACTGGCAGGGCCTGGGCCGGATCGCCCGCCTGAGCCAGCAAGCCCTGGAAGAAGCCGGGCTGCCGCAATTCGAGGGCAGCAATGCCTGGGTGGTTTCCGGCTCGCGGACCAAGAGCGGCCGCGCGCTGCTGGCCGGCGACCCGCATATCCGCTACTCGCTGCCGTCGGTGTGGTACGAGGCCCAGCTCTCGGCCCCGGGCTTTGAACTCTACGGTCATCACCAGGCCCTGGTGCCCTTCGCCTTTCTCGGCCACAACCTGGACTTCGGCTGGAGCCTGACCATGTTCCAGAACGATGACCTCGACCTGATCGCCGAAAAGGTCAACCCGGAGAACCCCAATCAGGTCTGGTTCCACGACAAGTGGGTGGACCTGATCACCAGCGAGCAGCAGATCGCCGTCAAGGGCCAGGCCCCGGTGACCCTGACCCTACGCCAGTCGCCCCACGGCCCGATCATCAACGACATGCTCGGTACCACTGTGGGCAAGGCGCCGATCGCCATGTGGTGGGGTTTCCTGGAAACCCCGAACCCGATCCTCGACGGCTTCTACCAGCTCAACCGCGCAGACACCCTGGCCAAGGTCCGCGCTGCGGCCGCCAAGGTCCATGCACCGGGCCTGAACATCGTCTGGGCCAACGCCAAGGGCGACATCGGCTGGTGGGCGGCGGCGCTCCTGCCCAAGCGCCCGGCGGGGGCCAAGCCGGCCTTCATCCTCGATGGCAGCACCAGCCTGGCGGACAAGGAAGGCTTCTACCCCTTCAGCGCCAACCCCCAGGAAGAGAACCCGGCCCGGGGCTATATCGTCTCGGCCAACTTCCAGCCGGTATCCCCCACCGGCATGGAGATCCCCGGCTACTACAACCTGGCCGACCGTGGTCAGCAACTGGATCGGCAGCTCAGCGACAAGAGCCAGAAATGGGACCTGGAGAACACCCAGAAACTGCAGTTGGGCACCACCACCGCCTACGGGCCGCGCCTGCTGGCGCCGCTGTTGCCGGTGTTGCGTGAAGTGGTCAGCGACCCCGAGGAACTGAAGCTGGTGGAGCAACTGGCGAAATGGCAGGGCGACTATCCGCTGGAATCCACCAGCGCGACGCTGTTCAACCAGTTCCTGTTCAACCTGGCCGATGCCACTTTCCATGAAAAACTCGGCGACGCCTATTTCGACGCCCTGATCCAGGCCCGGGTGGTGGACGCCGCCCTGCCCCGGCTGGCGGCGGACCCCGATTCGCCCTGGTGGGACAACCGCACCACGCCCCAGCGCGAAAGCCGCGCCGACACGGTCAAGCTGGCCTGGCGCGCCAGTATCGACCACCTGCGCCTGACCCTGGGCGCCAACCCGGCGCAATGGCGCTGGGGCCAGGCCCACACGCTGACCCACGGCCACCCGCTGGGCATGCAGAAGCCCCTGGACCGGCTGTTCAACGTCGGCCCCCTGGACGCCCCCGGTAGCCACGAGGTGCCGAACAACCTCACCGCCAAGATCGGCCCGGCGCCCTGGTCAGTAGTCTACGGGCCCTCGACCCGGCGCATCATCGACTTCGCCGACCCGGCCCACAGCCTGACCATCAACCCGGTGGGCCAGAGTGGCGTGCTGTTCGACAAGCACTACGACGATCAGGCCGAAGCCTATATCGAAGGGGTCTACCAGCAGGCGCACTTCAGCGACGAGGAAGTCACCGCCAACACCCGCAGCACCCTGAAGCTGCTGCCGGCACGCCCCCGGGTCCCCGCGCCCTGACCAGCGGCGGGTGTAGAAGCGAGCTGGCCAGCGAAGAGGCCAGCAAGCCCTGCACTCCGCTGAAGGACGCCTTCGCCGGCAAGCCGGCTCCTACAAGGGTACGGTGCTGAAGTTCAGGCGGAACTGTTGCGGGGTCAGCCCCAGGCGCCGGTTGAACACGCTGCGCATGTGCTGGGCATCGCGAAAACCGCAGGCGTAGGCCACGGTCTTGAGCGGCGCCGCGCTGCGTTCGAGCATCCCCCGCGCCGCATCCATCCGCGCGCCTTCGACAAATTCCGCCGGAGTCACCCCCGCTTCTCGAACGAACACTCGGGCAAAATTGCGCGGGCTCATGTTCACCGCCCGGGCCAGCTCGGCAATGCTCAGGTCCGCCTGCAACCGGTCCTGCACATGCTGCTGGACCCGAGCCACGGTGGAGGTGGTCTCGGCCTGGGGCAACAGAAACGGGCTGAACTGCGACTGCCCCCCCGTGCGCTGGGTGAACACCACCAGACGCTTGGCTACGCTCAGGGCCACCCCCGCACCATGATCCTGGGCCAGCAGGTACAGCGACAGGTCGATGCCGGCGGTGACCCCCGCCGAAGTGAACAGCCTGCCGTCCTGGACGTACAGTCGATCAGCCTCGACCCGGGTGCCAGGGCACAGCGCAGCCAGCGCCGGCGCATCGCTCCAGTGGGTGGTCACCGTGCGCCCTTCCAGCAACCCGGCCCGGGCCAGGATGAACGCGCCGTTGCAGATCGAGCCGAAGCCCTTGGCCCGGGCGCAGGCCTCGCGCAGCCAGGCGTAGAAGGCCGGGCTGAACTGGCTGCCAGGCACCTGCGGGCCGCCTGCCACCAGCAACAGGTCAAAGGGCTCCAGGGCCTGGGTGAAGGAACAATGGGCGTGTAACAGCAGGCCATTGGAACAGGCCTGCGCCCCAGCCTCGACGCCAATCACCCGCAAGCGGTAGTGATCCTCGGCCGGCAGAAACCGGTTGGCTTCGCAAAACACATCCATGGGCCCGGTGACATCGAGGGCCTGGACACCCGGAAAAACCAGCACGGCAACGCTTCTACCCATGGTGCAAACAGCCCTCTATGACCCGCGCCCGGCAACCCCGAGCGGCGGGCAATTGTCGCAAGCAAAGCTCGGGGGAACATAGCACTGGCAGGAAATGCACGCAGGTTGGCCGGGATCGCAGCCCCGGTGCGATTGTGGGCCGAAAGGGCCGGTAACAGACTGAAGGCTCCAGCGCCAGAACGGCGCCCGCCACGAGGAACGCCCCATGAGCTCCACCATCGCCGGGATCCAGATACCCGACAGCGCCCTGGCCCGGGCCACCACCGAGTACATCCGCGATGTCGAATCCGACCTGCTTTATCACCACTCGCGCCGGGTGTTCCTGTTCGGCGCCCTGAGCGGCGAACGCCGGCAGCTGGCTTACGACCCGCAGTTGCTCTACGTCGGCGCCATGTTCCACGACCTGGGGTTGGTGGAGGGCCTGCGCAGCGCCGACCAGCGCTTCGAAGTCGACGGCGCCAACGCCGCACGCGACTTTCTCCAGCCCTACGGCCTCAGCGCCGACGATATCGAGCAGGTCTGGCTGTCCATCGCCTTGCACACCACCCCAGGCATCCCCCAGCACCTGCGCCCTACCGTGGCCCTGGTCACCGCCGGGGTCGAGATGGATGTGCTAGGCATCGACTACGCCGCGTTCCCCGCGGCCCAGCGTGAAGCCGTGGTCCACGCCCACCCGCGCGGTGAAGGCTTCAAGGAATGCATCATCTGCGCCTTCGCCGACGGCCTGCGCCATCGCCCGCAAACCACCTTCGGCAACGTCAAGACCGACGTCCTGGCCGACCAGCAGCCAGGGTTCAAGGCGTTGAATTTCGTCGAGGTGATTCGCCGTTCACCCTGGCAATCCTGACCCATCACCAGCGCTGCAGGAGCTGGCTGGCCAGCGAAGAGACCCGCAAGCCCAATCCGCTTGTGGAGGGTGCTTGCCCCGGCAAGGGCCAATAAAAAACCTCGCTCCCGGAAACCGGGGCGAGGTTTTTTGATGACACAACCGCAACTCAGGCGGTTTCCGGCGCCTGGGCCCGACGCACGTCCGGCTGTTTCCAGGAGTCGGCAGCGCTTTCCTCGATGGCCTGCTGGATCGCCCGCTTGCGGGCTTCTTCGGCGCGCCGGCTGAAGAACCAGACCAGGAAGGTCACCAGGGACACCGCCAGCAGGATCAGGCTGGCCACGGCGTTGATCTCCGGCTTCACCCCCAGGCGCACCGCCGAGAACACTTCCATCGGCAAGGTGGTGGAACCCGGGCCGGAGACGAAGCTGGCCAGTACCAGGTCATCCAGGGACAGGGCGAAGGACATCATGCCGCCCGCCGCCAGCGAAGGCGCGATCATCGGGATGGTGATCAGGAAGAACACCTTCCACGGCCGCGCGCCCAGGTCCATGGCCGCCTCTTCGATGGACAGGTCCAGCTCACGCAGGCGGGCCGACACCACCACAGCCACATAGGCGGCGCAGAACGTGGTGTGGGCGATCCAGATGGTGACGATGCCGCGCTCCTGAGGCCAGCCGACCGCCTGGGCCATGGCCACGAACAGCAGCAGCAAGGAAAGACCGGTGATCACTTCCGGCATTACCAGCGGCGCGGTGACCAGGCCACCGAACAGGGTACGGCCCTTGAAGCGGGTGATCCGGGTCAGCACGAACGCCGCCAGGGTGCCCAGTGCCACCGCCGCTACAGCGGTGTAGCAGGCGATTTCCAGGGAGCGCATCACCGAGCCCATCAGTTGCTGGTTATCCAGCAGGCCGATGTACCACTTGATTGACCAGCCGCCCCACACCGTCACCAGCTTGGAAGCGTTGAACGAGTAGATCACCAGGATCAGCATCGGCAGGTAGATGAACAACAGGCCGAGCACCAGCATCAGGCTGGAGAAACTGAAGCGCTTCATTCCTTGCCCTCCATTTCCTTGGCCTGACTGCGGTTGAACAGGATGATCGGCACAATCAGGATCGCCAGCATCACCACCGCCAGGGCGGATGCCACTGGCCAGTCACGGTTGTTGAAGAACTCTTGCCACAGCACCTTGCCGATCATCAGGGTTTCCGGACCGCCCAGCAGTTCCGGAATCACGAACTCACCCACCACCGGGATGAACACCAGCATGCAGCCGGCGATGATGCCGTTCTTGGACAGCGGCACGGTGATTTTCCAGAAGCTGTTGAAGGTACTCGAACCCAGGTCGGCCGCGGCCTCCAGCAGGCTGGTGTCGTGTTTCACCAGGTTCGCGTACAGCGGCAGGATCATGAACGGCAGGTAGGAATAGACCACACCGATATACACCGCGATGTTGGTGTTGAGGATCTGCAGCGGCTCGTTGATCCAGCCCATGGACATCAGGAAGCCATTGAGCAGGCCGTTGTTGCTGAGGATGCCCATCCAGGCATAGACGCGGATCAGGATCGCGGTCCAGGTCGGCATCATGATCAGCAGCACCAGCACCGTCTGCAATTCCTTGCGGGCACTGGCGATGGCGTAGGCCATCGGGTAGCCGATCAGCAGGCAGAGGATGGTGCTGAAGAACGCCATCTTCAGCGAACCGAGGTAGGCGGCGATATAGAGTTCGTCGTCGCCGAGCATCGCGTAGTTGCCCAGGTTCAGCAGCAACTGCAGCTTCTGGTCGACGTAGCTGTAGATCTCGGTGTACGGCGGAATGGCCACGTCCGCTTCGGCGAAGCTGATCTTCAAGACGATGAAGAACGGCAGCATGAAGAACAGGAACAGCCAGATGAACGGAACCCCGATGACCAGCTGACGGCCACCGGGAATTATTCGATTGAGTCGGCGCTTGAGCTTTCGCATGTTCATGAGCGCAGTACCACGCCGCTGTCGTCTTCCCACCAGACGTAGACCTGGTCACCCCAGGTCGGCCGCGCACCACGGCGCTCGGCGTTGGCGACGAAGGATTGCACCAGTTTGCCGCTCGGCAGCTCGACGTAGAACACCGAGTGGCCGCCCAGGTAGGCAATGTCGTGGACCTTGCCGCTGGACCAGTTGTACTCGCAGGTCGGCATCTCGGCAGTCACCAGGAGCTTTTCCGGGCGGATCGCGTAGGTCACCGATTTGTCCTGCACCGAAGTGCTGATGCCGTGGCCGACATAGATGCTGCGGTCCAGGTCCTTGCAGGTGATCAGCGCGTGGCCCTCGGCATCGTCCACCACTTCACCCTCGAAGATGTTGACGTTGCCGATGAATTCGCAGACCAGGCGGCTGACCGGGGTCTCGTAGATGTCGATCGGGCTGCCGATCTGGGCGATCCAGCCCAGGTGCATGATGGCGATGCGTTCGGCCATGGTCATGGCCTCTTCCTGGTCGTGGGTCACCATTACGCAGGTCACGCCCACGCGCTCGATGATCTCCACCAGTTCCAGTTGCATCTGCGAGCGCAGCTTCTTGTCCAGGGCGCCCATGGGCTCGTCCAGCAAGAGCAGCTTGGGACGCTTGGCCAAGGAACGGGCCAGGGCCACGCGCTGGCGCTGGCCGCCGGAGAGCTGGTGCGGCTTGCGCTTGGCGTACTGGCTCATCTGCACCAGCTTGAGCATCTCTGCCACCCGGGCGTCGATCTCGGCGGCAGGGATCTTGTCCTGCTTGAGGCCGAAGGCGATGTTCTGGGCCACGGTCATGTGGGGGAACAGGGCGTAGGACTGGAACATCATGTTGATCGGCCGCTCGTAGGGCGGCATGTCAGTGATGTCTACACCATCGAGGAAGATTCGCCCCTCCGTTGGCCGTTCGAAGCCGGCCAGCATCCGCAGCAAGGTGGACTTGCCTGAACCCGAACCGCCGAGCAGGGCGAAGATCTCGCCCTTCTTGATTTCCAGGGACACATCGTCCACGGCAACCGTCTCGTCGAACTTCTTCGTGACCCGGTCGATTTTGACCAGCACCTGCTTAGGTGTCTGGTCGCCCTCGAGGGCTTTCTTATAGGCGCCGGAGGCAACTGCCATTTGCGAAACTCCCAACAAAATTTGCAGCCCGCCCCATGCGGGCGGACCTTGGATAGTTTGAGCCTGTGGAACTATTTACCCGTCTTGACCTTGGTCCAGCTGCGGGTCATCAAGCGTTGGATATTGGGTGGCAACTCGGTGGACACGTAGGTCTTGTCGAGCACTTCCTGCGGTGGGTAGACCGCTTCGTCGGTGCGGATGGACTGCTCCATCAGCTTGTCCGACCCGGGGTTGGGGTTGGCATAACCGACATAGTCACTGACCTGAGCGATCACTTCAGGTTGCAGCAAATAGTTGATGAAGGCGTGGGCCTGCTTGACGTTGGTCGAATCCTTGGGGATCGCCAGCATGTCGAACCACAGGGCACCGCCCTCCTTCGGAATCGCATAGGCGATGTTCACACCCTTGCCGGCATCGGCGGCCCGGGCCTTGGCCTGGAACACATCGCCGGAAAACCCGATGGCCACGCAGATATTGCCGTTGGCCAGGTCCGAGATGTACTTGGACGAATGGAAGTAGGTCACGTAAGGACGCACTGCCAGCAACGTGGCCTCAGCCTTCTTGTAGTCCTGGGGGTTGGTGCTGTTGGCGTTCAGGCCCAGGTAGTTGAGGACCGTGGGCATCATCTCGTCGGCGGAGTCGAGGAAGGCCACGCCGCAGCTGTTGAGCTTCTTGATGTTCTCCGGCTCGAACAGCACGCTCCAGGAATCGATCTTGTCCACGCCCAGGGCGGCCTTGACCTTGTCGACGTTGTAGCCGATGCCGTTGGTCCCCCACAGGTACGGCACCGCGTACTGGTTGCCCGGATCGTTCATTTCCAGACGCTTGAGCAGTACCGGGTCAAGGTTCGAATAGTGGGTCAGCAGGCTCTTGTCGAGCTTCTGGAAAGCCCCGGCCTTGATCTGCTTGCCCAGGAAGTGGTTGGACGGCACGACCACGTCATAACCGGTACGGCCGGCCAGCAACTTGCCTTCCAGGGTTTCATTGGAATCGAATACGTCATACACCGGCTTGATACCGGTGGCCTTTTCAAACTCGGCCAGGGTGTTCTGACCGATGTAATCGGACCAGTTATAAATATGCACGGTCGGTGCAGCCTGGACGCCAGCCATCAGCGTCAGGCCGGCGGCGGCCAGCATGGCTTTGCGAAATAAAGAAATAGGCAAGTGGAGGTCCTCTTAAATAGTTGGGCCCAAGTTGCCCCGCGCTACCTGACAGCCTCCAAGCTGCCCAGCAACAAAACCGGCGCGCAACTTACCCTCGATAAACCAATCCAGCAAAACTTTCTGTCATTTAATTGTTTCCTGTTGCCGCCCTCGCCACGACGACGGCAACAGGGAGTGCTGCAAATCGGCTTATTTGCCGGATTTGATCTTGGTCCAGCTGCGGGTCAGGATGCGCTGGGTCGCGGCCGGCAGGTCGGCGATCGCGTACAGCTTGGCCTGCACCTCAGCTGGCGGGTAGACGCCCGGGTCGCTGGTGATGTCTTTATCGACCAATGGGGTTGCAGCTGCGTTACCGTTGGGGAAACGCACGGCGTTGGTGATTTCGGCCATGACTTCAGGCTTTTGCAGGAAGGTCATGAACTTGTAGGCGCCTTCGACGTTTTCCGCGTCTTTGGGGATGGCCACCATGTCATAGAAGCTGCCAGCACCTTCTTTGGGGATGTTGTAGCTGACCTTGACCTTGTCACCGGCTTCGGCGGCACGGGCCTTGGCCTGGTAGATGTCGCCCGAGTAACCCACGGCGACGCAGATGTTGCCGTTGGCCAGGTCGGAGATGTACTTGGAGGAGTGGAAGTAGGCGATCGAAGGACGGATCTTGAGGAACAGCGCTTCGGCTTCAGCCAGTTGCTTCTTGTCCTGGCTGTCGGTCGGGTAGCCCAGGTAGTGCAGCGCCACCGGAATCATCTCGGTTGGCGAATCGAGGAAGCTGACGCCGCAGGCCTTCAGCTTCTCAGCGTTCTCAGGCTTGAACAGCAGGTCCCAGGAGTTGGTCGGTGCATCGGCACCCAGCGCGGCCTTGACCTTCTCGGCGTTGAAGCCAATACCGATCGAGCCCCACATGTAAGGGAAGGCATGCTTGTTGCCCGGGTCGCTCACCGAAACCGCCTTGAGCAGCGATTCGTTGAGGTTCTTCCAGTTCGGCAACTTGGAGCGGTCCAGTTCCTGGTAGACACCGGCCTTGATCTGCTTGGCCAGGAAGTTGTTGGAAGGCACCACAACGTCATAACCGGACTTGCCGGCGAGCAACTTGGCTTCCAGGGTTTCATTGCTGTCGAACACGTCGTAGACAACCTTGATGCCCGACTCGGCTTCAAACTTCTTGATAGTGTCCGGCGCGATGTAATCGGACCAGTTGTAAACGTGCAGCACTTTATCGTCCGCTTGTGCCGCCGCCGCCATCACGCCCATCAGGGACATGGCGAGGAGGGTCTTGCCAGCTAACTTCATACCTAATGCCTTCATGCGTAATGCTCCAATTATTCTTTTTAACCACTCGCTCAGCGGCCAATATCCGGGCAACCAAAACGGCGGGTAGTCTGGCAAGATCCAAGGCCGGCTTTCAAGAAAAGACCAGGCTTTTACATCTGCTTTGAACGCAGTGCCCGCAAGCACCGCGCTCAAAGCCTAGCACTCAGCCCTCGAGCACACTCAAGGTCAGGTCCAGACACTTGCGCGCCTTGGCCACCAGCTCGTCGATCTCCGCCTCGCTGATCACCAGGGGCGGCGCAATGATCATGGTGTCACCCACCGCGCGCATGATCAGGCCGTTGTCGAAGCAGAACTGCCGGCAGATCATGCCCACGCCTCGGCCTTCGTAACGCGCCCGGGTGGCCTTGTCCTTGACCAGTTCGATGGCCCCCAGCAGCCCTACCCCGCGAACCTCGCCCACCAGCGGGTGGTCGCTCAACTCGCGCAGACGTTTCTGCAAATACGGTGCCGCTTTTTCATGGGCGCGCTGGATAATTTTCTCTTCGCGCATGATGCGGATGTTTTCCAGGGCCACGGCAGCGGCCACCGGGTGCCCGGAATAGGTGAAACCGTGGTTGAAGTCGCCGCCCTCGTTGAGCACCGCCACCACTTCATCGCGCACGATCAGCCCACCCATGGGGATGTAGCCGGAGGTCAGGCCCTTGGCGATGGTCATCATGTCCGGCTTGAGGTCGTAGAAATCGCTACCGAACCACTCACCGGTGCGCCCGAAGCCACAGATCACTTCATCGGCGACGAACAGGATGTCGTACTTGGCAAGGATTTCCTTGATCCGCGGCCAGTAGCTGTCCGGCGGCACGATCACGCCACCGGCGCCCTGGATCGGTTCGGCGATAAAGGCCCCGACATTGTCCACGCCCAGTTCGAGGATCTTCTCTTCGAGCTGGTTGGCGGCCCAGATACCGAACTCTTCGGGGCTCATGTCGCCGCCTTCGGCGAACCAGTAAGGCTGCGGGATATGGACGATACCCGGGATCGGCAAGTCGCCCTGCTCGTGCATGTAGGTCATGCCGCCGAGGCTGGCACCGGCCACAGTGGAACCGTGGTAGCCATTGACCCGGCTGATGATGGTTTTCTTGTTCGGCTGGCCCTTGATCGCCCAGTAGTGGCGGACCATGCGCAGCATGGTGTCGTTGCCTTCGGAGCCGGAACCGGTGAAGAACACGTGGTTCATGCCTTCTGGCGCGATATCGGCGATCGCCTTGGACAGCTCCAGCACCGGTGGGTGGGCAGTCTGGAAGAACAGGTTGTAATAGGGCAGTTCGCGCATTTGCTTGCTGGCGGCTTCCGCCAGTTCGTCACGGCCATAGCCGATGGCTACGCACCACAGGCCGGCCATGCCGTCGAGAATCTGATTGCCTTCACTGTCCCAGAGGTACACACCCTTGGCATGGGTGATGATCCGCGGGCCCTTTTCCTTCAATTGCTTGAAGTCACTGAACGGTGCCAGGTGGTGATCACTGCTGAGGGTTTGCCACTCGCGGGTTTGCGGGTTTTTATGAGTCATCAATCTCTCCTTAGTGTCAGTGAAGGCGCCACTGGCGGGCAGTGGCGCCCGGCGGATCAGACGGCGAACAACAGGAACTCCCGCTCCCACGAACTGATCACGCGCTTGAAGTTTTCGTGCTCGGCCCGCTTCACCGCGACATAGCCGGTGATGAACTTCTGGCCCAGGTACTTCTCGATGGTCTTGCTGTTTTCCATACGCTCCAGCGCGTCTTCGATGGTCAGTGGCAGGCGCAGGTTGCGGCGCTCGTAGCCACGGCCCACCACGGGCGCGCTCGGGTTGTGGCCTTCGACCATGCCGATGTAGCCACACAGCAGGCTGGCGGCGATGGCCAGGTACGGGTTGGCGTCGGCGCCCGGCAGGCGGTTTTCCACGCGACGGTTCTGTGGCCCGGCATCCGGCACCCGCAGGCCCACGGTGCGGTTCTCTTCGCCCCACTCGACGTTCACCGGCGCCGAGGTATCGGGCAGGAAACGACGGAACGAGTTGACGTTGGGGGCGAACAGCGGCAGCAGCTCGGGAATGAACTTCTGCAAACCACCGATGTGGTTGAGGAACAGCTGGCTCATGGTCCCGTCTTCATTGGAGAAGACGTTCTTGCCGGTGTTGATGTCGATGATGCTCTGGTGCAGGTGCATGGCGCTGCCGGGCTCGCCGGTCATGGGCTTGGCCATGAAGGTGGCGGCCACGTCGTGCTTGAGCGCGGCTTCGCGCATGGTGCGCTTGAACACCAGGATCTGGTCGGCCAGGGACAGGGCATCGCCGTGACGGAAGTTGATCTCCATCTGCGCCGTGCCGTCCTCGTGGATCAGCGTGTCCAGGTCCAGCTCCTGCAGTTCGCACCAGTCATAGACGTCTTCGAACAGCGGGTCGAATTCGTTCGCAGCCTCAATGGAGAACGACTGGCGCCCGGTCTCCGGGCGGCCGGAGCGGCCGATCGGCGGCTGCAGCGGGTAGTCCGGATCGTCGCTGCGCTTGGTCAGGTAGAACTCCATCTCCGGCGCCACGATGGGCTGCCAGCCGTGGTCGGCGTAGAGTTTTAGGACCTTCTTCAGGACGTTGCGCGGCGACAGCTCGATGGGGTTGCCCTGCTTGTCGTAGGTGTCATGGATCACCTGGGCAGTAGGCTCGATGGCCCAGGGCACAAGGTACACCGCGTTCTGGTCCGGGCGGCAGACCATGTCGATGTCGGCCGGGTCCAGCAGTTCGTAATAGATGTCGTCTTCGACATAGTCGCCGGTCACGGTCTGCAGCAGCACGCTCTCGGGCAGGCGCATGCCTTTTTCGGCAATGAACTTGTTGGTCGGCGAGATCTTGCCCCGGGTGATCCCGGTTAAATCGCCGATCATGCATTCGACTTCTGTGATCTTGTGGTCTTTCAACCAATCGGTGAGCTGGTCGAGGTTGTTACTCATAAATGCCTCTAGGCTGAGTTTCCTGACTCTCTATTAAGTCAGGCCTTGTGTGACGCTTCGGCGTCGCGTTGTCTTGCCCGCTTGCGGCAGGCATCACCAAAAGCCTGGAAGATGGCCAGGTAGTGAGGGTTGCAGCTTACCTGCCATTCGGGGTGCCATTGCACCCCTAGTGCGAAAGCCTTGCTGGCTTCTACCGAAACCGCCTCTACCAACCCGTCGGGAGCCAGCGCCTCGACCCGCAGCCCCGGGGCCAGACGCTCGACGCCCTGGGCATGGATCGAGTTGACTTGAATCCGCTCCGGCAGGCCCAGCTCCGCCAGAACACCACCGGCCTTGATATGCAGGTCGTGGGCCGGCGCGTACCAGGCGTCCAGGGGCTGGCCGGGCTGTTCGGTGTGCCGGTGGTCCATGAAAGGCTGCACCTGCTGCACGTTCTGATGCAGGCTGCCGCCCAGGGCCACGTTCATTTCCTGGAAGCCGCGGCAGATGCCCAGCACCGGAACGCCACTTGCGACGGCGGCGTTCAGCAGCGGCAGGGTGGCAGCATCCCGTGCAGAATCATGAGCAGTGCCCGGCGCGCTGGCAGGACCCTGGTAATGGAAAGGTTCGATATTGGAGGGAGAGCCGGTAAAGAGAATGCCGTCCAGACCGTCCAGAATATCGGACGGGGAAAGCAGTTCCGCCATGGACGGGATAATCACCGGCACGCCCTGGGCTGCGCTGGCTACTGCGTGGACATACTCGTCGCCACTGATGTGATAAGCATGCAGACCGATCTGCCTGGAGCAGGCGGTGACGCCGATTAACGGCAGGCGAGACATGAAACACCCCGGTATTATTGCTGTTATGGGTTTGATTCGAGCTTAGCCTTGTTCATTTTTTTACACAACACCCCCGTAAAAAATACAACACGGCCCGCTCAAGCCTGCGGTACCCAAGGCGGCCGAGCCCCAAAAAACGCCCTGTTTTGCCCCAAAAGAGCCTTGCCAGCCCTTTATTAGGGCATAAAAGGCCTTACTTGACTTCGGCATGCCGTTCGGGTTGACTGAAACCAGAAAAGATCAATGATTGATATTTTTAACAACAAAGGTGTTGCATCATGTCGGTACCCCCGCGTGCCGTTCAGCTCAACGAAGCGAACGCGTTCCTTAAGGAACATCCTGAG
Organism: Pseudomonas sp. 8(2025); assembly: GCF_052665325.1. Taxonomy (NCBI): domain Bacteria; kingdom Pseudomonadati; phylum Pseudomonadota; class Gammaproteobacteria; order Pseudomonadales; family Pseudomonadaceae; genus Pseudomonas; species Pseudomonas sp. 8(2025). The sequence goes on along the minus strand of NZ_JBQOIE010000001.1, from coordinate 455,345 downwards.
GTTCTGTACGTTGACCTTCTGATTGCGGATATGAATGGTGTGGTGCGCGGCAAGCGCATCGAACGCACCAGCCTCCACAAGGTTTACGAGAAAGGCATCAACCTGCCGGCCTCCCTGTTTGCCCTGGATATCAATGGCTCTACGGTGGAAAGCACCGGCCTGGGTCTGGACATCGGCGACGCCGACCGGATCTGCTATCCAATCCCCGATACCCTGTGCAACGAGCCCTGGCAGAAGCGCCCTACCGCGCAATTGCTGATGACCATGCACGAACTCGAAGGCGACCCCTTCTTTGCCGATCCACGGGAAGTCCTGCGCCAGGTGGTGACCAAGTTCGACGAACTGGGCCTGACCATCTGCGCCGCTTTCGAGCTGGAGTTCTACCTGATCGACCAGGAGAACGTGAACGGCCGGCCACAACCACCACGCTCGCCGATTTCCGGCAAGCGCCCGCACTCCACCCAGGTCTACCTGATCGACGACCTCGACGAATACGTCGACTGCCTCCAGGACATCCTGGAAGGTGCCAAGGAACAAGGCATCCCGGCCGACGCCATCGTCAAGGAAAGTGCCCCGGCACAATTCGAAGTCAACCTGCACCACGTGGCCGACCCGATCAAGGCCTGCGACTACGCGGTCCTGCTCAAGCGCCTGATCAAGAACATCGCCTACGACCATGAGATGGACACCACCTTCATGGCCAAGCCTTACCCGGGCCAGGCGGGCAACGGTCTGCACGTTCACATTTCGGTTCTGGACAAAGATGGCAAGAACATCTTCGCCAGCGAGGATCCCGAGCAGAACGCCGCACTGCGTCACGCGATCGGCGGTGTGCTCGAGACCCTACCGGCGCAGATGGCCTTCCTCTGCCCGAACGTCAACTCCTATCGCCGTTTCGGCGCGCAGTTCTATGTGCCGAACTCGCCGAGCTGGGGCCTGGACAACCGTACCGTGGCCATTCGCGTCCCCACCGGCTCGGCCGATGCAGTGCGCATCGAACACCGGGTCGCCGGCGCCGACGCCAACCCCTATCTGCTGATGGCTTCGGTCCTGGCGGGCGTGCACCACGGCCTGACCAACAAGATCGAGCCGGGGGCGCCTACCGAAGGCAACTCCTACGAGCAGAACGAGCAGAGCCTGCCGAACAACCTGCGTGATGCCCTGCGCGAGTTGGACGACAGCGAAGTCATGGCCAAGTACATCGATCCGAAATACATCGATATCTTCGTCGCCTGCAAGGAAAGTGAGCTGGAGGAGTTCGAACACTCCATCTCCGACCTCGAGTACAACTGGTACCTGCACACTGTGTAAGCGCCAGCTGCATTGAAGAACGCCGCCGGGTTCATCCCGGCGGCGTTTTTTTATGCCCGTGATTCGGATGCGCCCAGGCTGCGGCTACAGGGACAACGGCCCACTCGCGTACAATGCCCGCTGCCCTGTAGGAGAGACTGATGACGCGCACCGCCCCGCTTCGCAAACCCCGTGCACGCAGCCAGGCCCGGATCGACTCCATACTCGACGCCGCACGGACCTTGCTGGCGGCCGAGGGCGTGGCCAGCCTGTCGATCTACAGCGTGGCCGACAAGGCGCAGATCCCGCCATCCTCGGTCTATCACTTCTTCGCCAGCGTCCCGGCCCTGCTGGAAGCCCTTACCGCCGATGTCCACGCGGCGTTCCGCGCCTGCCTGCTGGAACCTATCGACCATGAGCGGCTCAGCAGCTGGCGCGACCTGTCACGCCTGGTGGAGCAACGCATGCTCGACATCTACGGCGAGGACGCGGCGGCCCGCCAACTGATCCTCGCCCAGCACGGCCTGACCGAAGTCACCCAGGCCGACCGCCAGCACGACATCGAGCTGGGGGACCTGATGCACAAGCTGTTCGATCATCATTTCGAGTTGCCGACGCTACCCGTCGATGTCGACGTGTTCGCCCTGGCCATGGAGCTGGGAGATCGGGTGTATGCCCGCTCCGTGCAGCAGCACGGGCAGATCACCCCGCGCATGGCCGAGGAAGGCATGCGCGTCTTCGATGCCTACCTGGGCCTGTACCTGCCGCCCTACCTGGCCAAGCGCTCCACCCCGCCCTGAACGCCGGCTCAGGCCTGACGCAGCAGCAACCGGTCGATGCTGTGGTCCGCCGACTTGTGGATGATCAGGTTGGCTCGCTCCCGAGTCGGCAGGATGTTTTCAACCAGGTTCTTCAGGTTGACCCGGTCCCAGGTATCGGAGGCCACTGACAGCGCCTCGGAATCGGACAGGCCTTTGTACTTGTTGAAGTAGGAATCCCCCGACTGGAAGGCAGTGTTCTTCAGGTAGACGAACCGCTCCAGGTACCAGGTCTTGATGGTCGCTTCGGGAGCGTCGACATAGATCGAGAAGTCGATGAAATCCAGGGCGTTCAGGCCCTCGCCCTGCTCACCCTGCAACACATTCAAGCCTTCCAGGATGATGATGTCCGGCGCCTCCACCGACTGCGCCTCATCGGCCAGGATGTCGTAGCGCACATGGGAATAGATGGGAATCCGCGCCGCTTCGCCCCGGCGGCACACCGCCTGGAGAAAATCCAAGAACAGCGGTTCGTCATAGGACTCTGGAAAGCCCTTGCGGTGCAGGATGTTTTTTTCCTGCAGGGTGGCCAGCGGGAACAGGAACGAATCCGTGGTCACCAGGTGCACATTGGGCTTGCCCGGCCAATAGGCCAGCAGCGCCGCCAGGACCCGGGCAAAACTGCTCTTGCCCACCGCCACGCTGCCGGAAACACCGATCACGTAGGGGGCCTTGAAACCGGTCTGCGGCACCTTCAGCGATTGCACCTGCGCCGCATGCAAATGCAGCAGGCGCGACAGCGGCAGGAGGATCTGCCGCACTTCTTCGGACGCCATGGGCTGGGTCGGACTGGTCAGCGTCTCCATCTCGGATGGCGCAAGACTCATCGGCTCACCGGCCCGCAGAGCGGCCCAATGGTCGCGATCGAACTCCAGATACCCCACATTTGGACCCTGCTCTGTTGTCATGTTTACTGTTCAGGTCTTGCCGAAAGCAGGGAAAGTATCAAATCTGACCGGTATTTACAGCGCCCATGAAAAAGCCCCGAAGGGCTCGCACCGTTCGGGGCCGTGATCGGGCGCCGTTCACAACTTGGCGATCGATACCTCGGTGGACTTCACAAAGGCGATCACTTCGCTGCCAATCGACAGCTCCAGCTCTTTCACCGAGCGGGTGGTGATCACCGAAGTGACAATGCCGGAAGCGGTCTGCACGTCGATTTCCGACAGCACGTCGCCTTCGACGATTTCCTTGATGGTGCCCTTGAACTGGTTGCGTACGTTGATGGCCTTGATGGTCATGGTGTTTCTCCTGGGGTCGAAATGAGCGGCTGTTTTAAAGTGCCCAGCGCAGTTGCGTGGGCAAGGGTGAAACGGGTTCCGGTTCCGGCGGCGAGCCGGGCAATGACAGCACGCGGTTGAGGACTTCGGTCTCCAGCGCCGCCAGGCGATGGGAACCCCGTACCCGCGGGCGTGGCAGCTCGACGTGCAGGTCGAGACCGACCTCGCCGTCTTCGATCAGGATCACCCGATCGGCGATCGCCACCGCTTCGCTGACATCGTGGGTGACCAGCAGCACGGTGAAGCCATGCTGCTGCCACAGGCGTTCGATCAACTGCTGCATCTCGATCCGCGTCAGGGCATCCAGCGCCCCCAGCGGCTCGTCCAGCAGCAACAGCCGCGGCTGGTGGATCAGGGCGCGGGCCAGGGCCACGCGCTGCTTCTGCCCACCGGACAGGGCCGCCGGCCATTCCTGGGCGCGGTCCGCCAGGCCCACGGCTTCCAGAGCCTGCAGGGCTTGGGGGCGCCAGTTGCCCTTGAGCCCGAGCCCGACGTTATCGATGACCTTTTTCCAGGGCAGCAGGCGCGCCTCCTGGAACATCAGCCGGGTGTCTTCAATGGCAGCGCTCAAGGGCGCGGAACCGGCCAACAGTTCGCCAGCACTGGGCTGGTCGAGACCGGCCAGCAGGCGCAGCAAGGTACTTTTGCCGCAGCCGCTGCGCCCCACCACCGCCACGAACTGGCCGGCGGGAATGTGCAGGTCGATTTCCCGCAGCACCTGCCGCGAGCCGAAGGTCTTTTGCAGTTTGCGCACCGCCAGGGGAATGCCCTGCAGCAGCCGCGGAGGTTGTTGAGCCGTCATTGGGCACCGCCTTTGGCGACCTGATAGGCCGGATGCCAGCGCAGCCAGACCCGCTCCAGGCCACGCGCGGCCAGGTCCGCCAGCTTGCCGAGCACCGCGTACAGAACGATCGCCAGCACCACCACGTCGGTCTGCAGGAACTCCCGGGCGTTCATTGCCAGGTAGCCGATGCCGGAGCTGGCGGAAATGGTTTCGGCGACGATCAGGGTCAGCCACATGAAGCCCAGGGCAAAGCGCACCCCCACCAGGATCGAAGGCAGGGCGCCGGGCAGGATCACCTGGCGGAACAGGGCGAAGCCGGACAGGCCGTAGCTGCGCGCCATCTCCACCAATGCCGGGTCGACGTTGCGGATGCCGTGGTAGGTGTTGAGGTAGATCGGGAACAGCGTGCCCAGGGCCACCAGGAAAATCTTCGCCGACTCATCGATGCCAAACCACAGGATCACCAGGGGAATCAGCGCCAGGTGCGGCACATTGCGGATCATCTGTACCGAGCTGTCCAGCAGCCGCTCACCCCATTTCGACAGGCCGGTGATAAAGCCCAGCGCCAGGCCGATGCCGCCACCAATGACAAAACCCAGGCCGGCGCGCCAGCCGCTGATGGCCAGGTGGGTCCAGATATCGCCACTGCGTACCAGGCTGACCCCGGCCTCGATCACCGCGCTGGGGGCCGGCAGGATGCGGGTCGACAGCCAGCCCGCCGACACCGACAGTTGCCACACCGCCAACAACAGCAGCGGCAGGCCCCAAGGCGCCAGACGCTGCACTATGCGTTGTCCGTTCATGGCCGCACCTCAGCTCTGGGACACGGCTTTGGGAATGATGTCGTTGGCGACCATCTCCCCGAACGGGCTGACGTAACCCGCCGCCTCAGGCAGCTTGGGGCGTTCGATGTCCAGGTGCGGGAACAGCAGTTCGGCCACCCGGTAGGCCTCTTCCAGGTGCGGATAGCCGGAGAAGATGAATGTGTCGATGCCCAGGTCCGCATACTCCTGCATGCGGGCCGCCACGGTCGGGCCGTCGCCCACCAGGGCCGTACCGGCACCGCCGCGCACCAGGCCGACCCCGGCCCAGAGGTTGGGGCTGACTTCCAACTGGTCGCGGCGGCCGCCATGCAAGGCGGCCATGCGCTGCTGGCCTACGGAATCGAAGCGCGCCAGGGACGCCTGGGCCCGGGCGATGGTGTCGTCGTCCAGATGGGAAATCAGCCGCTCGGCAGCCTGCCAGGCCTCGGCGTTGGTTTCCCGCACAATCACATGCAGGCGGATGCCGAAGCGTACGGTGCGCCCGAGTTTGGCGGCCTTGTCCCGCACCTGCTGGATCTTCTCGGCTACTGCGGCCGGCGGCTCGCCCCAGGTCAGGACCATCTCCACCTGCTCGGCGGCCAGGTCCTGGGCCGCTTCCGAGGAGCCACCAAAATACAGCGGCGGACGGGGTTGCTGCAGCGGCGGATAGAGCAGCTTGGCGCCCTTCACGCTGATGTGCTGGCCGTCGTAGTCCACGGTTTCACCTTCCAGCACCCGGCGCCAGATACGGGTGAACTCCACCGAAGCCTGGTAGCGCTCCTCATGGTCGAGGAACAGGCCGTCGCCGGCCAGTTCGTCCGGATCCCCCCCGGTCACCAGGTTGAACAGCGCCCGGCCGCCGGACAACCGGTCCAGGGTCGCTGCCTGGCGCGCCGCTACCGTCGGGGAGATGATCCCCGGGCGCAGGGCCACGAGGAACTTCAGACGCTGGGTCACCGGGATCAGCGACGCCGCCACCAGCCAGGAGTCCTCGCAGGAGCGTCCGGTGGGGATCAGCACGCCGCCGAACCCCAGGCGATCGGCAGCCTGGGCGATCTGCTGCAGGTAAGCATGATCGACGGCGCGAGCGCCTTCGGCGGTGCCAAGGTAATGGCCGTCGCCGTGGGTAGGCAGGAACCAGAAGATATTGAGGCTCATGGAGTTGTCTCCTAAGGGGTCGAATTACGGCGCTTTGGCCACGGCGGCGGTGGGCGTCCAGATCACGTCTTTGATGCTCAACGGCTTGGGAATCAGCTTGAGCTGGTAGAAGCTGTCGGCGATTTTCTGCTGCGCGGCGATCACTTCCGGGGTCAGGAAGCCCGCGCCATAGCCCTGGCGCTTAACCGAAGTGAGGGTGATGTCGGCCGGCAGGCCCAAAAGCGGTGCCACCTGTTGGGTGACCTCCTGCGGATTGCCCTTGGACCACTCGCCCACCGCCCGTACTTCTTCCACCAGGGCGGTAATCACCTCGGGATGCTGTTGCGCGTAGGGTTTGGTGGCCAGGTAGAACTGGTGGTTGTCGACGATGCCCGAGCCGTCACGCAGGGTACGAGCCTGTAGCTGCTGCTCGGCGGCTGCCTGGTAAGGGTCCCAGATGGCCCAGGCATCGACGCTGCCCCGCTCGAATGCGGCGCGGGCATCAGCCGGCGGCAGGAACACGGTCTGGATATCACTGTATTTCAGGCCGGCGTCTTCCAGAGCGCGGACCAGCAGGTAATGGACGTTGGAGCCCTTGTTCAGCACCACCTTCTTGCCCTTGAGGTCCTGCACCGACTGGATCGGCGAACCCTTGGGCACCAGGATCGCTTCGCTATGGGGGGCCGGCGGCTCGTAGGCCACATACAGCAGGTCGGCACCGGCGGCCTGGGCAAAGACTGGCGGGGTCTCGCCGGTCACGCCGAAGTCGATGGACCCGACATTGAGGCCCTCCAGCAACTGTGGGCCTCCGGGAAATTCAGTCCACTGCACCTCGACGCCCTGCTGCGCCAGGCGCTTCTCCAGGGAACCCTTGGCCTTGAGCAGCACCAGGGTGCCGTACTTCTGATAACCGATCCGCAAGGTCTCGGCCTGAGCTTGAACAATGGCGCCGAAGGACACAGCCGCAGCAAACAGAGCGACCAGACCGCGACGCAAAATGACAGGGCGCATGGCGCTCTCCTTTTTGCTGTGGGGTTGTGGCTGCACCTGCTTGCCCGTTGGCGGGCGAGTAAGGCGAGTATTTCAATCGGGGGTGAGGCTCAAATGCTCCAGCGAGCACTCAACAGGCGTTCATTGAGCAGATGCGGATCCAGCGGCTTGGGGCGACGGGCCATGGCGCTGTGGAACTGCTCGAGCGCTTCTTTCAAGCGTTGCTCCAGGGCCTCGGCCAATTGCGGCTGGGCGCTGCCCTCGCCGTAGGCGATCTGGCTGTCCTCGGCAAAGATGCCCTGGAGCATCTCCTGGGCCTTGAGGGCCGAAAGCACCGGCTTCAATGCGTAATCCACCGCCAGCATGTGGGCAATGCTGCCGCCGGTAGCCATGGGCAGCACCACCTTGTGGCTCAGGGCCCGCTCGGGCAGCAGGTCGAGCAGGGTTTTCAGGGCCCCGGAAAACGACGCTTTGTACACCGGCGTCGCAATCAGCAGGCCATCGGCCTGTTCGATCTGTTGCAGCAGGTCGATGACCTTGGGGCTGTCGAAGCGCGCGTGGAGCAGATCCTCGGCCGGGAAGTCCCGTACCTGGTAGCTGACCACTTCCACGCCTTGCTGCTGTAACCAGCGCTTGGCCAACTCCAGCAGCACCCCGGAACGGGAGCGTTGGCTGGGACTGCCACCGAGAGAGACCACCAGCATGCAGAGAATTCCTTGAACGAAGAAAGCGATTCGCGGGATGCGATCTCGCCGAATTGGAGAGACCTTAACAGCCTATTTTTATATCTATAAATCTTATTTATTCATTTGTTTATTCCTTAATAATATATAAGGAAGTATTTTCCGCAGGCAAAAAAATAGGCCGTCGGAACGGCCTTAAACCCCTGCTTTATGGATCTGTTGCTCCTGCGTGCTCCGTAGGAGCGGGCTTGCCCGCGAAAGGGTCCGCGAAACTTGCTCCGGCCTCACGACCGCCTTTGTCGGCAAGCGAGCTCCTACGGCGGTTGGTGTATCAGCGGTTGGGTTGCGGCGTCAGGCGCAGATAGGGCTTCACTGCGCGATAGCCCTTTGGAAAGCGACGCTTGATCTCTTCCTCGTCCTTGAGCGAAGGCACGATCACCACTTCGTCACCGTCCTGCCAGTTGGCCGGGGTGGCCACCTTGTAGTTGTCGGTGAGTTGCAGCGAATCGATTACCCGCAGGATTTCATGGAAGTTGCGCCCGGTACTGGCCGGGTAGGTGATGGTCAGGCGAATCTTCTTGTTCGGGTCGATGACGAACAGCGAGCGTACGGTCAGGGTGTCGTTGGCATTGGGGTGGATCAGGTCATAGAGGTCCGAGACCTTGCGATCGGCATCCGCCAGGATCGGGAAGTTGACCCGGGTGTTCTGGGTCTCGTTGATGTCTTCGATCCACTTGTGATGGGAGTCCACCGGGTCCACCGACAGGGCAATGGCCTTCACCCCGCGCTGAGCGAATTCGTCCTTGAGCTTGGCGGTAAAGCCCAACTCGGTGGTGCACACCGGCGTGAAGTCCGCCGGGTGGGAAAACAGCACGCCCCAGCTATCGCCCAGCCACTCGTGGAAACGAATCTTGCCGGCACTGGAATCCTGTTCGAAGTCGGGGGCGATGTCGCCCAGTCTGAGGCTCATGGGTGCTGCTCCTGTGAGTGCGTGATGAAGCTACTCTGCCTGCACGGGAGACTATTTAAAAAGAATATATATCGATTTATTAATAACTGAATTGAATATTAAAAATCTCTTCACTGGACTCGCGGACGAGCGAAGACCACCCTTCTCAACAAGGTTCGAGAAGGCCTTGAGTAGCTGTAAAAAGAGGGGGATTCAGGAAGGGCTCACGGGGGTGGGCCTGACTTGAAACAACACCTCGCCCGGCATTGCGCCGGGCGAGGCTTCAACCGCAATTACTTCAGCGGGATCGAGTAGCTGACGATCAGGCGGTTTTCGTCCTGGTCGCGCTGGCCCGGAATGTCGTTACGCCACATGGCGTTTTTCCAGGTCAGACCCAGGTTCTTCAGTGGGCCTTGCGGAACCACGTAGGACAGGGTCAGGTCGCGTTCCCACTCGGTGCCACCAGTGCCCAGAGTGGTTTTCTGTGCAGCGCCAACCTTACCGGCTGTGTCGATGTTGTTGCCACGCAGGTAGATGATACCGGCGGTAAGGCCAGGCAGGCCGACCTTGGCGAAGTCATAGGCGTAGCGAGCCTGCCAGGTACGCTCGCCGGCACGGGCGAACTTCTGGATCTGCATGTCGGTGATGGTGCTGTTGGACGAGCCGTCACCCTGGTTCAACCAAGGGAAATCGCTGTCACCGTTGCTGTACTGGTAGCCGCCACCGAAGGTGTGGCCTTCAACCGAGTACAGGGCCAGGTAGCTGTACAGGTTGTTGTCGACCTTGCCTTTGGTGATCGCCGACAGGCCTTTGTCCGGGTAGTAGCCGGTGGTGTAGTAGGCCGCGGTGTCGCCGTTGGAGCCGTTGTCACGGCTGCGGTAGTAGCGCAGGTCACTTTTCAGTACGCCAGGACCGATGGACCAGTTGTGCACCAGGCCCAGGAAGTTCTGCGAGTAGAAGTCCTTCAGCTCGCCGTAGTAGTACGAAGCGGTCAGATCCTTGGTGATCTTGTAGTCAGCACCACCGTAGTAGAACTTGTTGCTGAACTTGCCGGCATCATAGTTGGAGCCGGCGTTGGCGCCAGCAATGGACAGACCTTCGTTGTTGCTCGAGTTACGGCCTTTGGCGTGCTCGATCTGACCGGCAGTCAGGGTCAGGTCCTTGATCTCGTTCGAAGTGATCTGGCCACCCTGGAAGGTTTGTGGCAGCAGACGACCGTCGTTGTACTTGATCACCGGGTTGTTAGGCATCAGGGTGCCGATTTTCAGCTCGGTCTGGGAAACCTTGACCTTGCCGGTCAGACCCAGGCTGGAATAATCGTTCACCGCTTGAGCGTTCTTGCCGCTGGAGGAGTGAGTCGGGAAAACAGTGCCACCGGAAGAAGTGGTGGTCGCGCCGTTGGTGCCGCCACCGGAATCCAGGCGCACGCCCAGCAGGCCGATTGCATCCAGGCCAAAACCTACGGTGCCTTCGGTGTAGCCAGAGGTGAAGTTGAAGATGAAGCCTTGGCCCCATTCTTCCTGCTTGCTCTGAGCCTTCGCGGCTTTGGTATCGCCGTCGCGGTTGTCGGTATTGATGTAGAAGTTACGCAGCCCCAAGGTAGCTTTGCTGTCTTCGACAAAACCGGCGGCGCCTGCCTGCTGCGCCAAAACCCCTACGGCCACAGCCAGGGCCAAGGTGGACTTGTTCATGTATCGCTCCTCTCGTTTCTAATTCTTGTGGTTCCTGGCCCCGGATCGAACGCCCGGGTGCCACAGATGCGCGATTAGCGCCAGACCGTGACTGATAAGTCAATCGTAACGACCTGTGTCTACGACCATGGTCTAATCGCAGTGATTTGGTCCATGCAGGGTAATGAATTACTCATAAACCCAAAAAGAATTGTTTAATTCTTTTTCATACCTTTCAGGAATAAAGCTCGCCATTATCAAACGGCGAATCGCAGCGTAGACGCTCGCAAGCTTATTTCTGAAAAATATTCCCCTGACTCAGCCCCCAAGATCCCCTGCGTGTACAAGCGCAAAACGTCATTCAGGATCAAAAAAGCGACGCAATCATGGCTAAGAGCCTATCCTCCCGTCAATTTGTTACAGTTTTTGTATCGAAATGAAATTTTTCTGACATGTGCAACTGGCCGCCACGGTTCGATCAATTGATCGGGCCGTGGCGGCCAGTTGCGCAAAGAGGCGGGTTCAGAGGGCTTTTTCGAAGATCTTCGAATTGCGCTGGTAGTTGTACAGCGAGGCCCGGGCCGATGGCAGGCGCTCGACACTGCTGGGCACGAAACCACGCTCGCGGAACCAGTGAGCGGTACGAGTGGTGAGGACGAACAGCGTCTTCAAGCCCTGGGCCCGAGCGCGGGTCTCGATCCTTTCCAGCAGCTCGTCGCCACGCTTGCCATGGCGGTACTCGGGGTTCACCGCCAGGCACGCCAGCTCACCGGCATCGGAATCGGCAATCTGGTAGAGGGCCGCGCAGGCGATGATCATGCCCTCGCGCTCCACCACACTGAACTGCTCGATCTCGCGCTCCAGCACCTCGCGGGAACGCCGCACCAGGATGCCCTGCTCTTCCAGCGGGCTGATCAGCTCCAGCAAGCCGCCCACGTCCTCGATCGCCGCCTCGCGCACCCGCTCGAACTGTTCCTGGGCCACCAGGGTGCCGCCGCCGTCGCGGGTGAAGAGTTCGGTCAGCAAGGCGCCGTCCTCGGCGTAGCTGACGATATGGCTACGTCCGACTCCGCCGCGGCACGCCTCGGCGGCGGCATCCAGCAGCTCGGCCTGATAGTTGCCCCCCAGGCGCTGCAAATGCGCCGGCACCTGTTGCGGGCGCAATTCGCGCACCAGCTTGCCGTTTTCATCCAGCAGGCCCGGGTCGGCGCCGAACAGCAGTAGTTTGTCGGCCCCAAGGTCGATGGCGGCGCGAGTGGCCACGTCTTCGCAGGCCAGGTTGAAGGTTTCCCCGGTGGGGGAATACCCCAGGGGCGAGAGCAGGACGATGGAGCGCTCGTCCAGCAGGCGATTGATGCCCTTGCGATCGACCCGGCGCACTTCGCCGGTGTGGTGATAGTCGACGCCTTCCAGCACGCCGATCGGACGGGCAGTCACCAGGTTGCCGCTGGCCACCCGCAACCGCGAGCCCTGCATCGGTGAAGAGGCCATGTCCATGGACAGGCGCGCCTCGATAGCGATGCGCAACTGGCCCACGGCATCGATCACGCACTCCAGGGTTGCCGCGTCGGTGATCCGAAGGCCGTGATGGTAATGGGGCGTCAGGCCACGGGCCGCCAGGCGGGCTTCGATCTGTGGGCGCGAGCCGTGCACCAGCACCAGGCGCACCCCCAGGCTGTGGAGCAGCACCAGGTCGTGGACGATATTGCCGAAGTTGGGGTGTTCAACGCCGTCGCCGGGCAGCATGACCACGAAGGTGCAGTCGCGGTGGGCATTGATATAGGGAGACGCGTGGCGAAGCCAATTGACGTATTCGGGCATGAACCTGAGCCTGTAAATAAAAAGCAGCCTATGAAAGGACGAAACGGAAAACTCACAGCGGGCTGATGGTTATCGTCGGAACAGGCTTGGCAACACGCTTACTCTCCTCATGGGTACGGACAAGGCCACCGGCAATTTACTGAAATTGGGCCGGCGTCAGGCAGTAATGTTCAATCAATTCACGTAATAGATGCACGGTAGGCTGCAAGCGTGACATTTCGAGGTACTCCCCCGGCTGGTGGGCACAGGCGATATCACCCGGGCCGAGCACCAGGGTCTCGCAGCCAAGGCGCTGAAGATAAGGTGCTTCGGTGCCAAACGCTACTGCTTCGGCACGATGCCCGGTCAACCGCTCTGCCACTCGCACCAACTCGGCATCCTCGGGCTGCTCGAAAGGCGGGACCGCGGGGAACAGCGGCGCATAGTCGATCTTCACTTCATGGCGTTCGGCAATCGGCTTGAGCTTCTGCCGGATGGCCTCGCGCAGCACATCCGGATCCATGCCCGGCAGGGGCCGCAGGTCGAACTCCAGGGAACACTGGCCACAGATGCGGTTGGGGTTGTCGCCGCCATGGATGCAGCCGAAGTTCAGGGTCGGTTGCGGGACGCTGAACTGCGCATTGCGGTACTCGCGCTGCCACAGCAACCGCAGGCCCCGCAGCTCGCCAATGGCATCGTGCATGGCTTCCAGGGCACTGCGACCCAGGCTCGGGTCCGACGAATGACCGCTGCGGCCGAGGATCTCGATGCGCTCCATCATCACCCCCTTGTGCAGGCGGATCGGCTTGAGCCCCGTAGGCTCGCCGATCACCGCCGCGCGCCCCAGGGGCCGGCCGGCTTGCGCCAAGGCCCGCGCCCCGGCCATGGAGCTTTCTTCGTCGCAAGTGGCGAGGACCAGCAGCGGCTGCTTGAAAGGCTGATCCAGCAGGGGCCGCACTGCCTCGATGATCAGGGCGAAGAAACCCTTCATGTCGCAACTGCCCAGGCCGACCCAGCGGCCGTCGACTTCGGTCAGCTTCAAGGGGTCGGTCTGCCACAGCGCGCTGTCATAGGGCACGGTGTCGCTGTGCCCGGCCAGTACCAGGCCGCCAGGGCCACTGCCGAAACTGGCCAGCAGGTTGAACTTGCCGGGGCTGACCTGCTGGATGTCACAGGCAAAACCCAGGTCGCCGAGCCAACCGGCCAGCAGGTCGATCACCGCACGGTTGGATTGATCCAGTGCTGCTTGAGTGCAGCTCACCGATGGCGCGGCGATCAGCGCGGCAAACTGATCCTTCATGGACGGCAGGGGCATGAGCTGTCTCCGGGAATCCCAATGTGAGGCCCATCATAGAGGCATCCCGCAAGCGGAAGGAACCGCCGCGGCACCTGCGGGCGCCTTGTCCTGTACACTGCACGGCCTTGGCAGCCAACTCTTCCCCGGCTGCGCTCCCGATCCTGGATTTTCCGGCCATGCAGAAAGAAACCGAAATCAAACTCCGCGTCAGCCGCGAAACCCTCGCCGCCCTGCGCGAGCACCCGCTACTGAAAAAACGCAATAAAAGTGGCTGGGAACGCCGTGAACTGATGAATCAGTACTTCGACACCCCAGAACGCGACCTGGCCCGGGCCAAAGTCGCCCTGCGCCTGCGTCGCGACGGTGACGCGGTGATCCAGACCCTGAAGACCAGCGGCCAGAGCGTCGCCGGCCTGTCCGAACGCAACGAGTACGACTGGCAACTGGCCAAGGCCAAGCTGGACGTGAAAAAGCTCGAAGGCCAATGCTGGCCCGAAGCCCTGGCCGAACTGGACAAGAAGACCCTCAAGCCATTGTTCACCACGGATTTCGTCCGCGAGCGCGCGGAAATCGCCTGGGGCCGCGGCAAGGCCAAGGTGGTGATCGAAGCCGCCCTGGACTTGGGCCAAGTCATCGCCGGCAAGCAAAAGGAAGAAATCTGCGAGCTGGAACTGGAGCTGCGTGAAGGCGAACCGGCTGCCCTGCTGGAGTTGGCAGCGGAGCTGGCCCTGACCCTGCCGCTGATGCCCTGCGACATCAGCAAGGCCGAGCGCGGCTATCGCCTGTTCGACGCCGGCAGCTACTCCCTGAGCCTACCCGCGCCGCAATTGAGCGCCGAGACGCCCCTGGACGAAGCTTTCGCCGCTCTGGCCTGGCACCTGCTGGGCAGCAGCCAGCGCCTGGCCGAGCAGTACCGCTTCAATGGCCACTGGCGCCTGCTGCAGGACTGGGTGGACAACCTTGCCGAGCTGCGAGCCCTGGCCAGCAGCCTGGGCCAGGCCGCACCGCGCCAGTCCACCGCTGAGTTGCGCAGTGCCCTGGACGCCCTGCTGGAAGACTGGCGTCCGCTGGTACAGGCCGGCCTTGATGACGAAGACGTGCGCAAGGCCGCGCCGGAGCAGTTCATCGAAGAGTTGCAGGACGTGCGCTGGGGCCTGTTCTCGCTGAATACCTCGCGCTGGCTGCTGGCCCGGGCCTGGGCCGCTGACCGCAACACCCGGGGCAACCGCCAGGGCGCCGCACAGTTGGGCAGCTGGTTGCCACGCCTGCTGGCCGAGGAAGCCACCTCCCTGCAACTGCCGCGCTATCAGCAGCAACCGGAAGACCTGGCCGAGCAGTTGCCGCGCATTGAACGCATCCAGGCCTGGTTGCACCACGCCCGCTCCGCGCTGGAGATCCCAGAGCTGGACCGTCTCTATGGCGAGTTGAACAAACTGGCCCAGCTGGCCAACGAGCCGATCACCGACGAAGCCCTCGACGCCCGCAAGCAGCAGGCCATCGCGGTGTTCCAGAACCGTGCCTGGAAAACCCTCCTGCGCCTGTAACCCCGCCCCTCAGCGCATGACCGGCAGGCTGGTGGTGGACTTGATCTCCGACAGGGCAACGATCGAGTTCACCTCCTGGATACCCGGCACCATGGACAGCTTCTCGAAGAAGAAGCGTTCATAGGCTTCGATATCCGCGGTCACGATCCGCAGCAGAAAGTCCACCGCGCCCATCAGCACATAGCACTCCAGCACTTCCGGAAAACCGCGGATCGCCTCGGTGAATTCGGTGAAGTTGGAGCGCCCGTGAGCGTTGAGCTTGATCTCGGCGAAGATTTGCGTGTTGAGGCCGATCTTCTTGCGGTCCAGCAGGGTCACCTGGCCGCGGATCACCCCCTCCTCCTTCATCCGCTGGATCCGTCGCCAGCATGGCGACTGGGACAACCCCACCTGCTCGGCGATCTGCGCACTGGAAAGCGAGGCGTCCTCTTGCAGCAGCGCGAGGATGCGGCGGTCATAGGCGTCCAGGTCGCTATGCATAATAAATACCCATAAATATTAAAAATTGAATTGAACAATTCATATTCAAGCAAACAAACCCAATCTTAGATAAGAAATACCCGAAACCGAATGTAAAAATTTCTCCACTGAACTGGAGACCACCATGCCCCCTTTCGAGCCAGCCCCCCGCGCCGATGCCTGGAACCTCAACAATGCTCACTGTCGCGTGCACTACCGGATAGTGGCCGACGCCGAGGCCGATGTGCTGTGCCGCATCCTCAACCACTTCGCCCTGCAGTTCCTGGTGCCGCAGCGGGTGTCGATGCAGCAGCAGGACGCCACGCTGTATATGGAGGTGGAACTCGACGACCTGAGCTGGCATCGGGCCCAGGTGATTGGCGCAAAGCTGCGCAACCTGATCAGTGTCTGTGACGTGGAGCTGGAGCTGGCGGAACCTTCGCGCCTGCAGGCCGCGGGTTGATCCCGGCAAAACCCTGCAACCCTTGGCAAGCATTCCCTTGAGGCCCCGGGGACTATTCTTGGCTGTTCGTGGTCAGAGACCCACATCTGGACAACAGCCCCAAGGAATCGCCCATGAGCGCCGCGCACCTTCCCCAGGACCGCTGGCTGGACCTCAGCGAACTGCTGCGTGAATTGCTGGCCCAGGGCCGCATCAGCCAGGATGCCGCCGAGCAGGCCATGAGCGTCCGGCATCAGGCAGCCGGTAACCTGCTGCACCCCCTGGAAGTGATCGCCGGCCAGCAATTGCCCGACCTGCAGCACCCCGGCGCACATCTGGACCTGGACAGCCTCACGGCCTGGCTGGCCCGGCAAGCCGGCCAGCCTTACCTGCGTATCGACCCCCTGCGCATCGACGTGGCCAGCATCACGCCGCTGATGTCCTTCGCCTTCGCCCAGCGGCACAAGATCCTTGCCGTGGCCGTGGATGGGCAGAGCGTTACCGTGGCCAGCGCCCAACCTTACGTCAGTGCCTGGGAAGCAGACCTGGCCCATGTTCTCAAGCGCACGGTGCGACGGGTGGTGGCCAGCCCGCTGGACATCCAGCGCCTGACCCTGGAGTTCTATCGCCTGGCCAAGTCGGTCAGCGGCGCCAGCAGCGAACAGAAAACCAGTGGCCTGGGCAACTTCGAGCAACTGCTGAAACTGGGGGCCAGCGACCAGGAGCCGGATGCCGACGATGCGCACATCGTCAATATCGTCGACTGGCTGTTCCAGTACGCCTTTCAGCAAAGGGCCAGCGACATCCATATAGAACCCCGCCGCGAGCACGGCACCCTGCGCTTTCGCATCGATGGCGTATTGCACAACGTCTACCAGTTCCCGCCCCAGGTCACCCTGGCCATCGTCAGCCGCCTCAAGAGCCTGGGGCGCATGAACGTCGCGGAAAAGCGCAAGCCCCAGGATGGCAGGGTCAAGACGCGCACCCCCGACGGCAGCGAAATCGAGTTGCGGCTCTCGACCCTGCCCACGGCGTTCGGTGAAAAGCTGGTGATGCGCATCTTCGATCCCCAGGTCCTGCTCAAGGATTTCGACCAGTTGGGCTTTGGCACCGATGACCTGAGCCGCTGGCAAGCCATGACCGCCCAGGCCCACGGCATCATCCTGGTCACCGGGCCCACCGGCTCGGGCAAGACCAGCACCCTCTACACCACCCTGAAGAAGCTCGCGACCCCCGAGGTCAACCTGTGCACCATCGAGGACCCGATCGAGATGATCGAACCGGCGTTCAACCAGATGCAGGTCCAGCACAATATCGACCTGAGTTTTTCCAGCGGCGTGCGCGCACTGATGCGCCAGGACCCCGACATCATCATGATCGGCGAGATCCGTGACCTTGAGACTGCGGAAATGGCCATCCAGGCCGCACTTACCGGGCACCTGGTGCTGTCTACCCTGCACACCAACGACGCCCCCGGCGCCATCAGCCGACTGCTGGAACTGGGCGTGCCCCATTACCTGATCAAGGCCACCCTGATCGGGGTCATGGCCCAGCGCCTGCTGCGCACCCTCTGCCCGTACTGCAAGGTTCCCGCCGAGCTGACGGCGGATGACTGGGAAAGCCTGACCGGAACCCGGCACCTGCCACCCGCTGCCGGCGGCCAGCGCGCGGTGGGCTGCGCCGAATGCCGGGGTACCGGTTACCACGGGCGCACCGGGGTCTACGAAATCATGCCCTTGGGTTCCCCCCTCAAGGCCCTGATCCATCGCGACCTGGATCTTGCCCGCCTGCACCACCAGGCCTGCGCGGAAGGCATGCGCAGCCTGCGCCTGGCTGCCGCGCACAAGGTTGCCCAAGGCCTGACCAGCCTTGAGGAAGTGCTACGGGTCACGCCCGGCAACCAGCCCCCATAGCGGCACAGGAGGCGAACCCCAGGCGCTGGACTACGCTTGAGTCACCGCCGAGAAAAGCAGGGAGCCCGGTATGAACATTCGTCAAAACATGCTCGCCACCGGGGTTGTCAGCCTCCTGGCCATTGCCCTGGTGGCCGGGCTGGGTTTATGGGGCCAGTCACGCCTGGCGCGGGCACTGGTGGACAACGAACTCAACGCCAGCGCCCTGCGCAACCACCTGGAGGCCGACATGATGCACGACGCCCTGCGGGCCGATGTGCTGGAGGCCCTGAGCAGCCAGCCCGGCGATGCCGCCGCTGGCGAAGAGGTCCGCAATAGCCTGCGCGAACACGGCGACTGGTTCCGCAAGGCCCTGGCGGAAAACGCCAAGTTGCCCCTGGCACCGGAAATCCGCAACGCCATCACCGAGCTGCAGCCGGTGCTGGAAAACTACATTCATGCCGCCGAGAACATCGCCGGGCAGGCCCTCAAGGACCCACAGGCCGCGCGCCTGCAAATGCCGGAGTTCTCCCAGCGCTTCAGCGAAGTGGAGAGCCGCAACGCCGCCCTCAGCAGCCAGATCGAAGCCAGCACCGCCCAAACCCGCGAACTCAGTGAAAGTGCGGTCCGCCAGGCCGCCTGGTGGCTGATCGGCGGCAGCCTGCTGGCCGCCCTGGCACTGGCCCTGTTGACCCGGCAGCTGCTCACCCGGGTGCTCAAACCCCTGGAAAAATCCGTGGCCACCGCCCGGGCCATTGCCCAGGGCAACCTGACCACGCCTATCAGCGTCGACAGGCATGACGAGGCCGGCCAACTGCAACGGGCCCTTGGAGAAATGCAAGACAACCTGCGGCAGATGATCACCACCATCCGCCATGAAAGCGAAGAGTTGCGCGGCCGCTCCCACAGCCTCAGCGACACGTCGCTGAGCATTGCCGACGGCGCCAGCGAACAGGCCGACGGCGCCACCAACATGGCCGCCGCCATGGAGCAGATGATCAGCAATATCGCCCAGGTGGCCGAACACGCGCGCAATGCCCAGGGCATTGCCGCCCAGTCCGAATCCCTGGCCGGTAGCGGCGGCCAGGTAATCCTCGGGGTCGTGGACGGCATGAGCCATATTGCCGAGGCGGTGAACCAGTCTTCCCGCAGCATCACCGCCCTGGGCCAGTCCTCGGAAGAGATCCACTCGATCATCCAGGTGATCAACGGCATCGCCGAGCAGACCAACCTGCTGGCCCTGAACGCCGCCATCGAAGCCGCCCGGGCCGGGGAAGCCGGCCGGGGGTTCGCCGTGGTGGCTGACGAAGTGCGCAATCTGGCAGCCCGCACCGCACAGTCCACCCGGGAAATCACCGGCATGATCGAGCGCATCCGGGAAACCACCGAACAAGCCGTGAACAGCATGCAAACCGGGGTCAGCCGGGTCAACGACGGGGTCCAGATGGCCCAGCAGGCGGGCACCTCGATCAATGAGATCCGCCAGGGCGCCCAGCGCTCGGCGGTGATGGTGGAGGAGATTTCCCTCACCATCGGCGAGCAGTCCAAGGCCAGTAGCGAAGTTGCGCAACGGGTGGAGATGATCAGCCTGGTAGCCCGGCGCAACAGCCAGGCCATGCGTGAGCTGACCCAGACCGTGGAGCAGATGGAAAACTCCGTGGCCACCTTGCAGACCTCGGTCACCCGCTTCCAACTGTGAGGCCACGGGCACGCCGGTGATGTGTGTCCTGATGATGCAAGGGCCACGGTATCTCTGCGCGCGACCGGGCGCCGCCGTACACTCGCCCCCTGTGCCCCTTGATCACATCTGAGCAGGAGAATGTTATGCAGATCGGAAGCGTGTTGTTACTTTTCGTCGGCCTCGCCGTGGCCATCGTCTTCATGGGTTTCAAGGTCGTGCCCCAAGGCTACCAATGGACCGTGGAACGCTTCGGCCGCTACACCAACACCCTGAAGCCGGGGTTGAACATCATCATTCCGGTGATGGATCGCATCGGGCGCAAGATCAACGTGATGGAAAGCGTGCTGGATATCCCACCCCAGGAAGTCATCACCGCCGATAACGCCACGGTGCAGATCGACGCCGTGTGTTTCTTCCAGGTGGTCAACACCGCCCAGGCCGCCTATGAGGTCAACAACCTCGAGCACGCCATCCGCAACCTGCTGCAAACCAATATCCGTACGGTACTCGGCTCCATGGAACTGGACGCCATGCTCAGCCAACGTGACGGCATCAACGAGAAACTCCTGCGAACCGTCGATGAGGCCACCGCCCCCTGGGGGATCAAGATCACCCGGATCGAAATCAAGGACATCAGCCCACCCGCCGACCTGATGGCGGCCATGTCCGGGCAGATGAAGGCCGAGCGGGTCAAGCGTGCGCAGATCCTCGAAGCCGAAGGCCTGCGGGCCGCCGCCATCCTTACCGCAGAAGGCAAGAAGCAGGCACAGATTCTTGAAGCCGAGGGCGAACGCCAGGCGGCATTCCTCGAATCCGAAGCCCGGGAGCGTCAGGCCGAAGCCGAGGCCCGGGCGACCCAAGTGGTGTCCGAGGCGATTGCTACCGGCAACGTCCAGGCGATCAACTACTTCGTCGCGCAGAAATACATCGATGCCCTGGGCAAACTGGCGTCGGCCAACAACAGCAAGGTGATCCTGATGCCGCTGGAGGCCAGCCAGGTCATCGGCGCCGTGGGCGGCATCGGCGAGATCGTCAAGGCCACGTTCGACAGCAAGAAGGTCTGAGGCAGGCTTCATGTTGGCATTTGTGCAAGCTCTATCGTTCTGGGACTGGCTGGCCCTTGGCACCATCCTGCTGATCTTCGAAGTATTCGGGGCCGGCGGCTACCTGCTGTGGATCGGCCTCGCAGCCGCCACAGTCGGGGTCCTGACCTTTCTCATTCCCGGCCTCTCATGGGAGGTGCAGTTCCTCCTGTTCGGCCTGCTGTCGGTGCTCACCGCACTGTATTGGTGGCGCCGCCAGCGCAGCGTGGTACGCCCCAGCGATCAGCCGAACCTCAACCTGCGGGGCCAGGAGCTGATCGGCAAGACCTTTGTGGTGCACCAGGCGATTGTCGACGGCCGCGGGCGGATCAAGGTGGCCGACGGCGTGTGGATCGCCAAGGGGGCCGACGCCCCCGTGGGCGCCCGGGTGCGGGTGGTGGGCCAGGAAGGCGCAATCCTGTTGGTCGAAAACCTTGACTGATGAGTCACGGAACTCCGCGGGGTTATCTAGAATCAAACGATGCAGATACCCCCTTTCGGAGTCACCCATCATGCGTCTGAAAATTGCTGTCGCCACCCTTGCCCTGCTGTCTCTTCCCGTTGGTTCGGCAATGGCCGACACCTTCTGGCGTAACGTCATTTCCTCCGGGGCCACCACCGGCTCCACCTACCTGACCTTCAAGGACCACAAGTTGATCGTCGCCGCCCAGGATGACGCCGGCAGCTTCGTTGCCAGCGATGGCAGCATTCGCGGCCCGTACCTGGAAGCCGCCATGCAGAAAGTCCGCGCCGACAACCCCGGCCTCAAGGCCACCGACATGGAACTGGCCAACGCCATCCTGGCGAAGAACGCTGTCGCTCAGGAGTAACCGTCGCCCAAGGGATGGCCGACAGCAAACGCCGACCCCAGGGTCGGCGTTTTTGTGTGCCCGATCAGCCGGCTAGACCCCAGGTGTGCGGGACACTGCAGCCAGGCCGGCCAGGGCATAACTCATCATGTGCTCGATCAACGCCGGTGGATCCAGCTCCAGGCCGGGCAACACGTTGCGCGCCAGCGGCTGATGGGCGATCAGCAGGAACAGGCAGGGCGCAAAAACGCTGACGGCGCTGCGCAGGGTAACCGGGTCCTCAGGCGATAGATCCATGATCTGGCCGAGGATGGTGCGCACGATCTTCGCCTTGGGAAACGCCTGCTCCTCCAGGATCGCCGGCAGCACCGCGGAGGGTGACAACAGTTCGCGGGTCAGGACTTTCAGCGCCCAGCCCTCACGCTGGTTGCCCAGCCCCTCGATGAGCACGGTGATGATCGCCCGCAGCTTGTCCTCGGGGCTGCCCTGGCTTTCACTCAGGCTGATCATGGTCTCGATCCGAACCAGGCGGTCGTGGGCCTCGCGCAGCACCGCCCGATACAGGCCGTCCTTGTTCTCGAAGTGGTAGTTGACCGAGGCGTTGTTGGCCCTGGAGTTCTCGCAGATCTGCTTGCTGGTGGTGTTGGCGTACCCCAGCTCAGCAAAAAGCTGGCCGGCCGTTTCCAGGATCTGTTGGCGGGTAGCCTGGCCATCCTGACGCGGCGTACGGGCCGCAGTTGGCTGCGGGGAAGCGGAAACGGCCATAGGCGCTCTCACTAAGTTAAATTCAAATTTGACTTTTGTTTATGGACTGCTTAGCTACAAAGCGCCAGTTTCTCGTTCAATTCCGTTAAGGGTTGCAGCGAAATGGCGGCTATCTGTCAATTCACGCCAAAGGATATCAGCATGGAAGCGCGCAACATGACTCCCTTCACCTACTTCTCACTGCCCATGCAGAAGCTGTTCCTACGCAATCAGGCGGCGGTCAGGAACAAGCCCTACGCCAAGTATTTCCGGTCGGAAATGCGCGTGCCGCTGTCCGCCGTCCGCAAGATTCAGCAAGGCCCCATGGCCCTGGAAGACACCCTGACCCCGAGCATCGAGGACATCAATCGCCTGCTCGAACCGGACTTTGTCAGCGAGGAATCCGGTTACGCCCTGCTACCGGGCCCGATGGCCTACGTGCAAAGCCGCAAGTTCTTCCCCGGCTCCACCGCGCAGATGTTCAAGTGGTGGTTCATCTGGCACCCCGCGGAATCGGAGCGCTACACCCTGTGGTTCCCCTATGCCCATGTCAGCAACCCATGCGTGCACCACCAACGCCTGTGCGATGAGTCCCTGAGTTTTGAGGAACGGCTGTATGGCAACACCTTCTGCGCGTCGGAATATGTCGGCGATCGCCTGATGCACCTGCATATCGACTTCCAGCAGCCGGCCAGCCTGGGCCTGAACACCGATCTGTATCGCGAAGCGAAGATCGACGGCAGTGTCAGCGCCCTGATGAGCCTGGCGGATCATCCTGAGGTGCCGGTGTCGTTGATGGTGCATCTGTTCAAGGAAGTACCGGACGGCATGTACCTGACCAGCCGTTACTGGGTCGGGGCGCACCCGTCGATGGCCCGCTTTCCTGGGGCAGAAAAGGCTGCATCGCTGCTGAAGGAAAATGGCTTTGGCGAGGCCGAACTGGAGACCCTGGCCTACGAGTTCGCGGTGCACGACATGTGCGAGTTCAATCATCTGGCCAGCTTCCTGCCGGACCTGTATCGAGAGTTCGGCACCCCCGCGGCCTGAAACAACAGCCATTAAGCCCGAGAAACTCCAGGGCTTAATGGCTCGAAAGGATCAACGTTGCGTACCAGGACAAACACCGTTGATCAGCAGAGAAGTGAACTCCTCGATGTCCTGTTCCACCGTCAGTTGCTCAGTCAACAGCCGATACCAGCAAAAGCCGAAGATCATATCCAGCAGTAATTCACGGTTGGTGTCCTTGGGCAGCTCGCCGTTGCTGATGGCATTTTCCACCAGTTTTTTCGGCATTTCCCTTCTGCGCTCCATGAACTGATCCTTGAGCTGGGTCAAGGTTGCGGGATCCAGTTGCGCTTCGGCGATCACACAGCGAAAGGCCTCGCCACAAATAGTCTCCCTCCAGACTTTCCAGAGATTTCGCAGCAAAAAGTCGAGATCTGCCTTGAACGAGCCGAGATCAGGAAACTTTCTGACTTGTTCGCTCTCGTTTTCATAAACCTCGGCGATCAACGCCGCCTTGTTCGTCCACCAGCGATAGATAGTTGGCTTGCTGGCCCCCGCCCGACGGGCGACGGACTCGATACTGAGCCCGGAATAGCCGCATTCCTTAAGGATTTCGATGGTGGAAGTGAGAATGGCTTTATGAGTATGGGGACTTCGCAAAGAGCCGATGGAGCTGCGAGAGGGGGTACGAGCCACAATAAAAAATCTCCAGGCAGGGCGCTTGACAAACGCAACGCAGGGTATAGGATTCCCTCGAATCGAAATGAAACGGTCCGTTTCGTTTCATTCTTGAAAGAATCATGAATTTCTTACACCGATCTATCTAGTTTTTAAAATATCGCGTAAGGGTTGAGCAGCTCAGGCCTTGTAACTTGGAGTTCCTCGAATTCGAGGCTTCGGCCCTTTTCCCTTAAGAGATTAGATCGTCTGAAATTATTACTAAACGAAACGTTCCGTATCATAGCACAGTGAGGTGAATAAAAACAGCTTTCGAGTGGGTTTTCCCCTATTTGGAGTCTGCTGTTAAACCGCTCTGGCCTGCAGGTTTCATCAGGTGTGGCCAGGAGAAAGGCAGCAAAACTGTTTTCCGTATGTTTCAAGGGTGCTTCTGAGCAGGCACGACCCAGTTTTCTGAAAAGAATGGAATCAAGAGGAAAATGAACGTGAAAAAGATAGGTATTGTCAGCTATGGCGCGGGTATTCCGGTATGCCGCCTGAAAGTCCAGGAAGTGATCAACGTCTGGAAAAACACCGACCTCAAGCTGGTGGAGGAAAACCTCGGCGTCACGGAAAGAGCCGTGCTGCAACCGGATGAAGATGTCATCACCCTCGGGGTGCTGGCGGCGCAACGGGCCCTGGATAAAGTCCCCGGTCACCAGATCGAAGCCCTGTACCTGGGCACCTGCACCAACCCCTATGACTCACGGGCCTCGGCTTCGATCATCCTGGAAATGCTCGGCAGCGGCTACGACGCCTATTGCGCCGACGTGCAGTTCGCCGGCAAGTCCGGAACTTCTGCCCTGCAGATCTGCCAGGCGCTGGTGGCTTCCGGCATGACGGGCAGCGCCCTGGCCATCGGCGCCGACACCATCAACCGCAACACCGCGCCGGGCGACCTGACCGAATCCTATGCCGGGGCCGGAGCCGCTGCGCTGCTGATCGGCAGCCAGGATGTCATCGCCGAATTCGACGCCAGCTTCTCCTGCGCCGCGGATGTCGCCGACAACATCCGCCCCCAGGGTGATCGCTACATTCGTTCGGGCATGGGCCTGGGCTCGGACAAGAACAGCATCGGCCTGGAAGACCAGACCCGCCGCGCCGCCGAAGGCCTGATGGCCAAGCTGCACACCAGCCCCGCCGACTATGACTATGTGGTGTTCCAGCAAAACCTGGTGTCCACGCCCTACTCCCTGGCCAAGCACCTGGGCTTCAACCCCAAGCAGGTGGAACCGGGCATCTATGCCGGCAACGTTGGCGATGCCGGATCGGCCAGCCCGCTGCTCGGCCTGATCAACGTACTGGACCAGGCACGCCCGGGGCAGAAAATTCTTCTGGTGTCCTACGGTTTCGGCGCCGGCAGCGACGCCATCGCCCTGACCGTCACCGACGCCATCGAGCAGTACCAGAAGCACAACAAGCCTCTGCGCGAACTGCTGGAATCCAAGATCTACGTCGACTACGGCACGTCCATCAAGTACGAGTTCAAGTACCTGCGGGCTGACTACGCCCTGACCGCCTATCTCTGATTACGCCTGTCTACGCAAGGAGCATGCACATGTGCGCACGTCGTGTTGCAATCGTTTCGGCCGCCTATACGCCGAAACCCGGAAGTTCACGAGTTCGGCAGACGTTCAAGGAAATGATCGTCGAGTCCGCCTACAAGGCACTCAAGGACGCCAAGATGCACCCCCGGGAAATCCAGGCCGTGGCCTATGGATATCACGGTGAAGGCATTTCCGAATATGGCGGCCTGGGCCCGACCATTTCCGACGCCCTGGGCATCAGCCCGGCGCCGACCTTCATGAGCACCGCCAACTGCACCAGCAGCTCGGTGTCGTTCCAGATGGGCCACCAGATGGTGGCGTCCGGGGAGTACGACATCGTCCTGTGCGGCGGCTTCGAGAAGATGACCGATCACTTCAACTACGCCGAATACATCGGCTCCAGCACTGAATGTGAATACGATTATTTCCTCGGCATTTCCCACACCGATGCCTTCGCCCTGGCCACCGCCGAATACTTCCAGAAGTTCGGCTATGCCGGTCGCGAGGCCGACGTACTGGCCACCTTCGGCCGGCAGATGCGCATCTACGCACAGAACACCCCCACCGCCACTCGTTATGGCCAGCCGATTCCTTCCCTGGAAGCGTTGAAGAACAGCGAAGCCTGCGGCTCGATGCTGGCCTGGGGCGAAGCCAGTGGCTGCGCGATCCTGGTGGCCGAACACCTGGCCCACAAGTACACCGATAAACCGGTGTTCGTACGCGGTTGCGCCTATACCGGGGTCTCACACTATTTCGGTACGCGCTTTCACAACCCGACCCTGCATCATCCGGGCCTGCCCAAGGATGTGGGCATGGCGGTTTCGGCCAACTCCATCGCCTGTGCGGAAATCGCCTACAAGAAAGCCGGGATCACCGCCAAGGACATCGACGTGGCCCAGGTCTACGACCTGCTCGGCGCCGGGCTGATCCAGATGGAGTCCATGGGCATCTGTGGCAAGGGCCAGGCCGGCGACTTCGTGCTCGAAGGCGGCATCGCCCTGGATGGCCAGCTGCCGCTCAATACCGACGGCGGCAACATCGGCCGCGGCCATGCCTCCGGCTGCGACGGCATCCTGCACATCACCGAGCTGTTCCGGCAGCTGAGGGGTGAATCCGACAACCAGGTCAAGGGCGCGCGCATCGGCGTGTCGCAGAACCTTGGCGGTTACGCGGCGCACAACTCAGTGATTGTCCTCTCGAACGACTAAGGAGCCCGGACCATGTCCATGTACCCAGAACAGATCCACAGAATGACCACCGCCAGCATGCTTCGCGAATGGCGCGAGCATGGCGGCAAGTACCGCCTCGAAGGCAGCCAGTGCGAAGAATGCAACGAAATCTTCTTCCCCCGGCGCACCGTCTGCGGCGCTTGCAACTCCCTGAGTGTGAAGCCGTATCGCTGCGCGCGCAGTGGCAAGATCGAGGTCATGGCCCCGGCCGAGAACCCGATCCTGGCCGCCATGGGCTATGGCGAAACCGTGCCGCGCATCATGGCCATGGTGCGCCTGGACGACGGCCTGGTGATCGCTTCGGAAATCGTCGATGTGTGCGATCAGCAACAGCTGAAAGTCGGTGCGCCGGTGCGCATGGTGATCCGCAAGCATGTGCGCGAAAGCAACCTGGCCTGGCAATACGCTTATAAGTTCGTACTCGATATATAAGTTGTTATTCAAGGTGCCTTTATATAAGGCACCCTGAAGTTAGCCATTAAAATAAAATCCAACTTAAAAGTTACATCAACGGCAACTTCACGCCCCGAAGTTGCCTTAAGGCCCTGATTTCCTTTAGGGCCTACAGATTCCTGTGCCTATAAACGGGGACTATCCCCACCCCTTAACTTGTTGGCTTACTTAAAGCCAAGGACCCATCATGTCTACACTTTGCCTTCCACACGTCATGTTTCCGCAACACAAGATCACCCAGCAACAGATGGTCGATCACCTGGAAAACCTGCACGCCGACCATCCACGCATGGCCCTGGCCAAGCGCATGATCGCCAACACCGAAGTCAACGAGCGCCACCTGGTGTTGCCGATCGACGAACTGGCAGTGCACACCGGTTTCACCCACCGCAGCATCGTCTACGAGCGTGAAGCCCGGCAGATGTCGTCGGCCGCGGCGCGCCAGGCCATCGAGAATGCCGGGCTGCAGATCAGCGACATTCGCATGGTGATCGTCACTTCCTGCACCGGCTTCATGATGCCGTCGCTGACCGCACACCTGATCAACGACCTGGCCCTGCCAACCTCCACCGTGCAGTTGCCGATCGCCCAGCTGGGCTGCGTGGCCGGTGCCGCGGCCATCAACCGCGCCAACGACTTCGCCCGGCTCGATGCCCGCAACCACGTACTGATCGTGTCCCTGGAGTTCTCCTCGCTGTGCTATCAGCCGGACGACACCAAGCTGCACGCCTTCATCTCCGCGGCGCTGTTCGGCGATGCGGTATCCGCCTGCGTGCTGCGCGCCGATGACCAGGCCGGCGGCTTCAAGATCAAGAAGACCGAGTCGTACTTCCTGCCCAAGAGCGAGCACTACATCAAGTACGACGTGAAGGACACCGGCTTTCACTTCACCCTCGACAAGGCGGTGATGAACTCCATCAAGGACGTGGCACCGGTCATGGAACGGCTGAACTACGAGAGCTTCGAACAGAACTGTGCGCACAACGACTTCTTCATCTTCCACACCGGTGGTCGCAAGATCCTCGACGAGCTGGTGATGCACCTGGACCTGGCATCCAACCGGGTCTCGCAATCGCGCAGCAGCCTGTCGGAAGCAGGCAACATTGCCAGCGTGGTGGTGTTCGACGTACTCAAGCGGCAGTTCGATTCCAACCTCAATCGCGGCGACATCGGCCTGCTGGCGGCCTTCGGCCCGGGGTTCACCGCGGAAATGGCGGTGGGCGAGTGGACCGCCTGATGTGACTGCCTGTGCCTGTCCCACCTGACGTTGCCGGGCTGCAGGGCAACGTCGGGTGGCCTCCCACGGCGCTTGCGCCGGGTTCATGGTTTCACAAGGAAGCTGAGCGATGAACACTGGAATGCCAACCACGGCTGCCAACAGCCGTTACGAAAGATCCATGGTGCTGTTGCTGTCACTGAGTTTCGGGCTGGTGGGGCTGGATCGCTTCATCATCCTGCCGCTGTTTCCGGTGATCATGCACGACCTGCAACTGGACTATCAGGACCTGGGCTACCTGTCCGCCGCGCTGGCCTTCACCTGGGGGCTGTCCGCCCTGGGCATGGGCAGCGTGATCGAGCGCCTGGGCACCCGCCGCGTGCTGGTGACCTCGATTGCCGTGCTTTCGCTGCTGTCCGGTTTTTCCGCGCTGGCCACCGGCGTGCTGGGGCTGGTGATTCTGCGCGGGCTGATGGGCATCTGCGAGGGTGCCTTCACCCCCACCAGCATCATTGTCACCAATGAAGTCTCGCGCCCCGACCGGCGCGGGCTGAACCTGGGTATCCAGCAGGCGCTGTTCCCGATTCTCGGCCTCTGCCTGGGGCCGCTGATCGCCGCTTATCTCCTGCAAATCACTGGCTCGTGGCGTGCGGTGTTCGCCATCATTTCCCTGCCGGGCCTGCTGCTGGCCGGCTACCTGTGGAAAATCTACCGACCGCTGCCGGCGCCCCAGGCCGACCGCACCGCAGGCACCTGGCTGGCGGCTTTCAAGAGCGGCAACGTGAGCCTGAACATCCTGATCATGTTCTGCATACTCACCTGCCAGTTCGTCCTCTGCGCCATGCTGCCCAGCTACCTGACCGACCATATGCACCTGGAAACCCTGTCCATGGCCTTCGTCATCTCGGCCATCGGCGTGGGCGGCTTCATCGGCCAATTGATCATCCCCGGCATGTCCGACCGTCTCGGGCGCAAGCCGGTGGTGTCGGTGTGCTTCATGACCAGCAGCACCCTGGTGGGCCTGCTGATCGTCAGCCCGCCCCTTCCCTGGCTGCTGTTCCTGCTGCTGTTCCTGCTGTCGTTCTTCAACTTCAGCCTGATCTGCATGACGGTCGGCCCGCTGACCAGCGAATCGGTCACCCCGGCCCTGCTGCCGACGGCGACCGGAATCGTGGTGGGGTTCGGCGAGATCCTGGGTGGCGGGTTGTCACCGGCCGTGGCCGGGTTCGCCGCCAGCCATTTCGGCCTGCCATCGATCCTGTACGTGGCCCTGAGCGGCAGCCTGGCCGGCTTGCTGCTGTCATTCCTGCTCAAGGAACAGGCCCTCGAACCGCGCCGTTCGCGCGTGCGCGAAGCGCTGCCCATCCTCCCCGCCCCCTTGCCCCTGAAGGACTAGAGAATCATGGACGATTACCTGCTGTTGCTGGATGTCTGCCACAAGGACCAGCGCGCCATCGGGCTGTTCGACTTTCACAATGGCCGCAGCGTGCGGGCCTATTCCGAACACGGCGGGCTGTACGAGACCCTGCTGTTCTGCAGCCGTCGCCATCTGGGCTGGAGCGAACACCTGCGCAGCCTCGCGCCCCACCCGCAACTGCCCGCGGACGGTCCCCAGCAAGGCCCGTTGCGCCCACCGCTCAAGCCTCGGGACAACCTGCTGGTGCAGGTCAGCGAAGTCACCCTGAACACTCCGCACACCCGCCAGGGCTGGTTCTACAAGGGCAATGGCAGCCTGCTGAAGACCGACGGCGAGCCGCTGATGATTCCGTACCACGCCCAGAGCATTTCCAGCCAGCCCGGGGTGGTGTGCGTGTACCTGGTGGACCCCTTCGGTCAGTTGCGCTTTGTCGGCTTCAGCCTCGGCCACGACATTCACGACCCGTTGCTGAGCCATCAGGACGCCAGTTCCTGCGCGCAATCGCGTTTGCGCCAGTGCGCCATCGCCCCGGCGCTGATCCTCGGCGAACTGCAGAACAGCCTGTCACTCAATGTCCGGGTCGAACGCCAGGGCACGCCGTTGCCGCAGCGCAGCTATCGCCTCGACCAGCAGAACTGGTGGGCTATTCGCAAATACTCCCAGGCCTTCCTCGAACAGCACGAACAGTTCCTGCAACCGGGCATGGTCCACTATGTGTTCCACAGCGCCAGCCGGCGCGAGAGCGACCTGCAGTTGCAGCACGGTGACTGGCTGGACCTGGACTGCCCGGAGCTGGAACTGGGCCTGAGCAACCAGGTGATCGAGGAAGAGTTGCTGCACCTCTATCCCCTGGAAACCCAACCTGCCCGTGCCAGTAGCCATGGCAGCCAGCCGGCGCGGACGCGCCACCACTACTGAGGCCCGTTCAGCGGTAGTCCGCCAGCGGCACGCAGGCGCAGAACAGGTTGCGGTCGCCATAGACGTTGTCCACCCGGTTCACCGCCGGCCAGTACTTGTGGGCCCGGGTATGGGCGGTGGGCAGCACCGCCTGTTCGATACTGTAGGAGCGCTCCC
This sequence comes from Pseudomonas sp. 8(2025), assembly GCF_052665325.1. Classification (NCBI taxonomy): domain Bacteria; kingdom Pseudomonadati; phylum Pseudomonadota; class Gammaproteobacteria; order Pseudomonadales; family Pseudomonadaceae; genus Pseudomonas; species Pseudomonas sp. 8(2025). Next base: position 424,533 of record NZ_JBQOIE010000001.1, on the reverse strand, counting down.
AGACTCCGGTGATATCCGCCAGGGTATGGGGAGCGCCCTTGAGCGGGTTGTCCTCGGCCGGCCAGTTGCCCTCCTGCACCTGGGCGATCTCGGCGCGGATGCTCAGCATGGCTTCGATAAAACGGTCGAGCTCGGCCTTGGATTCGCTTTCCGTGGGCTCCACCATCAGGGTGCCCGGCACCGGGAAGGACATGGTCGGGGCATGGAAGCCGTAGTCCATCAAGCGCTTGGCCACGTCTTCCTCGCTGATCCCGGTCTGGGCCTTGAGCGGGCGCAGATCGAGGATGCATTCGTGGGCCACCCGGCCGTTGCGGCCGCTGTAGAGCACCGGGAAGGCACCGCTCAATTGCTCGGCCAGATAGTTGGCCGCAAGGATCGCCACCTCGCTGGCATCCGCCAGCTGCGGCCCCATCAGGGCGATGTACATCCAGCTGATGGGCAGGATGCTCGCACTGCCCCAGGGCGCTGCGCTGACGGCGCCGTTCTCCGGTAACGGCCCGTCGATGGGCACCACCGGGTGGTTGGCGACAAACGGCGCCAGGTGCGCGCGCACGCCAATCGGCCCCATGCCCGGGCCACCGCCGCCATGGGGAATGCAGAAGGTCTTGTGCAGGTTCATGTGCGAGACATCGGCGCCAATGTCCGCCGGCCGGGCCAGGCCTACCTGGGCGTTGAGGTTGGCGCCGTCCATGTACACCTGGCCGCCGTGGCTGTGGATAACTTCGCAGATCTGGCTGATGCCCTCTTCGTACACGCCGTGGGTCGAAGGGTAGGTAGCCATCAGGCACGACAGGCGCTCGCCGGCCGCCTGGGCCTTGGCCTTCAAGTCTTCCAGGTCGACGTTGCCGGCCTCGTCGCACTCGACGATCACCACCTGCATCCCGGCCATCTGCGCCGAGGCCGGGTTGGTGCCGTGGGCCGACGCCGGGATCAGGCAGACATGCCGGCCGCCTTGCCGGCGGCTCTCGTGGTAGCGACGAATCGCCAGCAGCCCGGCGTACTCGCCCTGGGCCCCGGAGTTGGGCTGCATGCAGATGGCGTCGAAACCAGTGATGGCGCACAGCCAACGCTCCAGCTCCGCGATCAGCAGGCCATAGCCGGCAGCCTGCTCCCGGGGTGCGAAGGGATGCAGGTTGGCGAACTCCGGCCAGGTGATGGGGATCATCTCGCTGCTGGCATTGAGCTTCATGGTGCAGGAGCCCAGGGGAATCATCGACTGGTTGAGCGCCAGGTCCTTGTTCTCCAGCTGCTTGAGGTAGCGCAACATTTCGGTTTCGCTGTGATGGGCACTGAACACCGGGTGGGTCAGGTAGCGCGTGCGTCGCAGCAGCGGGTCGGGAATCCCCGACTCCAGCGCCTCGGCGTCCAGGCGGCTGACATCCAGCCCGTGGTCGGCACCCAGGAACACGTCGAACAAACGGGCCACGGTGCTTTCGTCACAGGTTTCATCCAGGCTCAGCCCCAGCCGGCCACGGCCGAGAATCCGCAGGTTGATCTGCTGCGCCCTGGCGCTTTCGATGATCGCCGTCTGGCTGCCGCCGACCTCCAGGGTCAGGGTGTCGAAGAAGTGCCGATTGACCCTGGCAATGCCGTGGCGCTCCAGGCCGACCGCGAGGATGCAAGTCAGCCGGTGTACCCGCTGGGCAATGCGCTTGAGCCCGGCCGGGCCGTGATAGACGGCGTAGAAACCCGCGATATTGGCCAGCAGCACCTGGGCGGTGCAGATGTTCGAGTTGGCCTTCTCGCGGCGAATATGCTGCTCGCGAGTCTGCAAGGCCATGCGCAGGGCCACCTGGCCGCGGGCATCCTTGGACACACCGATGATGCGCCCGGGCATCGCGCGCTTGTACTCGTCGCGGCAGGCGAAAAACGCCGCATGGGGGCCGCCGTAGCCCATGGGCACGCCGAAGCGCTGGGACGAACCGAGCACCACGTCGGCCCCCAGTTCGCCCGGCGGGGTCAGCAACAACAGGCTGAGCAGGTCGGCCGCGACACAGGCCAGGGCCTGCTGGGCGTGCAACTGGTCGATCAGCGGCCGCAGGTCGCGGATCTCGCCATGGGTGTCCGGGTACTGCAGCAACGCGCCGAACACCTGGTGCCCGGACAATTCGTCGACCCCGCCGACCACCAGCTCGAAACCGAAGCCTTCGGCCCGGGTGCGGACCACGGAAATGGTTTGCGGGTGGCAGTGTTCATCGACAAAGAACAGGTTGCTCGAAGACTTGCTCACGCGCTTGGCCAGGGCCATGGCTTCGGCGGCGGCGGTGGCTTCATCCAGCAACGAGGCGTTGGCCAGGTCCAGGCCGGTGAGGTCGATGGTCATCTGCTGGAAATTCAACAAGGCTTCGAGCCGGCCCTGGGCGATTTCCGGCTGGTAGGGGGTATAGGCGGTGTACCAGCCGGGGTTCTCCAGCACGTTGCGCAGGATCACCGTCGGCGTCAGGGTGGCGTGGTAACCCATGCCGATCAGGCTGGTCCAGACCTGGTTCTGCCCGGCATAACCCTTGAGCCTGGCCAGGGCGGCCGCTTCGTCCAGGGCCGGCGGCAGGTCCAGTGCGCGGTTGAAGCGGATTCCCGGCGGCACCGTCTGCTCGATCAGTTCGGCCCGGCTGCCCAGCCCGAGGCTGGCGAGCATCGCTTGCTGCTCCTCGGCGTCGGGCCCCAGGTGCCGGTTGAGAAAAGCGTTGGGCTCGCGTAACTGGCTCAAAGATAGCAACTGGGACATGACCGGCTCTCTCCGATAAACGGCGCTCAGCGTCGCTGCAACAGGGTGCCAAGCAGCATAGCAGTCGATTTCCCGCGTCGATGCTCTGGCGTCCCGGGGCAATCGGTACCATCATGCTCGACGTCAACGCGCCAGCCCCGGCGCATCGCAACCTGTGCCCCTATCGTCCGCTTATCGGGTGTCCCATCGTCATGAGCCAACTGCCTTTCCTGCCGTTCTCCAAACCCACCATCGATGAACCCACCATCGCCGCTGTCGGCGAAGTCCTGCGTTCGGGCTGGATCACCAGCGGCCCCAAGGTCCAGGCCTTCGAAGCCCAGCTCTCGGAGTTTTTCGGCGGGCGCACGGTACGCACCTTCAACTCCGGCACCTGCACCATGGAGATTGCCTTGCGCATTGCCGGCATCGGTGCCGGTGATGAAGTCATCACCACGCCGATTTCCTGGGTGGCCACCGCCAACGTCATCCTCGAAGTCGGGGCCACGCCGGTGTTCGCCGATATCGACCCGGTCACCCGCAATATCGACCTGGCCCAGGTCGAAGCCGCCATCACCCCACGCACCAAGGCCATCATCCCGGTGTACCTGGCCGGGCTGCCGGTGGACATGAGCCGCCTCTACGCCCTGGCCAACAAGCACGGCCTGCGGGTAGTGGAAGATGCCGCCCAGGCCCTGGGCTCCAGCTGGAACGGCCAGCGCATCGGTGCCGGTGGCGACTTCGTGTCCTTCAGCTTCCAGGCCAACAAGAACGTCACTTCGTCCGAGGGCGGCTGCCTGGTGCTCAACACGCCAGAGGAGGTGCGCCTGGCCGAGAAGTACCGCCTGCAAGGCGTGACCCGCAACGGCTTCGACGGCCTGGATGTGGATGTGCTTGGCGGCAAGTTCAACATGACCGACGTGGCGGCCGCCATCGGCCTGGGGCAGTTCGCCCATATCGAGGCGATCACCACCCATCGCCGTGAGCTGGCCCGGCACTACTTCGAATGCTTTGGCAGCGACTTCGAGGCCCGCTATGGCGCCCAGCTACCGCCGGCGGACTTCACCAACAGCAACTGGCACCTGTTCCAGCTGGTACTGCCAGAGCGCAAGGATGGCAAGCCGGCCCGCGCCACCTTCATGGAGCAGATGCAGGAACGCGGGATTGGCATCGGCTATCACTACCCGCCGATTCATTTGCTGAGCCTGTACCGCGAGCGCGGCTTCAAGGAGGGGATGTTCCCGGTGGCGGAGCGGGTCGGTCGGCTGATCGTCTCGTTGCCGATGTTCACCGCCATGAGCAAGGCCGACGTGGAACGCGCGGTGGCGGCGGTGAAAGAGGTGTTGCAGGCTTAAGAGCCTTCGCCAGCATGCCCGCCCTGCGCAAACGGGGCGGACGCGCCGGCGAGAACGGCTTACTCGCCGATGGCGGCCTTGTAGCCGGCGGCGTCCAGCAGCTTGTCCAGATCGCCCGGGTTGCTTGGCTTGAGCTTGAAGATCCAGGCACCGTACGGGTCGCTGTTGAGCAGCTCGGGGCTGGCGCTCAGCTCTTCGTTGACCGCAATCACTTCACCGGCCACCGGCGCATAGATGTCGGAAGCGGCTTTCACCGACTCCACCACACCGGCCTGGTCCCCTGCGCCAAACACGTTGCCGACTTCAGTCAGCTCGACGAAAACCACATCGCCCAGGGCTTCCTGAGCGTGGTCGCTAATACCTACGGTCACGCTGCCGTCGGCTTCCAGGCGGGCCCATTCGTGACTGTCGGCAAAACGCAGGTGGGCAGGGATATCGCTCATGTTCTGTGTCCTCAAGAAGAAGTGTCAGCGGCGCAATGCCTGCTGGAAATAGTTAGATCAGGGTTTTGCCGTGGCGCACGAAGGTGGGTTTGACCACCCGGACCGGGTACCACTTGCCGCGGATTTCCACTTCGGCACGGTCGGCGGTGGCCATCGGCACCCGCGCCAGTGCGATCGACTTGCTCAGCGTAGGGGAGAAACTACCACTGGTGATCTCACCTTCGCCAACATCGGCGATACGAACCACCTGATGAGCGCGTAAAACCCCGCGTTCTTCGAGCACCAGGCCCACCAGTTTCTGCTTCACCCCGGCCGCCCGTTCGGCTTCCAGGGCACTGCGACCGATGAACTGGCGTGACGCCGGTTCCCAGGCAATGCTCCAGGCCATGTTCGCCGCCAGGGGCGAGACATCCTGATGGATGTCCTGGCCATAGAGGTTCATGCCGGCCTCCAGGCGCAGGGTGTCCCGGGCGCCCAGACCGATGGGCGAGATCCCCGCCCCCACCAGGTCGTTGAAGAAGGCCGGGGCCTGGTCGGCAGGGAGGACGATCTCCAGACCGTCCTCGCCGGTGTAGCCGGTCCGGGCAATGAACCAGTCGCCGTCAAAGCCGGCTTCGAATGGCTTGAGCTGCTGGATCAGGGTGCCGCGGGACTGGGTCACCAGCTCGGCAATCTTGTGCCGCGCCTGAGGGCCCTGGATCGCCAGCATCGCCAGCTCCGGGCGCTCGTGCAGCTGCACCTGGAAATCCCCCAGCTGCGCCTGCATCCAGGCCAGGTCCTGATCACGGGTGGCGGCATTGAGCGCCAGGCGATAAGCGTCTTCGAGGCGATAGACGATCATGTCGTCAACGATGCCGCCCAGTTCATTGAGCATGGTGCTGTACAGAGCCTGGCCGGGGTTGTGCAGGCGTTCGACATCATTGGCCAGCAACCGCTGGAGCCAGGCCTTGGCCTGGGTACCGCTGACATCGATCACGGTCATGTGGGATACATCGAACACACCGCAATCACGTCGCACCTGATGGTGCTCCTCGACCTGCGAGCCGTAATGCAAGGGCATATCCCAACCGCCAAAATCGACCATTTTCGCGCCGAGGGCGAGATGCAGGTCATACAGAGGCGTACGCTGTCCCATGGGTTTCTCCTTCCGGGCGTGGCGAGGGTGCGGACTGGCGCTGTTGGTGTGAAAGCCTTGAAATAGATGGCTTTCAGCCGATTTCAGCGTCCCGGCCAAACAACAGGCCGCACCGAATGCCGCGCATTGTAGCTGCAAGGTGCAAGGCTGGCACCTAACCGATTCGATGGGCCGAGCGGCGGATCAGGCCAATCACCGGCAGCAGGCCCACCAGCACCAGGGTCAGTGCCGGCAGCGAGGCCCGGGCCCACTCCCCTTCACTGGTCATCTCGAAGATCCGCACCGCCAGCGTGTCCCAGCCAAACGGGCGCATCAGCAAGGTGGCGGGCATTTCCTTGAGCACATCGACGAACACCAGCAAGGCGGCGCTCAAGGTCCCGGGCAGCAACAACGGCAGATACACTTTGAAAAACAGTCGCGGGCCAGCGACCCCCAGGCTGCGCGCCGCTTCGGGGAGCGACGGGCGGATCCGCTCCAGGCTGTTTTCCAGCGGCCCGTAGGCCACGGCGATAAAACGCACCAGATAGGCCAGCAGCAAGGCGGACAGGCTGCCCAGCAGCAGCGGCTTGCCGGCCCCGCCCAACCAGCCGGACAGCGGGATCACCAGCTCGCGATCCAGGTAACTGAAGGCCAGCATGATCGATACCGCCAGTACCGAGCCGGGCAAGGCGTAGCCCAGGTTGGCCAGGCTGACCCCGGCGCGGATGCCCCGGGTCGGCGCCAGGCGTCGGGCAAAGGCCAGGAGCAGAGCCACACTGACAGTGATCAGCGCCGCCATGCCGCCCAGGTACAGGGTGTGGATGATCAAGCCGGCATACCGCTCATCCAGGTCGAAGCGCCCGCGCTGCCAGAACCACGCCAGCAACTGCAGCAGCGGAATCACGAAGGCACAGGCGAATACCAGCAGGCACCAGCCCGTGGCCGCCAACGCCTTGAGCCCGCGCAAGTGGTACAGCGCCTTGCCCCGGGGCCGTTCGTTACCGGTACGGCTGGCGCCACGGGCGCGGCGCTCGCCGTACAGCACCAGCATCACCGCCAGCAGCAGCAGGCTGGCCAGCTGGGCGGCGCTGGAAAGGCTGAAGAAGCCGTACCAGGTCTTGTAGATAGCGGTGGTGAAGGTATCGAAGTTGAACACCGACACCGCACCGAAATCCGCCAGGGTTTCCATCAGCGCCAGGGCCACCCCGGCGCCGATGGCCGGCCGCGCCATGGGCAGCGCCACCCGCCAGAACGCCTGCCAGGGCGATTGCCCGAGGACCCGCGCTGCCTCCATCAACCCCTTGCCCTGGGCCAGGAAGGCGTTGCGCGCCAGCAGGTAGACATAGGGATAGAACACCAGCACCAGCACCAGGATCACCCCACCGGTGGAACGTACCCGCGGCAGTCGCAGGTCGCTGCCGAACCATTCCCGCAGCAGGCTTTGCACCGGCCCGGAAAAATCCAGCAGGCCGACAAAGACGAAAGCCAGCACATAGGCCGGGATCGCAAAGGGCAGCATCAAGGCCCAGTCCAGCCAGCGCCGTCCGGGAAACTCGCAGAGACTGGTGAGCCAGGCCAGGCTCACGCCCAGCAGCGTGACGCCAACGCCCACCCCAAGCACCAGGGTCAGGGTATTGCCCAACAGCCGCGGCATTTGCGTGTCCCACAGGTGGGACCAGATCTGCTGGTCGACGGCCTGCCAGGACAATAGCAGCACGCTCAGCGGCAAAAGGACCAGGGCCGCTACGGCAAAGACCAGGGGATACCAGCGACGTTGAGCGGGATGGGCCACAAAAAACTCTCGGGCAGGTGGAACAGACAAAAATACTTGCGCAAAACGCGTGGGGCGGGAGAGCCGCACCCGCTGGGCGCCATGGCCGCCCCAACGGCTGCAACCACGTTACGCCAGTTGAATCACGTATTCAGGGCTTGCCACCGCTGCGCGGTGGAACGGGAGCCAGCTCCCTCGCCACTAAAGCCCAGCCGCTAAAGAAAACGCCCCGCAAAAGCGGGGCGCAGTATAACGGCAGGCTCAGTTCCAGCCAGCGCGGTCCATCAGGCGAATGGCTTCGGCCTGGCGCTTGCCGGCGATTTCAACCGGCAGGGTGTCGGCTACGAACTTGCCCCAGCTGGCCACTTCCGCAGAAGGCGCTACCGCCGGGTTGGCCGGGAACTCCTGGTTGACGTCGGCAAAGATCTTCTGCGCCTCAGGCGTGGTCATCCATTCCACCAGGGCCTTGGCCGCTTCCGGGTGCGGTGCGTGTTTGGTCAGGCCGATGCCCGACAGGTTGACGTGCACCCCGCGATCGCCCTGGTTCGGCCAGAACAGCTTCACCGCCAGGTTCGGTTTCTGCTTGTGCAGGCGGCCGTAGTAGTAGGTGTTGACGATGCCGACGTCGCATTGCCCGGCGTTGATCGCCTCGAGCACCGCGATGTCGTCGGAGAACACATCGGTAGACAGGTTGTTGACCCAGCCCTTGATGATCTCTTCGGTCTTCTCGGCACCGTGGGTCTCGATCAGCGTGGCGGTCAGCGACTGGTTGTAGACCTTCTTCGCCGTGCGCAGGCACAGGCGGCCTTCCCACTGCTTGTCCGCCAGGGCTTCATAGGTGGTCAGTTCTGAAGGTTTGACCCGGTCGGTGGAGTAGGCCAGGGTCCGCGCCCGCAGGCTCAGGCCGGTCCAGGCGTGGTTGGAGGAGCGGTATTGCAGGGGAATGTTGCTGTCGATGACCTTGGAGGTGAACGGCTGCAGGATGCCCATCTGCTCGGCCTGCCAGAGGTTGCCGGCATCCACGGTGAGCAGCAGGTCGGCGGTGGCGTTCTCGCCCTCGGCCTTGATCCGCTGCATCAGCGGCGCTTCCTTGTCGGTGATGAACTTGATCTTCACCCCGGTCTTCTGGGTGTAGGCATCGAACACCGGCTTGATCAGCTCATCGATACGCGAGGAGTAGACCACGACTTCATCGGCGGCGTAGGCGGTGCCACCGATGAGTGTGAGGGCCAGGGCGGTCAGTAGACGCTTCGGTGCCAACATGGGAGCGGTCTCTCGATTTCAAAGTGAGGCGAAATGATAAGGACTCCCATTTGCCATCTCAACCGAACCCGGCGCTGAGGAGTTACCAGATGTTGCGTAGGCTTGTCCTCGCGACGCTTGGCCAGCAAGCCGGCGCCTAGGCTCTGGCCAGTTCCGGCAAGTCGCCGCTCAGGCCCAGGGCCTGGCGCACGAACAGGGCCTTGGCCTCGGGCATCTGGTCGATCACCTTGAGGCCGGTGTTGCGCAGCCAGCGCATGGGCAGCGGGTCGGCCTGGAACAGCCGCTCGAAGCCCTCCATGGCCGCCATCAGCGCCAGGTTGTGGGGCATGCGCCGGCGCTCGAAGCGGCTCAGCACCTTGACCTCGGCCAGGCGCTCACCGCGGCTGGCCGCTTGCAGCAGCACTTCGGCCAGCACGGCGGCATCGAGGAAACCCAGGTTGACCCCCTGCCCCGCCAACGGGTGGATGGTGTGGGCCGCGTCGCCGATCAGCGCCAGGCCTTCGGCCACGTAGCGCTTGGCATGGCGTTGGCGCAACGGCACGCAGAGCCGCGGGTCGGCGCTGATCACCGAACCCAGGCGGCCTTCGAAGGCGCGCTCCAGTTCGGCGCAGAAGCTCTCGTCGTCCAGCGCCATCAGGCGCTCGGCCTCACTCGGGGTGGTCGACCAGACGATCGAACACCAATCATGCTGCCCGTCCCGTACCAGGGGCAGGAAGGCCAGCGGGCCGGTATCGGTGAAGCGCTGCCAGGCGGTCAATTGGTGAGGCTGGCTGCTGCGCACGCTGGTGACGATGGCGTGATGCAGGTAATCCCACTCGCGCGTGGTACAACCGGTGAGCCGGCGCACGGCCGAGTTGGCGCCATCGGCAGCGATCACCAGCGGCGCACGCAATTGCCGGCCATCCGCCAGGGTCAGCAGCCAGTCGTCGCCGGAGCGGCGCATCTGCTCCAGACGGGCATTGGCCAGCAGGCCGATATCGCATTCATGCAGGCGTTCGAGCAAGGCGTCCTGAACCACCCGGTTCTCGACGATATGACCCAGCACCTCGGCATGCACGCTGGACGCCGAGAAGTGGATCTGCCCGGTGCCGCTGCCGTCCCAGACCTGCATGTCGCAGTAGGGGCTGCTACGGCGCCGGGCAATGCCGTCCCAGGCGCCCAGGCGCTCCAGGATGCGCTGGCTGGCCGCCGACAAGGCACTGACCCGAGGCTCGAACGGCGCCTGGTCATCGAAGGGTTTGACACTCAGGGAACCGCCATCGAGCAGCAGCACTTCCAGGCCGCTGCCCTGCAACGCCAACGCCAAGGCACTGCCGACCATTCCGGCTCCGACAATCAGCACATCTGCGCGCATTTCCATGCTTTAGGCCTGTCTCACTGGCGGCTTGAGCCGCACATAAAGGGTTTTATCGACCCGCGCCACCAGGGTGCCGGAGCCGTCATGAATCTCTACCTGCCACTGCGGCAGGTACTTCTCGCCCGTTGCGGTCTGCTGGCGAACATCGTCGAGCAGCGCCTGGTCGATACTGAGCCGGGCAAACACCGGCCCTCTGCCCGGGGCGATGAAATCGATGGTCGCGGCCTTGTCCCAGACGATGTAGTCGGGGCCCAGGTTCTCCATCAGCATCAGCATGAAGAACGGGTCCACCATGGAATACAGGCTGCCGCCGAACTGGGTGCCGACATAGTTGCGGTTGTACCAGCCCAGGCCCATGCAGACCTGGACGTCACGGAAATCCGCACTGATGTGCCGAACCCGCACGCCAGCCCCGAGGTAGGGCGGGTACAGGTTCAACACCCAGCGCAACAGGCGGGCCTTGCCGAACCGCCGGGTCAGCCAGTCACGCATCCGGGCGAGTGCCCAGGCCCATGGCCTGGCGAGCGAACCAGCGTTTGGCCGGTGGCAGCAGGTCCAGGCCGAGCAAGCCCAGGTTGCGCCCCACGGACAGCAGCGGCAGTTTGCTGCCGAACAGCCGGGTAACCTGATCGGAGAAGCCCACGGTCAGGTTCTGGTCCAGGCGCTGACGTTCGCGGTAGGCCTGCAGCACGGCAAAATCCCCCGGCAGCGCTTCGCTGGCCAACAAGGCGTCCGCCAGGGCCTGGGCATCGCGCAGTGACAGGTTGAAGCCCTGGCCGGCGATCGGATGCAGGCTGTGGGCCGCATTGCCCAGCACCACCAGGTGCGGGCGCACCTGTTCCTCGGCTTCCACCAGGGACAGCGGGTAGAGATGGCGGGCGCCGACTTGTTTCAGGGTTCCCAGGCGGTAACCGAACACGCCCTGCAATTCACTGAGGAAGCTGCGCTCGTCCAGGTCGGCCAGACGCTGTGCATCCATGCCCTGGCGGGTCCAGATCAGTGCACAGCGATTATCCGGCAGCGGCAGCAAGGCCATTGGGCCATCGTCGGTGAAGCGCTCGAAGGCCATGCCGTTGTGGGCTTCGCTGGGGGTGATGTTGGCAATCAGCGCACTCTGGTTATAGGGGCGGTTCTTGACCCCGATGCCCAGTTGTTCGCGCAGGCCGGAGCGGCCGCCGTCGGCCAGCACAGCGAGATCGCATTCCAGGGTGGTTTCGTCGTTCAGGGTCAGGCGATAGCCGCCTGCCAGGGGCTCCAGACGGGTGACTTCGGCCGGGCAGCGCCAGCTGATCACGTCCTTGTCCAGCCCTTGCCACAGGCATTGGCCGAGCCAGGCGTTTTCCACCACATAGCCCAGGGCCGGCACCCCTTCTTCCATGGCCGACAGGCGCGCGGTGGAGAACCGCCCACGGTCGGACACGTGAATCTGCTTGATCGGCTCGGCCCGCCGGGAGATCGCCTGCCACAGCCCCAGGCGCTGGTAGATCTGCCGGGCGCCAAAGGACAGGGCCGAGGAGCGGGCGTCGTAGCTGGGCTGGAAACTGTCGCCCGGGGCGAAGGGCTCGATCAGCACGATCTTCCAGCCCCGGGCCTTGGCCCCGGCCTGCAGCGCCAGGGCCAGGCTCGCGCCTACCAGACCGCCACCGATGATGGCCAGATTGACCCGGCTCATGACGCCTGGGTCCGCGCAGCGGCCATCAAGGCCTCGATCTCGGCCACGCTCTTGGGCACGCCACCCGTCAGAATTTCACAGCCCTGCTTGGTCACTACCACGTCGTCCTCGATGCGCACGCCGATGCCGCGCCACTTCTTCGCTACCTGCTGGTTGTCCGGGGATATGTAGATGCCCGGCTCCACGGTCAGCGCCATGCCGACCTCCAACACCCGCCACTCGCCGCCGACCCGGTACTCGCCGACGTCGTGTACATCCATGCCCAGCCAGTGTCCGGCACGGTGCATGTAGAACGTCTTGTAGGCCTCGCTGGCAATCAGCTGGTCCACATCGCCTTCCAGCAGGCCCAGTTGCACCAGGCCGGCGGTGATCACCTGGACCGTCGCCTCATGAGCCTGGTTCCAGTGCTTGTTCGGGGCGATCTGGGCAAACGCCGCTTCCTGGGAAGCCAGCACCAGTTCGTAGATCGCCTTCTGCTCCGGCGAAAACTTGCCGTTGACCGGCCAGGTGCGGGTGATATCGCTGGCATAGCAGTCGATCTCGCAACCGGCGTCGATCAGCACCAGGTCACCGTCCTTGAGCACGGCGTCATTCTGTTGGTAATGCAGGATGCAGCTGTTGCGGCCCGCCGCGACGATCGAGCCATAGGCCGGCATCTTCGCCCCGCCCTTGCGGAATTCGTAATCCAGCTCGGCTTCCAGGCTGAACTCATGCAACCCGGGACGACTGGCCTGCATTGCGCGGATATGGGCCTGGGCGGAGATCCGTGCGGCCTCGCGCATCACCTTCACTTCTGCCGCCGATTTATACAGGCGCATGTCGTGCAGCAGATGATCCAGGGCAACGAATTCGTTCGGCGGCTGGGCGCCGAGGTGCGCTTTAGAGCGGATCACGTTGATCCAGTCCATCAGGTGACGATCGAATTCGGGGTTGCTGCCCATGGCCGAGTAAACCCGGTCGCGGCCTTCGATCAGGCCCGGCAGGATGTCGTCGATATCGGTGATGGGAAATGCGTCATCGGCACCGTAGTCGCGAATCGCGCCCTCCTGGCCGGCCCGCAATCCGTCCCAGAGTTCGCGCTCCGGGTTGCGCTCGCGACAGAACAGCACGTACTCGCCGTGCTCCCGGCCGGGGATCAGCACAATCACCGCCTGGGGCTCGGGAAACCCGCTGAGGTACTGGAAATCGCTGTCCTGGCGGTAGACGTGCTCCACATCGCGATTGCGAATGGCCACGGCCGCCGCCGGCAGGATCGCGATGCTGTTGGGCTCCATCTGCGCCATGAGCGCCTTGCGGCGACGGCTGTATTCCGCTTTCGGGATATGAATCATGGGCGGACGCAGTTCCCTGTCAGTCAGTGCAGAGAAGGCTTGGCAGCCGGCGCAACGGTCTTGTTGGTCTCGGTGAACAGCAGCAGAGGCGCAACCCGCAGGTACTCCATCACTTCCATGTAGTCGCTTTCACCGTCATCGGATTCCTCCAGCGCGTCCTGGACCTGAGCAATGGCTGCAAGGTCCTGCAACACTTCCGTGGCCTCGACGCTCAGGGCACTGCTGTCGCGGGAGTTGAGGCCGAAACCGGCGAGGAAGCCCTGGCACCACTGGCCCAGGGCAGCGGCACGCTCGGCCAGGGGGGCGTCGTCGCTGGGCAGCAGCAGGACCACGGTCATGTCATCGCTGGTGAGCTCGCCCTTGACCATCTCCTGCAGGCCGATCAAGGCGCTGCGCACGTTGTCTTGCGGCTCGCCTTCGAGCAGTTCGGCGGCGTCCACCAGCCAGCCGTCGACTTCGAAGCCGGCGCCGGCGCAGCTGCGACCCAGCAACAGGCCGTGCAACTCGGCAGGAGAAACAGGATGACCGCTGCTGCTGAGCAGGGTGGCGAAGGCGTTGTACGGGGAATTCTGAATGGGCATGGGCAGCTAGGCGCCAAGCGGCGCAATGTCTAGAATGAAGGCCTTGTATCGTAGGGCGTGTCATCATTCATTGCCAGCGCCGCGTTGTGCTTTGCGCCCCGTTACAGTGGCCCGCAGGGCCTCGGGCGACAGACAGATTGCCGACCGGACAACGCCAGATGCGCCACGACTGCTCAGGCCATTGAGGCGCTGCCCAGCCAGTTGCCACTCATCAGACCAACTTCAGTGGGACACAATGGAAGACACCGACCTGCACGCACTGATGGCCAGACTCGAACTGCTTATTACCCGGGTCGAGCAACTAAAGAGTCAAAACGCACTCTTATTAGCTCAGGAAAAGACCTGGCGCGAGGAACGCGCGCACCTCATTGAAAAAAACGAAATCGCCCGGCGTAAGGTCGAATCGATGATTTCGCGCCTCAAGGCCCTGGAGCAAGACTCATGAGTTCAAGCAATAGCGTTACCGTGCAGATCCTCGACAAAGAGTATTCGATCATCTGCCCCCAGGAAGAGCGCAGCAATCTGGTGAGCGCCGCCCGTTACCTGGACGGCAAGATGCGCGAGATCCGCAGCAGCGGCAAAGTCATCGGCGCCGATCGCATCGCGGTCATGGCCGCCCTGAACATCACCCACGACCTGCTGCACCGCCAGGAGCGTCCGGATGTGCAGGCCAGCGCCACCACCCGGGAACAGGTGAGGGATCTGCTGGAGCGTGTTGACCTGGTTCTGGCCACCGATTCGGACACAAGCAAAGCTGATTCCTGACAGCGGTTGCGGTATACTCCCGCCACTCCCTGGGGTGCTTGCCAGTTGGCGATGTCCCTGAGCCGATTCGCACTACCCTGGAAGTTGCACGTTGGGCTGGTGTGCATGTCCGCTAGACGGAAAGCCTTAAAGCCTGCTGCATCTTCCGCCTTGAACTTTCGGGTTCAAGGGCTAAGTCGACAGCGGTTCGCCTGGGGAGCCTGAATTGTCAGCCAATGCCAGTTATCCATGCTGGCATTGGTTTTTCCGGGTAGGCTGTTCTGCCAAATCCGACCTTCTCATAGCCTCTTTCATGACCGAACCTGCGCCGCTTTCCCGCCCGCAACTTCGCCGCATGCTGCGCAAGGCCCGTCGCGCCCTGAGCCCTGCCGAGCAACGCCAGGCAGCCCTTGGCCTGTACCGCCAACTGGCCCAGGACCCGGTGTTTCGTCGGGCACGGCACCTGTCCCTGTATCTGCCCACCGACGGTGAAATCGACCCGCGCCTGCTGCTGCGTGCCGCCCAGCGCCGGGGCAAGGCCACCTACCTGCCGGTGCTCAGCGCCTGGCCCCGGACCAAGATGGTTTTCCAGCGCGTCCTCCCGGGAGAAACGCTGCGGCCCAATCGTTTTCGCATTCTCGAGCCCCGGGTCAATTGCGCGCGGCAACGCAAGGTCTGGGCCTTGGACCTGGTGCTGCTGCCCCTGGTTGGCTTTGATGAAGAAGGTGGACGCCTGGGGATGGGTGGCGGCTTTTATGACCGCAGCCTGGCCTACCTTGCGCGGCGCCAGAACTGGCGCAAGCCGAAGCTGCTGGGGCTGGCCCATGAATGTCAGAAAGTCGGAAAGCTGGACCAGGCCAGTTGGGATGTACCCTTGCACGGTACGGTGACGGATCGGGGATGGTACTTCGCTCGATAGGTGCCGCGTTCGATCAGCGGCACCCGAGCGGGTTCAGCGCTTGAAAGGCTGCGGCTGCTGTTGTGCGATTTCGATGGGAGCATCGGTCTTGCTGGCCCATAAGCTCTGCGCATAACCGGTGGTCACAACGCCCAAACCGAACAAAATAACCAAAATCCATAGTAAATCCGGTTGGCGTTTCATCGATTGCCCCCCCTCAGGCAAATCACACACGCTCCAAGCATGGTTTCCATAACAGGCCATGCAGCAGCGTCAAGCTTAAAATCCCGGCATTCTGCGATAACGTGAACCGACACGCAAATGCTGACGTCAACCGACCGTCGGTTTGTCATAAAATTGCCCGACAACCTGCCCAATCACCCTTTGGAGGGTAAGAAAGATGGCCTATTGGCTGATGAAATCCGAGCCCGACGAACTCTCGATCCAGGGTTTGCAGCAACTCGGCCAAGCCCGTTGGGACGGGGTGCGCAATTACCAGGCGCGCAACTTCCTGCGCGCCATGGCGGTAGGCGACGAGTTCTTCTTCTACCACTCCAGCTGCCCGGAACCGGGTATCGCCGGCATCGGCCGGATCATCAAGGCCGCCTACCCGGACCCCACCGCCCTGGAGCCGGACAGCGTCTACTTCGACCCCAAATCCAGTGCCGAAAAGAATGCCTGGAGCGCCATCGACGTGGCCCATGTGGAAACCTTCACCAAGGTGCTGCGCCTGGATTACCTCAAGCAGCAGGCAGCTCTCGCCGAAATGCCTCTGGTGCACAAAGGCAGCCGCCTGTCGGTCATGCCGGTCACCGCCGAACAATGGGCTGCCGTACTCGCCCTGCGCTGACCACCCAGCCCCCCTGGCGCCGGGAGTCGGATCTGTCCACGGCGCCAGCCCGAACGTTTTTTTGCCCCGATCATCATGCAGCCTGTAAACAATAGGTTTAGGCTTGGCCCTTTCATTTGACGGGCATCAAGCCGTAGAAAGCCTTGAGCCGTCAGACTTGGACGCTATTGCCGCAGGACGCAGAACACATGTCGACGAACCACCGTTCCTCCCGCCTTTTTGCTGTTTCCCTGTTGATTCTGTTACTCGCCGCCGGTGCTTTCGGCTACTGGAAATCCCTCCAGGATCGCCTGCCCGAAGGCCTGAGCATGGGCAACGGCCGGCTCGAAGCCACCGAAGTGCAGATCGCCAGCAAGATTCCCGGGCGCCTGGCGGAAGTGCGGGTCAACGAAGGCGACAAGGTGCTTCAAGGCCAGTTGCTGGCACGCATGGACACCCGCACCCTGGAAGCCCAGCGCAATCAGGCCGAGGCCGAAGTGCTGCGCGCCCGAGAGAACCTGTCCGCGGCCGAAGCCAATGTGCAGTTGCGCCAGAGCGAACTGCTGCTGGCCAATCAGGAACTCAGGCGCTCTCAGGAGCTGTTCAAGCGCGGCTTCGCCAGCCAGCAGATCATCGACCAGCAGCAGGCCCGCCTGAACACCGGCAACGCAGCAGTCCTGGCGGCCCAGGCCCAGGTCGCAGCGGTGAAGGCCGCCATCGGCGCCGCCCAGGCCCAGGTTGCCCAGCTCACCAGCGAAATCGACGACAGCAGCCTGCGGGCGCCCATCGACGGCATCATCCAACTGCGCCTGGCCGAACCTGGCGAAGTGCTGGGCGCCGGCGGCCGTGTGCTGCTGCTGATCGACCCCAATGACCAGTACATGAACCTCTACCTGCCGGCTTCGGTCACCGGCCGCCTGACCGTTGGCGACGAGTCGCGGATCCTCCTCGACGCCCTGCCCAACCAGCCCCTGCCGGCGAAGATCAGCTTCGTCGCGGCCAAGTCCCAATTCACCCCCAAAGAGGTGGAAACCCGGGACGAGCGCCAGAAGCTGGTGTTCCGGGTCAAGGTGCGCCTGACTCAACCCGCCGCCGTGCCCCAGGCCAAACCGGGCATGCCCGGCGCCGGTTATGTGCGCACCGCTCCCGTGGACTGGCCGGCCAACCTGCAATGAGCGCCCTGGCGCTGCAAGCGAACGGCATCAGCCATCGCTACGGTTCACAGCAGGCCCTGAGCGACATCAGCTTCAACCTGCCAGCGGGCACCCGCTGCGGCTTGATCGGCCCGGACGGCGCCGGCAAGTCGAGCCTTCTGGGGCTGATCGCCGGGGTCAAGAAACTTCAGCAGGGCGAGCTCGACGTGCTCGGCGGACCGATCTCGCAACGGCGCCACCGCAGCAGCCTCTATCCGCGCATCGCCTTCATGCCCCAGGGCCTGGGGGGCAACCTGTATCCCGAGCTGTCCATCAGCGAGAACATCCGCTTCTTCGCCACCCTGTTCGGCCTGCCCAAGGATGAATGCGAACAGCGCATGCACAGCCTGTTGTTGGCCACCGACCTGCTGCGCTTCGCCGAACGCCCGGCGGGCAAGCTGTCCGGCGGGATGAAGCAGAAGCTTGGCCTGTGCTGTGCGCTGATCCACGAACCGGACCTGCTGATCCTCGACGAGCCCACCACCGGGGTCGACCCCCTGTCGCGCCGGCGTTTCTGGGAATTGGTCGAAGACGTACGCCGGCAACGCCCGCAACTGACCCTGCTGGTGGCAACCGCCTACATGGAGGAGGCCGAACAGTTCGAGCACTGCCTGATGCTCGACCAGGGCAAGTTGATCGCCCAGGGCCTGAGCCAGGAGCTGGCGCAGATCACCGCCAGCGGCAAGCTGGACGACGCCTTCACCCATTTCCAGGGCGACAGCGGTCATGACAACCAGCCCCTGGTGATTCCGCCGCGTTCCGGCGACAACCAGGACATCGCCATCGAAGCCCATGAGCTGACCCTGCGCTTCGGCGACTTCACCGCGGTCAACAAGGTCAGCTTCGCCATCGGCCGCGGGGAGATCTTCGGTTTCCTCGGTTCCAACGGCTGCGGCAAGACCACCACCATGAAGGTCCTCACCGGGCTGATGCCCGCCAGCGAGGGCAGCGCCAAGCTGTTGGGCAACCCGGTGGACGCCAAGGACCTGGCCACCCGCAAGCGGGTCGGTTTCATGTCCCAGAGCTTTTCCCTGTATGGCGAGCTCAGCGTGCGCCAGAACCTGGAACTGCACGCCCGCCTGTTCGACCTGCCGAAAGCCGAAAGCGGCCCGCGCATCGAGGAACTGATCCAGCGCTTCGACCTCGGGGCGATTGCCGAGCAGCAGTCCGGCGCCTTGCCTCTGGGCCTGCGCCAGCGCCTGTCGCTGGCAGTGGCAGTGCTGCACCGCCCGGAAGTGCTGATCCTCGACGAGCCCACTTCCGGGGTCGACCCGGCGGCCCGAGACGACTTCTGGCGCCTGCTGATCGAGCTGTCCCGGGAACAGGGGGTGACCATCTTCCTATCCACCCACTTCATGAACGAGGCCCAGCGCTGCGACCGCATTTCGCTGATGCACGCCGGCAAGGTGCTGGCCTGCGACACCCCGGCGGCGCTGCAGCAACAGTTTGCCGGCGACACCCTGGAGGCCGCCTTCGTCCGCTGCCTGGAAGAGGCCCAGGGCACGCCGGACACACCTGCGCCATCACCGGAGGCGGCTACCCCCACCGCTGCCGGCACCCTAGCCGCCCCGCGTTCGGGCCTGAGCCTGGCGCGCCTGCTGGCGGTGGCCAGCCGCGAGGGCAAGGAACTGCTGCGGGACAAAGTGCGCCTGGGCTTCGCCCTGCTGGGGGCGATCTTCATGATGGTGATCTTCGGCTATGGCATTTCCCTGGACGTGGAGAAACTGGCCTTCGCCGTCTACGACCAGGATCAGACGCCACAGAGCCGTGCCTACCTGGAAGCCTTCCGCAGCTCACGCTACTTCGAGGAGAAACCGACCATCCGCAGCTCCGCCGAACTGCATCGGCGCCTGCAACGCTCGGAGATCAAGCTGGCCCTGGAGATTCCTCCCGGCTTTGGCCGTGACCTCTATGCCGGACGCCAGCCCGCGGTGGCGGCCTGGCTGGATGGCGGCATGCCGTTTCGTGCGGAAACCAGCCGCAACTATGTCGAGGCCGTGCACCAGGCCAACCTCGAGCTGCTGGCGGAACAAAGCAGCCCGGCCCTCAGCACCAGGCCGGCGGCCAAGCTGGAAACGCGCTTTCGCTATAACCAGGACGTGGTCAGCGTGAATGCCATCGGCCCCGGGGTCATGGCGCTGATCCTGGCGTTCATTCCGGCGATGCTCACGGCCCTGGGCATCGTCCGCGAAAAGGAGCTGGGCTCGATCACCAACTTCTACGCCACGCCCCTGACCCGCCTGGAGTTCCTCCTTGGCAAACAGGCGCCCTACCTGGCCGTCAGCCTGATCAACCTGGCCCTGCTGGTGGCCATGAACCGCTGGCTGTTCGGCGTGCCCTTCAAGGGCAGCGGCCTGACCCTGGCCCTGGGCGGCGTGCTCTATGTGCTGGCCACCACCAGCATGGGGCTGCTGATCTCGGCGTTCACCCGCACTCAGATCGCAGCGATTCTGGGCACCATGATCATCACCAGCCTGCCCACCATCCAGTTTTCCGGGCTGATCGTGCCGCGCTCGTCCCTGGAAGGCTCGGCGGCGGTCATGGGCCAGCTGTTTCCCGCCGGTTACTTCCTCGACATCGCCGTCGGCACCTTCACCAAGGCCCTGGACCTGCGCGAACTCTGGCCCCAGTGCCTGGCCCTGGTGGGCTTTTTCCTTGGTTTCACCGGGCTCAGCCTGGTCATGCTGAAAAAGCAGGAGGTCTGATGAATCGTCTCGCCCATATCCTGCGCCTGGGCTTGAAGGAGCTCACCAGCCTGCGCCACGACAGCGTGCTGCTGCTGTTCTTGATGTATGCCTTCACCGTGGCCATCTACCTGCCCGCCGCCGGCTCGGTGATCGGCGTGCACAACGCCAGCGTGGCCCTGGTGGACGAAGATCACAGCGCCCTCTCCCGGCAACTGGCCGAAGCGCTGCAACCCCCCGAGTTCCAGGCTCCGGTGCCGCTGCCCTATGACCAGCTGGACTCGGTGATGGACAGCGGCCAGTACACCTTTGTGATCAATGTCCCGGCCAACTTCCAGAGCGACTTGCTGGCCGGGCGCCAGCCTGCGGTACAGGTCAACGTCGATGCCACCGCCATGAGCCAGGCCTTCATGGGCGCCGGCTACATCGGCCGGATCTTCCAGCGCGAGCTGCTCACCTACGCCAACCAGGCGGACGCCACCAGCAAGGCCCCGGCACTGCTGACCACCCGCGCCCTGTTCAATACCAACCTGGAGGGCGGCTGGTTCCTGGCGGTGATCCAGATCGTCAACAACATCACCATCCTGGCCATCGTGCTCACCGGCACCGCGCTGCTGCGCGAACGCGAGCACGGCACTCTCGATCACCTGCTGGTGCTGCCGCTGACAGCGCTGGAGATCATGCTGGCCAAGGTCTGGAGCAACATGCTGGTGGTGGTGCTGTGCACCTGGGTATCGCTGGAGGTGATAGTCAAAGGTGTGCTGGGGGTGCCGCTGGCGGGGTCCATGGCGCTGTTCCTGATGGTTACTGCGCTCTATCTGTTCGCCAGTACCGCCCTGGGGATCTTCCTCGCCACCCTGGCCCGCTCGACCCCGCAGTTCGGCCTGCTGGCGATTCCAGTGATCATCCCGATGCTGCTGCTGTCCGGCGGCAGTACGCCGCTGGACAGCATGCCGCAGTGGCTGCAGTGGGTGATGCAGGGTTCGCCGTCGACGCACTTCGTCAGCCTCAGCGCGGCGATCCTGTTCCGCGATGCGGGAGTCAGTGTGGTCTGGCCCGACCTGCTGGCCCTGGCGACCATCGGCCTGGTGTTCTTCGCCATCGCCCTGGCGCGCTTTCGCAAGAGCCTGGCTTCATGACCCACACCACGTAGGAGCCGGTTTGCCGGCGAAGGGCCGCTGGGACGCCTTCGCTGGCAAGCCAGCTCCTACGCCTGTAGCGGGGGCAGGCTTACTGAATGATCAGGTTGTTGAACAACAGGTCTTCCACCACCGGCTTGCCAGTTTCGTCGTTCATGACTTGCTGCACCTGCTTGAGGGCTTCCTGGCGCAGCTTTTCCTTGGCTTCGACGTTATTCATGGTGTCGCTGGTCTGCTGGGCGAACAGCGCCACCAACTGGTTGCGGATCAGCGGCTCGTTGGCCTTGACCGCCTGGGCCGAGGCGTCGCCGGTTACCCGCAGGGCCACGTCGGCCTTGTAGACCTTGAGTTTAGGGCCGCCGTCCAGGCCGTAGTTGCCCACGAAGGGTGGGTTCAGGCTGATGTAGCTGACTTTCGGTGCTTCACCTTCTTTGGCCTCTTCGGCCATCGCTGCCATGGGCAGGGAGAGGGCCAGCAGCAACATGATCCACGCTTTCACAATTCGCTCCTTAATCCGGTTTGCGGCCTAGCATAAAGGCCCGCCCGCCTGAGCCCAAGCACAAGCTTATGGCTGGTCATCAGGACCGGGCATGCTCGTTGACCGCCTGATTCACACTCCTACACTTATCGGCCACCACTCCCAAAGGAATAGCCCTGATGAAAGCCGTGCTGTGCAAAGCCTTCGGCCCTGCCGAAACGCTGGTGCTGGAAGAGGTCGCAAGCCCCGTGCCGAAGAAGAACGAGATCCTGCTGCAGGTGCATGCCGCAGGCGTCAACTTCCCGGACACCCTGATCATCGAGGGCAAGTACCAGTTCAAGCCGCCATTCCCCTTCTCCCCGGGGGGCGAAGCGGCCGGCGTGGTCAGCGCAGTGGGTGAGAAGGTCGGCCACCTCAAGGCCGGTGACCGGGTCATGGCCCTGACCGGCTGGGGCAGCTTCGCCGAGCAGGTGGCCGTCCCCGGTTACAACGTGCTGCCGATTCCCGCCGCCATGGACTTCAATACAGCCGCCGCCTTCAGCATGACCTACGGCACCTCGATGCACGCCCTCAAGCAGCGCGGCAACCTGCAGCCCGGTGAAACCTTGCTGGTGCTTGGTGCCTCGGGCGGGGTCGGGCTGGCCGCCGTGGAAATCGGCAAGGCCATGGGCGCCCGGGTGATTGCCGCTGCCAGCAGCGCGGAAAAGCTCGCCGTGGCCAAGGCTGCCGGTGCCGATGAGCTGATCAACTACAGCGAAAGCAGCCTGAAGGACGAGATCAAGCGCCTGACCGGCGGCAATGGCGCGGATGTGATCTACGACCCGGTGGGCGGCGACCTGTTCGACCAGGCCATCCGCTCCATCGCCTGGAACGGCCGGCTGCTGGTGGTGGGGTTCGCCAGCGGGCGCATCCCCGAGCTACCGGTGAACCTGGCCCTGCTCAAGGGTGCAGCGGTGGTGGGTGTGTTCTGGGGCTCCTTCGCCCAGCGCCAGCCCCAGGACAATGCGGCGAACTTCCAGCAACTGTTCGGCTGGTTCGCCGAGGGCAAGCTCAAGCCGCTGGTCTCCCAGGTCTATCCGCTGACGGAGGCTGCGCGAGCCATCGATGATCTCGGCCAGCGCAGAGCGGTGGGCAAGGTCGTGGTGCAGGTGCGCTAAGACCGGCTACAGGGCCTCAATGGGCGTCCGCCCCCTTGCAGCGCTTGAGCCGCGCCTCCAGGTTGCGATCTGGCATGGCGTGGCTGCGCAGGGCCTGGACCGTCTGTTCGACATAATCGCGGGTGGTGCCATACCGCCCGCAAGCGCTTTCGAACACCTGGTTCAGGACATCGTCCGGCAGATTGCCGGCATAGCTGGGCAGGTGTCGCTCCAGCACAAAGCCCAGGGCCTGAACCTGGCTGCCATCCTCAAGGCGGCAGTTGAGCCAGTGCGGGCGATAGGAGGGATAAGGCATTTCACGCTGCCACAGGGCGTACAGCGAGGCGTCCAGTTGCTCTTCCGGCAGCCGATAGGCGAAGCCGCTGCAGGAGCCGCCACGATCCAGGCCGAACACCAGCCCCGGCAGCTCCGGCGTGCCGCGATGCTCGTGGGACCACAGGTACAGGCCGCGATGATAACCATGCACCCTGCCCCGCTTGCGTTCGACCGCCGAGCATTCCGGCCGCCAGATCAGTGAACCGTAGGCGAACAGCCACACCGGCCCACCCTTGTGCCGGGCCATGGTGGATTGCATGGAACTGCGAAGTTGGTCGTGCGTCAGCTGCGGGCCCAGATCGAGCCGTGGAGGGTAAGCCAGATTCAGATAACTGGATTCAAGGGCTGTCATGGCGAATAGCGTTCGGCTCCCCGCGTAAAAGAAGTTACTTAATAGAACGCTTGGCAGTAACTGCAAGACACATGAGTTTCAAGGCAAGTTAAGTGCCACTAAGCAGTGGCACTTAAGTTGGAGGCTTATATATAACCTACCGGCATTTATTTAATTAGATAAATACCGATAGGCTATATACAGAGTTATAACGCGCCGCGCAGGCCCGATGCAGTCAGGGCCGCGGGGCGTAGGCAAACACGTCGGCGCGCATTTGGTGGGCATCCATCCCGGCACTCACCAGCGCATCCAGGGTGGCGTAGATCATCGCCGGCGAGCCGCTG
Source organism: Pseudomonas sp. 8(2025) (assembly GCF_052665325.1). Lineage (NCBI taxonomy): Bacteria > Pseudomonadati > Pseudomonadota > Gammaproteobacteria > Pseudomonadales > Pseudomonadaceae > Pseudomonas > Pseudomonas sp. 8(2025). Next base: position 400,833 of record NZ_JBQOIE010000001.1, on the reverse strand, counting down.
GCGTAAACGTGTACCGCCGACAGGTCGGTAATGTCCTCGCACACCGCTTCATGCAGCATGCCGCAGCGCCCCTCCCAGCCACACAGGTCGCTGACCACCTTGTGCAGGTAGAGGTTGGGCAGTTGCTGCCACTCGTCCCAGTGTTCCAGCTGGTAGAAATCTTCCGGCCGGCGCACGCCCCAATACAGGTGCACCGGATGCTTGAAGCCGGCGGCCCGACAATGCTCGATCAGGCTGTGCATCTGCGCCATGCCGGTACCGGCGGCGATCAGCACCAGCGGCCCATCCGGCAACTCGGCCAGGTGGGTGTCGCCAAAAGGCAACTGCACCCGAGCCATGCGGTTGCGCTGCAGTTGCTCCATCAGGCTTTGCGCACTGTTCTCGCGCACCAGCACATGCAGTTCCAGATCTCGCCCGCTGTGAGGCGCCGATGCCAGGGAAAAGGCCGACTTCTCACCGTTGTCCCGCTCCAGCATCAGGTACTGCCCTGCGTGATAGCGCGGCGGCTTGCCGGCCGGTGCCCGCAGCCTGACCCGCCAGACATCGCCGCCGACCTCCAGGCATTCAGTAAGCTGACACGACAGGCTGCGCACCGGCAATTCTCCCAGCGCAAGGACGCCATCCCACAGCACGATGCAGTCTTCCAGCGGCTCTGCAATGCAAGTGTAGAACTCGCCGTGATCACGCACGTCGCCAGCTTGCTGCACGCTGCCCTCCACCAGCAGCGCCGCACAGACATGACAGTTGCCATTGCGGCAGCTCTGCGGGCATTCATAGCCCAGGCGCCGCGCCGCATCGAGAATCCGCTCGCCGGGCAGCGTCTCAAGCACGGCTCCGGAGGGCTGCAAGGTTACACGCATCAATCTATTCCTAACTGATTCCAGATGGCATCGATCCGGCGGGTGACCGCCTCATCCTTGATGATGACCCGGCCCCACTCTCGGGTGGTTTCTCCAGGCCACTTGTGAGTCGCATCGAGCCCCATCTTCGAACCCAGGCCAGACACCGGCGAGGCGAAGTCGAGGTAGTCGATCGGGGTATTGTCGATCATCACCGTGTCGCGCTTGGGGTCCATGCGCGTGGTGATGGCCCAGATCACATCGTTCCAGTCCCGGGCATTGATATCGTCGTCGGTGACGATAACGAACTTGGTGTACATGAACTGTCGCAAAAACGACCAGACACCCAGCATGACCCGCTTGGCGTGGCCCGGGTACTGCTTCTTCATGGTCACCACCGCCATGCGGTAGGAACAGCCTTCGGGCGGCAGGTAGAAGTCGGTGATTTCCGGAAACTGCTTCTGCAGGATCGGCACGAAGACTTCGTTCAGCGCGACGCCGAGGATCGCCGGCTCATCGGGCGGCCGGCCGGTGTAGGTGCTGTGGTAGATCGGCTTGATGCGGTGGGTGATGCGCTCCACGGTGAACACCGGGAAGCTGTCGACCTCGTTGTAGTAGCCGGTGTGGTCGCCGTACGGGCCTTCATCGGCCATCTCGCCGGGATGGATCACCCCTTCAAGGATGATTTCAGCCGTGGCCGGAACCTGCAGGTCGTTACCGCGGCACTTCACCAGCTCAGTGCGGTTGCCCCGCAGCAGGCCGGCAAAGGCGTATTCGGAAAGGCTGTCCGGCACCGGGGTCACGGCGCCGAGAATGGTCGCCGGGTCCGCGCCCAGCGCCACCGACACCGGGAACGGCTGGCCCGGGTGCTTCTCGCACCACTCGCGGTAATCCAGCGCGCCGCCGCGGTGGCTCAGCCAGCGCATGATCACCTTGTTGCGGCCGATCACCTGCTGACGATAGATACCCAGGTTCTGCCGGTCCTTGTTCGGGCCCTTGGTCACGGTCAGGCCCCAAGTGATCAGCGGGCCGACATCGCCCGGCCAGCAGGTCTGCACCGGCAGCATGCCAAGGTCGACGTCGTCGCCTTCGATCACCACTTCCTGGCACACCGCATCCTTGACCACCTTGGGCGCCATGGAAATGATCTTGCGGAAGATCGGCAGCTTGGACCAGGCGTCCTTGAGCCCCTTGGGCGGCTCCGGCTCCTTGAGGAACGCCAGCAGCTTGCCGATCTCGCGCAGTTCGCTGACCGCTTCGGCGCCCATGCCCAGGGCCACGCGCTCGGGGGTGCCGAACAGGTTGCCGAGCACGGGGATGTCATAACCGGTGGGGTTTTCAAACAGCAGGGCCGGGCCTTTGGCACGCAAGGTGCGATCGCAGACCTCGGTCATTTCCAGCACTGGGGACACCGGAACCTGGATGCGCTTGAGTTCCGAGCGCTGTTCCAGGCCGCTGATAAAGTCGCGCAAGTCGCGATACTGCATGCGTGAGCCTCGTTTTCGCCGTGGCATTCGGGGCAGGCAGTTTAGCGCCGAACCCACAGGTTCAGAATAGAGAATGTCAGATAGCAAAAAGCCGGGTTTCCCCGGCTCTTGCTGGCCTGATCGATTTACTTGCGTTTCATCGACAGGAAGAACTCATCGTTGGTCTTGGTCTGTTTCAACTTGTCGACCAGGAATTCGATGGCAGCGACTTCATCCATGGGATGCAGCAGCTTGCGCAGGATCCACATGCGCTGCAGCTCGTCGTCGGCGGTCAGCAACTCTTCGCGGCGAGTGCCGGAACGGTTGATGTTGATGGCCGGGAAGACGCGCTTTTCAGCGATCTTGCGGTCCAGGGGCAGTTCCATGTTGCCGGTACCCTTGAACTCTTCGTAGATCACTTCATCCATCTTCGAGCCGGTTTCAACCAGCGCGGTGGCGATGATGGTCAGCGAGCCGCCTTCCTCGATGTTCCGCGCGGCGCCGAAGAAACGCTTCGGTTTCTCCAGGGCGTGGGCATCGACACCACCGGTCAGGACCTTGCCGGAGCTCGGGATCACGGTGTTGTAGGCACGGGCCAGACGGGTGATGGAGTCCAGCAGGATCACCACGTCCTTCTTGTGTTCGACCAGGCGCTTGGCCTTCTCGATCACCATCTCGGCCACTTGCACGTGGCGGGTTGGCGGCTCGTCGAAGGTGGAGGCGACCACTTCGCCGCGCACAGTGCGCTGCATTTCGGTCACTTCTTCCGGACGCTCGTCGATCAGCAGCACGATCAGATGAACTTCAGGGTTGTTGCGCGTGATGTTCGACGCGATGTTTTGCAGCATGATGGTCTTGCCCGCCTTTGGCGGAGCAACGATCAGACCACGCTGGCCTTTACCGATCGGGGCGCACAGATCGATCACACGACCGGTCAGGTCTTCGGTGGAACCGTTGCCGGCTTCCATCTTCATGCGCACGGTCGGGAACAGCGGCGTCAGGTTTTCGAACAGAATCTTGTTCTTGGCATTCTCTGGGCGGTCGTAGTTGATGGTATCGACCTTGAGCAGCGCGAAGTAACGCTCGCCTTCCTTGGGAGGGCGGATCTTGCCAACGATGGTGTCACCGGTGCGCAAGTTGAAGCGACGGATCTGGCTTGGCGAGACGTAGATATCGTCCGGGCCAGCGAGATAGGAGGCGTCAGCAGAGCGAAGGAAGCCGAAGCCGTCCTGGAGGATCTCCAGCACGCCATCACCGGAGATTTCCTCACCGCTTTTCGCGTGCTTTTTCAGCAGGGAGAAAATCACGTCCTGCTTGCGCGAACGGGCCATATTTTCTATGCCCATCTGTTCGGCCAATTCGAGCAGTTCGGTAATCGGCTTTTGCTTGAGTTCAGTCAGATTCATATAGGAATGACGTAATCATTTATAGAGGGGGGAAATTAAGCTTTTGGCTTAATGAGGCCGCGCCGCAGAGAAGGCGACAGGATCGCGTACTAATTCGAAAAGGAGAGCGTCGGCGACGGCTTGCAGGGGGCAATGGAGAAACCAGTGCGGGGCCGAATGTAACACCTGAGTTTCGGAGCGTCTAGCCCTCAATTACGAAAAAGCCCCGCATTTTGCGGGGCTTTTCCAGGGCACTGAAAATCGACGCTTAGATGTTGGCGTCGAGGAAGGCAGCCAGTTGCGACTTCGACAGTGCGCCAACCTTGGTAGCTTCGACGTTGCCGTTCTTGAACAGCATCAAGGTCGGGATACCACGCACGCCATGCTTGGCCGGGGTTTCCTGGTTCTCGTCGATGTTCAGCTTGGCAACGGTCAGCTTGCCCTTGTAGGTTTCAGCAATTTCGTCCAGAACCGGAGCGATCATTTTGCATGGGCCACACCACTCGGCCCAGTAGTCGACCAGTACAGCGCCTTCGGCTTTGAGTACGTCGGCCTCGAAGCTGGCGTCGCTGACGTGTTTGATAAGATCGCTGCTCATGGAATTCTCCAGGTTGTAAGCAAAAAAACGTGGCCCATCATATCTGCCCTTCCCGCGTTCAGGAAGCCGGAGATGATTGACTCTAACTATGGTGCCCCACGAGTTTGGGTATAGCTCAGCTGGGGACGTTACGCGGGTTGCACAGGCCATTCGGCAACCCCGGCCGGCACCACGCACCTGTTGCAGCAGGGTCTTTGCCTGGCTGCCAAGGAGCGGCTCGCCCGATTGAACGGGATCTTTCCTGGCCACGGAACCGCCGGGCCACCGCCCCGGCGCAGGCTTTTATGCGTTGAATCAACGCATTGGACACTGCGCGTTGGCGCGAGCCGTTGATCGTGGCAGGATGGCGAGGTTATCGACCGAGACCCCCAACCATGCCCCAATCCCAAGCCAAGAATCTGTCCCTGATCGCCGCGATCGATCTGGGCTCCAACAGCTTTCACATGGTCGTGGCCAAGGCCCGGAACGGTGAAATCCGCATTCTCGAGCGGCTCGGAGAAAAGGTTCAACTGGCCGCCGGCATCGACGAAGAACGCCAGCTCAACGAAGAATCCATGCAGCGCGGTCTCGACTGCCTCAAGCGCTTCGCCCAACTGATCAACGGCATGCCCCAGGGCACGGTGCGCATCGTCGGCACCAACGCCCTGCGCGAAGCCCGCAACCGCGGCGAGTTCATTCGCCGTGCCGAGGAAATCCTCGGCCACCCGGTGGAAGTCATCTCCGGCCGTGAAGAAGCCCGCCTGATCTACCTCGGGGTGTCCCACACCCTCGCCGACACCCCGGGCAAGCGCCTGGTGGCCGACATCGGCGGCGGCAGTACCGAATTCATCATCGGCCAGCGCTTCGAACCCCTGCTGCGCGAGAGCCTGCAGATGGGCTGCGTAAGCTTCACCCAGCGCTATTTCCGCGATGGCAAGATCACCCCTGCCCGCTATGCCCAGGCCTACACCGCCGCACGCCTGGAGATCATGAGCATCGAACATGCCCTGCATCGCCTGACCTGGGACGAAGCCATCGGCTCGTCCGGAACCATTCGTGCCATTGGCCTGGCCCTCAAGGCTGGCGGCCAGGGTAGCGGCGAGGTCAACGCCGAAGGGCTGGCCTGGCTCAAGCGCAAGCTGTTCAAGCTCGGCGACGCCGAGAAGATCGACTTCGAAGGCATCAAGCCCGACCGCAGGGCGATCTTCCCCGCCGGCCTGGCAATTCTCGAAGCGATCTTCGACGCCCTGGAGCTGCAACGCATGGATCACTGCGAAGGCGCCCTGCGTGAAGGCGTGCTCTACGATCTGCTGGGCCGCCATCATCACGAAGACGTCCGTGAACGCACCCTCAGCTCGCTGATGGAGCGCTACCACGTCGACCTGGAACAAGCCTCGCGCGTTGAAGGCAAGGCCCTGCGCGCCTTCGACCAGGTGGCCGCGGACTGGGACCTGGAAGACGGCATCTGGCGCGAACTGCTGGGCTGGGCGGCCAAGGTCCATGAAGTGGGGCTGGACATCGCCCACTATCACTACCACAAGCACGGTGCCTACCTGATCGAGCACTCGGACCTGGCGGGTTTCTCCCGGGAAGACCAGCAGATGCTGGCTCTCCTGGTGCGCGGCCACCGCCGCAACATCCCCAAGGAAAAATTCGCCGAGTTCGGCGACGACGGCATCAAGCTGATCCGGCTGTGCGTGCTGCTGCGTTTCGCCATCCTCTTCCACCACATCCGTGGCACCCAGCAGATGCCTCAGGTGAGCCTCAGCGCCGAAGGCGATCAGCTGGATGTGGAGTTCCCGGAAAACTGGCTGGATGAAAACCAGCTGACCCAGGCCGACTTCGCCCTGGAAGCCGAATGGCTGACCCGGGTCGGCATCGTGCTCAACGTCAGCTGACCTGCCACGGACCTGTAGGAGCCGGCTTGCCGGCGAAGAGGCCGCGAAACCTTGCATCGCTCGCAGGGACGTCTTCGCTGGCAAGCCAGCTCCTACAGCTCTTGCAAACCGCACAAAAAAGGCCAGCCCGGTGATCGGGCTGGCCTTTTTCATTGGCGCCTGTCGCGCTTAGCGCACCGGCAACACCGGGCTGCCGAGACGCTCCAGCAGGGTCGCCTGGGCACTGCGCGGGTTCTGATTACCGGTCGGCGTATTGCGGATGTAGCGACCGTCGGACTGCAGGCTCCAGCTGTGGGTGTTATCGGTGAGATAACTTTCCAGCTCTTTCTTGACCCGCAGGATCAGCTTCTTGCCTTCCACCGGGAAGCAGGTCTCGACCCGCTTGTCGAGGTTGCGCTCCATCCAGTCGGCGCTGGAAAGGAACATCTGTTCCTCGCCGCCATTGAGGAAGTAGAACACCCGGGTGTGCTCCAGGAAGCGGCCGATGATCGAGCGCACGTGGATGTTGTGCGAGACCCCGGCAATGCCCGGACGCAGGCAGCACATGCCACGCACCACCAGGTCGATGCGCACGCCCGACTGGCTGGCCTTGTACAGCGCACGAATGATCTTCGGATCGGTCAATGAGTTGAACTTGGCGATGATGTGCGCCGGTTTGCCGTCCAGGGCGAACTGAGTCTCCCGGGCGATCATGTCGAGCATGCCCTTCTTCAGGGTGAACGGCGCATGCAGCAACTTCTTCATGCGCAGGGTCTTGCCCATGCCGATCAGCTGGCTGAACAGCTTGCCCACGTCCTCGCACAAGGCATCGTCGGAGGTCAGCAGACTGTAGTCGGTGTACAGACGGGCGTTGGCCGCGTGGTAGTTGCCGGTGCCCAGGTGCGCATAACGCACGATCTCGCCGGCTTCGCGACGCAGGATCAGCATCATCTTGGCGTGGGTTTTGAACCCCACCACGCCGTAGATCACCACCGCACCGGCCGCCTGCAGACGGCTGGCCATCTGCAGGTTGGACTCTTCGTCAAACCGCGCACGCAATTCGATCACCGCGGTGACCTCCTTGCCGTTGCGCGCCGCGTCCACCAGGGCGTCGACGATCTCCGAGTTGGCACCACTGCGGTACAGGGTCTGGCGCACTGCCAGCACATGCGGGTCCTTGGCAGCCTGGCGCAGCAGGTCGACCACCGGGGTGAAGGATTCGAACGGGTGCAGCAGCAGGATGTCCTGCTTGCTGATGACGCTGAAGATGTTCTCGCTGTTCTGCAGCAGCTTGGGGATCTGCGGAGTGAACGGGGTGTATTGCAGCTCCGGGTGGCTGTCCAGGCCGGTGATGCTGAACAGCCGCGTCAGGTTCACCGGGCCGTTGACCTGGTACAGCTCGGTCTCGTGCAGGTTGAACTGCTTGAGCAGGTAGTCCGACAGGTGCTTGGGGCAGGTGTCGGCCACTTCCAGGCGGACCGCGTCACCGTAGCGACGGGAGAACAGCTCGCCGCGCAGCGCACGGGCCAGGTCTTCGACGTCCTCGGTGTCCACTGCCAGGTCGGCGTTTCGGGTCAGGCGGAACTGATAGCAGCCTTTTACCTTCATGCCCTGGAACAGGTCATCGGCGTGGGCGTGGATCATCGACGAGAGGAACACATAGTTGTCGCCAGGGCCGCCGACTTCTTCCGGCACCTTGATGATCCGCGGCAGCAGGCGCGGCGCGGGGATGATCGCCAGGCCCGAATCGCGCCCGAAGGCGTCGATGCCTTCCAGTTCGACGATGAAGTTCAGGCTCTTGTTCACCAGCAATGGGAACGGGTGCGTCGGGTCCAGGCCGATGGGGGTGATGATCGGCGCGATCTCGTCGCGGAAATAGCGGCGAACCCAGGTCTTGAGCTTGGTGGTCCAGTAGCGGCGACGGATGAAGCGGATCTGATGTTTTTCCAGTTCCGGCAACAGGATGTCGTTGAGGATCGCGTACTGGCGGTCGACATGCCCGTGCACCAGTTCGCTGATGCGCGCCAGCGCCTGGTGCGGCTGCAGGCCGTCGGCACCGGCCTGTTCGCGAGCGAAGGTGATCTGCTTCTTCAGGCCCGCCACACGGATCTCGAAGAACTCGTCCAGGTTGCTGGAGAAGATCAGCAGGAACTTCAGGCGCTCCAGCAACGGATAGGACTCATCCAGTGCCTGCTCCAGCACGCGGATGTTGAATTGCAGCTGCGACAGCTCGCGGTGGATGTACAGGCTGCTGTCATCCAGATTGGGAATGACGATGGCCGGTGCCGGTTGCGTCTCGGCCACCGCGGCCGGGGCCACTGGCTCCAGCTCCGGCGGGGTCTCCACCACTTGCTCGACCACCGGCTGAGCTTCTTTTACGGCAACTTCTGAGAGTCCTTCAGTATTCATCGCGTGTTCCTGGGAGGGCTATTTTTGCTCTCGTAACAATTGAGCAGCACGAACGGCAAAGTAAGTCAGGATGCCATCGGCACCTGCACGTTTAAAAGCGGTCAGGGATTCAAGAATAACCCCCTCACCCAACCAACCATTCTGGATTGCTGCCATGTGCATGGCGTATTCGCCGCTGACCTGATAGACAAAGGTCGGCACCTTGAATTCATCTTTGACCCGCCAGAGGATGTCCAGGTACGGCATGCCCGGCTTGACCATGACCATGTCCGCGCCTTCGGCGAGGTCCGCCGCCACTTCATGCAGGGCTTCCTGGCCGTTGGCCGGGTCCATCTGGTACGAGGCCTTGTCGGCCTTGCCCAGGTTCAGCGCCGAGCCCACCGCATCGCGGAAGGGGCCGTAGTAGGCGCTGGCGTACTTGGCCGAGTAAGCCATGATGCGCACGTTGGCATGCCCGGCCAGTTCCAGGGCCTCGCGGATCGCCTGGACCCGCCCGTCCATCATGTCCGACGGTGCCACCACCTGGGCGCCGGCCTCGGCATGGGACAGGGCCTGGCGCACCAGGGCGTCGACGGTGATGTCGTTCTGCACATAACCCTGTTCGTCGAGGATGCCGTCCTGGCCATGGGTAGTGAACGGGTCAAGGGCAACGTCGGTGATCACCCCCAGGGCCGGAAAGCGTTCGCGCAGGGCGCGGGTGGCACGCTGGGCGATGCCGTCGGGGTTCCAGGCCTCGGCCGCATCCAGGGACTTGAGCCCGGCCGGCGTCACCGGGAACAGCGCCAGGGCCGGAATCCCCAGTTCGACCCAGCTCGCCGCCTCTTCCAGCAGCAGGTCGATGGTCAGGCGCTCGACCCCGGGCATCGAAGCCACCGCCTCGCGGCGATTCTCACCCTCGAGCACGAACACCGGCAGGATCAGGTCATCCACGCTCAGGCGGTTTTCCCGCACCAGACGGCGGGAAAAGTCATCGCGACGGTTGCGCCGCAGACGAGTGGCTGGAAACAGACGGTTGGCGGGGGTAAAGCTCACGGCGGACTCCAGGGCTCGCGCTGGCGGACGAGCGGGACAGTTATAAGCGGGCATTATGACGAACAGATGACAGTTGTGCTCAAGCTGTTGACCGGCAGCAACACTCATTGTCATTGGCCGGATTGTTCACGTCGAGACACATTTCGATACTTTCCCGAACGTCGTCGAAGGGGTAGGCTGCGCGTTCATTTCGCCAGCATCCAGACAATGCTCCAACAATTTCTTCAGGATTTCGGCTACTTCGCCCTCTTTCTCGGCACGTTTTTCGAAGGCGAAACCATTCTGGTTCTTGCCGGATTTCTCGCGTTCCGCGGATACATGGATATCAACCTGGTGATGGTGGTTGCCTTCTTCGGCAGCTACGCCGGTGACCAGCTGTGGTACTTCCTGGGGCGCAAGCATGGCCGCAAGCTGCTGGCGCGCAAACCGCGCTGGCAAATGATGGGTGACCGGGCGCTGGAGCATATCCGCAAGCATCCGGATATCTGGGTACTGAGCTTCCGCTTCGTCTACGGGCTGCGCACCGTGATGCCGGTGGCCATTGGCCTGTCCGGCTATCCGCCGGGCCGCTACCTGCTGCTCAACGGTATCGGCGCAGCGATCTGGGCCATAGCCCTGGCCCAGGCGGCCTACCATTTCGGCGCAGTCATGGAAGGCATGCTCGGCAGCATCAAGAAGTACGAGCTGTGGGTGCTGGGCGCCCTGCTGGTCCTGGGCTTCGGCCTGTGGCTGCGCCGGCGCTTCAAGAACGCACGCCTGGCCAAGCAGATCTACGAAGCCGAACAGGCCTCCGCCCGGGAACCTAAGACGCCAGCCGAGTAACACGCGAGCCGCAGCAATACAGCCCGCAGACACTCAGCAGGCTGTAGCTGCCCAGCGCCACCCAGGCCAGGGGGCTGGCCGGCCACAGACCGACCAGCGGCGCCAGCCATACCAGGGGCAGATTCAGCAGCAGCCGCGCCCCTTCCAGTTTCAGGCTCCAGGGCCGATCCTCCAGAGCCGCGCCCAGTACGAACAGACCCAAGGCCATCGCGCCCCAGCCCAGCAGCAGTGCCTGGACCGACAGGCTGCTCTGGGCATTCATCAGGTAGCTGCCCAGGGCTACATACACCGCGAACTGCAGCACCACGTACACCTGACGCCGCACATCCAGGGCCACCTCGAATTTGCGAAACTGGCTCAGCTCCGGCTTGGCCAGGGGATAACGGGCCTGCACATCCGCCGGGCGCCAGCCGGTGCGCATGAACCAGATCCGCAGCTTGTCCCGCACATGCTCGGTGCGCCGGGCATCATTCCAGAGCTGGGCATAGAACTGCAGATTGGCCCACAGCGGGTTCCAACTGGCCAGCGGAGTCGTCACGCCGAACACCACGGGCTCGTTGCCGTCCTCTTCCTGGCAGGTGCCGAACAGCCGGTCCCAGAGAATGAACACCCCGCCGTAGTTGCGATCCATATAAAGAGCGTTCTGCGCGTGATGGGCCCGGTGATTGGAGGGGGTCACGAAGAACCATTCATACCAGCCCAGCTTGCCGATGTGCCGGGTATGCACCCAGAACTGATACAGCAGATTGAGGGCTGCCACCGTGACGAACACCACCAGCGGCACCCCGAGTACCGCCAGGGGCAGGTAGAAGATCCAGCTCAACAGGAAGCCGGTGCTGGTCTGGCGCAGAGCCGTGGAGAGGTTGTAGTCCTCGCTCTGGTGATGCACCGAGTGAGCGGCCCAGAGGATATTGCGTTCATGACCGCAGCGATGCAGCCAGTAGTAGCAGAAGTCGTACAGGACAAAGGCCCCGATCCACACCCAGAGGCTGTGCGCCGGCAGCTCGAACAGCCCCCAGTGCTGGAGGGCGAAGGTATAAGTGACCAGGCCCAGCCCCTTGGTCAGCAGGCCCGTGGTGGTGGACAACACGCCGGTGCTGATGCTATTGACCGCATCGGCAACCCGGTAGTTATTCACTCCCCGCCAGCGATCGGCCAACAATTCAGCAACAATCAACACAAAGAAAAACGGCACCGCATAGAGGATGAGGTTCATGGCACGACCCGATCGATATCGATAACCAAGATTAGGTCTGGCAACTCCATCCCCCTATGGCCAGGTGTGACAAACAGGCGGACATTTAGCGCCATGAATCTGGAGAAAAACCCATGAGCAAAAAAGTTGCAGTGATCCTTTCCGGTTGCGGCGTGTTCGACGGCGCCGAAATCCACGAAAGCGTGATCACCCTGCTGCGCCTCGACCAACGCGGCGCCCAGGTGCAGTGCTTCGCCCCGAACATCCCCCAGATGCATGTGCTCAACCACCTGACCGGCGAAACCATGACCGAGACCCGCAACGTGCTGGTGGAATCGGCGCGCATCGCCCGGGGTGAGGTCAAGGATCTGCGCGAAGCCCGCGTCGAAGACTTCGATGCGCTGATCATTCCCGGTGGCTTCGGGGCAGCCAAGAACCTCTCCAGCTTCTCCACCGAAGGCGCTGCCTGCACAGTCCAGGCCGACGTCCTGGCCCTGGCCGAAGCCTTTGCCGAAGCCGGCAAGCCGGTGGGCCTGATGTGCATCGCCCCGGCCATGGCCGCGAAGATCTACGGCCCCGGCGTGACCTGCACCATCGGCAACGATGCCGACACCGCAGCCGCCCTGGGCAAGATGGGCGCCACCCACGCCGAATGCGCAGTGGGCGAGATCATCGAAGACAAGGCGCGCAAACTGGTGAGCACCCCCGCCTACATGCTGGCGAAATCCATCAGCGAAGCGGCCTCGGGCATCAACAAGCTGGTGGACCGGGTGCTGGAGCTGACCCACGAAGGCGACAAGTGAGCCTCTAGCGAGCGCCCCTCAGGCCTGGCGCGCCAAGCGCGTCAGGATGCGGTCCAGGGCGTTGGCGAAGGCCTGTTTTTCCCGGTCGCCATAGGGCGCTTGCCCACCACTGACCTGCCCCTGTTCACGCAGGTCGGTAAACAGGTTGCGCACCGCCAGGCGCTCGCCCATGTTCTGTGCGTCGAACTCCTTGCCCCGCGGGTCCAGGGCCGCCACGCCCTTTTTCACCAGGCGGTCGGCCAGCGGCACGTCACTGCAGATCACCAGTTCACCGGGCACTGCGTGCTCCACCAGGTAATCGTCGGCGGCATCCGGGCCGCTGGGCACCACGATCAGCCTGACGCAGGCGAAGGCCGGCTTGATCTGCGCCTGTCCGGCCACCAGCACCACTTCAAACTGGCGCTTCAGGGCGAAGCGCACTACTTGATCCTTGGCCGCCTTGGGGCAGGCATCGGCATCGATCCAGACACGCATTGAATGTTCTCCCTCCAGAATGCAGAACGGGCAAGCCGCCCCTTCAGGAGCGGGCTTGCCCGCAATCAACTACGCCGGCTCAGGAAGCCTGCACGCGGCGCTTCTCACTCATGCGGCTGCGGCTGTAGAGCACCACGATCGCCAGGATCGCCACCGCCTGGGCACCCAGCGAGTAGGCGTCGGCATGAATACCCAGCCAGTCGAAGTCGAAGAACGGCACTGGCCGCGTACCGAAGATACCCGCTTCCTGCAACGCCTTGACGCCGTGCCCGGCGAACACCACCGACAAGGCGCAGAGCAGTGCCGCGTTGATGCCGAAGAACAGCGCCAGGGGCAGCTTGGCCGAGCCCCGCAGGATCACCCAGGCCAGCCCCACCAGCAGCACCAGGGCGGTGGCGCCACCGGCCAGTACCGCGTTGTGCCCGGCAGGGCCGGCCTGCAGCCACAGGGTTTCGTAGAACAGAATCACTTCGAACAGCTCGCGATAGACCGAGAAGAACGCCAGCACCGCAAAGCCGAAACGCCCGCCGCCGCCCACCAGGCTGCTCTTGATGTAGTCCTGCCAGGCCGCCGCATGCCGGCGGTCATGCATCCACACCCCGAGCCACAGCACCATGACACTGGCGAACAGCGCGGTGGCGCCTTCGAGCAGTTCACGCTGGGAACCGCTGACATCAATCACGTAGGCCGCCAAGGCCCAGGTACCCAGGCCGGCCAGCAAGGCCAGGCCCCAGCCGACGTTGACACTGCGCACCGCCGATTGCTGGCCGGTGTTACGCAGGAAGGCGAGGATGGCCGCCAGCACCAGGATCGCTTCCAGGCCTTCGCGCAGCAGGATCAGCAGGCCGGAAATAAAGCTCAGAGACCAGCTCAGGCTGTCGCCGCCCAGAAGCTCGGCGGACTCCTTGAGCTTGGCCTTGGCCGCGTCCAGGCGCTGTTCGGCCTGGGCCACCGGCAAACCGTCCTGCAACGACTGCCGGTAGGCCATCAGGGCCTTTTCGGTGTCTTTGCGGACGTTGGCATCGACGTTGTCCAGGGAGCTTTCTACCAGCTCGAAACCTTCCAGGTACGCCGCTACCGACAGATCGTAGGCCTGTTCGTGATCACCGTTGCGATAGGCCGCCAGGCTCTTGTCCAGGGTCGATGCGGTGTAGTCCAGCAACTGCGCCGGCCCCCGTTTGACCTGAGGCGGCTGGGCACGCTGGGCACGGAAAGTCGCGGCTGCCTGCGGTCCCTGGGCGGCCAGTACTTCACCCGGTGTCTGCCGGGCCAGGTCGGCCAGATTGAAGCTCTGCTCGCCCTTGGCGGCCGCAGGGTCGGCGCTGAAACTGGCGATGTAGGTGGCCAGGTCCCAACGCTGGCGATCATCCAGTTGATCAGCGAAGGACGGCATGTCGGTGCCTTCCACGCCCAACCCCAGGGTGTTGTAGATGGCATACAGGCTCAGGCGATCGAGACGTTCGGCATCCCGCAGGTTGGCCGGTGGTGGGGTCATGCCCACGCCCGCCGGACCATCGCCGGCACCCTGCTCGCCATGGCACACCGAGCAGTGCTGGGCGTACAACGGCGCGCCACGGGTCGGATCCGGGGTGATGATCGGCGCCTGGCTGACCTCATAGGCTACCGCCAGCCGAGCCCCCATCTGCCGCGCCTGGCGAGCTACCTGATTGCCATCGACGCGGTCATCCACCGCTTTGCGCAGGCTGACAACGCCTTGCTCCAGTTCAGCCTTTTCCGGTTTGGCCGGCAGATCGGCGATCAACCCCTGCAGGACGCCGAGAAACTCCACCTGCTCACGGTACTCGGACTCGTCAATGACCTTGCCCCCCTCGACCGTGGCGGGATAGTCCGCGCCAATGTAATCCAGCAGATGCAGGGCCTTGGGCGCGCCGTCGACGGTATCGGCCAGCAGGTTGAAGCTGAAAAGCGCCAGCACCGGCAACACTAGCAACGCCAGTAAACGGGAAGGGGCAATCATGAATAAATCTCAAAGGGAAATAAGAAGTAACATATTGTTCCCTCCCAACGAGTTTCACTCAAGGCTTATCAGCCCCGCTGAAACATCTTCGCTCACAGGCCACCAGCCTCACGCCCAGCTAGCACCCGCTCCCCTGCGTGCGCAAAGTGTCCAAGCCCCTGGGCGAAGACGTCACCCGGCAGTTGGGTCGTGACAGCTGCGAGCAACCGCGCCAAGCGCCGATGCGCAACAACCAGCCGCCGGACACGGCGCCAGTGACCCTGCGCTAAACCGCACGCAAACGAAAAAGGCGACCCGGTGGGTCGCCTTTTCTTGTTCCTGCAAACCTAGGCCGCCGCTTTGCGGATAGTTGCCAGAAAACCCGCAGCGCCGAGGAACAGGCCGGCGAAGGTGCGGTTCATCCGCCGCTGCTGGACCGGGGTGCGCAACAGGCGCAGGACCTTGGACGCCAGCCCCGTATAGCCGGCCATGACGATCAGGTCGACCACGATCATGGTGGCGCCGAGAATCAGGTACTGCTTGACCAGGGGGGCATGGGGATCGATGAACTGCGGCAACACCGCCAGCATGAACACCAGCGCCTTGGGGTTGCTGATGTTTACCAGGAAACCGCGAAACACCAGGGCCAGGGGCTTGCCGATGGGGCGAATGGCGGCGTCATCACTGAGGTCGCTGGGCAGCGCGCGCCACTGCTTGACCGCCAGGTACACCAGGTAGGCCACACCGAACCACTTGATGGCATAGAAGGCCGTGGCAGAGGCCGCGAGAATGGCCCCGACACCGGCCGCGACAATGGCAATCTGCATGGCCAGGCCCAGTTGCAGCCCCAGGGCGTTCCAGTAGCCGCGCCAGAAACCGTATTGCAGGCCGCAGGACATCGACGCAATGGCGCCGGCGCCCGGGGAAAGACTGATTACCCAACTGGCGGCAAAGAACGCCAGCCATGTCTCAAGCACCATCGCACACCTCGGATCGAATTGGTCGTGACTGCCTAAGCTAATCCTCCGCTTGGCGGCTGACCATATTTTTTTCGCCCAAAGGTGATGCAACGGCTACAGAGGAAGGGGTTACTTTTCGCCGCTGCCCACGGGCAGCACATCAGTGCCACGCCAGCGGCGCACCGAGCGCTGGAAGAACAGGCTGTTGGGCACCTGGACCATGGCGCTGCCGGTGCCGGCTTCCTCGGCTTCGATCAGGGTGGTGTACAGCAGGTTGATCGCCACGACCCGGCCCTTGACCCCAGGCTTGTCGACGGTGTCCACCAGCTCCACCACGTCACCCAGGCGGAACGGGCCAACCGTGAAGATCAGGATCGCGCAGAGCAGGTTGGAGAGCACGCTCCACATGGCGAAGAAGGCCACCGCCGCCACGGCGACGAAGCCTGAAAGGGCGGTCCACAGCACCGTGGCGGAAACCCCCAGGCGCTCCAGCACGAAGATCACCGCGCTGCCCATGATCAGCCAGCGCAGGCCGCCCCGCAGGGGCATCAGCAACTGCGGCGGGAACGGGTAGCGCTCGCCCAGGCGGGTCAGGCCACGAGCCACGAAGCGCTGGGCCAGGTAGCCCGCCAGGAGGATCAGCAGGATCTGCACGCCAATCCACAACGGGCCGATCCACTGGGCCGGCAACGGTAATTGCAGCGCCTCCATCAGGACAGCGCCTCCAGCTCGGCCTGCATGCTTTCCAGCAGTTCCAGGGCCTCCATCCAGGCTTCTTCCAGCTCGGACTCACGGGTCTTGAGCTTGGCCTGCTCGGCCAGCAGATCCCGCAACTCATCCTTGCGCGCAGCCTCGTACAAACCGCTGTCGCCCAGGCTGGCCTCGATCTTGGCCAGGCGCTCATGCACCTTGCCCAACTCGGCTTCCAGCTTGTCGGCCTCGCGCTTGTGCGGTGCCAGTTGCTGACGCAACGCCGCGGCGGCCTGGCGCTGGGCCTTCTTGTCGGTCTTGTCCGGGTTCACCGGCGTGTTGCTGACCGGGGCATTGCGCTGGCGGTAATCCACCAGCCAACGGGTGTAGTCGTCCAGGTCGCCGTCGAACTCTTCGACCTTGCCGTCGGCCACCAGGAAGAAGTTGTCGGTGGTGCTCTTGAGCAGATGGCGATCGTGGGAGACCACCAGCACCGCACCACTGAACTCTTGCAGGGCCATGGTCAGGGCCAGGCGCATCTCCAGGTCCAGGTGGTTGGTGGGTTCGTCGAGCAGCAGCAGATTGGGCCGCTCCCAGGCGATCAGCGCCAGGGCCAAACGGGCTTTTTCACCGCCGGAGAAGTTCAGCACCGGCTCGTCGATCCGTGCGCCGCGGAAGTCGAAGCCGCCGAGGAAGTCGCGCAGGGTCTGCTCGCGCTCGGTGGGCGCCAGGCGCTGCAGATGCAGCAAGGGGCTGGCCTTGGAGTCCAGGGAATCGAGCTGATGCTGGGCGAAGTAACCGACAACGGTGTTCTCGCCCCGGGTCAGGCGCCCGGACAGCGGCTGGAGTTCGCCGGAGAGGTTCTTGATCAGGGTCGACTTGCCGGCGCCGTTGGGCCCCAGCAGGCCGATCCGCGCGCCCGGAGTCAGCTGCAGCTTGACCTTCTCCAGGACCGCACGCTCGCCATAGCCCAGGCGGGCATCGGAGAGGTCGATCAGCGGGCTGGAGATCTTCGTCGACTCACGGAAGGTGAAATCGAAGGGCGAATCGACGTGGGCCGCCGACAGCTCCTCCATGCGTTCCAGGGCCTTGATCCGGCTCTGTGCCTGCCGGGCCTTGGTGGCCTGGGCCTTGAAGCGGGCGATGTAGCTTTCCATGTGCGCGCGCTGCGCCTGCTGCTTCTCGTAGGCTTGCTGCTGCTGGGCCAGACGCTCGGCACGGGCGCGTTCGAAGGCGCTGTAGCCACCGCGATAGAGGGTGATCTTGCGCTGGTCGACGTGGGCCACGTGATCGACCACGGCATCGAGGAAGTCCCGGTCGTGGGAGATCAGGAGCAAGGTGCCGGGGTAACCCTTGAGCCACTCTTCGAGCCAGATGATGGCGTCGAGATCCAAGTGGTTGGTAGGTTCGTCGAGCAGCAGCAGGTCCGAGGGACACATCAGCGCCTGCGCCAGGTTCAGGCGCATCCGCCAGCCCCCGGAGAAGTCGCCGACCTGACGGTCCATCTGCTCGTTGGTGAAACCCAGGCCAGCCAGCAGCTTGCGCGCCCGCGCATCGGCGGTGTAACCGTCGGCGCTGTCCAGCTCGGCATGCAAGCGCGCTTGCGCGGCGCCGTCCTGGGCCGCTTCTGCAGCGGCCAGGTCACGCTGCACCTGGCGCAGGCGCAAGTCGCCGTCGAGCACATAGTCCACCGCCAGGCGCTCGAGGGTATCGACCTCCTGGCGCATGTGGGCGATGCGCCAGTCGGCCGGCAGGAAGCAGTCACCCGAGTCCGGGTGCAGCTCACCGCGCAGCAAGGCAAAGAGGCTGGATTTGCCGGCGCCGTTGGCACCGATCAGGCCGGCTTTCTGGCCGGCGTGCAGGGTTAGCTCGGCGTCTTCTAGCAGACGTTGCGGGCCACGCTGTAAAGTCAGGTTCTGAAGTCGAATCATAATGGCGGCGGAGTCTACCAGCTTCGTTAGCAACTGGCGCGAGTAGCAATATGTCCCCTGACCTGTGGAGCTTTGCCCTGAAGACCTACGCCCTGCCCGGTGTGCAGGAGGCCTGCCTGCAACTGCAGGATGGCGGGGCCAATGTCTGTCTGTTGCTCTGTGGCGCCTGGCTTGGCCAAAGGGGGGTCGACTGCGATAAGCAGCGCCTGCAAGCGCTCGAAGAGTTGGCTGCGCCCTGGTATCAGGAGGTGGTCGAACCCCTGCGCAAACTGCGGATTGAGTGGCGAGCCGCCGCGGCCAGCGACGTGCAACTGAGCACCTTGCGCGAACAACTCAAGGCCCTGGAACTGGATGCCGAACGGCAGTTGCTGCTGCGTCTGCAGGAAGGGGCACGAAAGTGGCCCGAAGCTCAGGCCCGGAGCCTGAATGACTGGCTGGAAGGACTGGCGGCCGAAGCCGCCGTCCGGAACCGCAATGCGCTGCAGGTACTGCGCATCGCGGTGGCCGGCGCTTAGGAAGCGCTGGAAGGGTTGCTGGCTGGAGCCGACGCAGGAACAGCGGGTGCACTTGCAGCTGGTGCCGGCGAGGCAGCCGGAGCAGGAGTTGCAGGCTTGGCCGCTGCGGGCGCGGGAGCTGCAGGTTTGGCAACTGGAGCAGTTGGCTTGGCTACAGCAGGCTTGGCGGCTGCGGGCTTGGCAGCAGGCTTTTTCGCGGCCGGCTTGGCAGCGGGTTTTGCTGCGGGTTTGGCGGCAGCAGGCTTGGCGGCAGGCTTGGCCGCCGATGCCGCGGCTGGCTTGGCAGCTGCAGGTTTGCTCGCGGGTTTGGCCGGAGCTTTTGTAGCGGCGGGTTTCGCTGCTGGTTTAGCGGCCGGTTTGGCGGCAGCCGGTTTAGCCGCAGCGGTCTTGGTGGCAGCAGGTTTCGCTGCTGGCTTGGCGGCTACGGGCTTAGCGGCAGGTTTAGCAGCTGGCTTGGCCGCAGCGGCTTTGGTCGCAGGCTTCGCAGCGGGCTTGGCGGCTGGCTTGGCAGCTACCGGTTTGGCAGCCGCCGCTTTGCCAGCAACAGGCTTGGTCGCTGGTTTGGCAGCAGGCTTGACGGCTGCGGTTTTGGCCGCGGCGGGCTTGGCTGCACTGGCAGCAACAGGTTTTTTCGCCGCCGGCTTGGCAACAGCTTTGGCCGGTGCCTTGGCAGCAGGCTTGGCCGCTGGTTTTTTAGCTGCTACCGCTGCCGGCTTGGCATCACGAGAGCTCAATGCCTTGCCTACCGCTTCCTTCACACGACCCACGCCTTGAGCCAGTTTCAGGCTCTCCTGGGCATCGCGCTTGAGTTGCAGAATGTAGCTGCGGGTTTGTGCCTGACGCTCTTTCAGGGCGTCCAGCAAATCTTCGAGTTCCTTGACCGCGGTCTTCGCCTTGGCTTGTGCCTTGGCCTTGCCGGCCGCCGCAGCGTCCTGCAGTTTGGTGCGCGATTTGTGCAGTTTTTCCTGCGCCTTGCCCCGTTGTTTTTCCAGCTTGGCGAGCAGTTTTTCAGCATCAGCCAAGGCTTGGGAACAAGCGTTTTCCAAATGTTCGAGCAAGCTGCCCGACAGCTGTTGGAGCAAATGCAACGGAGTATTTACAGGCTTCTTATTGGCCGACATGGTTTACCTCCTGGCTGACGTGAGTTGCGGCTCATACTAGACCTCTGCTGCTACCGCCGCTAGGGCATGTTGACAGTATCGAAAGCCTGGCGTTGCAGCCGAACGAAAATGTTCTTCGCCCCCATCGAAGTTGCTCACCAACGA
Organism: Pseudomonas sp. 8(2025); assembly: GCF_052665325.1. Taxonomy (NCBI): domain Bacteria; kingdom Pseudomonadati; phylum Pseudomonadota; class Gammaproteobacteria; order Pseudomonadales; family Pseudomonadaceae; genus Pseudomonas; species Pseudomonas sp. 8(2025). Next base: position 380,637 of record NZ_JBQOIE010000001.1, on the reverse strand, counting down.
GCGCTTTGTCGCTGGCATAATCCACCGCAACTCAGGCCGGAGAGTGCCCATGTCGCGTTACCTGTTTTTATCCTTGAGCCTGTTCTTGCCACTGGCTCAGGCGGCTGCCGAAGCACCATCCAACAACGCTCACGATCTTGCCTACAGCCTGGGGGCAAGCCTCGGTGAGCGCCTGCGCGATGAGGTGCCCGACCTGCAGATCCAGGCCCTGGTCGAAGGCTTGAGGGCCGCCTATCAAGGCAAGCCTCTGGCGCTGAAAAGCGAACGCATCGAACAGATCCTTGCCGAGCACGACGCACAGATCAGCGAACAGTCGGCCAAGTCTCAGACAGAGATCGCGCTGAAAAACGAACAGCGCTTTCTCGATGAAGAAAAGGCCAAGCCCGGGGTCCGCCAACTGGAAGACGGCATCCTGCTGACCGAGTTAAGCCCTGGCAGCGGCAACAAGGCCAGCCCCAACGGCTCGGTCCAGGTGCGCTACACCGGGCGCCTGCCAGACGGCACCGTGTTCGATCAGACCCAGCAGCCGCAATGGTTCCGCCTCGACAGCGTGATCGCCGGCTGGCGTAGCGCACTGTCGCAGATGCCCACCGGAGCCCGGTGGCGCCTGGTAATCCCGTCGAACCAGGCCTATGGCACCGAAGGCGCCGGGGACCTGATCGCGCCCTACACCCCACTGGTGTTCGACATCGAATTGCTCGGTGTCGCTGGCTGAAGCGCCACAACGAAAAACGGCACGCCGAGGCGTGCCGTTTTTCCTGGTAGGTTCCTGTTCTCAGGCCTGAGCCACAGCTTCCTGCTTGTGGGCGTTGTGCAGCACTTCGATCAGGCAGTCTTCCAGCTCGAAGCGTTCGTGCAGCAGGCCACCGAGTTCCTTGAACTTCTGCGCCACGCACTGGCCGGCGTCGCACAGGTCATTGAACGCCAGGAGCTTTTCGGTGATCACGTCGATGCGTGGGTAGAGGGTGTCGGCCAACTCCAGCCCGCGCTTGTCGCCAAACGCCTTGGCTTCGCTGGTCAGCTGTTCGTAGATTTCAAAATGGCCGGCGGAGACGTAGTCCACCAGGATCCCGCAGAATTCCTGCAGCGGCTTCTTGCTCTCACTCAGTGCCTCGGGCTCCGCGCCCAGCGCATCATAGGCTCGAACCAGTTCGTGACGCTCCTGCAACCAGCGGTCGATCAGCAGATGCACTCCACCCCAGCGTTCCTGAGCATTCTGACAACTTTCGAGCATGGTGATCTCTCTTCCCTTATGGGTCATGCCGCTTGCCCGCCGCTCCTTTCTGGAGACTCTGGATCCGGTCAGGCACAACAGCATCGAGCAACATAATTCCAGTGACAGGTGCGGGCCAGATTATGCCCGCTCGACTACAGCATCAAGGTACGCAGGAGATAAAGTTCATACAAGCGTTTAATCCCCGCCCTCCTGCCAAACACTGACTCAGGGCAACGCCACGGCCTTGCGCGCGCCCCGTAGCTGACGCCACAGGCGGTAGCCGCTAAAGATCAGCATGATCACGAAAAACAGCAGGCTCCACTCCGGCAAGCTCATGTCCAGCAGGGTCCAGGTGACCTCAGCGCAATCGGAGGTGCCCATGAAAGTCAGCTTCAACGCCTGCCACCAGGACAACTGGCGGAGCATGAAGGACATGTCCGGCAGGCAGGCCAGCAACTGTTCGGAAGGAATGTTCTGCAACAGCACATGGCGTCCCGCGGTGACCACCCCCAGCAGGCCCAACAGCAGGTTGAGCCCCCAGTAGACCGCCCGCCCCACGCGCCCTGGCCCCTGGATCACGGCCAACAGATTGACCCCACCCAATGCCAGCAACAGCAGGCGCTGCACGCCCCACAGCGAACAGGACTCGAGGCCGCCACCCGTTTGCAGGTTGAACGCCGCCCACGAGGCCAAGGCCCCCACCAGGAACACCAGGGAGAACAGCAAGCGGGAGCCGGCCAGCGACATGAGATATCCGTAACGGGAGAAACAGGCAGCCACGGTAGAGAAAGCGCTCGCTGCTTTCAAGAAGCGCTATGTCGCAACCGATCGACAACAGCGCCGCAGGTACAGCAGCAAAAGGGCCGGTTGCCTGAAACAGGCAACCGGCCCCGGGACACCTCAGGCCCGCACCGGGACCGGCAGCGGTGAGGCCAGTAGGCGCTCATCGAGCATGCCCAGACCTTCCTGGAACAGCTGGTTACTGCGTTCGGTATCCCCCAGTTGAGCCAGCAGGCGCGCCAGTTCCGCACAGGCTTCGGGGTTGCGTTGCAAGCGCAGGCTGCTTTCCAGATAGTCCCGGGCCTTGCCCCACAAGCTGTTCTGCAGGCACAGGCGGCCCAGGGTCAGCAGCAGGCTCGGATCGTCCGCATGCTCCTTCAGCCAGTGCTCGGCGGTCTGCAACTGGCGCGACGGATCGCTGCCACGCACCAGGCCATAGAGCCGTGCCAGGTGGCTTTCGTACTTACGCTTGATTGCCGTGCGCAGGGCCTCTTCCGCCTCGGCCCCCGCGCCCAGTTGACGCAGTTGTTCGGCATAGGCCAGCACCAACTGCGGCTCCTGGCGCTGTGCCGAGGTCAACTGTTGCCAGGCACGATTGAGAGATTGCAGGCCGGCAACCTCATCTTCTTCATGACGCGCGGCCAGGGACAGGTTTTCACCCCAGGCCCGACGTTCCAGTTCCTGCAGTTCGCTGGCCGGCAGCGCCTTGTCCTTGCGCAACTCGGGCAACAGACGGATCAGGGCCGACCAGTCGCCACGCTGCTGATGCAGGCGCTGCAACTGGCGCAGCACCTGGACACTATGGGGATGGCGCTCATGCATGGCCTGCAGGGTGCTCAGGGCTCCCTCGGTATCGCCGCGATCCGTCTGCAGTTGGGCGTGGCTCAGGGCCACGGCCAGCTCTGCCTGGGGCTGGCGGGTCAGCGCCCGCTCCAGCAACCGGTCGCATTCTTCATAGTGGCCCTGCTCGTTGGCCGCCCGGGCAGCGCCGAGGTAGTAGAGCAGCGGCTGGCGCTCGGCCTCGGCGGCACGCTGCAGGTGCTTTTGCGCGCTGGCCCAGCGCCCTTCGGCGAGGTCCATCTGGCCCTGCTCGATGGCGATCTGCACCCGGCGGCTGCGATTGCGCCGTGACCAGGGATTGACTACACCACCGGACACCATCACCAACTCGATCAGCAGCTTGATGCCCCAGACCACCAGCCAGACCAGCGCCACCAGGGCCAGGGTTGCCCACAGGCTCGATTCGTAACGGAAGTTGCTGTAGGCGATCAGTACGTACCCGGGATGCTCGGCAATGGCCAGACCCAGCAGGCCGATGGCCGCAATGACCAGCAGGACGATCACATAGGTACGCTTCATGGGCTCGTCTCCTGGGCGTTGTTCGCCGCAGGTTTGGCCAGAGGCTTGACCGACTCTTCGACATTCAGGTTACGCCGCTCCAGGTAGGCCTGGACCGTACTCAAGGTCTTGGCCAGGTCCGGGGTGACGACCGTCACCGGCTGCTTGCTCAGCTCGGCCAGGCGCTCGAGCATGATCTTGCTTTGCGGGTTGTCCTGATTGAAGTTGCCGGTGAGCACGTCGCGGGCTTCGGTCAACGCCTGGGTATAGACCGCGGCCTGGCCGTTCAGGGCAGCCCACTGCGCCTGCTCCAGCGCCAGGCTCAGGGCCAGGCGCACTTGGGTCAGGCCCTGACCGGCCAGCAAGGGACGGATGTTCTTGTCGGCGTTGAAGTCGATGCGGAAATAGCGCGAGATCTGATCCCACCACTGGGCCCAGCGGCTGGCGCCGTCACCATCGGCTGTCAGGCCGAGCAGCGATTCACCGCGGTCCTTGTACTCCGGAGCCACGGCGCTCAGTTCCAGCACCTGGTCACGCAAAGCCCCCAGTTGCAGGAACAGCCCGGTGCGGTCCGGCTGCTCGGTGCTGCGCAGGGCCGCCAGACTCTTGGCCAACTGCTCGCGGGCTGCGAAGGCTCCCGGATCGTTTTGTTCCCGCAGGATATCGTCGGCGCCCTGGACCAGGGCCCTAGCGCTGCTGATGTCCTGCAGCGCCGAAAGACGCAGGCTGGCCAGGCGCAACAGGTGCTCGGCTTCCGCCAGGCGCCAGTCCTTGCGGCTGGCGCCCAGTACGGTTTCCAGGCGCTGGTTCAGGCGCTGCTGGTCACCCTGCAACTGGGCCACCAGACGCCGCCGGTCTTCCAGCTCATCGGCCGCGGGCAGTTGTTCCAGGCGTTCGCTCAAGCGCTGTTCGCTGAGCTTGAGACTCTGGGCCTGATCCCCCAGAGCCTGCAACTGACTGAACTGCTGCTGGTTATTGGCTTGCAGGTGGCGCACCTGCCAGATCCCCCAGCCACCAACGGCGACGCCCGCCGCCCCCAGCAGCAGGGCCAGAATTGCCAACCCGTTGCCACGACGCTCAACGGTTGGTTTCGTGGGTTCAGCAGGTGTCTCGGGCACCGGCTGGGCTTCATCTTTAGGCAAGGCTGTTTCGCTCACGTATCCATCCTTTGCGTTTAGAGAACGGGCACGGGTTGCTCCCGTAACGCCGTTAGCAAAGCCGCGGCACTGGCGCCGCGACAATCCACAACTTTTTCCGCCCCTGCGGCGTGCGCCATGTCGGCGACCCGGGGGCTTGGAACAAACAACGGCATCTTCGCCAGTTGCGGCCAGGCGGGCCCCGCCAGCTGCCGCAAGTGGCTGAAACCTTGTCCACTGCTGACCACCAGCCCGTTCAAGCGTTCCACTTCAATCCGCTGGAGCAACGCGCCTTCGGCGTAGTGCGGCAGGCAGCGGCGGTAGAGTTCCAGATAATCGACACTAGCACCTAGGGCGCGCAAGCGCTCAGAGAGCAGCTCGCGCCCCCCCTCCCCGCGCACGATCAACACCCGTGGATCAGGCCGGCGGATAGCCTCGCGCAATTGGGGAAGTTCAAGCAAGGCTTCACTGTCATCGCCCTGCTGGGGATAGGCCACTGGCAAGCCGGCATCCGCAAGGATCTGCGCGGTAGCGGCGCCTACGGTGAACCAGGCCTGGTCTGGTGGTTGCGGCCAATACTGGCGCAACAGCTCCAGGCCAAGATGCGCCGCCGGCTTGCTGACCACAATCACCGCACAGTACTGGTCGAATGCCAGCAGGGTAGCCCGCTGCGAGTCACTGACCGGCAACGCCTGGATTTCCAGCAATGGCAGGCTGCTGCTCAAAATCTCGGACTGCGCCAGGATCGCCGCCAGCGCGGCGCAGTCCTCGGCCGGCCGGGTCAGCAGCAGGCGCCAGCCAGTCACTCCTCGCCCGCCTCGCCGTAGACCGCGCGCAGAATGTCATCGGCGCCCTGGGCCAGCAGGGCATCCGCCACTTGCACACCCAGCTCGGCGGCCGATGCGCGAGGGCCACGAGCTTCGGCGCTGAGCAGCAGGCCGCCGCTAGGCTCGCCCACCAGGCCGCGCAGCCAGATCTGCTCGCCTTCCAGCACCGCATAGCAGGCAATCGGCACCTGGCAACCACCGTTGAGGTGCTTGTTCAGTGCGCGCTCGGCGGTTACCCGGCTGGCCGTGTCGGCGTGATGCAGGGGGGCCAGCAAGGCGTGGATTTCAGTATCGGCACTGCGGCACTCGATGCCGACGGCGCCCTGGCCACCGGCGGGCAGGCTGTCGTCGACACTGATGGAGGAACTGATGCGATCCTCGAATCCGAGGCGGATCAGACCGGCGGCCGCAAGGATGATGGCGTCGTATTCGCCGGCATCCAGCTTGGCCAGACGGGTATTGACGTTGCCCCGCAGAAAACGGATCTGCAGGTCGGGGCGACGGGTCAGTAACTGAGCCTGACGGCGCAGGCTGGAGGTGCCCACCACGCTGCCTTCAGGCAACTCGTCGAGGCTGGCGTAGGTGTTGGAAACAAAGGCATCACGCGGGTCTTCGCGCTCGCAGATGCAGAACAGACCCAGGCCTTCCGGGAAGTCCATGGGCACATCTTTCATCGAGTGCACGGCGATATCGGCCTGGTTTTCCAGCAGCGCGGTTTCCAGTTCCTTGACGAACAGACCCTTGCCACCGATTTTCGACAAGGGCGAGTCCAATAGTTTGTCGCCGCGGCTGACCATGGGCACCAGGGTCACGACAAGACCCGGATGGGCCTCTTGCAGACGGGCTTTGACGTATTCGGCCTGCCACAAGGCCAGAGCACTTTTGCGGGTAGCGATGCGGATTTCGCGAGAGGACATGGATCAATCCGTACTGAATAGATACGGCAGATAATAACAGCTCAACCAAATCAGCTTTGACTTGTATCAGAAACCTAGCCTCCTCCCGACGCCAGGCTTCACCCATTGCAGGGGTCAAACCCTGGCCTAGAGCTGTTGCATCATCTTGCGCACGCCCGCCACATGCCGCCGGCTGACAATCAGCGCATCGCCATTGAGGCCCTTGAGGTACAACTGGAAGTGCCCCAACGGTGTGCGCTGCAGACGCTCGATACGCTCGCGGGCCACCAGCGCATTGCGGTGGATACGCACAAAGCGGTCGCCGAATTCATCTTCCAGAGCCTTCAGGGGCTCATCCAGAAGCACCTCGCCGCCCTCGTGGCGCAGGGTCACGTATTTATGGTCGGCGATGAAATACACCACCTGGGCCAGGGGGATGAGCTCGATGCCTTTGCGCGTACGGGCGCTGATATGGCTGCGCGGGCCGTTACCGCTTTCGGCCGCGGGCCGGGTCAGTGCCGCCAGTTGTACACGGTTGGGCTTCTCGGCCTTTTTCAAGGCCTCCAGCAACAGCTCGGAGCGCACTGGCTTGACCAGGTGGACGACGCCGCTGGCATCGAAGGCCTCCAGGGCGAATTCGTCCGGCGCAGCGCAGAACACCAGCGCCGGAGGCGTCTCGCGCTCGCACAGCTTGCCGGCGACCTGCAGACCGTCCAGCCCCGGCATGCGGACGTCGAGCAAGACGATATCCGGCTTCAGGCTGTCGATCAGGCTCAACGCCTCTTCGCCATTGGTGGCGCTAGGCTCCAGGACACTGTATCCCTCGAGCTCACTGACCATCCGGCTCAGGCGCTCGCGGGCTAGGGGTTCGTCATCAACGATCAGGACATTCATATTGCGCTGGATTCCTGCGTGAGTCTCGCACAAGGATAGCGTAGACAGGTGGAGTGACGTCCGTCACCGCGATCCACGCTAAGACTAGTGCGAAGGCCAAAAAGTGCCGCAAGTCGGGCACCAATATTTGCCCGTGCCTGCCCGATACCGCTCAAGGTCGGCTGATGCGCGACGACGTCGCAGGGAATGCTGGTATTCAACACAAAGCCCCCCTCGTGATTGTGGTCGCCGCCCACCCTGCCCGCACCCGTCTCGTTTGGTGGACGGATTGCCTGGCCCTGTGCGGTGTGAACTTGCTGGAGGGGCCCACTGCGAACACGCGAGGGGTGTTACGCAATTGTGCCGGTCCTCCTGTCCAACTGTAGACGGTTGCCAAGACGATATTGCTCAATCGATAAATATCGTTTGACCGATATCAGCTTCCGCACTCAAGGCGCTCACCTCGCAGGAAGCGCCTACGACTGCGCCGACCTCAGTCTCTGCGCCCCCGAGGCCGGCGACAAGCCACCCAGGCGTCCGGCGCAGAAAAAAGCTGCCGACCAGCGCCAGCGACAGCCCGGGCAACCCTGTTATTATCGGCGCCTGTTTTTCACGCCATCTTCCTTCAGCAGATCACGAGCGAATTCATGAGCACTGACAAGACCAATCAGTCCTGGGGCGGCCGCTTCAGTGAACCCGTCGACGCCTTCGTCGCCCGCTTCACCGCCTCTGTCACTTTCGACCAGCGCCTGTATCGCCATGACATCATGGGCTCCATCGCCCACGCCACCATGCTGGCCAAGGTCGGCGTGCTCACCGATGCCGAGCGCGACAGCATCATCGACGGCCTGAAGACCATCCAGGGCGAGATCGAGGCTGGCCATTTCGACTGGCGCGTGGACCTCGAAGACGTGCACATGAACATCGAAGCGCGCCTGACCGACCGCATCGGCATCACCGGCAAGAAACTGCACACCGGCCGCAGCCGCAACGACCAGGTGGCCACCGACATCCGCCTGTGGCTGCGGGACGAGATCGACCTGATCCTCGGTGAAATTACCCGCCTGCAAAAAGGCCTGCTGGAGCTGGCCGAGCGTGAAGCCGAGAGCATCATGCCGGGCTTCACCCACTTGCAGACTGCCCAGCCGGTGACCTTCGGCCACCACATGCTGGCCTGGTTCGAGATGCTCAGCCGTGACTACGAGCGCCTGGTGGACTGCCGCAAGCGCACCAACCGCATGCCCCTGGGCAGCGCCGCGCTGGCCGGCACCACCTACCCGATCGACCGCGAGCTGACCTGCCAGTTGCTGGGCTTCGAAGCCGTGGGCGGCAACTCCCTGGACAGCGTTTCGGACCGGGACTTCGCCATTGAATTCTGCGCCGCCGCCAGCGTGGCAATGATGCACCTGTCGCGGTTTTCCGAAGAGCTGGTGCTGTGGACCAGCGCGCAATTCCAGTTCATCGACCTGCCGGACCGCTTCTGCACCGGCAGCTCGATCATGCCGCAAAAGAAAAACCCCGACGTGCCGGAACTGGTACGGGGCAAGAGCGGCCGGGTATTCGGCGCGCTGATGGGCCTATTGACCCTGATGAAAGGCCAGCCCCTGGCCTACAACAAGGACAACCAGGAAGACAAGGAACCACTGTTCGACGCCGCCGATACCCTGCGCGATTCGCTGCGGGCCTTCGCCGACATGATCCCGGCCATCAAGCCCAAGCACGCCATCATGCGCGAGGCGGCCCTGCGCGGGTTTTCCACCGCCACCGACCTGGCGGACTACCTGGTACGCCGTGGCCTGCCGTTCCGCGACTGTCACGAAATCGTCGGCCATGCGGTGAAGTACGGCGTGGAAACCGGCAAGGACCTGGCGGAAATGAGCCTGGAAGAGCTGCGCAAGTTCAGCGACCAGATCGAACAGGACGTGTTCGCCGTGCTGACCCTGGAAGGCTCGGTGAATGCCCGTAACCACATCGGCGGCACCGCACCGGCCCAGGTCCGGGCGGCAGTGGCCCGCGGCCAGGCCCTGCTGGCCAGCCGCTAAGCCCTTGCGAGCCTGCCCACACCGGCATCCTCTGCCGGTGCGAGCAGGTTCCTAGCGCCCTGACCTTCTGGCGGCCATCAGTGCCGCCTTGTCAGCGGCGATGCGCCGGGCGTTGGGGGTCTGCTCCAGGCGCTCGAGCAAGGCCCGGGCCTCGGGCATCTCGGCCAAAAAATCGATTCCGAACAACTTGTCCCCGACTATCAGGGCAAGGTTCACGCTGTACTGAAAATACAGGTCCGCCACACTCAGGCTGGTGCCCGCCACATAGGGAGCGAACCGGGCATGCCGGCGCAATGCGGCAAAGCCTTGTAGCAATTCGATCCCGGCCTTCTCCTTGATCGCCTCGGGCAGGGTCGCGCCAAAGAACGCTTCGGGGAAACAGGCCCGGGCCGGCAGCTCTATGTACAGTTCGATCTCCTTGGCCAGTGCCAGCACCTGGGCACGTTCAAACGCATCCTTCGGCAGCAGCGCCGGCGCCGGCCGCACCTGCTCCAGGTAATCGAGAATCGCACTGGTTTCGCTGATGAAGCCCTGCTCCACCTCCAGTACCGGAACCTTGCCCCGAGGGCTGATAGCCAGCGCCTCTGGGCTCTGGCCGGCGTAGAACAGCACCTCTTCGAAAGGCAGCCCCTTCTCCAGCAAGGCCAGCTTGACCATGTTGTAGTAGTTGCTGATGGCGAACCCATAGAGCTTGAACATCCCGTAGCCTCCAGGCCGTGCAGGGGTTGGCAGGGGTTTTTTATAGAAGGTTAATCCCACTCTGGCCAGCAGCATCGAGCCGCTGAATACGAGTAAACTGGCGACCTTTCCTTGAGGAGCCTGCCATGAGCGAGCCAACCGATATCGACACCGACGAAGAAGAGTTCGCCGAAAATACCCTGATCGAAGCGATCGAGAACCAGATCGAAAGCGACAACCCACCAGCGGCCAAGGCCACGTTCAACAAGCTCACCCTGGTGGGCTACGAGCGCGAAGAAATCCTCAATCTGATGGCCCATGTACTGGCGATCGAGATCGACGCCATCCTCGAACAGGACCGCGCCTTCGACACCCAATGGTACGAAGCCGCCCTTCGCGCCCTGCCGGAACTGCCTCCCGAAAAGCAGTGACACCGCGCCGCCGGAGCGCAGGCTCCGGCACTCTTTCCCGCCCGTGCCTCGCGCCCCGACTACACTGCCACCACCCTGCGGCCAAATACCGCTGCACCCGGGGATAAAACTACTCAGCGAACGCTGGACACGCCGCCTTTCTGCGTTCACCTTAAGAACGCTGACCTCTAATTCCTAGAAAGTCTGGAGTCCTTATGTCGTATACCCCTGAGTTGGTTGCCGAACTGGAAATCCTTGCACTCTTCAACCTGGACAACTCCCAGGAAGGCCTGAAAATCCATCAGACCGCCGCCCCTTCTGCCATCGCCGCCGCCCAACGCCTGTTTGACAAGGAACTGATCACCCAACCCGATGGAGGCTATCTGACCAGCCTCGGGCGGGACGCCGCTGAACATGCCCAGGGCCTGCTGACCATCCTGAACGTCAAAGAAGTCGCCTGAACAACCTGCATCGGCCTGCGGGGTTCCCGTCTGTCGGATTCCGTAGGCGCCTCCTTCTGAATACGCTAGAAATCTGGCGTCAAAAAATAAAATCAGTTTAAGGCTGAGCCCTTTCTGACGGTAAACTGCTCGCCGTCTTCAATACCGCCACGTTCGAGCTCCGCTTGAAATGCCCCATACCCATGAAATCCGTCCCGATCTGGATGAAGGAATCGATCGCAAGGTTCTCAGCCAACTGCGCGCGCGTTTCCTGAAGCTCAATGAAGGGCGCATGGCCCGGGCAATGGAAGGGCTGTCGACACGCCAGCAGTTGGTCCTCAACCTGTTGCCGCTGTTCTTTCACGTCAATCACCCGTTGTTGCCCGGCTATGTATCCGGAGCCACCCCGGCGGGGCTTTCCTGCTACGAACCCGACCCCCAGGCCCTGGCCGAAGCCCAGCGCCTGACCCGATCGTTTTCCTACAAGCCGCGCCACGGCAACCCGCCACGGCCGATTCATGGCCTGTTTCTCATGGGCAGCCTGGGGACCCTGGCCCAGGCAGACCAGAGCGACATGGACGTGTGGGTGTGCCATGCGCCGGATCTGGGCGAAAACGAGCTGGCCGAGTTGCAGAAGAAGTGCCAATTGCTGGAGACCTGGGCGGCCGGCCAGGGTGCTGAAGCTCATTTTTTCCTGATCGACCCCAATCGCTTTGTCCGCGGGGAGCGGGACACTCAGCTGAGTTCGGACGACTGCGGCACCACCCAGCACTACCTGCTGCTGGACGAGTTCTACCGCACCGCGATCTGGCTGGCCGGGCGCACGCCGTTGTGGTGGCTAGTACCGGTGTACGAAGAACGCCGTTACGAACAGTACATCGACACCCTGCTGTCCAAGCGCTTTGTCCCCGCCGAGGAAAACCTCGACCTGGGCCACATGGCACGCATTCCGCCCGGCGAGTTCATCGGCGCCGGGCTGTGGCAACTGTTCAAGGGCATCGAGTCGCCCTACAAGTCCGTACTCAAGCTGCTGCTGATCGAGGTCTATGCCAGCGAGCATCCCAAGGTCCAGTGCCTGAGCCTGCGCTTCAAGCAGGCGGTGTTTGCCAACCGCCTGGACCTGGATGAGCTGGACCCCTACATCGTGGTCTACCGGCGCATCGAGGAATACCTCAAGGCTCGCGGCGAGCCGGAGCGCCTGGAGCTGGTACGGCGCAGCCTGTACCTCAAGGTCAACCGCAAGCTTACCGTCGGCAACGCCACCCGCAGCCCGAACTGGCAGCGCGCTCTACTGGAGCGCCTGGCCAGTGAATGGGGCTGGGACCAACGCCAACTGGCCTTGCTGGACAGCCGCAGCCAGTGGAAGGTGCGCCAGGTCAGCAGCGAGCGCCGGGCCCTGGTCAACGAGCTCAACTACAGCTATCGCTTCCTGACCCAGTTCGCCCGCACCGAGCAGGCCGCCAGCCTGATCAACAAGCGTGACCTGAATGTCCTGGGCCGGCGCCTGTACGCGGCCTTCGAGCGCAAGGCCGGGAAGATCGAGTTCATCAACCCCGGCATCGCCCCGGACCTGGCTGAAGACACCCTGACCCTGGTGCAGTCACCGAACAAGAAGGAACCCGGACAGAACCATTGGGGGCTGTACAACGGCAGCCTGACCGCCCTGGAGTGGGAGCATTTCGCCCCGATCAAGCGCAGTCGCGAGCTGCTGGAGCTGCTTACCTGGTGCCATCGCAACGGCGTGATCGACAGCAGTACCCGCCTGGCCCTGCACCCGGGCAGCAGCGACCTGAGCGAATTCGAACTGTTCAACCTGCTGGGCAGCCTGCAGCAGACCGTGCCACTGCCTTTGACGACGGTCAGCGAGGAACAGTTGCTGCACGCCGCCGTGCCCGGCGAAGTGCTGATCCTGGTGAACGTCGGGGTCGACCCCCTCAAGCACCACCGCGACCTGAACATTCTGATGACCACCGAGCGCACCGACTCCCTGAGCTATGCCGGGGTACGCGAGAATCTGGTGCTGACCCTGGATCAGGTCACCCTCAATAGCTGGAACGAGGTAATGGTCGGCCGCTACGACGCCGAGCATGCGCTGCTCGACTGCCTGCGGGACTACCTGAACAATCTGCCGGGCGGCACGCAGCCGCGGCTGCGGGTACGCTGCTTCTGTCACAACCGCGCGCAATTCATTGCCCGCCGGGTGGAAGAACTGTTCGAAACCGCGCACAACCTGTTGCTCAGCCAGCTCAACTACCGCTACCTGATCCAGGTGCAGCAGCACTACCACGTGCTTGAACTGGTGCCCGGGCAGGTTCGGCACCGGGCCATGGCAACCCCTGCCGCATTGCTGGAGTACCTGGGGCAGGAGCAGAGCCGCTACAGCCCACTGCACCTTGACCCGATGGCCCTGGAAGACCACGACCTGGCGCTGATCCTGCCCATGGGCCAGCCGGACTGCATCCAGGTGTTCTATCGGATCATCGACGAGCACGCGGAGCTTTACGTGCTCGATGAGTACAACGCGCTGTGGCAGCAGACCCTGCCCTATCACGACGAACACAGCCTGCTGGTGCCCCTGCAGCGCTTCCTGCAGTCGATTCTCTACCGCCGCGAGGCGCTGCTGCCGATGGACAGCAACCAGCCCGAGAAACCTTTGGACACACTCTACTTGCAGATTCTGCCCTCAGGCACGGGCCGCGCACGTCGGGTAGAGCCGCGGCCAGCCCCACCGACGCCGGTGGACAAAGCCTTCTATGACGTGCAGGCGATCATCGGCAAGGCCGCACCAGGCCAGGTGCAGGTCTCGCTGTACTGCAATCAACGGGAGTTTTCCGATCTGGAATATGGCGATCAACTGTTCGCCGCGGTGGCCCAGGAAATCGTCGGGCAGCGCCATGAAACAGAGCGCTATCGCTGCTACATCACTGACCTGGATCTTTCAGGGCTGCTCGGTGACGTGCAAAGCCCGAGCATCCTGTATCTGCGCTACAAGGCCAGCCTGGAGCGCGCACTGAACGACGCGCTCGAGCAGGTCTAGCCAAGGATCAGAGGTGGTAGTCGCCTGCGGCTTCCGGCTGGTATTCAACTTCCAGCAGGGTCAGCTTCAAGGTCTTGCCACCCGGAGCCGGCCAGTCGATGTACTGGCCTACCTGCAGGCCCAGCAGAGCGCTGCCCACCGGTGCCAGGATGGAAATCTTGCCTTCGTCGGCGTTGGCGTCCTGTGGATACACCAGGGTCAGGTGGTAGTCCTTGCCGTTGCTTTCTTCACGGCAGTGCACACGCGAATTCATGGTTACGACACCGGCCGGTACTTCATCGTGACCCACCAGCGTTTCGGCACGATCCAACTCGGTTTGCAGTGCAATGACACCTGGCAGCGAGTCGTCCAGACTGTCGATCAGGCGCTCCAGACGTTGCACGTCAAGGCGGGTAAGGATGATGGATGGTGCAGTACTCATGATCCTGGCTGACTCCTATTTTTTCTGCACAAAAAAGCAAAACCCCGCCAAATAAGACGGGGTTCTCACCGGCCTCGATGTAGCGAGGCGAAGCTGGACACTATCACAGCACACTGAATAAACAAACCGTACGAGTACGAAGCTAAATCTCGCCTGCCGCCGCACTCTGTTTGCGCTGCAGCGCCTGGGCGCAGATCACTCGCCGGCGCTGATCATCGGCCGAACGCCATTCACGGATGTCCTCCACATGGCGAAAACAGCCGCGACAGACCTTCTCCTCATCGAGGCGACAAAGGCTGATGCACGGTGAACTCACCGCCGGGCTGACGTTGCTGTAGAGCGGCTTGGGCGGTCGGGCCGGGGCGGGCTGGGTCACGGTATCAGAGCCCTTCGAACTCGAGCTTGATGTCGGCCTGCTCCAGGACAATGCGTTCCAGCATTTCCCCCAACTGCTCTTCGCTCTTGTCGCACATCCAGCGCTCGCTTTCCTCGTCGTAGTCGAAGTGGAAACCACCCGAACGCGCGGCCAGCCAGAGTTGGCGCAAAGGCTCCTGGCGACTGAAGATCACCTGGCTGCCGTTGTCGAACTTGACGGTGAGCACCCCGGCCGAGCTTTCCAGGTCGATGTCCAGGTCGCTCTCATCGAAAATATCTTCCAGCGTCTGCTGGGTGGCATCCACCAGGTCGTGAAAACGGGCTTCGGTCAAACTCATTGCGGGAACCTCGAAAAGTGTCTACTCACGCTCAAGCGCCGCAAGATACGGGCGCTCCCCGGCGAATGCAAAGGATACCGAACGAGGAAATAAATGCGACGCCCATTGCACGACCGCCCGACCAAAGCCACCGGCCGGGCCTTGGCAAAGGCCCGCTGGACGGGAGTTACGCTGCATAGGCAAGCTGCCGGGTGGCCGGTATACTCGGGCGCAATTTACGCATTCTCAAGGATTTCGCCATGAAGCGCCTGATCTCTTCCCTTGCTGCGCTCGTCGCGGTTGCTTGCCTCGTTACCGCCTGCGGCCAGAAAGGCCCGCTGTACCTGCCTGATGACAGCAAATCCCCTGAAGAGCAGGCGAAGTCGCAATCGCAGTCGCACAAGCACGACACCTACTAAGGGCAAACCATGGACGCTTTTAACTACCGCGAGGGGGAGCTGTTCGCGGAAGGCGTAGCCCTGTCCGCCATTGCCGAACGTTTCGGTACGCCCACCTACGTCTATTCCCGTGCGCACATCGAAGCCCAGTACCAGGCCTATGCCCAGGCCCTGTCCGGCATGCCGCACCTGGTCTGCTTCGCGGTAAAAGCCAACTCCAACCTGGGCGTACTGAATGTCCTGGCGCGCCTGGGCGCCGGTTTCGACATCGTCTCCCGGGGCGAGCTGGAGCGGGTCCTGGCTGCGGGCGGGCAAGCCGACAAGATTGTCTTCTCCGGTGTTGGCAAGACCCGTGACGACATGCGTCGTGCCCTGGAAGTCGGCGTCCACTGCTTCAACGTCGAGTCCGCCGAAGAGCTGGAGCGCCTGCAGCTGGTAGCGGCCGAGCTGGGCGTTCGTGCACCGGTCTCGCTGCGGGTCAATCCGGACGTGGATGCCGGCACTCACCCCTATATCTCCACCGGGCTCAAGGAAAACAAGTTCGGCATCGACATTGCCACCGCCGAGGACGTGTACATCCGCGCCGCGCAGCTGCCGAACCTGGAAATCGTCGGTGTCGACTGCCATATCGGCTCGCAACTGACCACCCTGGAACCCTTCATCGACGCCCTCGACCGCCTGCTGGACCTGGTGGACCGCCTCGGTGAATGCGGCATCTACCTGCGCCACATCGATCTGGGTGGCGGCCTGGGCGTGCGCTATCGCGACGAAGAGCCACCGCTGGCCGCCGACTACGTCAAGGCCGTGCGCGAGCGCCTGGACGGTCGCGACCTGGCCCTGGTATTCGAACCGGGCCGCTTCATCGTGGCCAACGCCGGCGTCCTGCTGACCCGGGTCGAATACCTCAAGCACACCGAACACAAGGATTTCGCCATCGTCGACGGCGCCATGAACGACCTGATCCGCCCGGCGCTGTACCAGGCCTGGATGGATGTCAGCGCCGTGCGCCCGCGAGATACCGAACCCCGTACCTACGACATCGTCGGCCCGATCTGTGAAACTGGCGACTTCCTCGCCAAGGAACGCACCCTGGCCCTGGCCGAGGGTGACCTGCTGGCGGTGCATTCCGCTGGTGCCTATGGTTTCGTCATGAGCTCGAACTACAACACCCGCGGCCGTGCCGCAGAAGTACTGGTCGATGGTGACCAGGCTGTTGAAGTACGTCGCCGCGAGACGGTAGCCGAGTTATTCGCTGGCGAAAGCCTGCTGCCGGAGTAAGACCATGCTGCTGCGTTTTACCAAGATGCACGGCCTGGGCAATGACTTCATGGTTCTCGACCTGGTCAGCCAGCACGCGCATATTCTGCCCAAGCACGCCAAACAATGGGGTGATCGCAATACCGGGATCGGCTTCGATCAGTTGCTGATCGTCGAGGCCCCGAGCAACCCGGATGTGGATTTCCGCTACCGGATCTTCAACTCCGACGGCTCCGAAGTGGAACAGTGCGGCAATGGTGCACGCTGCTTTGCCCGCTTCGTGCTGGACAAGCGCCTGACCACCAAGCGCCAGATCCGCGTCGAGACCAAGAGCGGCGTGATCGAGCTGGATATCCGCAACGACGGCCAGATCAGCGTCAACATGGGCGCGCCGCGCCTGGTACCGGCGGACATTCCGTTCCAGGCGCCGGCCCAGGCCGACAGCTATACCCTGGACGTCGATGGCCGCCAGGTGCAGTTGGCCGCGGTGTCCATGGGCAACCCCCACGCCGTGTTGCGGGTGGATGACATCAACAGCGCGCCGGTGCACGAGCTGGGGCCGAAGATCGAACACCACCCGCGCTTCCCGGCGCGGGTCAACGTCGGTTTTCTCCAGGTCCTGGACCGCCAGCGCGCGCAACTGCGGGTCTGGGAACGCGGCGCCGGGGAAACCCAGGCCTGCGGCACCGGCGCCTGCGCTGCTGCTGTGGCCGCGATCAGCCAGGGGTGGATGGATTCGCCCCTATTGATCGACCTGCCGGGCGGGCGCCTGTCCATTGAATGGGCAGGCCCTGGCCAACCGGTGATGATGACCGGCCCGGCAGTGCGCGTATACGAAGGACAGGTGCGTCTTTAAGTGAGCGAAATCCATGACTGATCAGCCGCAGGTTCCTGCCGAAACGCCCGACCAATCACCGTCCGAAAACCTGGAGGCGGCAGCCGTCGCCGCCTACCTGGAGGCCCATCCGGACTTCTTCGTCGACCACGATGAACTGCTCCCGGCCTTGCGCATTCCCCATCAGCGCGGCGACACCGTATCGCTGGTGGAGCGGCAGATGAAGATCCTGCGCGAGCGCAACATCGAGATGCGCCATCGCCTGTCGCAGCTGATGGACGTGGCCCGGGACAACGACCGGCTGTTCGACAAGACCCGCCGCCTGATCCTCGCGCTGATGGACGCCACCAGCCTGGAAGAAGTGGTGATGAGCGTCGAAGACAGCCTGCGCCAGGATTTCCAGGTGCCCTTCGTCAGCCTGATCCTGTTCAGCGACAGCGCCATGCCGGTGGGTCGCTGGGTCTCCGCCGCCGAAGCCCAGGGCGCCATCGGCGGCCTGTTGTCCGAAGGCAAGAGCGTCAGCGGCAGCCTGCGCGAACACGAGCTGGATTTCCTTTTCGGCGAAGAGCAGCGCAAGCAGATCGGTTCTACCGCTGTGGTGGCCCTGGCGCATCAGGGCATGCATGGCGTACTGGCGATCGCCAGCCGTGATCCGCAGCACTACAAGAGCTCGGTGGGCACCCTGTTCCTCAACTACATCGCCGAAGTCACCGGCCGCGTTCTGCCGCGCTTCACCCATTCGCTGCGCTCGGTACGCTGACCATGCAACAACAGCTGGACGCCTACTGCGCGCATCTGCGCAGTGAGCGCCAGGTGTCGCCCCACACCCTGCAAGCCTACCGGCGCGACCTCGAGAAGGTGCTGGGGTTCTGCGAGAAAATGCAGGTGCGCAGCTGGACCGACCTGGACATCCAGGGCCTGCGCAGCCTGATTGCCCGCCTGCACCAGCAGGGCCAGTCGTCCCGCAGCCTGGCGCGCCTGCTGTCAGCGGTACGCGGGCTCTACCACTACCTGAACCGCGAAGGCTTGTGCACTCACGACCCGGCCAACGGCCTGGCGCCGCCCAAGGGCGAACGACGCCTGCCCAAGACCCTGGACACCGACCGCACCCTGCAGTTGCTCGATGGCGCCGTGGAAGACGACTTCCTGGCCCACCGCGACCAGGCGATTCTCGAACTTTTCTACTCCTGCGGCCTGCGCCTTTCCGAACTGACCAGCCTCAACCTCGATCAGCTGGACCTGGCGGACGGCCTGGTGCAGGTCCATGGCAAGGGCAGCAAGACCCGGGTCCTGCCGGTGGGCAAGAAGGCTCGGTCAGCCCTGGAGCAATGGCTCCCCCTGCGCGCCCTGAGCAACCCGCCTGATGGTGCCCTGTTCGTCAGCCAGAAGGGCCGGCGCCTGGGGCCGCGGGCCATCCAACTGCGGGTCAAGGCCGCCGGCGAGCGCGAACTGGGGCAGAACCTGCACCCGCACATGCTGCGCCATTCCTTTGCCAGCCATTTGCTGGAATCCTCCCAGGACCTGCGCGCCGTGCAGGAGCTGCTGGGGCATTCGGACATCAAGACCACGCAGATCTACACCCACCTGGACTTCCAGCACCTGGCGGCGGTCTACGACAGCGCCCACCCACGGGCCAAACGCAACAAAGGCGGTGAGTAATGACCATCAAGCTGATCACCTTCGACCTCGACGACACCCTGTGGGATACCGCACCGGTCATCGTCAGTGCCGAAGCCACCCTGCGCCAGTGGCTGACCGAACACGCACCGAATCTCGGAGGCGTGCCGGTGGAGCATCTGTGGGCCATTCGCGAGCGGGTGCTGCTCGCCCAGCCGAACCTCAAGCACAGAATCAGCGCCCTGCGCCGCCAGGTGCTGTTTCATGCCCTGGAAGAAGCCGGGTATGACCATGCCCAGGCCAACCAGTTGGCCGACCAGAGTTTTGAAGTTTTCCTGCATGCCCGGCATCAGCTGGAGATCTTTCCAGAAGTCCAGCCGACCCTGGAAGCCCTGGCCAATCACTTCGCCCTTGGCGTGGTCACCAACGGCAACGCCGACGTGCGCCGCCTGGGCCTGGCGGACTATTTCAAGTTCGCGCTGTGCGCCGAGGACATCGGCATCGCCAAGCCCGACGCCCGGCTGTTCCACGAAGCCTTGCAGCGTGGCGAAGCGACTGCCGACACCGCCGTGCATATCGGCGACCACCCGGGGGATGACATTGCCGGCGCACAGCAGGCAGGGCTGCGTGCGATCTGGTTCAATCCCAACGGCAAGACCTGGGAAGCCGAACGCGCTCCAGACGCCGAGATCCGCAGCCTGATTGAACTACCCGGGCTGCTTGCCCGCTGGCATCGCGGCGCCTGAACCGGCGCTTTCGCGAGTAAGCTCGCTCCTACAGCAAGCGCCGGCGCTCGGGGCCGTTTCCGAGAAGGGTGCCCATGAAAAAGCCCGCAGCGACGGCGGGCTTTTTCAGCAAGCAAGGTGCAAGGCTCAGATAGGCCGGCTGCCGTACTTGTTATCAGGCTTCTTGGGCGGATCGGCGACCACGTTGGCCTCGACTTCCTGCACTTTGC
Source organism: Pseudomonas sp. 8(2025) (assembly GCF_052665325.1). Taxonomy (NCBI): domain Bacteria; kingdom Pseudomonadati; phylum Pseudomonadota; class Gammaproteobacteria; order Pseudomonadales; family Pseudomonadaceae; genus Pseudomonas; species Pseudomonas sp. 8(2025). The sequence goes on along the minus strand of NZ_JBQOIE010000001.1, from coordinate 360,789 downwards.
CGCCACGGGCCAGGAACTCTTCCATGGCACGCGCCAGTGCATCACGCTCCTTGTTCTTGGCTTCTACACTCGGCAGCTCGTCTACCGAGACGGCAGCCTTGGCCTTGCCTTTGGCGGTTGGAGCAGGAACATCACTGCCATCGTCTTCCGCCACATCGTCGGCGGCCGCTTCAAGACCTTCTTCGGTTTCGTCTTCGTCACCTACTTCGAGGTCGTCGTTTTCCAGATCATCGTCGCTCATGTTCTACCTCATGACTTGCGAAAAGCAGATTAGTTATAGCCCAGCTGTGCCGACTGTCGAAGGCCGCTGGAAAAAAATCAACGTCCACTGATACTCAGCGGCTTATGCCTTATCACCGTGCAAGGTGGCAAGGACTTTGCGAGCACCGCCATGATCGCGATGCTCGCCCAGATAAACGCCTTGCCAGATGCCCAACGCCAGACGCCCCGCCGCTACCGGCAAAGTCAGCTGACAGCCTAGCAAACTGGCCTTGAAGTGCGCCGGCAGGTCATCCGCGCCTTCGTCGTTATGTTCGTACCCGGCCATGCCTTGAGGCACCAGGGTGTTGAAGTAACGCTCGAAGTCACGCCGTACCGCCGGATCGGCGTTCTCGTTGATGGTCAACGAGGCCGAGGTATGTTGCAGCCACAGATGCAACAGGCCAACCCGACATGCCTTCAACTCAGGCAGGCCGGCGAGCAACTCGTCCGTCACCAGATGAAAGCCCCGGGGCCTGGCCCGCAGGGTAATCAGGGTCTGTTGCCACATACCGATCTCCACGCTTCGGCGCGCATTCTAGCGCGCTCAGGGAAAAAACAAAGCGCCGAATAATCCTGCTTTAGTGTAAGCATTTGCCCTGCCGGAAATCGTCACGGCAAACACGCCAATGCTTGTCAGAAAATCCTTTCAGCCTTTCTCAATGACAAACATCAGGCAAAAAAATGCCCGGCCGGAGCCGGGCTTTTTTTTCTTGCGCGATTACAGGTTGTAACCACGCTCGTTGTGCTGTGCCAGATCGAGGCCGACCGCCTCTTCTTCCTCGCTCACCCGCAGCCCCATGACCGCGTCCAGAACCTTGAGGATGATGAAGGTGACGATCGCGGTGTAGATCACCGTGAAACCCACGCCCTTGGCCTGGATCCAGACCTGAGCGGCCACATCGGTCACGGTGCCGAAGCCACCCAGGGACGGAGCAGCGAACACACCGGTGAGGATCGCACCGAGAATACCGCCGATGCCGTGCACGCCAAAGGCGTCCAGGGAATCGTCATATCCCAGCTTGCGCTTGAGGCTGGTGGCGCAGAAGAAGCACACCACACCGGCCGCCAGACCGATGATCAGGGCGCCCATCGGGCCAACGGTACCGGCAGCCGGAGTGATTGCCACCAGGCCTGCGACCACACCCGAAGCGATGCCCAGCGCGCTAGGCTTGCCGTGGGTGATCCACTCGGCAAACATCCAGCCCAGGGCGGCGGCAGCCGTCGCGATCTGCGTTACCAGCATGGCCATGCCGGCGGTGCCGTTGGCGGCAGCGGCGGAACCGGCGTTGAAGCCGAACCAGCCGATCCACAGCATGGCTGCGCCCATCAGGGTGTAACCCAGGTTGTGTGGCGCCATCGGCGTGGTTGGGAAACCCTTGCGCTTGCCCAGCACCAGGCAGGCCACCAGGCCCGCGATACCGGCGTTGATGTGCACTACGGTGCCGCCGGCAAAGTCCAGCACGCCCCAGTCGCCCAGCAGCGAGCCCGGACCGCTCCAGACCATATGGGCGATCGGCGCATACACCAGGGTGAACCACACGCCCATGAAGATCAGCATGGCGGAGAATTTCATCCGCTCGGCGAAGGCACCGACGATCAGCGCTGGAGTGATGATGGCGAAGGTCATCTGGAAGGTGACGAACACCGCTTCAGGGAACAGCGCAGCCGGGCCGGTCAGGCTGGCCGGGGTGATGCCCGCCAGGAAGGCCTTGGAGAAGCCGCCCACAAAGGAATTGAGGTTGACCACGCCGGCTTCCATCCCGGTGGTGTCGAACGCCATGCTGTAGCCGTAGATGAACCACAGGACAGTGATCAGGCCGGTAATGGCGAAGCACTGCATCATTACCGAAAGAATGTTTTTCGACCGCACCATGCCGCCGTAGAACAGCGCCAGGCCAGGAATGGTCATGAACAGCACCAGGGCTGTGGAGGTCAGCATCCAGGCGGTATCGCCGGAGTTGAGGACTGGAGCCGCCGCTTCGTCTGCCGCCATGGCCAGGCCTGGCATTACGAGGGACAAAAGGGCTCCTAGCCCTGCGAATTTACGCAGAGTCATATTGTTTTCTCCTGGGGCGTTGGGTTTGGCGGCTTAGATTGCGTCGGTATCGGTTTCGCCGGTACGGATGCGAATAGCCTGTTCCAGATTGACCACGAAGATCTTGCCGTCACCGATCTTGCCGGTGTTGGCGGCCTTGGTTATCGCCTCGATAACCCGGTCAAGATCCTTGTCGTCAATGGCGACATCGATCTTCACCTTGGGCAGGAAATCCACCACGTACTCCGCACCGCGATACAGCTCGGTGTGACCCTTCTGCCGGCCGAAGCCTTTGACTTCAGTGACGGTAATGCCCTGCACGCCGATCTCGGACAGCGACTCGCGCACGTCGTCCAACTTGAACGGCTTGATGATGGCAGTGACTAGCTTCATGAAACTCTCTCCCGAATTGGTGGACTTGCCCCAGGAAAACAAACCCGACTCAAGTCTAAGCGCAGTGCCTGGCTTTGTAACGCACCGTCGGCCTTCCTCAGCCCGACCGACGCCAGCTAACCGCTGTCTGACGAAACACTCCCCGCTCCGCCTGCCGCACTGCATTCGTCACAGCGACTGCATCAGTGCATGGGTCACCAGGGTCTAAGCAGAAAGCTTGCCAGCTCGGGAAAAATCAGTGATTTCAGTCCCTTGCCCCGAGCCGGCAGGGAATGCGGGAAAACGGCACCCGGGATACGCACAAAAACGGTGCGCTGGCGCCCGGCCAGATGCGCGAAAAACGTGCAACCCGGGGCCACCTGGAGCGTCGTTGCTGCGTGATACACTGCGGGCCGACTGCAATTCAGGACTCTCCCATGCTCGCGCCCAAAGACCTTCTCGACGCCCTGAGCGGCCACGCCTCGCGGTTGCTCAGCGGTGAAACACCCCTGCCCCGCAATGAAATCGAAAGCCAGCTCAAGGCCCTGCTACAAAGCGGCTTCAGCAAGCTGGACCTGGTCAGCCGGGAAGAATTCGACAGCCAGATGGTGGTCCTGGCCCGCACTCGCGCGCGCCTGGAAAGCCTCGAAGCCAAGGTGGCGGAGCTGGAAGCCCGGCTGAACCCGGCAGCGCAATGATCTGAATCCGAGTTCGCCGGCAGGCCGGCTCCTACAGACCTGTCCTGTAGGAACTGGCTTGCCGGCGAAGGCTCGCGCACCGACGACATATCCTGTGCCCATTCGGGCGCTCCTCTGGCCAGCCCCCTCATCTATCCTTGCAGCACCGCAGGACGCGATTCCCGCTGTCGCAAGGAAGCTCTCCCCATGTCCCTGGCAATCATCCACAGCCGTGCCCAGGTCGGCGTCCAGGCTCCGGCTGTCAGTGTTGAAGTGCACCTGGCCAACGGCTTGCCGAGCCTGACCCTGGTGGGCCTGCCGGAAGCCGCGGTCAAGGAAAGCAAGGACCGGGTGCGCAGTGCAATCCTCAATGCCGGGTTCAACTTTCCGGCCCGGCGCATCACCCTCAACCTGGCGCCGGCGGACCTGCCCAAGGACGGCGGGCGCTTCGATCTGGCCATCGCCCTGGGCATCCTTGCCGCCAGCGTGCAGGTGCCGGCCCTGGCCCTGGACAACATCGAATGCCTGGGGGAGCTGGCGCTCTCCGGCGCGGTGCGCCCGGTACGCGGCGTACTGCCCGCCGCACTGGCGGCACGCGACGCCGGGCATACCCTGCTGGTGCCCCGGGCCAATGCCGAAGAAGCCTGCCTGGCCAGCGGCCTAAAGGTGATCGCGGTGGATCATCTGCTGGAGGCCGTTGCCCATTTCAACGGCCACGCGCCGATTGCGCCCTATGTCAGCGACGGCCTGGTGCAGAGCCACTTCCCCTACCCCGATCTCAGCGAAGTGCAAGGCCAGCTCGCCGCCAAGCGCGCCCTGCTGATCGCCGCGGCGGGCGCCCACAACCTGTTGTTCAGCGGCCCGCCAGGCACCGGCAAGACCCTGTTGGCCAGCCGCTTGCCCGGCCTGCTGCCACCGCTGCAGGAAGATGAAGCCCTGGAAGTCGCGGCGATCCAGTCGGTGGCCAGCCACAAGCCCCTGCGCTACTGGCCACAGCGGCCGTTTCGCCAGCCCCACCATTCGGCTTCGGGTGCGGCACTGGTCGGAGGCGGCTCGAAACCCCAGCCCGGGGAAATCACCCTGGCCCATCACGGCGTGCTGTTTCTCGATGAACTGCCGGAGTTCGACCGCAAGGTCCTGGAAGTGCTGCGCGAGCCCATGGAGTCCGGGCAGATCGTCATTGCCCGAGCCCGGGACCGGGTGCAGTTCCCGGCACGCTTCCAATTGGTGGCGGCGATGAACCCCTGCCCCTGTGGATATCTTGGCGAGCCCAGCGGACGCTGCCGTTGCACACCGGAGCAGATCCAGCGCTATCGCAACAAGTTATCCGGGCCGCTGCTGGATCGCATCGACCTGCACCTGACCGTGGCCCGCGAAGCCACCGCCCTCAACCCGGAGCCGCAACCGGGCAATGACAGCGCCGCAGCCGCCACCAGGGTAGCCGGGGCTCGCGAGCTGCAACGCGAGCGCCAGGGCAGCGCCAACGCCTTTCTCGACCTGCCCGGCCTGCGTCGCCACTGCAAATTATCCACAACCGACGAGCGCTGGCTGGAAGCGGCCTGCGAACGCCTGGGCCTGTCGTTGCGGGCCGCTCACCGTTTGCTCAAGGTGGCGCGTACCCTGGCGGACCTGGAACAGGCCGCGCGAATCAGCCGCGAGCACCTGGCCGAAGCCCTGCATTACCGGCCCAGCGCCGATTGAAGGTTCATTCCCGGGACAGGTCTACCAAGGGTGTTGGCCGCACTTCGGTCTGACGCCCATCCTGGATCTGGCTGACACGGCTCAGGGCTTTATCCACCGCGACTTTATCGGCCAACAGGCTGTAGCGAATCTGGAATTGCCGCTGCTCCTTGGCGCCAATGCTCGGCACTAGGTTCAACGGGCGCTGGTAACGGCGGTTGTAGGAAAAGCTGGTGCCCGGTTCCAAACCCGTCACATAACCCTGGCCCTGGGTGTCGGTGTTTTTCCACAGGGAAAACACCGGCAGTTGTCGAGTGTTGAAGCCCAGGGAAACACCCAGGCTCCCGGCCTTGTTGTGCAACACCGCCAGGGTCTCGCCCTGAGCGTCGGCGTAGGGCACGAGGTTGTACACGGTTTCGTCGTAGTCGCGGGTCGGGCCGCGATAGGTCTGCCAGTCCGCCAGGTCGGCCCGGGCCTTGTCATTGAACGGCGAAACCTGCTTCACCGGCGCGGCGAACTTCGCCCCCTGCTCCAGGAACGGCGTGCTGAAGTTACTGTGGTAGAGCGCCTGGTATTCCTTGGGGTAGTCGCCGTTGTTGGTCAGGGTGTCGTTGAGCGCAAACCGGGTGCTGCCGGGTTCGGTCACCAGTTCGGTGGCGACACTGAAATCCACCTTCTTGAACGCCTGTTCCTTGAGCTCGCCCCGCAGGTGAATGGCATACGGCGGTTGCTCGTCGATGTGCAGAGTGACCTTGCTCGCCGGGATGTTGGCCGCGCGGCCGTGCAGGGTCAGCAGCTCGCCATTGTCCAGGCCCGGGTGCCCGACCCACTCATAGCCACAGCGGGCCACCAGTTCGTTGAAGCCCTCCAGCCAGCCCAGGCCGCCGCGGCCGTTAAGCTCGATGAAGGCCGGGTTGACCACCTCCTTGACCGGCGAATCCCAGCCCAGGCGCACATCGCCCACCGAAGCCTGCAGCACGTTCATGCCCCGGGTCGGCACCACCGAGAGCTGCATCACGCCGTTGTCGATGTCGACGATGCTCACCCCCTCCTGGCGTCCGCCATGCAGGGTGCGCAGGGTCACGGAAAACGGCCGCTCGGTCTTGACCCCCAACTGTTCACTGGTCAGGTGCAGGTTGCGGGGAGCCTTGTCGGTATCGAGCAATACATAGTCCCAGGCCATGGCGTGGGGGGTGGCGGCCAGCGCGCCAAGGGTGACCAGCAGTTTCAGCGGAGTCATGCAGGAGTGCCTTTTTTGGAGTTGTGCGGTTTTTATAGCCCTGAAGAATCGTTTCAGCAAGGCCAAAAATCCCAATTAGCCGGACAAACTCCACTCCACTGGCCGTTTCCTGTCAGCCCTCGAATCCCAGCAGCAGGCCAGCCACTTCCATGACTTCCTGCAACGCCGCCTGGGCAGCTTCGGGGGAAGCCCGCAGCAACAGGTCATCGGCGTAACCCATGGTCTGGGCGAACAGTTGCCTTGCCGCGCGCTCGGGGCTGGCGCAGCGGAATACCCCCGTGCGGACCCCATCGGCAATGATCGCCGCCAGCATGTCCCGCCACTGGCCGTTGATCCTCAGGTAGGCCTGCGCCAGCTCGGCGTCATGCATGGCTTCGTCCCAGGCATCGAGCCACAGCGCCCAGCCGGCTTCGGCGGAATCGGGCAGGCAGTCACGGAGAAACCCCAGCAAGGCGTCCATGGGCGCGGCACCGCGCAGGGGCTGGCCCACCGCCTCCAGCTGGTCATCGGCAAACCGCACGAAGGCTTCGCGGCGCAGCCCCTTCCAGTCACTGAAGTAGTGATAGACGTGGCTGCGAGACAGCCCCGCATGCTCGGCCAGGTCACGGGTGGAAACCTCGGCGAAACCCTTGCTGCGGAATAATTCCAGGGCCGCCTGGATGATCTGGTCTTTACGGTCGTTACGCGACATGTGCAATCAGGCCTCTTGGCGCCAGGATGGACGGCGCTTGCATTTTGAGCGTTCGCTCAAAGATAATTGAGCAGTCGCTCAATATTAACCGTTATCACTCTTGTGGTGCACTCATGTCCGCCGTCACCCCACTCATCGTCGTGGATCCAACCCAGAAAATCGGCCAGCAGACCGCCAGCCAGACCCTCAAGGCCATTGCCCGGGCCTATCCGGGCAAGCTGTTCGTCACCTTGTCCCTGGTGGCCCTGGAAAACGCCCTGCTGCTGGCCTACCCGCTGTTCGCCGGCTTCGCCGTGGATTCGATCCTGCGGGGCGACGCTGCCCATGCGCTGATCTATGCCCTGGTGGTGCTGGGCTTCTGGGTAGTGGGTGCGGCGCGGCGTGCGGTGGACACCCGTACCTTCACCCGCATCTACGCGGACCTGGCGGTGCCGGTGATTCTCAACCAGCGCCTGCAACAGCAGGACACCTCCACCGCCGCGGCGCGGGTGGTGCTGGCCCGGGAGTTCGTCGACTTCTTCGAAAAGCACGTGCCGACCATCGCCACGGCCCTGGTGTCGATCGTCGGGGCGGCAGTGATGCTGCTGGTGATCGAACCCTGGATCGGCCTCGCCTGCCTCACGGCGCTATTGCTGTGCATGACCCTGCTGCCACGTTTTGCCCGGCGCAACCAGCAACTGCACGAACGCCTGAATAACCGGCTGGAAAAGGAAATCGGCCTGGTGGCCAGGGTCGGCGCGGTCTCGCTGCAGCGTCACTATCGCCTGCTGTCGCGGCTGCGCATCGGGCTCTCGGATCGGGAAGCCGCGGCCTATCTGTTCCTTGGCGCTGTGGCAGCGGTGCTGTTCGTCATTGCCATCAGCCAGTTGGCGCTGTCGCCCGAGATCAAGGCCGGCCATGTGTATGCGGTGATGACCTACCTGTGGACCTTTGTCAGCAGCGTCGATGAAGCACCGACCATGGTCGATCAGCTGGCGCGCCTGCGGGACATCGGCAAGCGCGTGGACCCGGGGCTCGGTGAACCGACCGAACCCCGGTGAAGCTCAGAACGGCCGGATGCGATAGCCGCCGGCGTTCTGCTCGGCGAACTTGTAGTAGGCCGAGAGGTTGACCTTCTCGCTGATGTGCTGGGCGAACGACACCCCGTCATCGCCCCAGACCCGGCCCACATGGCTGTAGGCAAAGGCCTGGGCCGCCCACTTCTTGTCGCCCTTGGACATGTTGTTCATGGCCACGTAGCCGGACGACTGGCCGGACATGCCACTGACCTTGCCGCTGACATCGTTCTGGCCATTGGTCACCGGCGAGATGAACACCTTGGCGCTGGAAGTCCGGGCCTCGGCGTACTGCGAGAGCTTCTGGTTTTCCGAGTGGTTGAGCACCAGCAGGACCTTGCCCTGAAGCTGGCTGGCGGTGGGCCAGGACTTGCCCTTGAGGTTGCCCTGCAAGGCGCCCGCGCTGCTGCCGATGTGCGTGGCCAGGTCCTGGGGGGTATAGAGCTTGCCCTGGAAGACCCGGGTCACCAGCTCATCGAAATCCTTGGGCGTGCGCCCCGAGCTTTCCTTCGACCAGCCCTGCTTCTTGTCGAGGATCACCGTGATGGGAAAGTGCCCGGGGTGGTTGTCGCTCCAGTTCTTGACGTCGTTGAGGCAGGCTTCGAGATCGTTCTTGCCGGTGCCATCGCCCGTGCAATTGTTGTCGTTGCCGGACTGGAACAGGGTGCCGGGGTTGTGCCGCACGAACCAGTGCCGGGGCGAGCCGCCGGTCACCGCATCGCGCTGGTCCCAGAAGTCCAGTTCCAGGGTGCGCACACTGTCGAGCACGCTGCTGAAGGTGCTTGCGTATTGCTTCTCGTAGCAGTTGTGACAGGCCACCTGGGCGATGCCGTTGAACGGGGTATTCCAGGTAGCCGGGGCGATGAACGCCGGGCTTTCCTGGCTGAACGCCGCCGGGCTGAGCAAGAGTGCCGACAGCGCCAGGGCGCGGGGGACGAAACGGGAAAGATGAGTCATGCCAGCTCCTGCTGAAAGGGAGGTCCTTGGGGCAAACCACTGCTCATCTGTTTTAGTCGAATCAGGCCTCATTGCAACTTTCGCCCCCCAACCCGGATTGAGGGGCGAGGCGGCAGCCGTCAGCGGAAGCGATCGACTTCCTGGCGCAGGTCCGCGGCCAGGGTTTCCAGCTCACGAGCAGTGACCGCCAGGTTGGACACCACTTCACGCTGCTCGCTGTTGGCCTGGGCAATGCTCTGCAGATTGCTGCTGAGTACCGTGGCGGTGCTGCTCTGCTCCTGGGTCGCGGTGGTGATGGCGGCAAACTGCTCGCCGGCGCTGCGGCTCTGCTCGTCGATCAGGGCCAGGGCCGAGGCCACGTCGGCGTTGCGCGACAGGCCTTCCTGCATCAGGCGGTTGCCCTGCTCCATGGTCTGGATGGCGTGGCCGGTTTCCTGCTGGATGCTGGTGATCATCTGGGAAATTTCATCCGTGGCTTCACGGGTACGCGAGGCCAGGTTGCGTACCTCATCCGCCACCACGGCAAAACCGCGGCCCTGCTCACCGGCCCGGGCGGCCTCGATAGCGGCATTCAGGGCCAGCAGGTTGGTCTGGTCGGCAATCGCGGTGATCACTCCGACAATTCCGCCGATCTCCTGGGAGCGCTGGCCCAGGGTGTTGATCACCGTGGCCGTGCTGTTGAGGGCTCCGGCGATCTGTTCCAGGGAAGACGAGGCCTCTTGCATGGAGGTGCGGCCAATATGGGTCTGCTGGGCGTTTTCCTGGGCCAGGCGCTGGGTACTGCCCATGTTGTCGGCGATGTTCAGCGAGGTGGCGCTGAACTCCTCCACCGCCCCGGCCATGCTGGTGATCTCGCCGGACTGCTGCTCCATGCCTTCATATGCACCGCTGGACAAGCCGGACAGCACCTGGGCCCGGCCATTGACCTCGGCGGCAGAGCGGCGGATGTGCTCGACCATGGTCGACAGGGCTTCGCCCATCTGGTTGAAGCTGCGGGCCAACTGGCCGATTTCGTCATGGCTGGCAACGTTCAGCCGTGCGCTCAGGTCACCGCCGCCCAGGGCCTGGGCCTGGCGCACCAGGTCGCTCAGCGGTGCCAGCTTGCTGCGCAGCAGCCAGACCGTAGCGCCCACCGCCAGCAGCATGGCCAGCAGGCTGCCGATCACCAGCCGAATACCAACGCTCCAGGTCACCGCGCGGATCTCTGCCTTGGGCATGCTCGCCACCACCGACCAGGGGCCCCCCTCGAACGGCACTGCCAGGCTGTAGAAGTCTTCGCCCTGATCACTCCAGAAACGCCCCTTGCCCGGCTCCTTGGCCGCTTGCGCCATGACCTGCGCCGCCTGCTCCGGCGCCTGCACGCCGGCCGGTGGCACCAGCCACTTGTTCTGCTCGTCGAGCAGGGCCAGGGAGCCGCTCTGGCCGATGCGGAAGCGCTTGAGGTTGGCGAACTGGGCATTTTGCGCATCGGTGTAATCGAAGCCGACAAACAGCACCGCGATGACCTTGCCGCTGCGGTCCAGCACCGGGGTGTACTGGGTCATGTAGAAGCGTTCGAAGAGCAAGGCCCGGCCCACATAACCCTGGCCCGCCATGAGTTTCTGATAGGCCGGGTGGGCATGGTCGAGCAAGGTGCCGATGGCACGGCTGCCATCCTGCTTGCTCAGGGAGGTACTGACCCGCACGAAGTCATCGCCACTGCGCACGAACAAGGTCGCCACACCGGCGGTCATCTGCTTGAACTGGTCGACTTCGGCGAAGTTGTTGTTCAGCACCACATCCCCCAGGTGCAATCCCGGGGTCTGCACCCCGGCCACGCTCACCGGTTGTTCCGGATGCAGGCTCAGGCCGCTGCTGAAGCGGTTTTCAAACAGGCCGCTGAGGCGCTGGGTGCTCTCGCGCAGGCTGCCGTGGAACGTGTTGAGCTGATCGGCCAGCAGACGGGCTTCACTGGCCAGGTGTTCCTCTCGGGTGTCGAGGTTCGCCGAGTCCAGCGAACGCAAGGCGAACAGGGTGCTGCCGCTGATCACCAGGGCGAGTATCAAGGCAAGGGCGAGCCCTAGCTGAGAGGCTATGCGGGCACGGGGTTGGGACATGATGGCTCCTTGCCGAGAAGGCGGATCATCCTGATCGGTCAGCACCCTCGGCAGTCATAATTCTAAGATTTTTAATCAGTTAGGACCTTCCTGAACGCTGGTTCCATAACCCATGGATTCGGCGGCACGAGCCAATACTTGAGCGCTTTGCAGGGATATTTGCACGCCCCGCCAGCCGGGTACTGCAACGTTTCAGCCCAGGCGCTCTACGGCGGGCAGTTGCATGGCCTGGACCTCGCCCTGAAGGAAGTCGCTGAGGCGCCGCAAACGCTCGCCTCCGGGCCGAGTCCTGGGCCACACCAGATAGTAGTTCAGGCCACTGGCCACCGCTGTCGGCCAGGGCAGGCTCAAGCGACCCTGGGCCACATCCTCGGCCACCATCAGCAAGTCCCCCATGGACACGCCATAACCCCGCGCAGCGGCAATCATCCCCAGCTCCAGGGTGTCGAACACCTGCCCGCCCTTGAGGGACACCTGGTCGGTCAGGCCCATGTGCTCCAGCCAACTGCGCCAGTCGCGGCGGTCCGGGGTCGGGTGCAACAGCTCGGTGGCGGCCAGCCGCGCCACGTCCCAGGGCTGATCATTGAGCAGGTTCGGCGCGCCCACCGGAATCAGCAGTTCGGGAAACAGGTAGCTGGCCTCCCAGTCCGGGGGGAAGTGACCGTTGCTCAGCAGCACCGCGCAGTCGAAGGGCTCCTGGTTGAAGTCCACCGAGTCCACGTCCATCCAGGCACTGGTGAGCTGCACCTCATTGCCCGGCTGCAAATGGCGGAAGCGGCTGAGCCGCGCCAACAGCCAGCGCATGGTCAGGGTCGAGGGCGCCTTCATGCGCAAGATGTCATCTTCGGCACGCAGGGTATTGCAGGCCCGTTCCAGGGCACCGAAGCCCTCGCGTATCCCCGGCAGCAGCAAGCGCGCCGCCTCGGTCAGTTGCAAGTTGCGCCCGCTGCGCTGGAACAGCCGGCAAGCGAAGTGATCCTCCAGGGTCCGGATATGCCGGCTGACCGCGCTCTGGGTGATCGACAGCTCTTCGGCTGCCCGGGTGAACGAGCTGTGCCGGGCCGCTGCCTCGAAGGCGCGCAGGGCATACAGCGGAGGAAGACGACGGGACATGCAGGCACTCCAGAACGTGACAGGGCCACGCTACCAGAAAGTGCTTCGCATGAGTTTTAATCATGCCAGCAATCGTTTTTATCCCTTTGTGCTATGGGCCAAGAGCGCCGAGAATCAGCGCTCTCCCGGACTTTCCCCTGATCGAGCCTGATGACCATGCAGCATCCAGCACGTACCGAACTCTGGGCCATCCTGCGGCTGGCGGGGCCGCTGATCGCCTCGCAGCTGGCGCACATGCTGATGGTCCTCACCGACACCCTGATGATGGCCCGCCTGAGCCCCGAGGCCCTGGCCGGCGGCGGCCTGGGTGCGGCCAGCTACTCCTTCGTATCAATCTTCTGCATCGGCGTGATTGCCGCGGTGGGCACGCTGGTAGCGATCCGCCAGGGCGCTGGCGACATCGAGGGCGCCGCGCGCCTGACCCAGGCCGGGCTCTGGCTGGCCTGGCTGATGGCCCTGGTGGCCGGCCTGCTGCTGTGGAACCTCAAGCCGCTGCTGTTGCTGTTCGGCCAGACCGAAAGCAACGTCCACGCCGCCGGCCAGTTCCTGCTGATCCTGCCGTTCGCCCTGCCCGGCTACCTGAGTTTCATGGCCCTGCGCGGCTTCACCAGCGCCATCGGCCGGGCCACGCCGGTGATGGTCATCAGCCTGGGCGGCACCGTGGCCAACTTCCTCCTCAACTACGCGCTGATCACCGGCATGTTCGGCCTGCCGAAACTCGGCCTGGTGGGCATTGGCCTGGTGACCGCCATCGTCGCCAACTGCATGGCCGTGGCCCTGGCCTGGCACATCAAGCGCCACCCGGCCTACGCCGCCTACCCGCTGCGCCAGGGCCTGTCCCGGCTGAACACCCATTACCTGCGGGAACTGTGGCGCCTGGGCCTGCCCATCGGCGGCACCTACGCGGTGGAAGTCGGGCTGTTTGCCTTCGCCGCCCTGTGCATGGGCACCATGGGCAGCACGCAACTGGCAGCGCACCAGATCGCCCTGCAGATCGTCTCGGTGGCGTTCATGGTGCCGGCGGGGATTTCCTACGCCATCACCATGCGCATCGGCCAGCATTACGGCGCCGGGCAATTGCTCGATGCACGATTGGCCGGGCGCGTGGGCATCGCCTTTGGCGCGGTGGCGATGCTGGGGTTCGCCATGATCTTCTGGCTGCTGCCCAACCAACTGATCGGGCTGTTCCTCGACCACAACGACCCGGCCTTCGCCGAGGTGATCCGGCTGGCCGTGAGCCTGCTGGCGGTGGCCGCCTGGTTCGAGCTGTTCGACGGCACCCAGACCATCGCCATGGGCGCGATCCGGGGCCTCAAGGATGCCAAGACTACCTTCCTGGTGGGTCTGGGCTGCTACTGGCTGATTGGCGCACCTTCAGCCTGGCTGATGGCCTTCACCCTGGGCTGGGGGCCGACCGGTGTCTGGTGGGGCCTGGCCCTGGGGCTGGCGTGTGCGGCCATCAGCCTGACCCTGGCATTCGAGTGGCGAATGCGCCGCATGATCCGGCGTGAGCCGCCCGTGCCGGCCATGACTCTCCAGGCCGGCCAGGCGGATTGAGCCCGAACCGGCGTCGGTTTAAACCGTCCCTTCCTGCAGCGCCTGCTGGCTGCTGCCGAAGGTCAGATAGTCCATCAGTTCCGCCAGGGGCAGCGGCTTGCTGATCAGATAGCCCTGGGCCTGGTCGCAACCAAAGCCCCGCAGCAAGGCCAGCTGTTCCGCCGTCTCCACGCCTTCGGCCACCACATTCAGGTTCAGGTTATGGGCCAGGTTGATCATGGCGTGGACCAGCTTGCGGTTCTCTTCGCGCTGCTCCATGCCGCCGACAAAGCTCTTGTCCACCTTGAGCAGGGTAATGGGCAGGCTGTTGAGGTGGACGAAGGAAGAGAAGCCGGTACCGAAATCGTCCAGGGAGAAACGCACTCCCAGGCGCCCCAGGGCATCCATGGTCTGCTTCACCAGGTCACTGCGGCGCATCACTGCGGTCTCGGTCAATTCGAATTCCAGCCACTGGGCCTCGACTCCGCGCTCGGCAATCAGGCGGCTCAGGGTCGAGAGCAGTTGGCTGTCCTGGAACTGGCGGAACGACAGGTTCACCGCCATGTGCAACGGCGGCAGGCCGCGTTCGCGCAGGGCCTGCATGTCCCGCAGGGCTCGGGAAATCACCCAGTAGCCCAGGGGCACGATCAGCCCGCTCTGCTCGGCCAGGGGCACGAACTCGCTGGGCGGCAACAGGCCGCGCTCGCCATGGCGCCAGCGCACCAGGGCTTCAAGGCCCACGATCTTGCCGTCATGCAGGTTCAGCCGGGGCTGGTAGTGCAGCTCCAGTTCGTCGCGGCGCAGGGCCCGGCGCAGTTCGCTTTCCAGGTCGGCCAGGCTGCGAGCGTTGCGATTGATCCGCTCGTTGAAGATATGAAAGGTGCAGCCCTGGGTGCTCTTGGCCTGTTGCATGGCGATGTGTGCATGCCACATCAGCGGGTCGGCACCGGCATTGGCCCGGGCATGGGCAATCCCCAGGCTGCAGCCGATCAACAGGCTTTCGCCATCGACCCAATAGGGCTCGGCCATGGCTTCGGTGATGCGCTCGGCCATCCACTCGGCCCGCTGTGGGGCGCGGCGGGTGTCGATGAGCAAGGCAAACTCATCGCTGCCCAGGCGGGCCAGTTGATCGCCGGCCTCAAGCTGGCTTTTCAGGCGCGAGACCACCTGCAGGATCAGCCGGTCGCCGGCCTGGTGGCCTAGGGCGTCGTTGGCGTGGCGGAAATTGTCCAGGTCGAGATGGCCCAGGGCCAGGCCACGGCCTTCGTTTTCCGCCAGGCGCGCGGCCAGCAAGGTCTGGAACCCCTGGCGGTTGGCGATGCCGGTCAGGGGGTCCTGCTCTGCCAGGCGCTGCAGGGTGTTTTCCAGCAGGCCGCGCTCACGTACATGGCGCAGGCAACGGCGCAGGGCATCGGTACTCAGGCAGGAACTCACCAGCCAGTCGCTGACGCCTACAGGGGCTACGGGCGGTTCCTGGTCCAGCAGCAACACGGTGGGCAGGCTGCAACGCCCGGGGCCGGGCTGCAAATGAGGAAGGGTCAACAGGACCGCGTTGCGGTCGTCTTCAAACAAACGGCTGACAGACTCCCAGCTGGGAGCACTGATCAATACCACCGAGTCTCCCAACGGAGCGACACACTCGCGCAACAACGCTGTCCACACCGGCTCTTCAGCCAGTAGCAGCAAACGCAAGGGTTCGACAGGCTTAGACAAGCTAGCTCCCTAGACTCTGCAAATTAAGTTGGCGGCGGGCATTATGGCGCGCAAATAAACAATAACAATTGATATTGATTATCATACGCAATTTCTTGTACCGCTCTAACTCGAACATTAGACGCATATTCAGCGCGCATCCTGAGGGAAAGTATCAAAACCGGCAAATTTAGATCGCGTTGTGCGTCACAAGTCGGACAGAGGCAGCAGAATCCGTCCAGCCTGTTAAAATGCCCGCCCTTTTCGTAACCGATCCCTTTTTACCGTCATGTCCCGACTCAATCCCCGGCAGCAAGAAGCCGTGAACTATGTCGGCGGCCCTCTTTTGGTGCTCGCCGGCGCAGGCTCCGGCAAGACCAGCGTGATCACCCGCAAGATCGCGCACCTGATCCAGAATTGCGGCATCCGCGCCCAGTACATTGTCGCCATGACCTTTACCAACAAGGCCGCGCGGGAAATGAAGGAGCGGGTCGGCACCCTGCTGCGCAGTGGCGAAGGCCGTGGCCTGACGGTCTCGACCTTCCACAACCTGGGCCTGAACATCATCCGCAAGGAGCATGTGCGGCTGGGCTACAAGCCGGGCTTCTCGATCTTTGACGAGACTGACGTCAAGGCCCTGATGACCGACATCATGCAGAAGGAGTATTCCGGGGACGACGGCGTCGACGAGATCAAGAACATGATCGGCTCGTGGAAGAACGACCTGATCCTGCCCGCCGAGGCCCTGGAAAACGCCCGCAACCCCAAGGAACAGACCGCCGCCATCGTCTACACCCACTACCAGCGCACGCTCAAGGCGTTCAACGCAGTGGACTTCGACGACCTGATCCTGCTGCCGGTGAAGCTGTTCGAAGAGCACGCCGACATCCTGGAGAAATGGCAGAACAAGGTGCGCTACCTGCTGGTGGACGAATACCAGGACACCAACGCCAGCCAGTACCTGCTGGTGAAGATGCTGATCGGCAAGCGCAACCAGTTCACCGTGGTGGGCGACGATGACCAGTCGATCTACGCCTGGCGCGGCGCACGCCCGGAAAACCTGATGCTGCTCAAGGACGACTACCCGTCCCTGAAAGTGGTGATGCTGGAGCAGAACTACCGCTCCACCAGCCGTATCCTGCGCTGCGCCAACGTGCTGATCTCCAACAACCCCCACGAATTCGAAAAGCAGCTGTGGAGCGAGATGGGCCACGGCGACGAGATCCGCGTGATCCGCTGCCGCAACGAAGATGCCGAGGCCGAACGGGTGGCCATGGAAATCCTCAGCCTGCACCTGCGCACCGACCGCCCCTACAGCGACTTCGCCATTCTTTACCGGGGTAACTACCAGGCCAAGCTGATCGAACTGAAGCTGCAGCACCACCAGGTGCCCTATCGCCTGTCCGGCGGTAACAGCTTCTTCGGACGCCAGGAAGTAAAGGATCTGATGGCCTACTTCCGCCTGATCGTGAACCCGGATGACGACAACGCCTTCCTCCGGGTGATCAACGTGCCGCGCCGGGAAATCGGTTCCACGACCCTGGAAAAACTCGGCAACTACGCCACCGAACGCAAGATCTCGATGTACGCCGCCACCGACGAAATCGGCCTGGGCGAACATCTGGACAGCCGTTTCACCGACCGCCTCGCGCGCTTCAAGCGCTTCATGGACCGGGTCCGCGAACAGTGCGCCGGCGAAGACCCGATTTCCGCCCTGCGCAGCATGGTCATGGACATCGACTACGAGAACTGGCTGCGCACCAACAGCTCCAGCGACAAGGCGGCGGACTACCGGATGGGTAACGTCTGGTTCCTGATCGAGGCCTTGAAGAACACCCTGGAAAAAGACGAAGACGGCGAGATGACCGTCGAAGACGCCATCGGCAAGCTGGTCCTGCGCGACATGCTGGAACGTCAGCAGGAAGAGGAAGACGGCGCCGAGGGCGTGCAGATGATGACCTTGCATGCCTCCAAGGGTCTGGAATTTCCCTACGTGTTCATCATGGGCATGGAAGAGGAAATCCTCCCGCACCGCTCCAGTATCGAAGCCGATACCATCGAGGAAGAACGGCGCCTGGCCTATGTGGGCATTACCCGCGCGCGTCAGACCCTGGCCTTTACCTTTGCAGCCAAGCGCAAGCAGTACGGTGAAATCATCGACTGCGCGCCGAGCCGTTTCCTCGATGAGCTGCCCCCGGACGATCTGGCCTGGGAAGGCAACGACGACACCCCGACCGAAGTGAAGGCCGTTCGCGGCAATAGCGCCTTGGCGGATATACGCGCGATGTTAAAGCGTTAAAATCGACTATTTTTTAACAGACCTTTGGCCCAGACGTGGCCAGTAGAGGAAGCTCCGTGGAAGCACTGCACAAGAAAATTCGCGAAGAAGGCATCGTGCTTTCCGATCAAGTACTGAAGGTCGACGCCTTTCTGAACCATCAGATCGACCCGCAGTTGATGAAGTTGATCGGCGACGAATTCGCCACGCTGTTCAAGGATTCGGGCATCACCAAGATCGTCACCATCGAAGCCTCAGGGATAGCCCCGGCGATCATGACCGGTCTGAACCTGGGCGTGCCGGTGATCTTCGCCCGCAAGCACCAGTCCCTGACCCTGACCGAGAACCTGCTGTCGGCCACCGTGTACTCCTTCACCAAGCAGGTGGAAAGCACCGTCGCCATTTCCCCGCGGCACCTGACCAGCAGCGACCGCGTGCTGATCATCGACGACTTCCTGGCCAACGGTAAGGCGTCCCAGGCACTGATCTCGATCATCAAGCAGGCCGGCGCCACCGTGGCCGGCCTGGGCATCGTCATCGAGAAGTCGTTCCAGGGCGGCCGTGCCGAACTGGACTCCCAGGGCTACCGCGTGGAATCCCTGGCCCGGGTCAAATCCCTGGCCGGCGGCGTGGTCACCTTCATCGAGTAACCCCGCCCGCCAGAGCAACAGACTTGTGTAGGAACTGGCTTGCCAGCGAAGACGCCCTTGAGAGCAGCGCAAGACTTCAAGGCCCATTCGCCGGCAAGCCGTCTCCTACTACATGGTGGGGGCCGTGGCCTGCAGACCCGCCAGCAGGAACCGCTGGTACAGGTCTTCACGCAGGCCTTCGGGTTTCTCCAGCCCCATGCGCTCCAAGTGCTCGGCAAACGCCGCGGGCTCCGGTGCGTCGAGTGCCGCCTTGCCCAGCTCGAGGATCTCGCTGAGCTTGAACTTGCTCTTGAGCCAGTTCAGCGCCCGCAGCAGGTCGCGCTCCTGGGCGCTGAAATCACTGCCCAGCGGATACTCCGGGAACAGGTGGCGATGACGCGCCTGAATGTTCTGCAAACGCTGTGGGCTGTTGTCGGCAAAACGCGGCTCCAGACGAAAGTCCTTCGCCAGCTTGCCGGCTTTCTGTGCCTGCTCGATCAATCCGGCCTGGAAGCGTGAATCGCTGATATTGAGCAACGCCTCGATCACCTTGGCGTCCGTCTTGCCCCGCAGATCGGCGATGCCGTACTCGGTGATCACGATGTCCCGCAGGTGCCGGGGGATGGTGCAGTGGCCGTATTCCCAGACAATGTTGGAACTCACCTCCCCCGCCGACTCGCGCCAGCTGCGCAGGATCAGCACCGAGCGGGCATCCGCCAGGGCATGGCCCTGGGCGACGAAGTTGTATTGCCCGCCCACCCCGCTCAGCACGCGCCCGCCCTGCAACTGGTCGGACACCGCCGCACCCATCAGGGTCATGGTGAAGGCGCTGTTGATAAAGCGCGCATCCCGGCGTTGCAGACGCTTGAGCTCCTCATGGCCATACAGCTCGTTGATGTAGCTGATGGCGGTCATGTTGAACTGCGCCAGCCTGCTCTTGGGCAGCTCCCGCAGGCGCTGATAGAAGCTGCGCGGGCCAAGGAAGAAACCGCCATGGATCGAGACCCCGCCGACAGCCGAATCCGGATCCAGGGTGCCGGCATTGGCTTGCTCTTGCAGCGCCACGGTCGGGTACACCTTGCGCCGCACGATGCCCGCGTCGGCCAGGGCCAGCAGGCCGTTGACGAACATTTCGCTGCAGCCGTAGAGCCCTTGGGCAAAGGGCTCGACACCCCCTTCGCGATCGATCAGCGGCTGCCAGTAATCCACCTGCAGGTCTGCCAGCAGTGCGCGGTAGCCCTCGTTGTCCGCCTGCCGTGCGAGCAAGGCCGCGGTCAGCGCATCGCCCATGGAGCCAATGCCGATCTGCAGGGTGCCGCCGTCGCGCACCAAGGTGCTGGCGTGCAGGCCTATGCAATGGTCCTGGATACCCACGGGCATGTTCGGCGTGGAGAACAACGTACTGCGCTCCTCCTCGTCGATCAGCAGGTCGAGGTCCGCGGCATCGATTTCCGAGTCACCCGGCATATAGGGCAGGTCGCTGTGGACCTGGCCGAGGATCAAGATGGTTTCCCCCTGCGCCCGGCGCTTGGCAATCATCGGCAACATGTCGAGGGTGATGTCCGGGTTGCAGCTCAGGCTCAGGCGTCCTGGGTCTTGCGGGTCCCTGGCCAGCAGTTGCGCCACCAGGTTCAGACCGGCTGCGTTGATGTCCCGGGCGGCGTGGCTGTAGTTGCTGCTGACGTAGTCCTGCTGCGCCGGGGCACTGTGCAGGAGGCTGCCGGGCTGCATGAAGAACTGCTCGACGCGAATGTTCGCCGGCAGGCTGTCGCGATGCAGGTCAGCGAGAAAATCCAGCTCCGGGTAGTCACCGAATACCCGTTCGACGAAGGGTTCGAGAAAGCGCTTCTGCAAACCGTCGCCCAGGGCCGGCCGGCCCAGGCTCAAAGCGGTGTAGATGGTCAGCTGGCGTTCCGGCATCCCGGCGATGCGCCGGTACAGGGCATTGGCGAAACGATTGGGTTTACCCAGCCCCAGGGGCATGCCCATGTGAATGTGTTGCGGCAAACGCGCGAGCACTTCATCCACCGCATGCTCGATAGAACAGGATTGCAGCATCTGACCCTCCGGGGACCGTCCATGAATTGAGGTTGGACCGAGCTTGCCGGGAGTTTGCTGCATTGACCAGTACACGGGGGCAAATTACGCCCACAAAAAAGCCGCTCGTAAGCGGCTTTTTCGCTGAAGATGGCGGCTTATTTCAGGCCGGACATCTTCTGGATTGCACCTTTGAGCTCGTCATCGGAGCAATCGGCACAGGTGCCTTTAGGCGGCATTGCGTTGATCCCGGTGATGGCCTTGGCCAGGATGCCGTCGAGGCCGCCCTGGTGATCGGCGCGCTCTTTCCAGGCTGCGGTGTCACCGATTTTCGGTGCGCCCAACAGGCCGGTGCCGTGGCAAGCGTTGCAGTGCTTGGCGATCACGTCATCCGGGGATTTCGCGCCACCGCCACCGCCCGCAGAGGCGGCCACTTCCATACCCTTGCACTCCTGCCCCTGGACGCAGACCTGGCCGACAGGCTCAAGACGCTTGGCAATATCATCATTAGTCGCAGCTTGAGCGCTGACTGCCCAAAGGGCCAATACGGTTGCTGGTGCGGCCAGCATTTTCATAATTAGGTTCACGCGTACACCCTCAATGGTGGCTAGTCACGCCTGCGGCCACGGTTTCGCAGGCGGGCGAAAGTATAACGGTTAGCCCGCCACACTGAAACAACCCCAAAGTCGAAGGGGTCTTATTCGCGGCAAAATGTCGCTGGGGGCCTCTCTGCAAGCCTTGCAGGACGCCTCTTGATCTAGAAGTTCGCCGGAGTGGCTGCGCTGATTAGTCGCGCCGGAACATCGAACGGATTACGGAAACGGTGCGGCTTCGTACTCTCAAAGTAGTAGCTGTCGCCGGCTTCGAGGACAAATGTTTCAAGCCCTACCACCAGTTCCAGGCGCCCCTCGAGGAGAATCCCGGTTTCCTCGCCGTCGTGGGTGAGCATCTCTTCACCGGTATCGGCACCCGGCGGGTAGATCTCGTTGAGGAAGGCAATGGCGCGGCTCGGATGAGCCCGGCCCACCAGCTTCATGGTCACCGCACCATCGGAGATGTCGATCAGTTCGTGGGCCTTGTAGACGATCTGAGAAGGCGTTTCCTGGAGAATTTCCTCGGAAAAGAACTCCACCATGGACATGGGAATGCCGCCCAGCACCTTGCGCAGCGAGCTGATCGAGGGGCTGACGCTGTTCTTTTCGATCATTGAAATGGTGCTATTGGTGACGCCCGCACGCTTGGCGAGTTCACGCTGGGAAAGACCTTTCAGTTTACGGATGGATTGCAGTCGTTCACCGACGTCCAATGCGGCAGCCTCCTAGGCGGGAATCAGGCGTTGTTGTAATTGAGCGTTATCATGGCGACAGCGTTCAGTATTTACAACACTTGCTCCCGATTCCCCCCGGGAAGGCGACTTTCGGTACAGCCCACGGAATCTCAGCCTTCGCAGTACACCAACGGTACCCGGCGCAGGTTGCAGAACAGCTGATAAGGGATGGTATCGGCGGCCTGCGCAACATCGCTGGCGAGGATGTTCTTGCCCCACAACTCCACGGTCGAACCAAGGCCGGCCTGGGGCACGTCCGTCAGGTCGACACACAGCATGTCCATGGACACCCGGCCCAGCAGGCGGCTGCGCTGGCCGGCCACCAGTACCGGCGTACCAGTAGGCGCATGGCGCGGATAACCGTCGGCATACCCCATGGCCACCACGCCGATGCGCATTGGCCTGTCTGTGATGAACCTGGCGCCGTAGCCCACCGGCTCGCCGGCCGGCAGTTCACGCACGCAGATCACCTTGGACTCCAGGGTCATTACCGGCTGCAAGCGCGCGGCCACCGAGTTGTTTTCTTCGAACGGCGTCGAACCGTAGAGCATGATGCCCGGGCGCACCCAATCGCTGGGTACGCTGGGCCAGCCCATGACCGCCGGCGAATTGCGCAGGCTGATTTCCGCTCCGAGGCCCTGGCGAGCCGCTTCGAATACCGCCACCTGCTCGCTGCTACGCGGGCAGTCCAGTTCATCGGCGCGGGCAAAGTGGCTCATCAGCACGATCTTCTCGACCTTGCCGCTGGCCTGCAGGCGCTGATACGCCGCCTGGTAATCCTTGGGATGCAGGCCGACCCGGTGCATGCCCGAATCCAGCTTGAGCCAGACCGTCAGTGGCTTGGCCACGGCCGCCTGCTCGATGGCTTCGAGTTGCCACAGCGAATGCACCACACACCAGAAATCATGCTCGACGATCAGCGCCAGCTCGGATGCTTCGAAAAAACCTTCCAGCAGCAGCACCGGCGCACGAATGCCCGCGGCGCGCAGCTCCAGGGCTTCTTCGATGCAGGCCACGGCGAAACCGTCGGCCTCGCCTTCCAGTGCCTGGGCGCAGCGCACCGCGCCATGGCCGTAGGCATCGGCCTTGATCACCGCGAGAGCACGAACTCCCGAGGTTTCACGGGCCAGTTGGTAGTTGTGACGCAGGGCTTGGAGATCGATCAGGGCACGGGCAGGGCGCATGGCGGCAGACTTCTAGGCGGTCATGGGGAATAAAAAACCGGTGCTGGATAACGGCGAGCCGCCACCGGCACCGGGAGAGGGATCTTGTCGCTTAAGGCAGAGCGGCCACTACGGACAGCTCGACCAGGATTTCCGGTTCGCACAGCTTGGCTTCGACCGTGGCCCGGGCCGGCGCCACGCCTTTTGGCAGCCACTGGTCCCAGACACTGTTCATGCCAGCGAAGTGGGCATCGATGTCCTTCAGGTAGATGGTCACCGACAGCAGCTTGCTCTTGTCGGTACCGGCCAGGTCCAGCAGGCGTTCGATGTTGGCCAGGGTCTCGCGGGTCTGCTGTTCGATCCCGGCCTGCATGTCATCGCCGACTTGCCCGGACAGATACACCGTACCGCCGTGGACAACAATCTGGCTCATGCGCTCATTGGTGAGCTGGCGCTGGATTGACATGTTTAGCTGACTCCTGAGGGTTACCGTAACGGGAAATATCGAGGCCTTCGGCGCTGATCTGCGGCTTTTTCTTGGCCATCAGGTCCGCCAGCAGGCGACCGGAACCGCAAGCCATGGTCCAGCCGAGCGTACCGTGGCCAGTGTTCAAGAACAGGTTGCGGAACGGTGTGGCGCCCACAATCGGCGTGCCATCCGGGGTGGTAGGACGCAGCCCGGTCCAGAAACTGGCCTGGGACAGGTCGCCGCCCTGAGGATAGAGATCGTTGACGATCATCTCCAGCGTTTCACGCCGGCGCGGATTGAGCGAGAGGTCAAAACCGGCTATCTCAGCCATGCCGCCGACCCGGATCCGGTTGTCGAAACGGGTGATCGCGACCTTGTAGGTTTCGTCGAGGATGGTGGAAGTCGGGGCCATGGCCGGGTTGGTGATCGGCACGGTCAGGGAGTAACCCTTGAGCGGGTACACCGGCGCCTTGATGCCCAGCGGCTTGAGCAATTGCGGCGAGTAGCTGCCCAGGGCCAGCACGTAGCGGTCGGCGGTTTCCAGCTTGCCGTCGATCCACACGCCGTTGATCCGGTCACCGGCAAAGTCGATGCGCTGGATGTCCTGGCCGAAGCGGAACTCCACACCCAGCTTGCTGGCCATTTCCGCCAGGCGCGTGGTGAAGATCTGGCAGTCGCCAGTCTGGTCGTTGGGCAGGCGCAGGGCACCGGCGAGGATGTCAGTGACGTTGGCCAGGGCCGGCTCGACCCGGGCGATGCCTTCGCGGTCCAGCAGTTCGAACGGCACGCCGGATTCCTTGAGCACGGCGATGTCTTTCGCCGCACCGTCCAGCTGCGCCTGGGTGCGGAACAGCTGGGTAGTGCCCAGGCTGCGGCCTTCGTAGGCAATGCCGGTTTCCGCACGCAGTTCGTCGAGGCAGTCACGGCTGTATTCGGACAGGCGCACCATGCGCTCCTTGTTCACCGCATAGCGGCTGGCGGTGCAGTTGCGCAGCATCTGCGCCATCCACAGGTACTGGTCGATGTCGGCCGTGGCCTTGATCGCCAGTGGCGCGTGGCGCTGCAGCAGCCATTTGATGGCTTTGAGCGGTACACCCGGAGCGGCCCAGGGCGACGCATAGCCAGGCGAGACCTGGCCGGCGTTGGCGAAGCTGGTTTCCATGGCGGCGGCCGGCTGACGGTCCACTACGGTCACTTCAAATCCGGCTCGAGCCAGATAATAGGCACTGGTGGTTCCGATAACGCCACTGCCCAAGACCAGAACGCGCATTTTCATATCCTCATCGCGGCTTGACCGCTGACGTTTGTTATTCAGAGCAAAGATGGGCGCAGTGTAAGAAACATTGAGCAGTGATTTTCACTATATAACCGCCTATATTTGGCGAGAATTCTCGGCAATATTGCTTTTCACGGAGGGGCATCCCCTATGCGCACCAACCATCAGACCCGTCGGGCCCTGGACAAGATCGATCGCAATATCTTGCGGATACTCCAGGCCGACGGACGCATTTCCTTCACCGAGCTGGGGGAGCGAGTGGGCCTCTCCACCACCCCCTGCACCGAGCGCGTGCGCCGCCTGGAGCGCGAAGGGATCATCATGGGCTACAACGCGCGGCTCAATCCGCAGCACCTCAAGGGCAGCCTGCTGGTGTTCGTCGAGATCAGCCTGGACTACAAGTCCGGCGATACCTTCGAGGAGTTTCGCCGGGCGGTGCTGAAGCTGCCCCACGTGCTGGAGTGCCACCTGGTGTCCGGCGACTTCGACTATCTGGTCAAGGCGCGGATCTCGGAAATGGCGTCCTACCGCAAGTTGCTGGGGGACATCCTGCTCAAGCTGCCCCACGTGCGCGAGTCCAAGAGCTACATCGTCATGGAAGAAGTGAAGGAGAGCCTGAGCCTGCCGATTCCGGATTGAAGCGAGAGGGTGAAGCCTTCCGGCAAGCCGGGGTGCGCGGGGCTAGACCAGAACCTGGCGAGTGCTGGCCATGTAGTCGTGGATCTGTTTTTCGACCCGAGGGTGGATCATCTCCACCGGGCGCCGGCCGTTGGGGCAAGGCAGGCTCGGCGTGGTGCCGAACAGGCGGCAGATCAGCGGACGCTCGTCATACACGGTGCAACCGTTGGGTCCCAGGTGCACGCAGTTGAGCTCGTCCATGGCAGCTTCCTGCTCGGCAGCGGTCTTGCGCGGCAGGCGGGACATTTCCTCCGGCGAGGTGGTCACCGGGCCGCAGCAGTCGTGGCAGCCGGGAACGCACTCGAAAGAGGGAATCTGCTGACGCAGGCTGCGGACGATTTGACGGTTACAGCTCATGAAAAAGACTACCGGCGCATGAATAGCCGTGAATTCTGCCCTAAATGCCTGGCGGCAGACAGGACCGGGCGTCCTGCGGTTGCCCCGGCGCAAAGGCCCGACTTATGCTCCGCGCATTTTTACCGACACCATCATCAGGACGCATCCCATGCCCGCCAGCCTTCAGCACGCCGCTTCCTACTATGCCGCCAGCAGCCTGCCGCAACCTGACTACCCAGCGTTGGCGGGCGATCTGACAGCCGATGTGTGCGTGGTCGGGGGCGGTTTTTCCGGGCTCAACACCGCGCTGGAACTGGCCGAGCGTGGCCTCAGCGTAGTCCTGCTGGAGGCGCACAAGATCGGCTGGGGCGCCAGCGGGCGCAATGGCGGGCAGTTGATTCGCGGCGTCGGCCACGGCCTCGACCAGTTCACCAAGGTGATAGGCAAGGACGGAGTGCGGCAGATGAAGCTCATGGGGCTGGAGGCGGTGGAGATCGTCCGCCAACGCATCGAGCGTTTCCAGATCCCTTGCGACCTGACCTGGGGCTACTGCGACCTGGCCAACAAGCCGGCCGACCTTGCCGGCTTCGCCGAAGACGCCGAGGAACTGCGCAGCCTGGGCTATCGCCACCAGACCCGGCTGCTGCAGGCCGATGAAATGCACAGCGTGGTGGGTTCCAAGCGCTATGTTGGCGGCTTGATCGACATGGGTTCGGGCCACCTGCACCCGCTGAACCTGGCCCTGGGCGAAGCCCGGGCGGCGCAGCAACTGGGGGTGCAACTGTTCGAGCACTCTGCGGTGACACGCATCGACTACGGCCCCGAGGTCAAGGTCCACAGCAGTCGCGGCACCGTCCGGGCCAAGACCCTGGTACTGGGCTGCAACGCCTACCTCAACGATCTCAATCCGGAATTGGGGGGCAAGGTGCTTCCGGCCGGCAGCTACATCATCGCCACCGAACCCTTGAGCCCGGCCCTGGCCCAGGAACTGCTGCCGCAGAACATGGCGGTCTGCGACCAGCGCGTGGCCCTGGACTACTACCGTCTTTCGGCTGACCGGCGCCTGCTGTTCGGGGGTGCCTGTCATTATTCGGGGCGTGACCCCAAGGACATCGCCGCCTACATGCGGCCGAAGATGCTGGAAGTGTTCCCGCAACTGGCCGCAGTGAAGATCGACTACCAGTGGGGCGGCATGATCGGCATCGGCGCCAACCGCCTGCCGCAGATCGGCCGGCTCAAGGACCAGCCCAATGTGTATTACGCCCAGGCCTATTCGGGCCACGGCCTGAATGCCACGCACCTGGCGGGCAAGCTGCTGGGCGAGGCCATCAGCGGCCAGCACGGCGGCGGTTTCGACCTGTTCGCCAAGGTGCCGCACATCACCTTCCCGGGCGGCAAGCATCTGCGCTCGCCGCTGCTGGCCCTGGGCATGCTCTGGCACCGCTTGAAGGAACTGCTCTGACCCTCCCCGTGGCTGCGCGGCGTCGGCCTACAGCCGCCAGAACGGCTTGAGACCTTCGGCCCGCGCCTCTTCCCGGCTCAGGCCGACATCGCGCAACTGCTCGGCAGTCAGCTCCAGCAACGACTTGCGCGTGCGCAGCCGATGCCAGTACAGACCCAGCGGGCTCAGCCCGGGCGGTGCGGAGCGTGGCAGGCGTGCCGCCAGTGCCTGCTCCTGCTCTGCCTGCAGCTCCTGACTCCGTAACGACAGACGCACATCGCTCAAGCCGTTCATCTGTATTGCTCCTGTTTGCTCAAAGTTGCCATGAGCCAATAGGATGCTTGGTGCGCAAAAACCATTACAGACTCAATACAGCGGTATTAACTCCATACAGTTTTGCCAAAAATCCTGCTGAATCCTGTATTTTTGCCCCATCTGTACCGGTCCTCGCGCCCCCCACTACGAGCCAATGCCATGACCCTCTACGTCAACCTCGCCGAACTCCTGGGCACCCGCATTGAGCAGGGCTTCTACCGCCCCGGCGATCGGCTGCCCTCAGTGCGCGCCCTGAGCGTCGAGCACGGGGTCAGCCTGAGCACCGTGCAGCAGGCCTACCGCCTGCTGGAAGACAACGGCCTGGCGATGCCCAAGCCCAAGTCCGGCTACTTCGTGCCGCCCAGCCGCGAACTGCCCGCCCTGCCCGCCGTTGGCCGCCCGGCCCAGCGACCGGTAGAGATCTCGCAGTGGGACCAGGTGCTGGAACTGATTCGCGCCGTGCCGCGCAAGGACGTGGTGCAACTGGGCCGCGGCATGCCGGACATCACCACACCCACCCTCAAGCCTCTGCTTCGGGCCCTGGCCCGCCTCAGCCGGCGCCAGGACATGCCAGGCCTGCACTACGACAACATCTACGGCGTACTGGAGCTGCGCGAGCAGGTCGCACGACTGATGCTGGATTCCGGCTGCCAACTGGGGGCCGGCGACCTGGTGATCACCACCGGCTGCCACGAGGCGCTGTCCACCAGCATTCGCGCCATCTGCGAACCGGGGGATATCGTCGCCGTGGACTCGCCGAGCTTCCACGGCGCCATGCAGACCCTCAAGGGCCTGGGCATGAAGGCCCTGGAGATCCCCACCGACCCCATTACCGGAATCAGCCTGGAAGCCCTGGAACTGGCTTTGGAACAGTGGCCGATCAAGGCCATACAGTTGACGCCCAACTGCAACAACCCCCTGGGCTACATCATGCCGGAGCCGCGCAAGCGGGCACTGCTGACCCTGGCCCAGCGCTTCGACGTGGCGATCATCGAGGACGATGTGTATGGCGAACTGGCCTACACCTACCCGCGCCCGCGCACCATCAAGTCCTTCGACGATGATGGCCGGGTGCTGCTGTGCAGCTCGTTCTCGAAAACCCTGGCCCCAGGCCTGCGCATCGGCTGGGTGGCGCCCGGCCGCTACCTGGAACGTGTACTGCACATGAAATACATCAGCACCGGCTCCACGGCCCCGCAGCCCCAGGTAGCCATCGCCGAGTTTCTCAAGAGCGGCCACTTCGAGCCGCATCTGCGCAAGATGCGCACCCAGTACCAGCGCAATCGTAACCTGATGCTCGATTGGGTCAGCCGCTACTTCCCCGCCGGCACTCGTGCCAGCCGGCCACAGGGCAGTTTCATGCTGTGGATCGAACTCCCCGAGGGCTTTGATGCTCTGAAGCTCAACCGAGTGCTGCTCGAGCAAGGGGTGCAGATTGCCGTGGGCAGCATCTTTTCCGCCTCGGGCAAGTACCGCAATTGCCTGCGGATGAACTACGCTGCCAAGCCAACCGCGCAGATCGAAGACGCGGTACGCAAGGTCGGCGCTGCAGCCATCAAGCTGCTCAGTGATACCTCGGACTGACCCCGATCCGAAGCAGGAAGCCAGCCGTCCCATGCCAACCCGTGCCGTGATGCGAGATGACCTGACTTGAACCCTATACAGGCCTTCACCTGGCTTCTGCTGCTGAGCCTCGGGCTGGGCGGCTGCGCTACCCGCGAGGTGCCGTACCAACCCAGCCAGGCCCTGCCCGCCCGTGATTCGGGCTTTGCCCAGTCGATCCGGGCCCAGGCCGCGCCCTACCAGGGGCGTTCCGGCTTTCGCCTGCTACCCAACAGCACCGAAGCGTTCATGGCCCGCGCCGAGCTGATCCGCAACGCGCAAAGCAGCCTCGACCTGCAGTACTACATCGTCCACGACGGCATCAGCACCCGCATGCTGGTGGACGAGCTGCTCAAGGCTGCCGATCGTGGCGTGCGGGTACGCATCCTGCTGGACGACACCACCAGCGACGGCCTGGACCAGATCATCGCCACCCTGGCCGCCCATCCGCAGATCCAGATCCGCCTGTTCAACCCTCTGCACCTGGGCCGCAGCACCGGCCTGACCCGGGCCATGGGCCGCCTGTTCAACCTGTCGCAGCAGCATAGGCGGATGCACAACAAGCTCTGGCTGGCAGACAACAGCGTGGCCATCGTCGGTGGGCGCAACCTGGGGGATGAATACTTCGACGCCCAGCCCAACCTGAACTTCACCGACATCGACATGTTCAGCGTGGGTCCGGTGGCCGAGCAACTGGGCCACAGCTTCGACCAGTACTGGAACAGCGCCCTGAGCCGCCCCATCGGCGAGTTCCTGTCCAGCACACCTTCCACCAAGGCGCTGGACAACACCCGGCTGCGCCTCGAGGAATCCTTGCAGGACAGCCGCCGGCAGAACCAGGCGCTGTATCGGCAACTGATGACCTACCAGACCCAGCCGCGCATGGACATCTGGCGCAAGGAACTGATCTGGGCCTGGAACCAGGCCCTGTGGGACGCTCCGGCCAAGGTCCTGGCCAAGGGTGACCCCGACCCGCACCTGCTGCTCACCACCCAGCTGGCACCGGAACTGAGCGGGGTCGGCAAGGAGCTGATCATGATCTCGGCCTACTTCGTTCCGGGGCAGCCCGGGCTGGTGTACCTGACCGGGCGCGCGGACGCCGGGGTCTCGGTGAGCCTGTTGACCAACTCCCTGGAAGCCACCGACGTGCCAGTGGTGCATGGCGGCTATGCGCCCTATCGCAAGGCATTGCTGGAACATGGAGTGAAGCTCTACGAACTGCGCCGACAACCCGGCGAGCGCGGTGGCAGCGGGCCGCACCTGTTCCACAGCGGCTCCTACAAGGGCTCCGACTCCAGCCTGCACAGCAAGGCGATGATCTTCGACCGACGAAAGAGCTTCATCGGCTCGTTCAACTTCGACCCCCGTTCGGTGCTGTGGAACACCGAGGTCGGGGTGCTGGTGGACAGCCCCGAGCTGGCTGAACATGTCCGCGCCCTGGCCCTGCAGGGGATGGCGCCGGCCCTGAGCTACCAGGTCAAGCTGCTGGACGGCAAGCTGGTCTGGGTGACCGAGGATCAGGGCCAGTTGCACAGCCTGGGCCATGAACCCGGCAACTGGTGGCGCCGCTTCAATGCCTGGCTGAGCACCCGCATCGGCCTGGAACGCATGCTCTGAGCGGCTACAACGCAGCCTGGGCTTCGCCAAAGGCCCCCTGGCGCAGCAGCAGGACAAGCAAGCCAAAAGCCCCGGCCGCCACCAGCAGCAACATGGCGTGGCCGCTCACCCACTGGCTGCCGGCCCCTGCCACCAGCGGCCCGATCAGGCAGCCAATGCCCCAGAGCTGCGCCACATGGGCATTGGCCCGCACCAGTGCATCATCGCGGTAACGCTCGCCGATCAGGATCAGCGACAAGGTGAACAAGCCCCCGGCGCTGGCTCCGAACAACACCCACAGCGGCCAGATCAGCACGGTGCCCAGCAACAGCGGAATGGCCAGGCTGGAACACAGCAGGATCACCGCGCAGCCGGTGAACAGGCCGCGCCGGGAAATCCGATCCGCCAGGGCGCCAATCGGCAGCTGCAAAAGTGCATCCCCCACCACCACGGTGCTGACCATGGCCAGGGCAATGTCTTCAGTGAACCCCTGGCTCAGGCAATACACCGGCAGCAGGGTCAGAATCAGGGCCTCGAAAGTAGCGAACAATGCAACTGCCCAGGCAATCGCCGGCAACTTCTGACAGAAGTGCCACAGGTCAAACAGGGTCACGCTGCACGACTCGGTGCTCGGCGCCCCGCTGCGCCCCAACAGCAGGAGCGGTGATACCACCAGCAAACCCACCGCGGTCCAGAAGCCGTAATCATGCTCAGTACCCAGCACGCCCAACAGCAGGGGCCCGGCCAGCTGGCTCAAGGCATAGCTTGCGCCATACAGCGCCACCAGCCGGCCACGCCACTGCTCCACCACCAGCTGATTGATCCAGCTTTCCCCCAGAATGAAGATGATGGTCAGGACCACTCCCAGTATCAGGCGCAGTACCAACCACAACGGATAGCTGGGCAGCAGCGCCAGCAAGGCAATGGAGATCGCCCCACCCCACAGGCACAGGCGCATCAGGCTGGCGGTGCCGAAGCGCGCCGCCAGGCGGCTGGAGATCTTCGCCCCGAGCAACACGCCAATGGCCGGCATCGCCGCCACCACGCCAATTGCAAAAGGCCCGTAGCCCCAGCTTTCGAGACGAAACGACACCAGGGGCATGGTCACGCCCAGGGCCAGGCCGACACTCAAGACTGCGGCCAAAACGGCGAAATAGGTCGCCCAACGCATTTCCACGCTCCTGTGGATCATTGTTTCGCAAGGCACAGACAACACAGCCGGACTCCCCTTGCGGAAAGTCCGGCTGCGCTATGGATCGACATCAGGCGGGGCACTGCCCCGCCTCAAACGACAAGACTCAGAGCTTGATCCAGGTGGCTTTCAGCTCGGTGTACTTGTCGAACGCATGCAGCGACTTGTCGCGACCGTTGCCCGACTGCTTGAAGCCGCCGAACGGCGCGGTCATGTCGCCGCCGTCGTATTGGTTGACCCAGACGCTGCCGGCACGCAGGGCCTTGGCGGTCTGGTGGGCCTTGGAGATGTTGGCGGTCCACACCGCAGCTGCCAGGCCGTAAGGCGTGTCGTTGGCAATCTGGATCGCCTCTTCCACGCTGTCGAAGGCGATCACCGACAGTACAGGGCCGAAGATCTCTTCCTGGGCGATTTTCATCGCGTTGCTGACACCATCGAAAATGGTCGGCTCGACGTAGGTGCCACCGGTTTCTTCCAGGGTGCGCTTGCCACCGGCCACCAGCTTGGCGCCATCGGCATGCCCGGCTTCGATGTAGGACAGCACGGTGTTCATCTGCTGGGTGTCCACCAGGGCACCGACATTGGTGGCCGGGTCCAGCGGGTTGCCCGGCTTCCAGCCCTTGAGGGCCTCGATCACCAGCGGCAGGAATTTGTCCTTGATAGAGCGCTCCACCAGCAGGCGCGAGCCGGCGGTACAGACTTCGCCCTGGTTGAAGGCAATGGCGCTGGCGGCGGATTCGGCGGCGGCCTGCAGGTCCGGAGCATCGGCGAACACGATGTTCGGGCTCTTGCCGCCGGCTTCCAGCCACACGCGCTTCATGTTGGATTCGCCGGAGTAGACCAGCAGCTGCTTGGCGATCTTGGTGGAGCCGGTGAACACCAGGGTGTCCACGTCCATGTGCAGGGCCAGGGCCTTGCCGACGGTGTGGCCGTAGCCTGGCAGTACGTTGAACACGCCCGCCGGAATCCCGGCTTCCACTGCCAGAGCAGCGATGCGGATGGCGGTCAGCGGGGATTTTTCCGAAGGCTTGAGGATCACCGAGTTACCGGTGGACAGCGCCGGGCCCAGTTTCCAGCAAGCCATCATCAGGGGGAAGTTCCACGGCACGATGGCCGCGACCACGCCTACCGGCTCACGGGTGACCAGGCCCAACTGGTCGTGAGGGGTGGCAGCGACTTCATCGTAGATCTTGTCGATGGCCTCGCCGCTCCAGCTCAGGGCCTGGGCGGCGCCGGGAACGTCGATATCCAGGGAGTCGCTGATGGGCTTGCCCATGTCCAGGGTTTCCAGGAGCGCGAGTTCTTCAGCGTGCTGCTTCAACAGGCCGGCAAAGCGGATCATCACCGACTTGCGCTTGGCCGGCGCCAGGCGCGACCAGGCGCCGGAGTTGAAGGTGGCGCGGGCGTTTTCCACGGCGCGCTGGGCATCGGCGGCATCACAGCTGGCGATGGTCGCCAGTACGCGACCGTCTACCGGGCTGATGCATTCGAAGGTGTCGCTGGAAGCCGATGCGGTGTATTCGCCGTTGATGTAGGCACGACCTTCGATTTTCAGGTCGCGGGCACGTTGTTCCCAGTCGGCACGAGTCAGGGTGGTCATACGAGTGTCCTCCTCTTATTTGTATACAAGCGCCATGCGAACTACGCCGGCACTGCTGAAGAATTCTGCCCGGCCAGCCTGTTTTCGGCCAAAGGCACCCGCCACCCTAAACCAGCGACACCTGTACTTTCAATATATTTGACAAAGCCCGGGCAAACGCCATTGCTATGTGCATTTTAATAAACATAGACTTTGGCCTTCATAGCCACTCGCGCCGCAATCACGGGGGAATACAACAATGAGCATCCACAACGTCGTCGACTTCAGCCAGGCCACCACCGAGGGCGAACGCTACCGCCCCGCTGCGGAAAAAATCCTCAAGGGCGACCCCGAGCAGGCGGTGTTCAACCATTACGCCAGCCCGTGCGGCCAGCTCAATTCCGGGATCTGGGAAGGCGCCGTGGGCCAGTGGACGGTGAACTTCACCGAACACGAATACTGCGAGATCCTCCAGGGCGTATCGGTACTGCGTGATCACGACGGCAATGCCAAGACTCTGCGGGTCGGCGACCGCTTCGTGATCCCGGCCGGCTTCAAGGGCACCTGGGAAGTGCTGGAGCCCTGCCGCAAGGTCTATGTGGCCTTCGAACAGAAAGCCTGAATCCCGGGCACAAAAAAACCCGCTTGAAGGCGGGTTTTTTTGTCAGAAGAAAAATCAATTACTTGATTTTGCCTTCCTTGTAGATCACGTGCTTGCGAACAACCGGATCATATTTCTTGATCTCGATTTTGTCCGGAGTAGTACGCTTGTTCTTGTCGGTAGTGTAGAAGTGACCAGTACCGGCGCTCGAGATCAAACGAATCAATTCACGCATGATTAGCTCCCTTAAACCTTGCCGCCATCGCGACGGATTTCGGCCAGCACGACATCAATGCCGCGCTTGTCGATGATACGCATGCCTTTGGCAGATACGCGCAGACGCACAAAACGTTTCTCGGACTCAACCCAGAAGCGGTGATGCTGCAGGTTCGGCAGGAAACGACGACGGGTTTTGTTGTTTGCGTGGGAAATGTTATTCCCAGTCACCGGACCCTTACCGGTAACTTGACAGACTCTAGACATGCCTCAGCCCTCTAAAACCACATGCCCAACCCGGCATGGGTTGGCCGCTTAATCTCTCAGTCATTTGGCGCCAGGCGCCGCGTTTCTTTAGGGTCTTACCGGCTACACCTACAAGCGAAGGAACCGGGCCCCTAGAAAAGAGCGCTGCTTTATACCAGAAAGACCCCAGAGCAACAACAACCGCTGTGCCCAGGATGACGAAAAGTCCTGATTTTCTTGCGCCGGACGCCTGCGGCAAAGGCTACCGCAGAAATCTACCGCTCGTCGCAGAATATATTTCTCCCGAAACCCCAGGCACAAAACCGCCATAGAACGCGGTCATGCCTGCGGAGAATCACGCTTGGAACCCCGGCCGAGCTCGAGGTTTCGTCACTCGATACAAAAGGGATAGTCATTTTACAAAGAGCCCACTAGGGTAAGGCATTTCCAGACTGCACTCGCAGATGGGCTTTCGATCTGCACAAGGAACCCGACCATGCGTCTTGCCGCCCTCCCGCTCCTGCTCGCCCCTCTCCTGAGCCCCCTGGCCCAGGCTGCCGCGCTGAGCGTCTGCACCGAAGCCAGCCCGGAGGGCTTCGACGTGGTGCAGTACAACTCACTGACCACCACCAACGCATCCGCCGACGTGCTGATGAATCGCCTGGTGGAGTTCGACGCTGATAGCGGCAAGGTAGTCCCCAGCCTTGCCGACAGCTGGGAGGTCTCTGCCGACGGCCTGACCTACGTGTTCAAGCTGCACCCCAAGGTCAAGTTCCACCGCACCGAGTATTTCAACCCCAGCCGCGAGCTGACCGCCGAAGACGTCAAGTTCAGCTTCGAGCGCATGCTCGATCCGGCCCATCCGTGGCACAAGATCGCCCAGAGCGGCTTTCCCCACGCC
Source organism: Pseudomonas sp. 8(2025) (assembly GCF_052665325.1). NCBI lineage: Bacteria > Pseudomonadati > Pseudomonadota > Gammaproteobacteria > Pseudomonadales > Pseudomonadaceae > Pseudomonas > Pseudomonas sp. 8(2025). The sequence continues at coordinate 325,502 of NZ_JBQOIE010000001.1, read as the reverse complement.
CAATCCCTGCAGTTGCCCAGCCTGATCAAGAAGATCGATGCCCTGGACCCGTTGACCGTACGCTTTACCCTGGACCACGCCGATTCGACCTTCCTCGCCACCTTGAGCATGGGCTTCGCCTCGATCTACTCGGCGGAGTACGCCGAGCAACTGCTCAAGGCCGGCACCCCGGAGAAGCTCAACAGCCAGCCGATCGGCAGCGGCCCGTTCATCTTCGGGCGCTTCCAGAAAGACGCCTCGATCCGCTACAAGGCCAACCGCGACTACTTTGCCGGCAAGCCTGCGGTCGATTCGCTGATCTTTGCCATCACCCCGGACGCCAACGTGCGCCTGCAGAAGCTGCGCCGCAACGAGTGCCAGATCGCGCTGTCGCCCAAGCCCCTGGATGTCCAGGCCGCCAGCGAGGATCCGGCACTGAAGGTCGAGCACACCGCAGCCTTCATGACCGCCTTCGTCGCCATCAACAGCCAGCACCCACCCCTGGACAAACCCGAGGTACGCCAGGCAATCAACCTGGCCTTCGACAAGGGCAGCTACCTCAAGGCGGTCTTTGAAGGCACCGCCGAAGCCGCCAACGGCCCTTACCCGCCCAATACCTGGAGCTACGCCAAGGACCTGCCCGGGTACGCCCACGACCCGGAAAAGGCTCGCCAACTGCTGGCCAAGGCTGGCCTGAAGAACGGCTTCCAGACCACCATCTGGACCCGCCCCTCTGGCAGCCTGCTCAACCCCAACCCCAGCCTGGGCGCGCAGTTGCTGCAATCGGACCTGGCCCAAGTAGGGATCCAGGCGGAAATCCGCGTGATCGAATGGGGTGAACTGATCCGCCGCGCCAAGGCCGGCGAGCACGACCTGCTGTTCATGGGCTGGGCTGGCGACAACGGCGACCCGGATAACTTCCTCTCGCCACAGTTCACCTGCGCCGCCGTCAAGTCCGGCACCAACTTCGCCCGCTACTGCGACCAGAACCTGGACAAGCTGATCACGGCCGGCAAGACCACCAGCGAACAGGGTGTGCGCAGCAAGCTGTACCAACAGGCCCAGACCCAGATCCAGCAGCAGGCGCTGTGGCTGCCCCTGGCACACCCGACCGCTTTCGCCCTGACTCGCAAGCAGGTCGAGGGCTACCAGGTGAGCCCCTTCGGGCGCCAGGACTATTCGAAAGTCAGCATCAAGTGAACTGCCGGTCGGCTTCAAGGCCCACCCAGGCCTTGAAGCCGACCGCATTCAGATCCAGCCGTACTCGGCCATCGACAGCGGGTCGCCCTCCCCCACGATGAAGTGGTCCAGCACCCGCACATCGATCAACTCCAGTGCCTCCTGCAAACGTCGGGTCACTACCCGGTCGGCCGGGCTGGGCTCGCAAATGCCTGACGGGTGGTTGTGGCAGAGGATCACCGCCGCTGCATTGTGCGCCAAGGCGCGCTTGATCACCTGCCGCGGGTACACCGTGGTGCTGTCGATGGAGCCCTGAAACAGCACTTCGAAGGTCAGTACACGATGCCGCGTGTCGAGAAACAGGCAACCGAACACTTCATGGGGCTCGTGGCGCAGCATCGACTTCAGGTAATCGCGCACCACCAGCGGGTTCTCCAACGCGGACTGGCGATGCAGTTTCTCCGCCAGATGCCGGCGGGCCATTTCCAGCACCGCCTGCAACAAGGCGTACTTGGCCGGGCCCAGCCCCAGTTGGCGGGTGAAGGTCAGTTGATCGGCCTCCAGCAGCCTGCGCAGGCTGCCAAAGCGCCGCAACAGATGCCGCGCCAGGTCCACCGCGCTTTTACCGGCCACCCCGGTGCGCAGGAAAATAGCTAGTAGCTCGGCGTCGGAAAGGCTGATGGCGCCCTGCTCCAGAAGCCGTTCCCGCGGACGCTCCGCCGCGGGCCAGTCACGAATACTCATCACACCTCCCTGTGCATGGCGCCGCTGTTCGACAGCGGGCGCTGTGCTATCTTAGCCCCCTCTTTTTTGCGTGGTATTTCACCTGGGGAGGGGGCATGCCACGCAGCAATCACTGAACGGAAAGACAGGCCTATGCAGCGGCTGTATCGGAAACGCATCGTGCTCGGCGTCGGCGGCGGCATTGCCGCCTACAAGAGCGCGGAGCTGGTTCGCCGACTCCTCGACCAGGGCGCCGAAGTGCGCGTGGTCATGACCCGGGGCGGCAGTGAATTCATTACCCCGCTGACCATGCAAGCGCTCTCCGGGCACCCGGTCCACCTCGACCTGCTGGACCCGGCTGCCGAAGCCGCCATGGGCCATATCGAGCTGGCCAAGTGGGCCGACCTGGTGCTGATCGCGCCGGCCACCGCGGACCTGATTGCCCGCCTGGCCCAGGGCATTGCCGACGATCTGCTGACCACCCTGGTGCTGGCCACCGATGCCATCGTCGCCATCGCCCCGGCGATGAATCAGGCCATGTGGCGCGACCCTGCCACCCAAGCCAATACCCAACTGCTGCAAAGCCGTGGCCTGAAGGTCTTCGGCCCGGCTTCCGGCAGCCAGGCCTGTGGCGATGTCGGCCTGGGCCGCATGCTGGAGGCCAACGACCTGGCCCAGTGCGCCGCCGATTGCTTCCAGCATCTGGCGCTGACCGGCAAGCACCTGCTGATTACCGCCGGGCCGACCCAGGAAAACATCGATCCGGTGCGCTACATCACCAACCATAGCTCAGGAAAAATGGGCTTCGCCCTGGCCGAGGCTGCGGTTGAAGCCGGTGCCCGGGTGACCCTGATCACTGGGCCGGTACACCTGCCAACCCCCGATAGAGTCACGCGGATCGACGTTGTCAGCGCCCGGGACATGCTCGCGGCCTGTGAGTCGGCGATCCCATGCGACATTTTCATCGCCTCTGCGGCGGTCGCGGACTACCGACCGGAAGTCGTCGCCCCACAGAAATTAAAGAAAGACCCTACGAAAGGTGACGGCCTGTTGCTGCAGATGGTGCGCAACCCGGACATCCTGGCCACCATTGCCAGCCGTCCGGATCGGCCTTTCAGTGTCGGTTTCGCCGCAGAAACCGAAAACTTGCTCGACTACGCTGCACGCAAATTGAAGGACAAGAACCTCGACCTGATCGTCGCCAACGACGTTGCCAACCCGAGCATTGGCTTCAACAGCGAGGAAAACGCCTGCAGCGTGATTGACCGGGAGTTGCACGCAACTCTCTTCGCCCAGACCAGCAAGGGCAAGATTGCCCGCCAGCTGATCTCTTTTATCGCCGAACGGCTGAACCAGGTTTAACTCGCATGCACGCTTTACAAGCCAAGATCCTCGACCCACGCATCGGCAACGAATTCCCTCTGCCGCAGTACGCCACGCCGGGCTCCGCCGGCCTCGACCTGCGAGCCATGCTCAAGGAAGACACCCTTCTGGAGCCAGGCCAGACGCTGCTGATCCCTACCGGGCTGTCGGTCTACATTGGCGACCCGGGCCTGGCGGCGCTGATCCTGCCGCGCTCCGGCCTGGGCCATAAGCACGGCATCGTGCTGGGCAACCTGGTGGGCCTGATCGACTCGGACTACCAGGGCGAACTGATGGTGTCCTGCTGGAACCGTGGCCAGACCGCCTTCAACATCGCCGTCGGCGAGCGCATCGCCCAACTGGTGCTGGTGCCTGTGGTCCAGGCGCATTTCGAAGTGGTCGAAGCCTTTGATGAAAGCCAGCGTGGCGCAGGTGGCTTCGGCCACTCCGGCAGCCACTGATCTGCCTCTCGGAGTGGGCAGCCTGCCTGCTCCGCTCCCTTGCGAGAGCAATCAAGGACCGAGGACCAGCACTTTTTTGCAGGGCGCCTGGCCCCCGCCAGGCCGGGCTGCTGACCGGTTCCGGAGGGGACGGAGCCCGTCAGATGGCACTTTCGCAGTACGAACTCTATGCTGAAAACGCCGTCATACCCTTCAGTTTGAGCCTGCCGGCCTGTCCTCCCACGGCCGTACTGCACCCCTTCAGATGGAGCACCCTCAGTGATGAGCAACGCAGCTAAAGTCGCCCCGAAATTCCCCGACAGCATCTTCCGCGCCTACGACATCCGCGGCGTTGTACCGCAAACCCTGACCGCTGAAACCGCCTACTGGATCGGCCGCGCCATCGGCTCCCAGAGCCTGGCCCAGGGTGAACCGAACGTCTCCGTGGGCCGCGATGGCCGCCTGTCCGGGCCGGAACTGGTGGCGCAACTGATCCAGGGCCTGCACGACAGCGGCTGCCACGTCAGCGACGTCGGCCTGGTGCCGACCCCGGCCCTGTATTACGCGGCCAACGTACTGGCCGGCAAGTCCGGCGTAATGCTCACCGGCAGCCACAACCCCTCGAACTACAACGGTTTCAAGATCGTCATCGCCGGCGACACCCTGGCCAATGAACAGATCCAGGCCCTGCACGAGCGCCTCAAGAGCAACAACCTGAGCAGCGCCCAGGGCAGCGTCACCCAGGTCGACATCCTGCCGCGCTACGCCGAGGAGATCATCCGTGACGTCAAGCTGGCCCGCCGCCTGAAAGTCGTGGTGGATTGCGGCAACGGCGCCGCCGGGGTGATTGCCCCACAGTTGATCGAAGCCCTGAACTGCGAAGTGATCCCGCTGTTCTGCGAAGTGGACGGCAACTTCCCCAACCACCACCCGGATCCGGGCAAGCCCGAGAACCTCGAGGACCTGATTGCCAAGGTCAAGGAAACCGGCGCCGACCTGGGCCTGGCCTTCGACGGCGACGGCGATCGTGTCGGTGTGGTGACCAACACCGGCAGCATCGTCTTCCCCGACCGCCTGCTGATGCTGTTCGCCAAGGACGTGGTGGCGCGCAACCCGGATGCGGAGATCATCTTCGACGTCAAATGCACCCGACGCCTGATTCCGCTGATCAAGGAATATGGCGGTCGCCCGCTAATGTGGAAGACCGGTCACTCGTTGATCAAAAAGAAAATGAAGCAGACCGGCGCTCTGCTGGCCGGCGAAATGAGCGGCCATGTGTTCTTCAAGGAACGCTGGTTCGGCTTCGACGACGGCATTTATAGCGCCGCACGGTTGCTGGAGATCCTCAGCAAGGAAAAATCCACCGCGGAAGAGCTGTTCGCCACCTTCCCGAACGATATTTCTACGCCGGAAATCAATATCCATGTGACCGAAGAGAGCAAATTCAGCATCATTGACGCCCTGCACGACGCGCAGTGGGGTGCAGGCGCCGACCTGACCACCATTGACGGGGTGCGGGTCGACTATGCCAAGGGCTGGGGCCTGGTTCGCGCCTCCAACACCACCCCTGTGCTGGTGCTGCGCTTCGAGGCTGATGATGCAGCCGAACTGCAGCGCATCAAGGATGTGTTCCACACCCAGCTGAAACGTGTTGCACCTGATCTCCAACTACCGTTTTGATTGTTTGAAGCACCGGAGCCCTGAATGACCATCGAACGCGATGCCGCCGCCAATACCGCCAAGGTCCTATCCGAAGCGCTGCCTTATATTCGCCGCTATGTCGGCAAGACCCTGGTGATCAAGTACGGCGGCAACGCTATGGAAAGCGAGGAGCTGAAAACCGGCTTCGCCCGCGACATCGTGCTGATGAAGGCTGTCGGGATCAACCCGGTGGTGGTGCACGGTGGCGGCCCGCAGATCGGTGACCTGCTCAAGCGCCTTTCCATTGAAAGCCACTTCGTCGATGGCATGCGCGTGACCGATGCGCAAACCATGGACGTGGTGGAGATGGTCCTCGGTGGCCAGGTCAACAAGGACATCGTCAACCTGATCAACCGTCACGGCGGCAGCGCCATCGGCCTGACCGGCAAGGATGCCGAGCTGATCCGGGCGAAAAAACTTACAGTGACCCGCCAGACGCCGGAAATGACCACCCCGGAAATCATCGATATCGGCCATGTGGGCGAAGTGGTCGGGATCAACACCGACCTGCTGAACCTGCTGGTCAAGGGTGATTTCATCCCGGTGATTGCACCGATCGGGGTCGGCGCCAACGGCGAGTCCTACAACATCAACGCCGATCTGGTGGCTGGCAAGGTGGCCGAAGCATTGAAAGCCGAAAAGCTGATGCTGCTGACCAACATCGCCGGCCTGATGGACAAGTCGGGCAAGGTCCTCACCGGCCTGAGCACCCAGCAGGTCGACGAGCTGATCGCCGACGGCACCATCTACGGCGGCATGCTGCCGAAAATCCGCTGCGCGCTGGAAGCCGTGCAAGGCGGGGTCGGCAGTTCGCTGATCATCGACGGTCGCGTGCCCAACGCGATTCTGCTGGAGATCTTCACCGATACGGGTGTCGGCACCCTGATCAGCAACCGCAAGCGTCCTTAAGCACCAGGCACAAAAAAGCCCCCGCACGGGATCCCGGGCGGGGGCTTTTTTATCGACGCAATCTTTGTGGGAGCCGGCTTGCCGGCGAAGGCACTCACGCGGGCAACTCAAGGCCCAAAGACCTCTTCGCCGGCAAGCCGGCTCCTACAGGTCAGATTCCGTACTGCGCGCGGTAGGCTTCCACCGCCGGCAGATGCTGCTTGAGCGCCGGATCATCCGCCAGGAACTGCAGGACCTGGGTCAGGGAGACAATGCTCACCACCGGAATGCCGAAGTCACGCTCGACCTCCTGGATCGCCGACAACTCGCCGTTGCCGCGTTCCTGACGGTTCAAGGCGATCAGCACCCCGGCCGCCTTGGCGCCGTCCTGGGACTCGATGATCTGCATCACTTCGCGGATCGCCGTGCCGGCGGTGATCACGTCGTCGATGATCAGCACATCGCCGGTCAAGGGAGCCCCCACCAGGCTGCCGCCTTCGCCGTGAGCCTTGGCTTCCTTGCGGTTGAAGCACCAGGGCAGATCGCGCTGGTGATGCTCGGCAAGCGCCACCGCAGTGGCCGCCGCCAGAGGAATGCCTTTATAGGCCGGGCCAAACAGCACATCGAAGGGAATGCCGCTTTCGACGATCGCCGCGGCGTAGAAACGCCCCAGCTGGGCCAGCGCCGAACCGCTGTTGAACAGGCCGGCATTGAAGAAGTAAGGGCTGGTGCGCCCGGACTTCAGGGTGAACTCACCGAAGCGCAAAACCCCGCGATCGATGGCAAAACGAATGAAATCGCGCTGATACGCCTGCATGAAAAAACCCCAGATACCACGGATTTAGCTAATTAGGTAGAGCTCGGGTATCATACACGCACGTGATTTTTGGGGCCATTTATGCGGATCATCAGTGTGAACGTCAATGGTATTCAGGCTGCAGTGGAGCGTGGTTTGCTCAGTTGGCTGCAGGCACAGAATGCCGACGTCATCTGCCTGCAGGACACCCGCGCCTCTGCCTTTGAACTGGACGACCCAGCCTTCCAACTGGATGGCTACTTCCTTTATGCCTGCGATGCCGAAGTCCCTGCCCAAGGCGGTGTGGCTTTGTATTCGCGGTTGCAGCCGAAGGCGGTCATCAGCGGCCTCGGCTTCGAGACAGCCGATCGTTACGGGCGCTACCTGCAAGCCGATTTCGACAAGGTCAGCATCGCGACCTTGCTGCTTCCATCAGGGCAGAACGGCGATGAAGACTTGAACCAGAAGTTCAAGCTAATGGACGATTTCGCCCGTTATCTGGATAAACAGCGGCGCAAACGTCGCGAGTACATTTATTGTGGCTCGCTGTACGTGGCGCAACAGAAGCTGGATATCAAGAACTGGCGCGACAGCCAGCAATCTCCGGGCTTCCTGGCACCTGAGCGTGCCTGGATGGACGAGATCATTGGCAACATGGGTTATGTCGACGCATTGCGTGAAGTCAGCCGTGAAGGCGACCAGTACAGCTGGTGGCCGGACAACGAACAGGCCGAGATGCTGAACCTGGGCTGGCGTTTCGACTACCAGTTACTGACTCCCGGCCTGCGTCGCTTTGTCCGCAGCGCTCGCCTGCCGCGCCAGCCACGCTTCTCGCAGCACGCACCGCTGATCGTGGACTATGACTGGACGCTGACCATCTAAGCGTCCTTTCACCGCCACAAAAAAGCCGACATCGCTGTCGGCTTTTTTGTGCTTGCTCGAGCTACTTGATCAGGCGCCAGGTGAAGGGGTAGCGATAAGGCACCCCTTCGCCAGCCTTGACTCCGCCGATGATGGTCAGCACCAGGGCTCCGATCGCCAGCAGGCCGAACATGAAGAACCCGATCACCACGATCATCAACAGGAAGCACACCGCCGACGCAATGGCGACGGTCAGCTGGAAGTTCAGTGCTTCCTTGCCCTGGGCATCGATAAAGGGATCGGTTTCGCGCTTCATCTGCCAGAGAATCAGCGGTCCGATCAGTGTGCCGAAAGGAACCCAGATCCCCAGCAAGGCGGACAGGTGACAAAACATCGCCCATTGCCGGACTTCGTGGCTCGGCGTAGGCAGCGGCAGTTGTTCATCACTCATGGTGCTCTCCTTGCTGAAGACCTGCGCCCATCAATCGGCGAGCGCGGCTTGCTGCAGTTGGAAAATCTCGTTCATGCCTTGCTGGGCCAGGGCCAGCATCGCATTCAGTTCAGCCGGCTGGAACGGCGCACCTTCGGCAGTGCCCTGCACTTCGATGAAACCACCGGTGCTGGTCATCACAACGTTGAGGTCGGTTTCGGCAGCCGAGTCTTCCAGATAATCCAGGTCCAGGACCGGTTCGCCCTGGTACATGCCGACGGATACCGCGGCGATCATCTGCTTCAGCGGATCGCCGCCTTTCAGGCCACCGCGCTTCTTGATCACTTTCAAGGCGTCGACCAGGGCCACCATGGCGCCGGTGATCGATGCGGTACGAGTACCGCCGTCGGCCTGGATCACATCGCAATCGACATACAGGGTAACGTCGCCCAGCTTGGACATGTCCAGCGCGGCGCGCAGCGAACGGCCGATCAGACGCTGGATCTCCAGGGTCCGACCGCCCTGCTTGCCACGGCTGGCTTCGCGCTGGTTACGCTCGCCGGTAGCCCGCGGCAGCATGCCGTACTCGGCAGTCAGCCAACCCTGGCCCTGGCCCTTGAGGAAGCGCGGCACACCGTTCTCGACGCTGACCGTGCAGATCACTTTGGTATCACCGAACTCGACCAGTACAGATCCCTCGGCGTGTTTGGTGTAGTTGCGGGTGATGCGGATCGAGCGGAGCTGATCGGCGGCGCGACCACTTGGACGTTTCATAGGGGAACACCTGTACGGGGACGGAAAACTGCCGAGCATTATAAAGCCCGCAACCGCGCCAGGGCACGCCTAAAAAGGTCAAAGGCGCATTTACACCGCGGATGAGTCCTGTTGCGACGAGCTGCAATGCATTGGCAGCACCAGGGTTTGGGGGCTCCGACCGCACTGCGCTACAATCCTGCGCCTTCGCAGCCTGTCGGCTTCAATTCATCTTTATCAGGCCCGCCCAACCCCCTCACGGTTGGCGCCGGCGCTGAATCGGAGGTACCTCCATGGTGCACAGCATGACCGCCTTCGCCCGGGTAGAACGGGCAGGCACTCAGGGCACCCTGAGCTGGGAACTGCGCTCGGTCAACAGCCGCTACCTGGAGCCGCACCTGCGTTTGCCGGAAGCCTTTCGCGACCTTGAAGGCGCGGTCCGCGAAGCCCTGCGCCAGGGCCTGTCCCGTGGCAAGGTCGAGTGCACCTTGCGCTTCATCGAGGAAACCGCCGGCAAACCGCTGCAGGTCGATCGCGAGCGCGCCGCGCAACTGGTCGCCGCCGCCGAATCCGTCGCCAGCCTGATCAAGCAGCCGGCCGCGCTCAACCCGCTGGAAGTCCTGGCCTGGCCGGGTGTACTGGTGGCCGACGCCACTGACCCGCAAGCCTTGAACAGTGACGCCCTGGCCCTGTTCAACCAGGGCTTGAAGGAACTGAAGAATGGCCGCGAACGGGAAGGCGCCGAACTGGCCAGGCTGATCGACGAACGCCTGTCCTCCATCGAGGAAGACGTGGCGACCCTGCGTGAACTGGTCCCGCAGATGCTCGCGACCCAGCGCCAGAAGATCCTCGACCGCTTCGCCGACATGCAGGCTGAGCTGGATCCGACCCGTCTCGAACAGGAGATGGTGCTGCTGGCACAGAAAAGCGACGTCGCCGAAGAACTGGACCGCCTGAGCACCCACATCATTGAAGTACGTCGCGTGCTCAAGTCCGGCGGCGCGGCCGGGCGGCGCCTGGACTTCCTGATGCAGGAACTCAACCGCGAAGCCAACACACTGGGCTCCAAGGCCTTCGACCCGCGCAGCACCCAAGCTGCGGTCAACCTCAAGGTGTTGATCGAGCAGATGCGCGAACAAGTGCAGAATATTGAGTAAGGCAACTGACATGACCCACAGCACCGGCACCCTGTACATCATTTCCGCGCCGTCGGGCGCGGGCAAGAGCAGCCTGGTCAAGGCCCTGACCGACGCCAAACCGGAGATTCGCGTCTCGGTCTCCCACACCACCCGTGCCATGCGCCCCGGTGAGGTGGACGGCGTGAACTATCACTTCGTCTCCCGCGAGACGTTCGTGAAGATGGGTGAGCACGGGGACTTCCTGGAGCGCGCCGAAGTGTTCGGCAACCTCTACGGAACCTCGCAAAGCCACCTGCAGCAAACCCTGGACGCAGGCCACGACCTGATTCTGGAAATCGACTGGCAAGGCGCGGAACAAGTACGCAAGCTGATGCCCCAGGCCCGTTCGATCTTCATCCTGCCACCGTCCTTGCAAGCCCTGCACCAGCGCCTGACCAACCGTGGGCAGGACAGTGACGAGGTCATCGACGGGCGGATGCGCGAGGCCGTCAGCGAAATGAGCCACTACGTCGACTACGACTATCTGATCATCAACGACGATTTCGCCCACGCGCTGGGCGACCTGAAGGCGATTTTCCGCGCCAATCAGCTGCAACAGAAACGCCAGCAGCAGCGTTTCGGCAAATTGCTGGCTGAACTCCTGGGTTAAAACAGCACTTCCCAAAACCGCTGCAAGCGCTTTACATTGGCACTTGCAGCGCGTTGAAGGGCTTGGTTAAAAAATCAGCGCTTCCCTTAACGCTGGTGATTTTTTAAACTGTTGAGTCCGCTCGCCCATCCGGGCAGCGCGCATATTGCATTTGCTACGAGGAAGACCATGGCCCGCGTAACCGTTGAAGACTGCCTAGAACACGTGGATAACCGCTTTGAGCTGGTCATGCTCTCTACCAAGCGTGCCCGTCAACTGGCCACCGGCGGCAAAGAGCCGAAAGTAGCATGGGAAAACGACAAGCCTACCGTTGTCGCCCTGCGCGAAATCGCTGAAGGCCTGATCGACTACGCAGCCATCGCCGAAGCCGAAATCGTTGAAGATGAGCCGCTTTTCGCTGCTTTCGAGGACGAGTCCAACGAGGCCGTCTGAGCCTATGCCTGGTCGACGTAGCACGGCGCGGGATCACAGCTTACGGCAGGAGACATCATGCCGAGCATAGACGCCCTCGCCGATCGCTTATCGACCTATCTCGGCACGGACCAGGTCAATCTGGTCCGCCGAGCGTATTTCTACGCCGAACAAGCCCATGACGGTCAACGCCGTCGCAGCGGCGAGGCGTACGTCACGCACCCACTCGCGGTAGCGAACATTCTTGCCGACATGCACATGGACCATCAGAGCCTGATGGCCGCGATGCTGCATGACGTCATCGAAGACACCGGCATCGCCAAGGAAGCGCTCAGCGCGCAGTTCGGCGAAACCGTGGCCGAATTGGTGGATGGGGTCAGCAAACTGACCCAGATGAACTTCGAAACCAAGGCCGAAGCCCAAGCGGAAAACTTCCAGAAGATGGCCATGGCCATGGCCCGCGACATTCGCGTGATCCTGGTCAAGCTGGCCGACCGCCTGCACAACATGCGCACCCTGGAAGTACTTTCCGGCGAGAAGCGTCGGCGGATCGCCAAGGAAACCCTGGAGATCTACGCCCCCATCGCCAACCGCCTGGGCATGCACGCCATCCGCATCGAATTCGAAGACCTGGGCTTCAAGGCGATGCACCCGATGCGTTCCGCGCGGATCTACCAGGCGGTCAAGCGCGCCCGGGGCAACCGCAAGGAAATCGTCAACAAGATCGAGGAATCCCTCAGCCACTGCCTGGCCATCGACGGCATCCAGGGCGAGGTCAGCGGTCGCCAGAAGCACCTGTACGGCATCTACAAGAAGATGCGCGGCAAGCGTCGGGCCTTCAACGAGATCATGGACGTCTATGCATTCCGCATCATCGTCGACAAGGTAGACACCTGCTATCGCGTACTCGGCGCTGTACATAATTTGTACAAGCCGCTGCCGGGACGCTTCAAGGACTACATCGCCATTCCCAAGGCCAACGGCTATCAGTCGCTGCATACCACGCTGTTCGGCATGCACGGAGTACCGATCGAGATCCAGATTCGTACCCGGGAAATGGAAGAAATGGCCAATAACGGCATCGCCGCCCACTGGCTGTACAAATCCAGTGGCGACGAACAGCCCAAAGGCACTCACGCCCGCGCCCGCCAATGGGTCAAGGGCGTGCTGGAAATGCAGCAACGCGCCGGCAACTCCCTGGAATTCATCGAGAGCGTGAAGATCGACCTGTTCCCGGACGAGGTCTACGTGTTCACGCCCAAAGGCCGGATCATGGAGCTGCCCAAAGGCTCCACCGCGGTGGACTTCGCCTACGCGGTACACACCGACGTCGGCAACAGCTGCATCGCCTGCCGGATCAATCGTCGCCTGGCGCCGCTGTCCGAACCCCTGCAAAGCGGTTCCACAGTGGAAATCGTCAGCGCCCCGGGCGCGCGCCCGAACCCGGCCTGGCTGAATTTCGTGGTCACCGGCAAGGCCCGCACCCATATCCGCCATGCTCTCAAGCTGCAGCGCCGCTCCGAGTCCATCAGCCTCGGCGAACGCTTGCTGAACAAGGTGCTCAACGGCTTCGACAGCTCCCTGGAAAAGGTCCCGGCCGAACGCATCCAGGCGATTCTCCAGGAATACCGCCTGGAACTGATCGAAGACCTGCTGGAAGACATCGGCCTGGGCAACCGCATGGCCTACGTTGTGGCGCGCCGCCTGCTGGGCGAAGGCGAACAGCTGCCAAGCCCGGAAGGCCCGCTGGCAATCCGCGGCACCGAAGGCCTGGTGCTGAGCTACGCCAAGTGCTGTACGCCGATCCCGGGCGATCCGATCGTCGGCCACCTGTCCGCCGGCAAGGGGATGGTGGTGCACCTGGACAACTGCCGCAATATCAGCGAAATCCGCCATAACCCGGAAAAGTGCATCCAGCTCTCCTGGGCCAAGGATGTCACCGGCGAATTCAACGTCGAACTGCGCGTAGAACTGGAACACCAACGCGGCCTGATCGCGCTGCTGGCCAGCAGCGTCAACGCCGCCGACGGCAACATCGAGAAAATCAGCATGGACGAACGCGATGGTCGCATCAGCGTGGTCCAACTGGTGGTCAGCGTGCACGACCGCGTACACCTGGCCCGCGTGATCAAGAAACTGCGCGCCCTGACCGGGGTCATCCGCATCACCCGCATGCGTGCGTAGCCCGTCCATTACAAGGAGTCATTCATGACCAAGACTGTTATCACCAGCGACAAGGCACCTGCTGCCATCGGCACCTACTCCCAGGCGATCAAGGCTGGCAACACCGTCTACATGTCCGGCCAGATCCCTCTGGACCCCAAGACCATGGAGCTGGTGGAAGGCTTCGAAGCCCAGACCGTCCAGGTGTTCGAAAACCTCAAGTCGGTAGCCGAGGCCGCTGGCGGTTCGTTCAAGGACATCGTCAAGCTGAACATCTTCCTCACCGACCTGAGCCACTTCGCCAAGGTCAACGAGATCATGGGCAAGTATTTCCAACAGCCTTACCCAGCCCGCGCCGCCATTGGCGTGGCCGCCCTGCCAAAGGGTGCACAGGTTGAAATGGATGCCATTCTGGTCATCGAGTAACACCCGCGGCGCAGCCCTCAAGGCTGCGCCGTTTTCGTTCTGAAAGGATTTCATCATGCGCCAAGCGCTAGCTGTTTCGCTGCTCGCCGTACTGCTCGGCGGTTGTGCCAGCGACCCCGCCAAAAACGATGTGGGCGGCATCTGGATCAATCAGGTAGCGATCGACGCAGCCTCCAAGGGCGGCCCTTTGCGTGAAGCCCTCCAGGCCTACGGCCCGAACCTGGAATGGGAGCTCAATACCAAGGCTGGCCAGGCCCGCTACACCAACGGTTTCGAAACCGTCGAAGGCAAGATCATCGGCGACGGTTCCAGCACTGCAAAAGTCGAGTTCTATGGCAGCGCCGCCACCGACTTGAAGCGCAACGGCAAGCAACTGCTGCAAGTGGCCAACGACAATGAGCCCGAGCAGGTCTTCGACCGCCCCAAAGACCCCGCCCCCGAAGGCGCGCCGCTAGGCGCCAACTTCGAGCGCGCCTTGTACTCGGCGTATCTGGGTGGCAAGTGGAAGATCGTCAACGGACCGGGCCTGGGCAACGAGGTGCAGTTCCAGGCAAACGGCGCCGTCCAGGGCCTGCCGGGCGCCGATCGCTACGCCTTGTGCCTGGCTGGCGACTGCGCCTCGATGAGCGGCGGCAACGATAGCATCTGGCTGCAGCTCAACGGCCAGGGCAACTCCTGGATCTTCGTGCGCAAGGATCAACAGCTGGAGATCTTCCAGGCGGTGAATACCGCCCTGGCGGATGAAGTGCCCTCGCTGACGCCGGGCAGCCAGCAGTGGTTGCTGGAAAAGCAGTAACTACCCTGTAGCCGCTGCCGCAGGCTGCGACAAGGTCCACCGGACCTTCGGCCTGTCGGCAGCGACGCCCTCGGGAAGCCGGTCGCAGCCTTCGACCGCGACCCCAAGCTGCTCGGGCAACTTAGCCCTGCGTCGTCAGAATCGCAGCATAACCTTCGCGATAACTCGGATAGCGCGGCACCCAGCCCAGCGCCCTGGCCCGGGCATTGCTGCAACGCTTGCTGCCGGTACGACGCACGCTGGCATCGTCCGCCCATTCGGTGACGCCCAGGTAATCGCGCAGCCAGTCGACGACCTCCGCCAGAGGCGCGGGCGCATCGTCCACGCCGATATAGCAATCATCCAGCGCCGTGCCACTGCGGTCCGCCTTGATCAGGAACGCCAGCAGGCCCGCGGCATCGTCCGCGTGAATACGGTTGCCGTACAACGGCGGCTCGATCGCCACGCGATAACCCCGGCGCACCTGGGTCAGCAGCCACTCGCGACCCGGGCCATAGATGCCGGTCAAGCGCACCACAGTGGCGGGAATACCGCTGCCCAGAGCCACCTGCTCGGCTTCCAGCATCATGCGTCCGGAGTAGGCCTGGGCCTCGGCCACGGAAGTCTCGTCGACCCACTCACCGTCCTTCTGCTCATAAACGCTGCTGCTGGAGACAAACAGCAAACGCTTGGGCGCCTGGCCGCGCTGCTTGAGCCAGCCCAGTACATGCTGCAGACCATCGACATAAGCTGCGCGATATCCGGCTTCGTCATGCTCGGTGGCCGCCGCGCAATACACCAGATACTCCGGCGCCTTCTGCGGCCATTGCCCGGGGCATTGCTCGCTGAACAGGTCACCTGCAATGCCCACCACCCCCTGTGGCAAGCGCGATACGTTGCGACGCAGGCCGTAAACCTGCCATTGCTCGGCCAGCAGTTGAGTCGCCAGGCGACTCCCGACATCACCGCAACCGGCGATCAATACAGAGGGGGAGGACATCAGAAAACTCCTTTGGGAAAGGTCAAGACTAGCCCTCGCACTGGACGAACGGCTAGCAATCAAGGAAAAAAAGATACTCTATTACTTCTGTTAACAAGAATTACTTGCAATAATAACCGCCCATTTTGTTCTCGGCCCTGCGAGGCCTAGAAGGACATTTCACCCTTTTCTCCTCTCAGGTCCGGCCAGCATGACAAGCAACCAACTCTCCGTCTCGCCAACCAAACGCCCAAGCCCGCTGCGCGCCATGAGCGCGGTTGCAGCGCTGTTGTGCAGCCTGCTGCTGGCACCGACCGCAGCCTTTGCCGACCAGCACGCCCCAGCCACCGCCGCAGCCTCTGCCGCGACCGCTCCAGCCGCTGAACATACGGCCACCGACCCGACCGCTCCAGCCGCAGCCCCAGTGGCCGGCGAGCCAGTCCAGGCCGAAGGCCAGCCCGCTATCGGCGAAGACGCTCCTGAAGTCCTGGAGGCCGACAACACCCTGGGCATGGCCCATGACCTGTCGCCGTGGGGCATGTACCAGAACGCCGACATCATCGTGAAACTGGTGATGATCGGCCTGGCCATCGCCTCGATCATCACCTGGACCATCTGGATCGCCAAAGGCTTCGAGCTGATGGGTGCCAAGCGCCGCCTGCGCAGTGAAATCGCCGCACTGAAAAAGGCCACCACCCTCAAGGAAGCCAGCGCCACCGCCACCAAGGAGGGCACCCTGGCCAACCTGCTGGTGCACGATGCCCTGGAAGAGATGCGCCTCTCGGCCAACAGCCGCGAGAAGGAAGGCATCAAGGAGCGCGTCAGCTTCCGCCTGGAGCGCCTGGTGGCTGCCTGCGGCCGCAACATGAGCAGCGGCACCGGCATGCTGGCTACCATCGGTTCCACCGCGCCGTTCGTCGGCCTGTTCGGCACCGTGTGGGGCATCATGAACAGCTTCATCGGCATCGCCAAAACCCAGACCACCAACCTTGCCGTGGTTGCCCCGGGTATCGCCGAAGCCCTGCTGGCCACCGCCCTGGGCCTGGTTGCCGCGATTCCCGCGGTGGTGATCTACAACGTCTTCGCTCGCTCCATCACCGGTTACAAGGCCCAGGTCACCGACGCCTCGGCCGAGGTCCTGCTGCTGGTCAGCCGCGACCTGGATCACCAGCCGAACGAGCGCTCCGCACAACCGCACATGGTGAAAGTGGGGTAATCAGCCATGGGCTTGCATTTGAAAGAAGGCGCAGGCGACGACCTGGCCGAAAACCACGAGATCAACGTCACGCCGTTCATCGACGTGATGCTGGTGCTGCTGATCATCTTCATGGTGGCCGCACCGCTGGCCACCGTGGACATCAAGGTCGACCTGCCCGCCTCCAGCGCCAAACCGGCGCCGCGGCCGGAAAAACCGGTGTTCCTCAGCGTCAAGGCCGACAAGCGCCTGTTCCTCGGCGAAGACGAAGTCAAGGCTGAAACCCTTGGCGCCATCCTCGACGCCCGGACCCAGGGCAAGAAAGACACGACCATCTTCTTCCAGGCCGACAAAGGTGTGGATTACGGCGACCTGATGAGTGTGATGGACACCCTGCGCGCGGCCGGCTACCTGAAAGTCGGCCTGGTCGGACTTGAGACGGCAGCCAAGAAATGATCACGACGCGCCAAAGACTGACGCGTTACAGCGGTAGCCTGGCGGTGGTGTTGGGCGTCCATGGGTTGGCGATCCTGCTCGCCCTCAACTGGTCCAAGCCACAGCCCATGCCCATCCCCCCCCAAGCCATGGTGGTGGAATTGGCACCTGCCCCTGTGCCGCCTCCACCGGCGCCGCCGAAAGTGGTGACCCCACCACAACCGCCGGCCCCCGTGGAAGAACTGCCGTTGCCGAAACTGGCCGAAGCGCCGAAGCCGACCATCTCGGTACCCAAGCCGGTGAAGCAGAAGCCCAAGCCGCAACCGCCAAAGCCGGTGGTCAAGCCTGAGCCGCCCAAGGAAAAGCCTTCCGAGGAAAAGCCCAGCGACGCCCCGGTCACACCGGCTCCGTCCAAGCAGCCCGCTCCTGCGACCCCTGGCCCGTCACCGGCCCAGGCCGCCGCCAAGGCTAACTGGCAGGGGGAATTGCAGGCGCACCTGGCCAAGTACAAGCGCTATCCGAGCGAGGCTCAGCGTCGAGGCAAGGAAGGCACCAACTCCCTGCGCTTCGTCGTCGATGCCGAAGGCAAGGTGCTGTCCTATGAGCTGGTAGGCAGATCGGGCAACGCCGATCTGGACCGGGCCACCCTGGACATGATCCGTCGTGCCCAGCCGTTGCCCAAGCCACCGGCAGACATGCTCAACAACGGCAGCGTGGAAATCACCGCCTCGTACAACTACGAGATCGACCGCAGCCGCGGCCGCCGCTGATCCACCGCAAGGGCACCTTCAAGGTGCCCTTCGCGTTTGTGTCGCCTGGAGCAGGCATTGGCGGGTGTCGCATTCCACCCTCGGTCTGATAACGTGCGTCTATCGATTGCAGCCGTTATGCTTGGCCGCAACCTCACGGACGCCCGCTATGACTCTTACAGAATTGCGCTACATCGTTACCCTCGCCCAAGAGCAGCACTTCGGCCATGCCGCCGAGCGCTGCCATGTCAGCCAGCCCACCCTGTCGGTCGGCGTGAAAAAGCTTGAAGACGAACTCGGCGTGCTGATTTTCGAGCGCAGCAAGAGCGCCGTGCGCCTGACCCCGGTGGGCGAGACCATCGTCGCCCAGGCGCAAAAGGTCCTGGAGCAGGCCCAGGGTATCCGTGAGCTGGCCCAGGCCGGCAAGAACCAGCTGACCGCACCGCTCAAGGTCGGGGCGATCTACACCGTCGGCCCCTACCTGTTCCCGCACCTGATTCCCCAGCTGCACCGGGTCGCCCCGCAGATGCCGCTGTATATAGAAGAGAACTTCACCCACGTACTGCGCGACAAACTGCGCAACGGCGAGCTGGACGCGATCATCATCGCCCTGCCGTTCAACGAGGCCGATGTCCTGACCCTGCCGCTGTACGACGAACCCTTCTATGTGCTGATGCCCAGCGGCCACCCCTGGACCAAGAAGGAAACCATCGACGCCAACCTGCTCAACGACAAGAGCCTGTTGCTGCTGGGCGAAGGCCACTGCTTCCGCGACCAGGTCCTGGAGGCCTGCCCAACCCTGACCAAGGGCAACGACGGCGCCAAGCACACCACCGTGGAATCCAGTTCCCTGGAAACCATCCGCCACATGGTCGCCTCCGGCCTGGGCATCTCGATCCTGCCGCTGTCGGCCGTGGACAGCCATCACTACGCCCCCGGGGTGATCGAAGTCCGCCCCCTGACCCCGCCCGTGCCGTTCCGCACCGTGGCCATCGCCTGGCGCGCCAGCTTCCCGCGGCCCAAGGCCATCGAGATCCTCGCCGACTCGATCCGCCTGTGCTCGGTGGCCAAGCCGCCCGCCGCGAGTTAAGCGCTCGCAATGACTGAGCTGTCGAAAGTGCCGGTCACGGCACTCAAGGGCGTCGGCGAAGCCATGGCCGAGAAGCTGGCCAAGGTCGGCCTGGAAAACCTTCAGGACGTGCTGTTCCACCTGCCCCTGCGCTACCAGGACCGCACCCGCGTGGTGCCGATCGGCGCCCTGCGCCCCGGCCAGGATGCTGTGATCGAAGGCACCGTCAGTGGCGCCGATGTGGTCATGGGCAAGCGCCGCAGCCTGCTGGTGCGCTTGCAGGACGGTACCGGCGGCCTGAGCCTGCGCTTCTACCATTTCAGCAATGCGCAGAAGGACGGCCTGAAGCGCGGCACCCGTGTGCGCTGCTATGGCGAAGCCCGGCCCGGCGCCTCGGGCCTGGAGATCTACCACCCGGAATACCGTGCCATCAGCGGCGACGAGCCGCCGCCGGTGGACCAGACCCTGACACCGATCTACCCCCTGACCGAAGGCCTGACCCAGCAGCGCCTGCGCCTGCTGTGCCAACAGAGCCTGGCCCTGCTGGGCCCGCGCAGCCTGCCTGACTGGCTGCCGGAAGAGCTGGCCCGGGACTATCAGCTGGCGCCCCTGGACGATGCGATCCGCTACCTGCATCACCCGCCGGCGGACGCCGATGTCGACGAACTGGCCCTGGGGCACCACTGGGCCCAGCACCGCCTGGCGTTCGAGGAATTGCTGACCCACCAGCTGTCCCAGCAGCGTCTGCGCGACAGCCTGCGCTCACAGCGCGCCCCGGTGCTGCCATTGGCCAGGAAACTGCCGGTCAAGTACCTGAAGAACCTGGGCTTCGCTCCCACCGGCGCGCAACAGCGCGTGGGCAACGAGATCGCCTACGACCTGAGCCAGCCCGAGCCCATGCTGCGACTGATCCAGGGCGACGTGGGCGCCGGCAAGACCGTGGTCGCCGCCCTGGCCGCCCTGCAGGCGCTGGAGGCCGGCTACCAGGTGGCACTGATGGCGCCGACGGAAATCCTCGCCGAGCAGCACTTCATCACCTTCAAGCGCTGGCTCGAGCCCCTGGGCCTGGAAGTCGCCTGGCTGGCAGGCAAGCTCAAGGGCAAGGCCCGCAGCGCAGCCCTGGAACAGATTGCCGGTGGCGCACCGATGGTGGTGGGCACCCACGCGCTGTTCCAGGACGAAGTGCAGTTCAAGAACCTGGCCCTGGTGATCATCGACGAACAGCACCGCTTCGGCGTGCAGCAGCGCCTGGCCCTGCGCCAGAAAGGCGTGGGCGGCCGCCTGTGCCCGCACCAGTTGATCATGACCGCCACGCCGATCCCGCGAACGCTGGCCATGAGCGCCTACGCCGACCTGGACACCTCGATCCTCGACGAACTGCCTCCCGGTCGCACCCCGGTGAACACCGTGCTGGTGACCGACAGCCGGCGCATCGAAGTCATCGAGCGGGTACGCGCCGCCTGCGCGGAAGGGCGCCAGGCCTACTGGGTCTGCACCCTGATCGAAGAGTCCGAGGAACTGACCTGCCAGGCCGCGGAAACCACCTTCGAAGACCTTTCCAGCGCCCTCGGCGAATTGCGCGTAGGGCTGATCCACGGCCGCATGAAGGCCCCCGAGAAAGCCGCGGTGATGGCCGAGTTCAAGGCCGGCAACCTGCAACTGCTGGTGGCCACCACGGTGATCGAGGTCGGGGTCGACGTACCCAATGCCAGCCTGATGATCATCGAAAACCCCGAACGCCTGGGCCTGGCCCAGTTGCACCAGCTGCGCGGCCGGGTCGGGCGCGGCAGCGCCGCCAGCCACTGCGTGCTGCTCTACCACCCACCGCTTTCACAGATCGGTCGCCAGCGCCTGGGCATCATGCGTGAAACCAACGACGGTTTCGTCATCGCCGAAAAGGACCTGGAGCTGCGCGGCCCCGGGGAAATGCTCGGCACCCGGCAGACCGGCCTCCTGCAATTCAAGGTCGCCGACCTGATGCGCGACGCCGACCTGCTGCCGGCGGTACGCGATGCCGCCCAGGCCCTGCTGGAGCGCTGGCCGGACCATGTCAGCCCGTTGCTGGAGCGCTGGCTGCGCCACGGACAGCAATACGGCCAAGTGTGAACCAACACTCAGTTAGTGAACCCTCGCCATAACCAAGCTGGTTATACTCGTCAAATTGTAGAAAAACGGATACCAGACCATGACAGAAGTTGCCCTCGACATTGCAACCCCACACGCTCCGTCTGTTATCCGGTTGCTGCTCGGCAAGCTGGCCATCAGCTACAACGAAGTGATCGACCAGCCGGGCCTGCCGGCTGCGCGCAAGGTCCAGGCGGTACTGCTGGACGACGCCGTCGGCGCGCTGATGGTGCTGTTCCCGCAGAGCCAGTTACTGGACCTCAACCGCCTGGCCGAACTCACCGGCCGCCGCCTGACCGCCGTTTCCACCGAACGCCTGGAGCGCATGCTCGGCAAGCACAGCCTGAGCCTGCTGCCCGGCCTGCCGGCGCTCACCAGTTCACCGTGCCTGTACGAAGAAAGCCTGCTGCGCGAGCCCTGCCTGCTGATCAACTCCGGCGAGCCCGGGGTACTGCTGGAGATCACCAGCGAAGCCTTCAAGAGCATGCTCAGCAAAGCCAGCGCCGGCAACTTCGGCGAGCCCCTGAGCAGCATTCGCCCCAACCTCGACCGCCCGGACGATGACCGCGAGGAGATCTCCCAGGCGATGCAGGCCTTCACCGCGCGGCGCATCCAGCAGCGCCTGGAAGCCACCATCGAGATCCCGCCCCTGGCGGAAACCGCGCAGAAGATCATCAAGCTGCGGGTCGACCCCAACGCCACCATCGACGACATCACCGGTGTGGTGGAAACCGACCCGGCCCTGGCCGCCCAGGTGGTCAGCTGGGCCGCCTCGCCCTACTACGCCTCGCCCGGCAAGATCCGCTCGGTGGAAGACGCCATCGTCCGCGTGCTGGGCTTCGACCTGGTGATCAACCTGGCGCTGGGCCTGGCCCTGGGCAAGACCCTGAGCCTGCCCAAGGACCAGCCGCAGCACGCCACGCCTTACTGGCAGCAGTCGATCTACACCGCCGCGGTGATCGAGGGCCTGACCCGCGCCATGCCCCGTGCCCAGCGCCCGGAAGCCGGCCTGACCTACCTGGCCGGCCTGCTGCACAACTTCGGCTACCTGCTGCTGGCCCACGTGTTCCCGCCGCACTTCTCGCTGATCTGCCGGCATTTGGAGGTCAACCCGCACCTGTGCCACAGCTATGTCGAACAGCACCTGCTGGGTATCAGCCGCGAACAGATCGGCGCCTGGCTGATGCGCTACTGGGACATGCCGGAAGAGCTGTGCACCGCCCTGCGCTTCCAGCACGACCCGAGCTACGACGGCGCCTATGCCGAGTACCCGAACCTGGTGTGCCTGGCCGTGCGCCTGCTGCGCAGC
The DNA here is from genome assembly GCF_052665325.1 of Pseudomonas sp. 8(2025). Classification (NCBI taxonomy): domain Bacteria; kingdom Pseudomonadati; phylum Pseudomonadota; class Gammaproteobacteria; order Pseudomonadales; family Pseudomonadaceae; genus Pseudomonas; species Pseudomonas sp. 8(2025). The sequence continues at coordinate 302,967 of NZ_JBQOIE010000001.1, read as the reverse complement.
CGGGGCATCGGCTCCGGGCCCCACGAGGATATCCCCGACGCCCTGCTGGAACGCCTGGGCCTGACCCGGGACAAGGCGGACGACGTGGTGAGCAAGGTGCTGGAAGCCGAAGTACTGCTGCGGGAACTGGCTTCGCAGTTCAGCCAGGCCTGAGCCCATTCGCCGGCCCGCCCGCTCCTGCAGGAGGCGGCTTGCCGGCGAAGTTTCCCGGTCAAGCCTTGGGCTTGGCCTTTTTCGGTTTCAGGTACTTGGTCAGCCCCTGGAACCAGATCACCAGGGCCGGGTTGCCCTTGATCTGGATCGACTTGTCCTGAATACCGGTCATGAATGCCAACTGCTTGTTCTTCGCCTGCAGGGTGGCGAAGCCGTAGGCGGCATCCTTGAAGGCGATGGCGAATGCCGGCTCGGGATAGAACCCCGAACGGCTGGTGACGCGCTGGTCCTTGACGAAAAAATGCCGAGCAACCTTGCCGTCGAGCGTCTGCAGCTGGAACACCAGCTCCTTGTCACCCAACTGTTGCTGGAAAGCAGGATTGTTGCGGCTGGCTTTGCCCATCAACAGGCCAAGCACCCAGAGAAGAAAACGGAATTTCATGCACGGCGCCTCAGTGGAATTATTGGATGGCCGGCGCAGTTTAACCTGTAACTCGAAGAGCGCCAGCCGATCTGTTCGATTGCTCGGAGATCGGCTGGCGTTCAACGCTTATCGCGACATCTTGTCAGACAATCGCCAACTCAGACGTTAGGGCAAGGCACCGGTGCCCAGTCACCCAGGTCCGGGTTCTTGCACATGCTGTTGACCTGGGTCTGGCCGGTGGTCGCGACCTTGTTGCTCTCGGCCTGCTTGATCTTGGCATCCTGGATCGACCTCTCGGTGCTCACCGCTTCCTGAGGCACGGTCGGCAGCTTGGGCTGCTTGACCTTCTGTGGCTGTTTTCTCTTGCCACCGGTGGTCACCGTGGTGGTATCGGCGGTGGCGACTTTCACCACGTCGGTACGCTGCACGCCCACTTGCTGCAGATCCTGCTCGTAGGCCTGGTTGTACTTGCTCAGGTCTTCGCTGGCACGGCCGTTCACCGCGGTGATCAGGTCGTTGGACTCCTTCAGGCCGCTGACGATTTCCGCCAGGCGCTTGCGCCCTTCCACGTCATTGATGGTGTTGGCCTTGCGGGAGCTGATCAGGCTGTCGAAGGCGCGCTGGTAGCAGGTCTGGGAAGCGCGGGCATAGGCCGTGCTGCGGTCGATGTCGGCCGCGCTCTTGTTGACGTCGGCAGCGTAGGAAGCGATGCGCTGGTTGTCGTCGGCGATCTGCTTCTGGCGCTCGGTGTAGTAACCGGCTGCGCCACCGGCCAGGGCACCGCCTGCGGCACCGATGGCGGCGTTGCGGCCACGGTGGTCGCCGTCACCGGTCAGGGCACCGAGCAAAGCGCCGCCGGCAGCGCCCAGGGCAGCACCGGTGACCACCGACTTGGTCATGTCCGAATCCGTGGCGCGCAGGTGCTGCACCGGCTCGTAGCAGCTCGGGTAGTACTCGACCTTGGTGGTCGAGGCGACCTTGGACACCGGAGAGGTCGCGCAACCGGTCAATACGGTGCTGAACCCGGCGGCAACCAACAGCAGGTGACGCTTGGACGTTGAAGCAAATGGGTTGCGGGAAAAAAGCATGTTCGTGATCTCGATTAAGTTTGACCAACTCGGCGCGACGCAATGTCGTCCGAGATCCTCCAGGCTCGACAGACAGCGGCCGGTCATGACTTCTGACCGGTCGATGCGAGCAGTTCCTTCAAAATCGTCGCCGGGTCGGCTCGCCGTTGCTGGCGATAATTCCCGACATGGCGAACGAATAACGTAGCGCGCGTCACCAGGCTCTTGCCGAGCACCGGCTTGCGATTGAGCTCTTCCTTGATTCGTTGAAATTGCGCCTGGATCACCGCGTCGGTGTAACGGGTGCCCGTGGCCAGGTTGTCGATGTAGATCGCCACCGCCCCGTCCAGCGCGCTGCGGCCGTTGTCGATGGCTTCGGCGAACAGCTTGGCGCTGGGCTCGTCCTTGGCATCGATGGCCTGCTGCTGGCTCTTCTTCAGGTTGGTCAGGCGGATGTTGTAGTTGTTGATGGTCTCGGCCACCAGGGCCGACGACTGGATCAGGTTGCCGGCCGCCTCCTCGCGCTGCTGGGCGATCAGCGAGACGTTGCGCTTGAGCTCTTCGTTGACCAGCCCCAGCTCCGCCTGCAGGCGCGGGTCGACGCTGGCGGCGATGATGGCGTCCAGGCGCTTGGTGGGGTCCTGGGCGTCGTCGATGGCATCGGTCAGGGACGCCAGGCGGCCTTCCTTCTGCCACTGGGCGAACAGCTCCTTGTAGCGCGAACGGGGCGCCGACAGCGCGCCGATGGCCACCCGGAAACCGGTGGTTTCGTTGCTCTGCTCAGTGCCGTCGGCGCCAAACAGCGGGTACTCGCGGCGCATCCCGGTGAACAGCGTGCCTTCGCCTTCCAGGTAGTTGCCGCCCTTGACCACGAAACCGCCGTAGGTGCCCTGGCGGCGCCCGGCGCGCACCAGCTGGAAGGACTCCTGGACCATCTCGGCGGCGTTGCCGATCACGTCGAACATGCCGATGGGGTTGGGCAGCTTGGTGCCGATGGGCATCAGGCGCGCGGCCTGGCCGGTGCCGCCGGCCACCTGGTTGAACACCGCCCAGTCCGCCAGCGGGCCGTCGTCTTCGCTGCCCTCCACGCGCCGCGGGAACAGGCGGCCTTCCAGCTCCTGGCGGCTGACCGCCTGGCCACCGCGGGCGGCGTATTCCCACTCCACCTCGGTGGGCAGGCGCACAAAGCCCAGGCCACCGTCTTCCGAGGAACTGCCACGGCCGCTGACCGGCAGCAGGTCGCGGTGGTTCTTCATCAGCCAGGCGCTGTACACCGCGGCAAAGCGCTCGGCCTCGAAGCGCGACAGCTTGACCTTGGGCAGGCGCCCCTGCAGGCCCTCCGGCGCCTCACAGGCCGGGGCCGGATCACCGCTGGCCAGGGACTGGGCCTGGGCCATGACCTGAGCGTACTGGCGGGCAGTGACCTCGTACTTGCCGATGAAATACAGCATTGGCTTGAGGGGCACCCCGGCGCCACTTTTCGGCAGCGCCGGGCCAATGGTCTTGCCCCAGGCGCCAGGCAGGTCCTTGAGGGTGAACTGGCCGTTGATGTAGTCCCGGCGATAGCCGGAAATGAACGACTGCTGGTAACCGCTCTCGCCCTCGCTGAAGGGGTAGCCGAGGTTCACCTCACGGTCGTCCAGGGTGCCCTGGGCCAGCACGTAGACGTAGCGGAACACCATCTCGCCGTCGCAGGGCAGCGGCAGACTGACGTCGTCCGGCAACGGCTTGGGGTTGTCCATCTTGTTCGCCGGTTCTTCGGCCCACACGGCCCCGGCCAGGGTCATGGCCAGCACGGTGCTGATCAACTTATACATCGCGAATTCCTTCACAGGCTTCTATGCGCGACACCCGCCAGCCGCCCAGCGCGGCGGCCAGGGTACTGACGCCCAGCGTCGCCAACAGGGCCAGCCCGTAATGGGCCGGCAGCAGGTGGCTGGCGTATTCGCCGGGCGCCTGCATGAACAAATGATTCAGCCCGGCCTGGGCCAGGCCATACAGGGCGCCGCTCAACAGCGCGGCAAAACCGGCGCTGTACAGCGCCTGGGCCACCACGAACAGCAGCAGCGCACCGGTGGAAAACCCCAGCAGGCGCAACACCGACAGCTCCCGGCGCTTGCGCTCCACCGCCGCCAGGGCCCCGGCGAAGATCGCCGCGAAGGCACCCGCCAGGGCCAGCCCGGCGATCACCCAGAAGACGATGGCCAGGTTGCGGCTCAAGGACTGCACCTGGGCTATGGTCTGGGCCTGGGTCGACACCAGCAGGCCGCGCTCGGCGAAATACAGACGCAATGGCTCGACATCCCCCAGGTCGCGGGCATACAGGCGAAACGCCGGGTAAACCCGCTGCCCGGCAGTTGCCTGGGCATCGCCGAGCCAGCCCAGGGCCGCCACAGCGCGTCCGTCGCGGTAATCCTCGGCGGCCTCCAGCAGCGCCAGCGGGGCGAACAGCGCGTCCCGGGCAAAGGCCTCCAGCGGTAGAACGCCCTCCACCTGGACCCGGGTCCGCTGTACCTCGCTGCGCCCCGCCACCTGCCGGCCAAAGGTCGCCTGCAACCAGTCCCCCGGCTGCACCCCAAGCTTCTCGGCGGTGGTGCGGCTGAGCAGCACGCCACTCATGCCCCGGGGCGCCGGCAAGCGCCCGAGCAAGGGGTCGCCGGCCGCGGTGGGGAGCATTTCCACGGTCAGGCCGATATCCCCCGTGCCCCGGGACAGGTCCGCGGTGGCGGCGATCTGCCGGGTACGCGGTAAGGCAAAGGCCACGTCCGGACGCTGCCCCAACTGGGCGATGAAGTCGGCGCTGAAGCGCCCGCCGCCCAGGGGAATGATCTCGCGCACCGCCGGGTCCTTTTCCAGGCGCTCGGTGAGGCTGCTCACCAGCCCGAACTTGAGCCCGAACAGCACCAGCAAGGGGGCGATCACCGCCACCAGGGCCAGCACCGAACAGGCCGACAGCCAGCTGTCGGCCCGGTAGTCCTGCCAGGCCAGTGCCGCGGTCAGGGAGGCGCGCATCAGCAGGCCTCCCCAAGCGTGGCAGTGACTCCGCCATCGGCGTCGCGCTGGCAAGCGATGCGTCGTACCTGCAAGCCGTTGGCCCGGGCCAGGGGTTCGTCGTGGGTGGCGATCACACAGCACACCCCCTGGTCCCGCGACTGCTGCACCAGCAGTTGCATCACCCGCTGAGCGTTCAAGGGGTCCAGGGCCGCTGTCGGCTCGTCCGCCAGCAATACCTGAGGGTTGTGGGCCAGGGCCCGGGCGCAGCTGACCCGCTGGCGCTGGCCCACCGACAGCGCGGCGGGTTTCTTGTGCAACTGATCGGCGATCTCCAGGCGCTCGGCCAGGCGCCGGGGAATGCCCTCGTCCGCCAGCCCCAGCAACTGCCGGGGCAGGCTGATATTCGCGCGCACGTCGAGAAAGCCCAGCAGACCGCCGGTCTGCAGTACATAACCCAGGTGCCGGCTGCGCAACTGTGCCAGCGCGCTGTGGCCGTCGCCGCGCCAGATCCCGGCAATGTCGATGGCATCCCTGGCCGGGGAGAACTCGAAGCGCGCCGCCGAATCCGGGGCCAGCACCAGCGCCAGCAGGTCCAGCAGCGTGCTCTTGCCGCAACCGCTGGGGCCGACCACCGCCAGTTGATCACCGGCACGCAGTTGCAGCCTGGGGATCACCAGGCTGTAGCGTTGGCGACCCTCGCCGCGGCTCTTGTGCACCTGCGCCAGATTGAGCATCACGGCAGGGTCGACAACGGAACGCGGTACAGGGCATCACCCGGCTCGGCATCACCGAAGCGCACCCAGTTGGCCAGATCGTTATGGAAGGTTTCGTAGAGGCGGATCTTCGAATCCAGCTCGTCGATGAAGTCTTCCTGCTCGGCCACGCTCAGGGACAGCCACAGGTCCTGGGTCATGTTCAGCGACTTGCTGCGGTACGGCAGGCCTTCCAGGTATTCCCCCAGCACGCCGCCGTCGGCCAGGTTGCCGCCCTTGCGCAGGGCCGACGGGTCGCGGCTCATGTAGGCACTGGCGCTGGCGATTTCCTGGAAGAAATCCTTGGGCGAGGTCTGGGTCTTGCGCGCCGCGTCGACGATCAGTTTCAGCGACTGCTGCAAGTCGTTGAGTTGCAGCTTGGTGAGCATCACACAGACCTGGAACGCCGGCAGCGCCGGGTTGGTCAGGTCGCGGTCGGCGGTCCAGGCGCTGACCAGCTGGGGCGCCTGGCTGGCGGACTTGCGGCCGAGGAAATCCATGTGCATGGCGTAGCCGATGGCCGCCGACTTCTGCGCGATGCTCGGCGCCGCCGCCAGCACCGGGACTTCCTGGCTCTGGTTGCTGCGCACCTGATGCACCAGGTCGGCGAACACCGTGCCGATCTCGTCGACCCGCTCGCCAAACTTGCCCACATCGCCACCGGGCACCGGAATGTACAGGTCGCCGATCTTCGGGTTGGCGTCGGCGGTCAGCACCCGGTACTGGGTTTCCGCCTGGGCGTGGTTCTTCTTGCCGGCATCGGTGCGCAGGTGCAGGGCGTAGATCTTGATCTGCTTGCCCAGGGCTGCCTGGCGCACTTCCGCCTCGTTCATCTGGGTGCGGCTGTAAGGGTCGTTCTTGCGCAGCGCCCCGGCATCGCTGACCAGCAGGATCAGGCGGCCGCCATAGTCTTTCCAGTCCATGCCCTCCACGGCCTGCATCACGCCGGCAAAGGCGTCTTCGTTGAACGAATGGCTGGAGACACTGGTGGCCTTGACCTGGCTCACCAGCTCCTGGAAGCGCTGGGGATCGCGACCTTGGTCCAGGGTCACCAGGGTCTTGGTCACGTACTCCAGGCCCGGGGTCTTGCTGGTGTTGTTGCGAAAGCCCACCAGGCCGAAGCTGACGCTGTCCAGCTCGCCGCGCTGGGCGATCTTGCTTTGCAGCTCGTGCACCACATCGCGCACCTGGTCGATGTAGGGCTGCATCGACACCGAGGTGTCCACCACCAGCACCACCGCAGTGCGGAAGGCATCGCCGGCCGCCGGCGGAGCATTGGCCGGCAGGCGCTTGCCGCTACTGTCGCTGATGCTCTGCGGGCTGTTGCCCGGGTCGATGGAAGCCACATTGAGCAACTGCACCGGCTGGCCGTTCTCGTCGAAACTCTCCTTGGAATCGAAGATCGGCAGCAGGTAGAACTGGTCCTGTGGCACCGCGCTGGCGTTGGGTTCCAGGGCCAGCACCTGCTGTTCGTCCTGGGGGTTCTTCTGTGCCTTGAGCAGCAGGTTCTTGGCCGCCGCAGGGTCCGCCAACAAACGCTCCAGCTCGCTGGCCTGACGCACGAACATCACCGGTGCACGACCGGAACGCTCGGTGAATTTCAGCACCAGACTCTGCTTCCAGTCGCTGACCTGTTCGGCCGGCAACCAGCCGGCGCTGCGACCATCACTGGCGGCCCCCAGGCGCAGCCAGGAGCGGCCGTCGAGGTTCTTGCGCTGATACACGTAGAGCACCGAGAACGCCGGCACCGCCTGGCCCGGCGCAGCCCCAGGCTCGCTGGAGAAACTCGCCCCTGGCTTGCTCAGCACCCGCTGGAACAGGGTTTTCTTGCCCGGCATCAGCAGCGGTCGCTGGCCGCCGTCGACATCCGCGGCCACCGGCTGACTGGCCGGGGGCGCCACCACCGCAGGCGTGGTGCCGGCTGTCGAGGCGGTCTTGGGTTCTGGCGCCGGGCTGTCGCCCGACAGCCACCAGTAACCGGCGCCCGCCACTGCCAGGGCCACCGCCACGGCGACCCCGGCCAGGGCCAGCACCGGGCCGCGCCGCTGTTCGGAAGGCCCGCTGCCGGCTGGAGGCAGATTGGCCGTGCGCGGCGGCGCGGGCGGCTCCTCGGGCGGCTCGCGGCGCGGCGCCGGTCGGGGTGCCTGCTGCGGGATCTCGATGGACACCGGGGTCAGCCCGGCCAGGTCGTTGCCCTGAGGTACAGGCTGCGACGCAGCCTGGGGTGGCAGCGGCAAGGGCTGGATCAGCGTCGCTTCCACCTCGGCGGTGGCGGCCGGCAGGTTGTCCAGGGCCGCCAGCAAAGCGGCGGCATCCGGGTAGCGCTCGGCCGGGTCCTTGGCCAGCAGCTTGCGCAGGATGTGCTGGTAGCGACCGTGGTGCAGCGGCAGCTCCGGCAGCGGCTCGGTCAGGTGGGCCAGGGCCGTGGACAGCGCGTCGGTGCCGTTATAAGGCAGCTCGCCCACCAGGATTTCATACAGCACCACCCCCAGGGCATAGAGGTCGGCGCGGCCGTCGATGTCCTGGCCACGAGCCTGTTCGGGGCTCATGTAGCTCGGGGTGCCCACGGCAAAACCGGCCTGGGTGAACTGGGTGCGGTCGTCCAGGGACTTGGCGATGCCGAAGTCCGAGAGCACCGCGGTGCCGTCGGCGCGGAACAGGATGTTGGCCGGCTTCACATCGCGGTGTACCAGCCCCTGGGCATGGGCATAGCCCAGGGCCGAGGCGATCTGGCGGATATAGGTCAGGCCCTGCTCCGGGGTCAGCCCGGCGGCGATGCGCTCTTTCAGCGTGCCGTTGGGCAGGTACTCCATGGCCATGTAGTACAGCTCGCCGACATTGCCGATGTCGTGGATGGTCACGGTGTGCGGGTGCGACAGCCGCGCCAGGGTCTTGCCCTCGCGCAGGAAGCGCTCGCAGAAGCTCGGGTCGGCGGCCAGCGCCGCGGCCATCACCTTGAGTGCCACCTTGCGTTCCAGGGAACGCTGGGTCGCCAGGTACACGCTGGCCATGGCGCCTTCGCCAATTTCGCCCTGGATGTCAAAGCCGGGAATCAGAATGTCCATGGTCAGTGTCCTGCGGCCTTGATCACGATGGCGGTGATGTTGTCCGGAGCGCCCCGGGTCAGGCCCAGGTGGATCAGGCTGCGCACCACGTCATTGGGCTCGCTGTGGCTGAGCACGTCACGCAGCTCAAAGTCCTCGGCGGTCTTGTTCAGGCCGTCGCTGCACAGCAGGAAGGTGTCGCCGTCCTGCACCTGCAGGTCGACCTGGGACAGCTCCAGCTGGGCCTCGACGCCAATCGCCCGGGTCACGATGTTGGCCCGCGGGTGCACCCGCGCCTCGGCCTCGCTGAGCAGGCCGCTGTCCTGCAGGTCCTGGACGTAGCTGTGGTCCCGGGAAATGCCTTCCAGCTGTTCGTCCCGCAACCGGTACAGGCGGCTGTCGCCGGCCCACAGGCACACGGCCCGGGCCCCGCGTACCGCCAGCAACACCACGGTGCTGCCCATCATGGTCACCCCACGGTTGGCGGTTTCCTCGCGCACCGCGGCGTTGACCGCGGCCAGGCCGTTGCGCAGCGCGGCGACATAGTCGTCCAGGCTGTCGGCGGCCGGAACCGCCCGCAGGCTGTCGACGATCAGGCTGCTGACATAGTCCCCGGCGGCGTGCCCGCCCATACCGTCGGCCACCAGCCACAGGCCGGTCTCCGGGGCTTCGAGCCAGGCGTCTTCATTGATTTTCCGCACCATGCCGACATGGCTGTAGCTGGCGGACTGGTAGGACAGTTGCGGCGCTGAACGCATTTAGACGGCACCCTCTTGTCCGAGCAAAAATTGCGCAAATTCACTGGCCGGCGGCAAGCCCTGGCAGCGCAACAGCATTGGGCTGATGTACTGCGAACCGCGCCCCCACCAGGCACTCGATCCCGCGCAGGCCTGGGCCGCGAGTACCGCGCCCCGGGCCTGTGGATCGCTGACGTAAAACCGCTGCAGGCCGGCGTAGTGGCTGCCTTCGATCCGGCTGGCCGGGCTTGGCGCGCCCAGGGCCTGCAAGCCCTCTTCCAGGGCTTCGAAACTGGCGCCCTCTTCCAGGGTCGCCAGCAACAGCTCTTCCACCTGTTCGAACCACTGCTCCGGGCCGCCGACCAACGAAGCCAGGTCGGCCTCGGGCTCCAGCAGCGCAGCCACGGTCAGGGGGAAATAGCGCCCCACGCGGTCGATGCTCGGCATCACCACCCCGACCGCCGCCTGGGGCCCGCAGACCCCGGGGGCCAGGGCGAAGCGCCACAACGGGCTGATCAGGTAGGCGTTCAGCCACTGCTCGCCCAGGGCGTTCTGGCTGGCCAGCAGCCCCGCCGCCAGCCAACTGTCCCAGGGGCCGATGAAACTCTGCGGCAGGCCACGGCTGACAAAATCGCCACGGCTGGCCAACTTGCCGTACAGGCCCGGCGCCGTCATAGCCGCTCCGGCAGGCTGAAGCCACTGAGCACCCGGCTCTTGAACGGGTTGAAGGCGCTGCTGGCCCGCAGCTCGTAGGAAATGCTCGCACCGTCCACCCGTAGCCGCAGGTTGAAGCGGTCCGGCGAATTGGTGGCGGTCAGGTCCGACTGCTCCAGCAGGCGGAACCAGGCCCAGGGGCCATCCAGGGTGATCCCGGAACGCCCGGTGGCCGAAGGCGGCATGATCGACAGGCGCACCACGCCGATGCTCCCCGGGTTGGGCCATTGCATGGCCACCGGCCGGCTCGGGCCGTGGTCGTAGCTCAGTTGCTGGCCGTCCAGGTCGAGGAGGAACTGGCTGATATTGGCGTCCATCGCCACCGGCTTGAGTTCGAAACGCACGGCCGGCTGGGTACCGCCACTGGAGCGGAAGAAGGCGTCGCGAATGTTCGAAGCGCGCTGGAAGGTCTGCAGCACGCCAGGGGAAATCCCCAGCTTCTGCGCCGCGCCTGGCTGCCAGCTCCAGGTGGTGGTCGAGGTGTTGACGTAGGGCTGCAGGTACTTGCGGAAGTAGTTGTCCATCACCCCGCCGGTGCCGAAGAACTGGCCGAAATCTTCCAGGGTCGCGTCCCGGGAGCTGCCCGGCGACATCGGGTAACGGCCGCTCAGGGACTGGCGATAGACGTTCACCACTTCGCTGACCCAGGCCGCGTTCAGCTGGTTGCGCACCCCGCCCATCATGGTGTTGGTGGTGGAGCCCACCACCGACTTGACCAGCCCCTGGACCACCGGAGGCTGACGCTCGGCGGTCAGGCTGACCCGCGCCGCAGCGGCGCTGGCCTGGTTCTTGGCCTCGCCCAGCAGCGCGTCGCCGCTGGCTCCGACCATGGCGCTGACCTGCACGTACAGGGCGTTCATGTCCGCCAGCAGGCCGTCGATGGCCGCCGGCTCGCCCTCGCCCTTGCTCACCAGGCTGTTGAGTTCGGCGAAGTGCGCGCTCACCGGGTCTTCGCTGCTGGCCACGGCAGCCGGGTTGGCCGACTGTTCCTGGCCCAGCAGGTTACCCAGGCGTTGCTTGAGCTGGTCCACACCGCCCTCGACCTTCTGGCCCTGGGCCGCCAGCAGGCGTTCTTCCTGTTGCAGGTCGGTTTCCTTGGCCACGGCCACCAGCAGCTTCTTCAGCGGCGAAGTGGGCCCGGAAAGAATCCGCAGCACGTCGGCGGCCTGGGCCACGCTGGTGATCGGCACGAAGTCGATGTCCGCCAGCAGGGCGTCCCACTGGCGCAGGTAATCCTGGAAGTACAGGCGGCGCACGTCGGCGGCAAGGCTGGCGACGTTCTGCTGGTCGGCCTGATCGCGACCCAGCACCCACTGTTCTTCCGCCAGGGTGCCTGCCTGGTTGAGGCTGGCCAGGAGGAAGCCCTGGCGGTAGCCCTTGGCGGTAAACAGCCCGCTCAGGGGCTCGCTCAACGGCTTGCCGCTCTTGCGGGTGAACACCAGCGCGGCGTCACGGCCACCGGCCTCGCTGAGGCGAAAGTCCGGCACGCCGTCCGGCAGCTTGGCGCGCTTGACCCGGTCATACACCCGCTGGGCCACCGGCAGCTGTTGCAGCTGGCGGCGCAGGTCGTCGATCAGGCGCTGGTCCAGGCGCGCATTGGGCGGATGCTTCTCGAACAGCGCCTGCAGGTGGCCGGTCAGGGCCTGGCGTTGCTCGGGCGGCAGGTCGCGGGCCAGGGTGTGATCCCAGTCCAGGGTGATCCAGGCCTTGATGAAGTCCGGGTCGTAGTGCTCGCTGTCCGCCAGCATCAGGTAGGCCTTGAGCCCCTCGTAGAGGAAGTCCGAGTTGCCGCCGCTGTGCAGTTGCTCTTCGATGCGGGTCATCAACCGTGGGGCGAACACCGCCACCAGCAGCTTGCGATAGACGCTGGCGGACTCGGCTTCGAGCATGTCGCCCTGGTACAGGCCCAGGCCTTCGGCCCAGCCCGGGGCGTCGCCGGCCAGGTGGCGGGTGGCGTTGAGCAGCGGCAGCACCGCCAGCACATCGCGCTGGGCCGGGCTGAGGTTCTGCACGTCCTGGCGCACCGGGCCGACGCGCTGGTCGACCTGGGCAATGTAGGCCTGGTTGGCCCTGTAGCTGATGATCCACAAGGTGCTGACCACCAGCACCAGGGCTACGGTGCCAGCCAGGGCGCCACGGGCGATCCATTTGCGCCGGCGCTCGACCTTGGGGTTGACCCCCACCAGCCCGCGCTCGGCAAAGGCCACGGCACTGAACAGCTTCTCGATGAAGTAGCTGCGCCCGGTGCCGGTCTGCCGCGCCAGGTGCTGGCGGTCCAGGTTCATGCTCTGGGCCATGGCGCCGATCAGGCGGTCGATCGGGCTGCCTTCCTGGGTGCCGCTGGTGAAGTACACCCCGCGCAGCAGTACCCGCTCTTCGAAGGCATTGGGCTTGAACACCCCTTCCAGGAAGCTCTGCAAGGATTCCTTGAGCGCTGCGAACTGCTGCGGAAAGCCGTAGATCAGGTCGCGCCGCGCCGGGTCGCGTTCCTGCTGCAGGCGTTCCACCAGGCGCTCGTTGAGCCGCTGCTCCAGGGCCGCCAGTTCCGCCGGCAGGTGGGCCAGGGGGCTGTCACCGCTCTTGCCGTCGTCCAGGGCGAAGGTCATGCCCCAGACCTGGGCTCGCTCTTCCTTGCTCAGGGAGTCGAAGAACTCCATGAAACCCGGCACCAGATCGAGCTTGGTGAGCATCAGGTAGATCGGGAAGCGCACTCCCAACTGGGTGTACAGCTCTTGAATCCGCAGGCGGATCGCTGCGGCGTGGGCAGCGCGCTCCGCTTCGCTGCCGAGCAGCAGGTCGGAGAGGCTGATGGCAACGAAGGCGCCATCGATCGGCCGCCGCGAGCGCTGGGTTTTCAGCAGGTCGAGAAAGCCCAGCCAGGCTGCCTTGTCCACCGTGGCATGGCTGTCCTGAGTGGTGTAGCGGCCGGCGGTATCGAGCAGCACGGCCTGGTCGGTGAACCACCAGTCGCAGTTGCGGGTGCCGCCCACGCCGCGTACGGCACCGGCGCCCAACTGGGCGGCCAGGGGGAAATGCAGGCCGGAATTGACCAGTGCGGTGGTCTTGCCGGAACCCGGCGGACCGATGATCACGTACCACGGCAGCTCGTAGAGATTGCGTCGCTCGTCACCGCCGAGCTTGGCCTTCTTCAGCAGCGCCAGGGCTTCGTCCATGCGCTGGCGCAGGGCGGCCAGTTCCTCGGCAGTGGCCACGCTGTCCGGGTCCGGCGGGGTGTCGGCGGCCAGGCTCTGCAAGACCTTGGCCGCATTCCGACGGGCCTGGATGATGCAAAACACCCGGTAGCCGATCCATAGCGCGAAGATGAAAATGATCAGCGCCCAACGCCGGCCTTCCGGTACCAGGAACTCCAGCAACGGGCCAATGAACCAGATGATCAGGCTCAGGGCGATCAGCCCCAGCAGCGGGATCACCCAGCGAATCACAAAACTGAAAAACGCCTTCACTCGACCCCCTCCGCCAATACGCTGATTTCTACCCGACGATTACGTGCCCGCCCTTCGGCGGTGGCATTGGTTGCCAGTGGCTCGGTGTCGCTGCGGCCTTCGGCGCTGAAGCGCTCCGGCTGCCCGGTCTTCGCCGCGAGGATCTGCAACACCGATTCGGCGCGCGCCTGGGACAGCTTCCAGTTGGACGGGAAGCGCAAGGTGGCGATCGGTCGGTTGTCGCTGTGGCCGGTGATCCGTACCTGGCCCTTGACCTTGCGCACGGCGTCGGCGATGCGCAGCATCAGCGGCTGGTAGTCGTCGAGGATGCTGGCGCTGGCCGAGGCGAACAGCTCGTCGCCACGGATGGTCACCACCGAACGGTCGACGGCATCTTCCACCGCCACCCGCCCGGCCTTGATGTCCTCGGCGAGGAAGCCCGCCAGGCGCGGACGCTCGACAATCTTCGGCTGGATCACCGGGCGGTCCAGGGTCTGCACCGGGATCTCGCCCAGGGCATGGATGTTCTTGAACACCGGCTCGGCGTCCGCCGCCAGTTTCAGGCGCAGGCCGAACAGCAGCGCCAGGAGCAGGGCCACGCCGATGGCGATGCCGACCCAGGGCGGCATGAACTGGGCCAGCCGGTCACGGGCCACGGTGACCCCGCGCCAGTGTGGCGACAGCTCGCGCTCGTGCTCGCCACGGGCGCTGCGGATGGTGGCCGCGGTGCGCTCGCGCAGGGCCTCGAGCTGGCTGCGACCATCGATCATCACCCGGTAGCGGCCTTCGAAACCCAGGCACATGCACAGGTACAACAGCTCCAGCAGGTACAGGCGCTCGCGCGGGCTTTGCAGGCAGTGCTCCAGCAGCTGGAAGACCTTCTCGCCGCCCCAGGCCTCGTTGTGCACGGTGATCAGCAGGCTCTGCTTGCCCCAGTCGCTGGTGCTGCCCCAGGGCGTGCTCAGCACGGCTTCATCCAGGGCAGTACAGAGCGCATAGCGCGCCAGCAGCACGTCGTTGCGCGGCACGCCGGCCGCTTCCGCGCGCTCCTCGAACTGGCGCAGGTAGGCCAGCAGTTGCGCCCGCAGGCTGGCCGGCGCCGGGTGCGCCAGGGTGCTGCGCAGCCTTGTGAGCAAGGCCAGCAGTGGGCCCGCGGCGCTTTCCAGGGGGTTCAGGCCACGGGCCTGGCCGGCCGGCAGCGGCGCCGCCGGCATGGCCAGCGACGGCGCGGGCGCAGCAGCCGGGCGCCCGGGCTCGGGAGCACGGCCACCGGGGCGCGGCATGAATTGGGTACGGTCGTTGGGCGGGGACGGCTGCCCTGGCGAATCATCGAAAGGATGCATCGCGACTTATCCTCGAATGGCCCAGAAGGCCAGGTTCAAGCCCGGGAATTCTCCCGCGACGTGGAACGCGAAGCCGCCGGAGTGAACCAGTTGTTTCCAGTGCTCGCTGCCACGGTCCAGCTCGTAGTAGGTCGAGCCTGCGTGGTACGGCAGTTGCCGCGGCGCCACCGGCAGCGGCAGCAGGCCGATACCCGGCAGCTGCAGGTTGACCAGGTCGCGGATGTGCTCCACCGAACCCACCTTGCTCTGCTGGGCGAAGCGCCCGCGCAGGGTTTCGCCCGGCACGTCGGCACGCACCACCAGGATGAAGCTGGCGTTCTCCAGCAGGGTGCGGTCGGCCAGCATCGCCACGTGTACGCCGTAGGCTTTCTCGACGATGGGGATCGGCGTTGCCTTGCTGTCGATCAGCATCGACAGCGCTTCACGCAGGGCCTGCATCACCGGGGCGAAACTCATGGCCAGCTCATCGTGCTGGTACTGCGGGTATTGCTCAGGGCGCCGGGCGCTGTGGGTGAAGGTCGAGAACTCGCCGGCCAGGCTCACCAGCTCGCTGAACAGGCGCTCGGGGTGCAGCGGGCTGATCTGGCTCAGGTGGTTGACCAGGGGCTGGGCGCGGTTCACCAGTTGCAGGAGCATGAAGTCGGCGATTTCCGAAGCGCCCCCCGCGCCCGATGCCACCACGCGCCCGGCCAGGGCTTCGCCGCGCTGGTGCAGCAGGCCCAGCAGCTCGCTGCGAAAGGCGCTCAACGGCTTGGACGCGGCCACGTCCAGCACCGGCGGAATGTAGCTGTCGTCCAGCACCAGAGCACGGTCGGCGCGCTTCTCCTTGACCCGCACCACGCCAATGGCGGCGTAGTCGCTGAGGCCGTCCTGGGCGGTGAGCAGGCGCAGGGCCCGAGAGCCCACGGCCACCGGCGCGCGGTTCTCGAACGGTGCGTTGTCGTCACGCACCTCGCGCACCTGGCTCAGGTAGCGGGCACCGCCCAGCTCTTCGCCCTCGTCCACGGTGTCCCGGGCGCCGGCGCGCTTGAGGGGCAGCGCCAGGTACACCAGGCCGTCACGCAGGTTGTCGTCGATGCACAGCGGGCTGGGCGCCAGGTCGTCATGGGGAATGTTGAACGGCGTGCCGTCGGGCAGCAGGCCACGGGCGCTGACGATGGCCAGCTTGCCCTGGGCCAGCAGGCCCTGATCGATACGCAGCTCGGAGAACCCCCAGGCTCCCGTCGACAGCGGGCGGCTGCGGGCGTCGATGAGGTTTTCCAGGTAACGGTCATGCTGCTGGAAGTGCTGGGTTCCAATGAACATGCCTTCCGACCAGACCACGCGATTGTTCCAGGACATGGTTGCTCCGATTGCCTATTGGGCAGGGCTGGATGGGGATGCCACGAGCTCGGCGCTGACCGCGCGGACGTCGAGGACGATCTGATATTGGTTGCTCAGGCGCTGCGCGGTGTTGACCCCGACCCGCCACAGGGCCTGGTCCACTTCGCGATAGCCCACCAGCAGGCCGACCTGACGGGTGGCCGGGTCCAGGGTGCGCTTGAGGGTGAACTGGTCGCCGGGCTTGACCAGCACTTCATCCTGGTCGATCAGGTCCGGGCCGAGGGTAGCCGGCGCCCGCTCCGCCAGGGCGAAGTAGTCGGCGCGCATGAAGGTGGCCGGATTCTTCAGCTCGAAGATCCGTACCCGCACCGGCGTGCTCTGGCCATCAGGCCCGGGGTTGAGCCCGCTGACCGCCTGGAAATGCAGCTCCACAGTCGTGGCGCCGGGCGCTTCCTTGGCCGGTTCGCCGGGAGGTGGTGTGTCCTTGGCACAGGCCGCCAGTACCAGCATGGCAACCAATGTCAGCAATCGTTGAATCATCCTGCGTCCTCAATGACGTATCAGCTGTCCGTGTATCCGTGTTTTTCGGGTGTTCCAGGCGCGCTCAGGAACGGCGCAGCCGGTGGGTGTGTTCTTCATAGGCGCGGCTGAACTCACGACCGAAGAGGTCCTGGAAATCGTCCTGGGCCTCTTGGGAAATCTGTTTGTAGAGTGCAGTGAACTGCTGCCAGTTCTGCGCCTGGCGCGAGCCGCTGAACAGGTTGCCCAGGCCGCCGGGGCGAGCCATGCGGGCTTCCAGTTCAGTGGGCTCGAAGCGCCCCAGCAGGTGCTTGATGGCCGCTTCCACACCGGCCATGACCGCCAGCTGGTGCGCCCGCAGGTCATCGAAACTGTCCTGCACGGCCTGATCCGGAGCCATGAATGCCTGGTTGCTGTGGCGCAGCAGCAGGAGCATGGCCTCGTCCACATTGGGGGCGAACTTCAGCGGGTTGTTTTCCACCGGGCGGATCATCGTCTGCTGCATGCGGAACTCGCCCTTGAGGCTGCTGCGGGCACGCAACACATCGATCAGGCCCTCGACCATCAACCGGTAGCTGCGACCCAGGCTTTCCATCTGGGCCTGGGCCTGCTGCGGCTCGATACGCAGTTGATCGAGCCCGGCCCCGCGCAGGAAGGCCTGGAGCAGATCCCCCTGGGGGGCGACCGGGGCCGGCGCGGGCGTGACAACAGGAGCCAGCTCCACTTCGGAAACCACCGGTGCCACGGGCGCCTGGGCGATCGGCTGCGGCTGCGGCTGCGCGGGTTCTGGCGCGAACGAGGCCTGGTGGGCAATCGGCGCGGCGGCAACCACCGGCGGGGCAACCACGGGCGGCGCACTGGGCACTGGCGCAGGGCTTGCGGGCGTCGAGCCGAACAGGTCCCAGTCCTCCGGAATCATCGCCCCGCCCTGGGGCGCCGATGGCTCTGGTGGTGCCACGGGCTGGGGCACCGCGGTGGGGGTCGGCGGGCGAAAATCGTGCTGCTCGGCCGGCACGTGGTCCGGCTGGGTGGCCGGCGGGGTCGCGCTGGGGGCGAGAAAGTCGAACAGATCGGGAAAGGTGTCCTGGGCCGAGGCACCCTGGAAGTGCGCCACCGGGGCCATGGAAATCGGTTCGATAGGGGTCGGCGACGCCGCCTGACGCCCCATCAGCGCCTCGAAACTATTGGAGCTGTCCCCGGAAAAGGGTTCAGCCCCCGGGCGGTTCAGACTGAAATCGATGCGCGCACTGATTTCATAATCGCCAATGCGAATAACCTCGCCATCTTCCAGTGGCTCGCTGCTACCCCGGCGCATACGAATACCGGCACGGACTAACTCCACACCATTAGTACTGTTATCGGTCAAATAATAACGGCCATCCTTGTATTGGATGACACAGTGCCGCGCGGAAACTAAGCGTTCGGGATCAGGAAGTACCCAGTCATTATCGGAACTGCGGCCAATTGCCATCATTCCCTGGTCCATTAGTTTTTCAGGGCATTGACCAGGGGTAATCTTGTGATAACTAGTGATAGTCAAACACAGCGACATCGCGCCTCCTTGCTGTACTTCCGCGTGCGAACCGGCGAAGGGAAAAAAGTTCCGTGAAAAAATGAAAAGTCCGCAAAAAATCCTTTAAACAGCGCCGTTCACAGCATGATCGCTCAACTTAAACTACACGCATGACAAAAGCCTTTCGTACCGCCCCGATCTGACTCGCCGGTCAAGGAACTAATAAGGCGACATAACACTGTCATGCGGGGCGAATAGCTTACCTTGACAAGGCACAACTACTACACCAAAAATGCACAACTTCTTGAACACGGATGATGGCTCACTAGTATCAACGAGTCCATATAAACCAAGAAATGTGCGCGAGTTCACAAACAAACTAGTGCATTAATTGCCTGACTGTCCTGCAGGCTGATAGGGAGATCAAACCAGGTGGATGTACCGATGTTGCTCGCCGCGGTTTCAGCAACTTCGCCTTGTGGCGAAGACCTGGAATATGACGCGGATTTCTTGCACTTGGAGCGGGCCGCACAGGGCCAGCCCGAGCGCAGCATGGGCGACTCGATCCTGCCGGCCGAGCCGCCGGACTGGCGCAGCATCCAGCAACAGAGCCTGGACCTGCTGGCGCGCAGCAAAGACCTGCGCATCACCCACTTCCTCCTGCAGAGCACCCTGGCCCTCGAAGGCCTGCCGGGCCTGGCCACCAGCCTCGAACTGATCGACGGCCTGCTCCGCGATTACTGGGCGGACCTGCATCCGCGCCTGGACGCCGACGACGACAACGACCCCACGGTGCGTATCAACGCCCTGGCCGGCCTGGCGTCCGACACCACCATCGGCCTGCTCCGCGAAGCCATCCTGACCCGTTCCCGGACCTTCGGCCCGGTGAGCCTGCGAGCCGCGCTGAACGCCGCCGGCCTGCAGCACTTTTCCGGCGAGAGCCTGGGCTCCGACCACCTGGCCGGCGCCCTGCAAGACAGCGACCCCGAGCACCTGGATGCCATTCGCAGCGCCTTGAGCGCAGCCCGCTCGGCGGCCGAAAGCATCGAGAAACAGGTCAGCGAACAAGTAGGCTCGGCCAGCGGTGTAGACCTCACGGCCATCAAGCAACCCCTGCGCCTGGCGCTGCAGGTGCTGGGCCAGCACGCCCCGCAAGGCGCGCAGAACGCGGTCGAGGAACACGCCGATGGGCCGTCCACCGAAGAGCCAGGTGCGCCCGCAGCGCCAGCCCCGGTACGGATTTCCGGCGAGATCAGCAGCCGCGAAGACGTGCTGCGCAGCCTTGACCGGCTGCTGGCCTACTACAGCCGCCACGAGCCTTCGAGCCCGTTGCCGGTGCTGCTCAACCGGGCCAAGAACCTGGTCAACGCCGACTTCGCGGCCATCGTGCGCAATCTGATTCCCGACGGCATGTCCCAATTTGAAAACCTGCGCGGCCCTGAATCCGACTAACCCCGGAACAGCCGAGCAGTATCGTCAGCGGCAACCACCGACCGACGCCAACACCGTCGCAGCAGCGACCAGGAGCACAACGTGGCGAAGCAAAGTTCTCAAAAGTTCATCGCGCGCAACCGCGCGCCCCGGGTGCAGATCGAGTACGACGTCGAACTCTACGGCGCCGAGAAAAAGGTCCAGCTGCCCTTCGTCATGGGCGTGATGGCCGACCTCGCCGGCAAGCCCGTGGAGCCCCTGGCGGCCGTGGCCGATCGCAAGTTCCTGGAAATCGACGTCGATAACTTCGACTCGCGCCTCAAGGCCATGCAGCCTCGGGTGGCCTTCCACGTGCCCAACGAACTGACCGGCGAAGGCAACCTGAGCCTGGACATCACCTTCGAGAGCATGGACGACTTCAGCCCGGCGGCCGTGGCGCGCAAGGTCGATTCGTTGAACCAGTTGCTGGAAGCCCGCACCCAGCTGGCCAACCTGCTGACCTACATGGACGGCAAGACCGGCGCCGAAGAAATCATCATGAAAGCCATCAAGGATCCGGCGTTGCTCCAGGCCCTGGCCAGTGCGCCAAAGCCTGCTGACTCCGAGCCGAACGCGTAAATCAGGACCAACGATCATGACCGAATTGATGCGTGACAATCAGGCGCAACCCGGCGCCACCGAGCAGGCCAGCGAATTCGCATCGCTGCTGCTGCAGGAATTCAAGCCCAAGACCGAACGTGCTCGCGAAGCCGTGGAAACCGCGGTGCGGACCCTGGCCGAACAGGCCCTGGCGCAGACCGACCTGGTGTCCAACGACGCCATCAAGTCGATCGAGTCGATCATCGCCGCCATCGACGCCAAGCTCACCGCCCAGGTCAACCAGGTGATCCATCACCCGGAATTCCAGAAGCTGGAAAGCGCCTGGCGCGGCCTGCACTACCTAGTGAACAACACCGAGACCGACGAGCAGCTCAAGATCCGCGTGCTCAACATCTCCAAGCCGGAGCTGCACAAGACCCTGAAGAAATTCAAGGGCACGGCCTGGGACCAGAGCCCGCTCTTCAAGAAGATGTACGAAGAGGAATACGGCCAGTTCGGCGGCGAGCCTTACGGCTGCCTGGTGGGCGACTACTACTTCGACCAGTCGCCACCGGATGTCGAGCTGCTGGGCGAGCTGTCCAAGGTTTGCGCCGCCATGCACTCGCCGTTCATCGCCGCGGCTTCGCCGACCGTGATGGGCATGGGCTCGTGGCAGGAACTGTCGAACCCGCGCGACCTGACCAAGATCTTCACCACCCCGGAATACGCCGGCTGGCGCTCGCTGCGTGAATCGGAAGACTCGCGCTACATCGGCCTGACCATGCCGCGCTTCCTGGCGCGCCTGCCATACGGCGCCAAGACCGACCCGGTGGAAGCCTTCGCCTTCGAGGAAAACACCGACGGCGCCGACAGCTCCAAGTACACCTGGGCCAACGCCGCCTACGCCATGGCCGTGAACATCAACCGTTCGTTCAAGCATTTCGGCTGGTGCTCGCGGATCCGCGGCGTGGAGTCCGGTGGCGAGGTGGAAAACCTCCCGGCCCACACCTTCCCCACCGACGATGGTGGCGTGGACATGAAGTGCCCGACCGAGATCGCCATCTCCGACCGTCGTGAAGCGGAACTGGCGAAGAACGGCTTCATGCCACTGCTGCACAAGAAGAACACCGACTTCGCCGCCTTCATCGGCGCCCAGTCGCTGCAGAAGCCGGCCGAATACGACGACCCGGACGCCACCGCCAACGCCAACCTGGCCGCGCGCCTGCCGTACCTGTTCGCCACTTGCCGCTTCGCTCACTACTTGAAGTGCATCGTGCGCGACAAGATCGGCTCCTTCAAAGAGAAGGACGAGATGCAGCGCTGGCTGCAGGACTGGATCCTCAACTACGTCGACGGTGACCCGGCGCACTCCACCGAAACCACCAAGGCCCAGCACCCACTGGCCGCGGCAGAGGTGGTGGTCGAGGAAGTCGAAGGCAACCCCGGCTACTACAACTCGAAGTTCTTCCTGCGCCCGCACTACCAGCTCGAAGGGCTGACCGTGTCGTTGCGCCTGGTATCCAAACTGCCGTCCGCCAAGGGCGCCTAACCCATAACCGACTCAAACCTGCGGCCGCAGCCACAGGCCGCGCGAGGTCCACAGGGCCTCGCGCAGCGGCGACAGAAGCTGAATCAACATCGTGGCAAGTGCCACACAGGGAGAAAACATGGCTGTTGATATTTTCATCAAGATCGGTGACATCAAGGGCGAGTCCATGGACAAAGCCCACAAGGACGAAATCGACGTGTTGAACTGGAGCTGGGGCATGTCCCAGTCCGGCAACATGCACGTTGGCGGTGGCGGCGGCGCGGGCAAGGTGAACATCCAGGACCTGTCGCTGACCAAGTACGTGGACAAGGCATCGCCGAACCTGATGATGCATTGCTCCAGCGGCAAGCACATCGACAAGGTGCGCCTGACCGTGCGCAAGGCCGGCGGCGAAAGCCAGGTCGAGTACATGATCATCGACCTGGAAGAAGTGCTGATCACTTCGCTGAGCACCGGCGGTTCGGGCAGCGATGACCGCCTGACCGAAAACATCACCCTGAACTTCGCTCAGGTGATGGTCGAGTACCAGCCGCAGAAAGCCGACGGCACCAAGGACGGCGGCCCGATCAAGTACGGCTGGAACATCCGCTCCAACACCAAGCGCTGATCCGCTTCGGTCGCCGCCCCGTGGCGGCGACCGGCCCGGCCCTCGCGTTGCGCCTGGCGCAACGCGGGGACGGTTGGCCAGGACCGCGTCCTCGTGAGTCTTTGGTTATGCCCCTTTTCGTGACGTCATGCCTGCGCAATCCGATCCTGGAGCGAACCCCTTGGTAACCGACATCGCCGCCCGCGATCGCTTGCAACCCTCCCTGCTGGATCGTCTGACCGACGATGAACCCGGCAACCTGAAAGAAAGCCCGGACAAACGCGTGCTGTCCCTGAGCCAGCTCAAGGCCTCGGTACTGCGCGACCTGGCATGGCTGCTCAACACCACTTCCCTGCTGGAAGCCGACGCCACCCTGCACACCCCCGCCGGTACTTCGGTGGTCAACTACGGCCTGCCGGCCCTGGCCGGGTACAGCGCTTCGAGCATCGATATCCCGGCCCTGGAGGCACTGATCCACCAGGCCATCGCCACCTTTGAGCCGCGCATCCTGCGCAGCACCCTGCGGGTACGCGCACGCACCGCGCCCGGGGAAATGAACCACAACGCCCTGAGCTTCGAGATCGAAGGCGACCTGTGGGCCCAGCCGATGCCCCTGCGCCTGCTGCTGCAAACCGACATGGACCTGGAATCGGGCCACGTACGAGTGGTGCACGCCGACTCCCGGAGGCGCTCATGAACCCGCGCCTGCTGGAGCTGTACAACCAGGAACTGCACCACGTGCGCGAAAGCGCCGCGGAGTTCGCCAAGGAATTCCCGAAGATCGCCAGCCGCCTGACCCTGTCGGGCATGGACTGCGCCGACCCCTATGTCGAGCGCCTGCTGGAGGGCTTCGCCTACCTGACTGCCCGCGTGCAGCTCAAGCTCGACGCCGAGTACCCGACCTTCACCCACAACCTGCTGGAGATCGCCTACCCGCACTACCTGGCACCGACCCCGTCGATGACGGTGGTGCAGTTGCAGGCCGATCCCGACGAAGGTTCCCTGAGCAGCGGCTTCACCCTGGAGCGCGACACCAGCCTGCGCGCCGCCCTGGGCCGCGATACCCAGACCTGCTGCGAATACCGCACCGCGCACTCGGTGACCCTGTGGCCACTGCAAGTGGCCCAGGCCGAATACTTCGGCAACCCGTCGGCAGTGCTCGGGCGCCTGGCCGCCAGCGAGCCCAGGGCCAAGGCCGGGCTGCGCCTGACCCTGCGCACCGGCGCCGAACTGCCGTTCAACAGCCTGGCCCTGGACGAGTTGCCGCTGTACCTGAACGGCAATGACGAACAGCCGTTCCGCCTCTACGAACAACTGCTGGGCAACGTCTGCGCGGTGTTCGCCCGGGCCCCGGGCGGCGACTGGGTCGAGCGCCTGCCCCCGGACGCCCTGCGCTCGCGCGGTTTCGACGACCGCGACGCGGCGCTGCCGGTGGTGCCCCAGGCCTTCCAGGGCTACCGCCTGCTGCAGGAATACTTCGCCCTGCCCAACCGCTTCCTGTTCGTCGAATTCGCCCAGCTGGGGCGCGCGGTCCAGCGCTGCGCCGGCCAGGAGCTGGAGCTGATCGTGCTCTTCGAGCGCTTCGACCAGAGCCTGGAAGGCAGCGTCGGCACCGCTCAGTTCGTGCCCTTCTGCACCCCGGCGATCAACCTGTTTCCCAAGCGCCTGGACCGTATCCACCTGTCCGACCGGGTTAACGAGCACCATGTGATCGCCGACCGCACCCGACCGATGGATTTCGAGGTCCACTCGCTGACCGCCATCAGCGGCCACGGCACCGGCCCGGAACAGCCGTTCCTGCCGTTCTACGCCGTGCGCGATCCATCCCGCTACGGCCGCGACCAGTCCTACTACATCGTCCGGCGCGAGCCGCGGGTGCTGTCCAGCGACCAGCGTCGCAACGGCCCGCGCTCCACCTACATCGGCAGCGAATCCTTCGTCAGCCTGGTGGACAGCCAGCAGGCGCCCTATCGCCACGACCTGCGCCAGCTCGGGGTCAGCGCGCTGTGCACCAACCGCGACCTGCCACTGTTCATGAACACCGGCAACGGCAAGACCGACTTCACCCTGGCCGACAGCGCCCCGGTACAGGCCATCCGCTGCCTGGCGGGCCCGAGCCGGCCGCGCCCCAGCCATGCCCACGACGGCAAGGCCTGGCGCCTGATCAGCCAGCTGTCGCTG
Source organism: Pseudomonas sp. 8(2025) (assembly GCF_052665325.1). Lineage (NCBI taxonomy): Bacteria > Pseudomonadati > Pseudomonadota > Gammaproteobacteria > Pseudomonadales > Pseudomonadaceae > Pseudomonas > Pseudomonas sp. 8(2025). Next base: position 278,615 of record NZ_JBQOIE010000001.1, on the reverse strand, counting down.
AACTACCTGTCCCTGAGCGAACAGGGCCAGGGCGCGGCGGCCCTGCGCGAACTGCTGCGGTTGTACGGCGACAGCAACGACGCGGCCCTGCAGTTGCAGATCGAGGGCCTGCGGGAAGTCAGCAGCAAGGCGGTGACCCGGCGCCTGCCGATGCCCGGGCCGATCGTCTTCGGCCGGGGCCTGGAGATCACCCTGGAGTTCGATGAAAACGCGTTCCGCGGCACCGGGGTGTTTCTGCTCGGCGCGGTATTCGAGCGCTTCCTGGCACGTTATGTGTCGATCAACAGTTTTACCGAGACGGTGATCCGTACCACCGAACGCGGCGAGATCATGCGATGGAAAGCCAAGCCCGGACGTCGTCCGACTCTTTGAATACGCTGACGGCGATGCACGCCGAGCCCTGGGAGTACGACTTCTTCCAGGCCCTGCGGCGTATCGAATGCCTGTCGCCGCAACTGCCGCGCTTCGGTCACTCCGTGCGCCTGGCGGACGATCCGCTGCGCCTGGGACAGCAGGCCGACTGCAGCTTCGCCCCGGCCACCCTGGCCTCGGTCACCCCCGGCAGCGACGGCGCCGCGACCCGCCTGGAGCAGTTCTTCTTCGGCCTCGGCGGGCCCAACGGGCCGCTGCCGCTGCACATCACCGAATACGTGCGCGAGCGCCAGCGCAACAACGCCGACAGCACCAGCAAGCGCTTTCTCGATGTGTTCCACCACCGCCTGCTGAGCCTGTTCTATCGGGCCTGGGCCGAAGCCCGACCGACGGTGAGCCACGATCGCCCGGACGACGACTACTGGTCGGCGCGGCTGGCGGCGCTGTCGGGCCGGGGCATGCCCAGCCTGCTCAAGCAGGGTCTGATAGCCGACACCGCCAAGCTGCATTACAGCGGCCACCTGGCGGCCCAGACCCGCTACCCGGACGGCTTGCGGGCGATCATCAGCGAGTATTTCGGCCTGCCGGTGCAGATCGAGGAATATGTCGGCCAGTGGCTGGAGTTGCCCGAACGCAGCCGGGTCGGGGTGCAATCCCATCAGCTGGGGGTGGATTTCTGCCTGGGCAGCCACGTCTGGGACCGCCAGCACAAGTTCCGCATCCGCCTCGGCCCGATGAAACTGGACGACTACCTGGGGATGCTGCCCGACGGCCAGCAATTCCAGGAACTGGTGGCCTGGGCCGCCGAATACCTGGGCTTCGAGCTGGACTGGGACCTGAACCTGGTCCTGCTCAAGGACGAAGTACCCAAGCTGCAACTCAACGGCCGCCAGCGCCTGGGTTTCAACACCTGGCTCGGCCAACCCGGCAGCGATGCCAAGGATCTAATACTGGCCCGGCACTACGCCGACCTGGCCACTACCTCACGTACACCAAGGAGCACAGAGCATGGGTGAAATCAGTCGCGCGGCGCTGTTCGGCAAACTCAACAGCGTTGCCTACAAAGCCATCGAAGCCGCCACGGTCTTCTGCAAATTGCGGGGCAACCCCTATGTGGAGCTGGCCCACTGGTTTCACCAGTTGCTGCAACTTACGGACTCGGACCTGCACCGCATCATCCGCCAGTTCAACCTGGAGCCGGCGCGCCTGGCCAAGGACCTGACCGAGGCCCTGGACCGCCTGCCCCGGGGCTCGACCTCGATCACCGACCTGTCGTCCCACGTCGAGGAGGCGGTGGAGCGCGGTTGGGTCTACGGCAGCCTGATGTTCGGCGAAAGCCAGGTGCGCACCGGCTACCTGGTGATCGGCATCCTCAAGACCCCGAGCCTGCGCCATGCGTTGCTGGGGCTGTCCCGCGAGTTCGACAAGATCAAGGTCGAGACCCTGTGCGAGCGCTTTGACGAATACATCGGCGACTCGCCGGAAAACGCCCTGAGCGCCAGCGACGGCTTCAGTGCCGGTGCGGTGCCCGGCGAAGCCAGCGGCGCCATGGCCCCCAGCGCCCTGGGCAAGCAGGAAGCCCTCAAGCGCTTCACCGTCGACCTCACCGAACAGGCCCGCAGCGGCAAGCTCGACCCCATCGTCGGCCGCGACGAAGAGATCCGCCAACTGGTGGACATCCTCATGCGCCGCCGGCAGAACAACCCGATCCTCACCGGTGAAGCCGGGGTGGGCAAGACCGCGGTGGTGGAAGGTTTCGCCCTGCGCATCGTCGCCGGCGACGTGCCGCCGGCGCTCAAGGACGTTGAACTGCGCAGCCTCGACGTCGGCCTGCTGCAGGCCGGCGCCAGCATGAAGGGCGAGTTCGAACAGCGCTTGCGCCAGGTCATCGAGGACGTCCAGGCCTCGCCCAAGCCGATCATCCTGTTCATCGACGAAGCCCACACCCTGGTGGGCGCCGGTGGCGCCGCCGGCACCGGCGACGCGGCCAACCTGCTCAAGCCGGCCCTGGCCCGTGGCACCCTGCGCACCGTGGCCGCCACCACCTGGGCCGAGTACAAGAAGCACATCGAGAAAGACCCGGCCCTGACCCGGCGCTTCCAGGTGGTGCAAGTGGCCGAACCTTCGGAAGACAAGGCGCTGCTGATGATGCGCGGCGTGGCCTCGACCATGGAACAGCACCATCAGGTGCAGATCCTCGACGAAGCCCTGGAGGCCTCGGTCAAACTGTCCCATCGCTACATTCCCGCGCGCCAGTTGCCGGACAAATCCGTCAGCCTGCTGGATACCGCTTGCGCCCGCGTCGCCATCAGCCTGCACGCCGTGCCGGCCGAGGTGGACGATAGCCGCCGGCGCATCGAGGCCCTGGAAACCGAGCTGCAGATCATCGCCCGGGAACAGGCGATCGGCGTTGCCATTGGCAACCGCCAGGTCAACAGCGAGAACCTCCTGACTGCCGAGCGCGAGCGCCTGGCCGAGCTGGAAAGCCGCTGGGCACAAGAGAAGACCCTGGTGGACGAACTGCTGGCAACCCGCGCCCAATTGCGGGAAAACGTCGGCCTGGTGGACAGCGACGTCGGCGACGACAGCCACGGCCTGCGGGAAAAACTGGTGGACCTGCAACAGCGCCTCAGCACCCTGCAAGGCGAGACCCCGCTGATCCTGCCGACCGTGGACTACCAGGCCGTGGCCTCGGTGGTCGCCGACTGGACCGGCATTCCAGTGGGGCGCATGGCCCGCAACGAGCTGGAAACCGTGCTCAACCTGGACCAGCACCTGAAGAAACGCATCATCGGCCAGGACCACGCCCTGCAGATGATCGCCAAGCGCATCCAGACCTCCCGCGCCGGCCTCGACAACCCCAACAAGCCGATCGGCGTGTTCATGCTGGCCGGCACTTCCGGGGTGGGCAAGACCGAAACCGCCCTGGCCCTGGCCGAAGCCATGTATGGCGGAGAGCAGAACGTCATCACCATCAACATGAGCGAGTTCCAGGAAGCCCACACCGTGTCCACCCTCAAGGGCGCCCCGCCGGGCTATGTCGGCTACGGCGAAGGTGGCGTGCTCACCGAAGCGGTACGGCGCAAGCCCTACAGCGTGGTGCTGCTGGACGAAGTGGAAAAGGCCCACCCGGACGTGCACGAGATCTTCTTCCAGGTATTCGACAAGGGCGTCATGGAAGACGGCGAAGGCCGCATGATCGACTTCAAGAACACCCTGATCCTGCTCACCACCAACGCCGGCACCGAGCTGATCGCCAACGTCTGCAAGAACCCGCAGGCGGTGCCCGAGCCGGAGGAAATCGCCAAGGCCCTGCGCCAGCCACTGCTGGAGATCTTCCCGCCGGCACTGCTGGGGCGCCTGGTGACCATTCCCTACTACCCGCTGAGCGACGAGATGCTCAAGGCCATCACCCGCCTGCAACTGGGGCGGATCAAGAAGCGCGTGGAAAGCACCCACAAGGTGGATTTCGATTTCGACGACGAGGTCATCGACCTGATCGTCTCGCGCTGCACCGAGACCGAAAGCGGCGGGCGGATGATCGACGCCATCCTGACCAACAGCCTGCTGCCGGACATGAGCCGCGAGTTCCTCAACCGCATGCTCGAAGGCCGCGCCCTGGCCGGGGTGCGCATCAGCCAGCGCGACAACGAACTGCACTACGACTTCAGCGAGCCGGCCTGACCCCACGCCCTGCGCAGGAGCCGGCTTGCCAGCGAAGCGACCGCCACGGTGATGGACCTGGCGCCTTCGCGAGCACGCTCGCTCCTGCAGGGGGCTGACCTGGCACACCACGCATTCAACGAGACTGACGATGTTATTTCAGCAATCCACACGACTGGCACAGGTCAACTGCCCCCTGGGCCCGGACGTCCTGCTGCTCAAGAGCCTGGGCGGCGGCGAGGAGCTGGGGCGGCTGTTCGACTACCAGCTGCAACTGGCCTCCAGTGACGCCAACATCGACCTCAACCAGTTGCTGGGCAAGCCCATGGGCCTCAGCGTACAGCTGGACGGCGGCGGCCAGCGGTACTTCCACGGCATCGTCGCGCGCTGCAGCCAGAACATCGACACCGGCCAGTTCGCCAGCTACGAGGTGACGCTGCGCCCCTGGCTGTGGCTGCTGAGCCGCACCTCCGACTGCCGGATTTTCCAGAACCTGAGCATCCCGCAGATCATCAAGCAGGTGTTCCGCGACCTGGGCTTTTCCGATTTCGAAGACGCCCTGAGCCGCCCCTACCGGGAGTGGGAGTACTGCGTGCAGTACCGCGAGACCAGCTTCGATTTCGTCAGCCGGCTGATGGAACAGGAAGGTATCTACTACTTCTTCCGCCACGAGAAGGACCGCCACGTGGTGGTGCTGGCCGACGCCTATGGCGCTCACAGCAGCGTGCCCGGCTACGCCTCGGTGCCCTACTACCCGCGAGACGAGCAGCAGCGCGAGCGCGACCACATGTTCGACTGGCACCTGGCCCAGGAGGTGCAGCCCGGCTCGCTGGAGCTCAACGACTATGATTTCCAGCGCCCCAGCGCCCGGATCGACGTGCGCTCGGCCATGCCGCGGCCCCACAGCGCCGGCGACTACCCGCTCTACGACTACCCCGGCACCTACGTGCAGAGCAGCGACGGCGAGCACTATGCCCAGACCCGTATCGAGGCCCTGCAAAGCCTGCATGAGCGCATCGAGCTCAGCGGCAACGCCCGGGGGTTGGGGGTGGGCAACCTGTTCAGCCTCACCGGCTTCAGCCGCCAGGACCAGAACCGCGAATACCTGATCGTCAGCATCCGCTACTACCTGGTCCAGGAAAGCCTGGAGAGCGGCGCTGGCGGCGGCTCGGCGCAGTTCGAGAGCCACCTGACCTGCATCGACGCCCAGCAGAGCTTCCGCCCCCTGGCCACCACCCACAAGCCCATGGTCCAGGGCCCGCAGACCGCGCGAGTGGTGGGCCCGGCCGGGGAAGAGATCTGGACCGACCAGTACGGCCGGGTCAAGGTGCACTTCCACTGGGACCGCCACGACCAGTCCAACGAAAACAGCTCATGCTGGATTCGCGTGTCCCAGGCCTGGGCCGGGAAGAACTGGGGCTCGATGCAGATCCCGCGCATCGGCCAGGAAGTCATCGTCAGCTTCCTGGAAGGCGATCCCGATCGCCCGATCATCACCGGCCGGGTCTACAACGCCGAACAGACCGTGCCCTACGACCTGCCCGCCAACGCCACCCAGAGCGGCATGAAGAGCCGTTCGAGCAAGGGCGGCAGCCCGGCCAACTTCAATGAAATCCGCATGGAAGACAAAAAGGGCGCGGAGCAGCTGTACATCCACGCCGAGCGCAACCAGGACATCGTGGTCGAGGTCAACGAAAGCCATTCGGTGGGCAACAACCGCAACAAGAGCATCGGCCACGACGAGTACGTGACCATCGGCAACAAGCGCACGCGCATCGTCCAGCACGTGGATGAGCTGACGGTCGGCGAGAAGAAGCTCGACAGCGTCGGCCAGAGCTATGTGATCGAGGTCGGCGAGCGCCTGCGCCTGGTATGCGGGGCCAGCATCCTGGAGCTCAACGCCAGCGGCCAGATCAACCTGTGCGGGGTCAACATCAGCGTGCATGCCTCGGCCGATGCCGAGATCAATACCGGTGGCGTGCTGCACCTGAACAACGGCGGCGGCCCGGGCACCACCACCGAGGGCCAGGGTGTGCAGGGCGCCATCAGCGCCAAGGCCAAAGCCCCCTTTTCCGCCCCCAAAGGCTAATGAACGGATGCCCATGCCATGACCTATCGCCTCAATGAATTGCAGTTCCAGCTGCCTGCCGGCGAACTGCAGGACGCCTCGATCAACATCCTCAAGTTCCCGGCCCTGGGCACTTCGCTGATCGTCAGCCGCAGCCTGCTGGGGGACGGCGAAACCCTGGAGAGCAACCTGGCCAGCCAGCTGCAGCGGCTGGAGCAGCAAGTCCAGGACCTGCGCTGCCAGGCTCCGCAACCGGTGCAGCTGGGCCCGGCCCAGGACATCCAGGGCCTGGAGCTGCGCAGCCAGTTCAACAAGGGCAAAGAACAGGTGTTCCAGTTCCAGCTGGCCCTGGTGCTGCCCGGTACCCGACAGATGCTCGCCATGAGCTACGTCAAGGCACAGAAGCTCGGCGACGCGGAAGCCGCCCATTGGGCGCAGATCAAGAACACCCTGGTGCTGGGCTGAGGCAGGGCCATGTCTGACGCACTGTGGGCCGCCCGCCTGGGTGACGGGCTGGAACACACCTCGATGATGGCCGACATTCTCGGCGGCGTGCTGGAGGTGGCGGCCAACGTTGCCATCGGCGCCCTGGCGACCATGGCAGTAGCCGCGGCGGCAGGCATCACCGTGGCCACCGGCGGCCTCGGCGCCTGTGTGCTGGGGCTGGTGGTGGGCGTCGTCGTCGGCGTGGTCATGAGCAAGACCGGAGCCGACAAAGGCCTGAGCAATTTATGCGAGGGCATCGCCAACGCCCTGTTCCCGCCCTCGATCCAGGCCACCATCGCCAGCGGCTCGAAAAAGGTCCTGACCAACAACAAGCCGGCGGCCCGCGCGGCCGGCATCGCACCGCCGACACAGATCAGCGGCGACGGCGCCGAAGAAGGCGAAGCCACCGACACCCCGTCGGCAACGCCCGAGGAAGGGCCCGGTTTCCTCGACATGGCCAAGGAGTTTTTCTCGCAGATGTGGCGGCCCACCGTGGCCTCCCCGGCGCCAGGCTCCCAGACCAAGGAACTGGACCTGGTGACCTGCACCAAGCACCCGCCGATGCCGGTGCAGTATCTGGCTGAAGGCTCGGAAAAGGTCAGCATCGACGGCCAGCCGGCAGTACGCAGCGGCGACCGCAGCACCTGCGATGCCAAGGTAGTGTCGGCCGGGCCTATCTCACCGAACGTGACCATCGGCGGTGGCTCGGTGGTGGTGCGCGAGATCCGTAGCGGCAAGACCCCGGGGGTGGGCCTGGCGGTGACCGTGCTGATGATGCTCAAGGGCGGCAAGGGCAAGTTCCTCAGCAACCTGCCGTGCATGCTGATGGCGGGGGTCAATTCCTTTGTCGTCAGCCAGGCCACCAATGCTTTGACCCAGGCCGTCGTCGCCTCGACCCACCCGGTGCATGCAGCCACCGGGGCCAAGGTGCTCGGAGCCGACGACGATCTGGATTTCACCCTGCCCGGGCTGATGCCCATCGAATGGCAACGCTTCTACAACAGCCGCGACGAACGTCGTGACGGCCTGCTCGGAGCCGGCTGGAGCTTGCCTTACGAGATCAGCGTCCAGATCGAGCCCCACCCCGAAGGTGGCGAGCGCCTGCTCTACATTGATGAGCAAGGACGCCGCATCGACATGGGCTCCATTGCCCTGGGTGCAGGAGCCTTCAGCCCCGGTGAAGGCTTGAGCGTACGACGCAACGAGAACGGACAGTTGCTGATCGAAAGCAGCGACGGTATCTACCGTCTGTTCGAGCCGCTGCCGGGCGACTCCTCGCGGCTGCGCCTGAGCCAGCTGGGGGACCGCAACGACAACCGTCTGCACCTGGAGTACGACTCGTCCGGACGCCTCTGGCTGCTGCGTGACACCTTTGAACAGGCGCAGCTCGAACTGAGCTACAGCACGCTCTGGCCCGGTCGGATTGCCCAGGTCGAACGGCTGTACCCCGACCAGCAACGGGAAGTGCTGGTCAGCTACGACTACGGTGCGGCAGGAGACCTGGCACAGGTGCGCGATAGCGAAGGCCAGGTACAGCGTCGCTTCGCTTATGACGCCGGCCACCGGATGACCGAACATCAATTGGCCACCGGGCTGCGCTGCTTCTATCAATGGACACAATTTGCCGACCAGCAGTGGCGAGTGACCCGTCACTGGACCGACGAAGGCGATAGCTATCAGTACGACTATGATCTGGAGGCGGGAATCACCCAGGTCACCGACAGCCTGCAACGCCTCAGCCGCCGCCGCTGGAACAGCCAGTTGCAGATCGTCGAGTACACCGACAACCTCAACCAGACATGGGCCTTCGAGTGGAACGATGAGCGCCAACTGCTCAGCGCCACCGACCCCTTGGGAGGGCGCTATGCCTATAGCTACGACGAAACCGGCAACCTGATAGCCGAGACCGATCCTCTGGGGCACAGCCATTCGACCTTGTGGCTGGAGCACTGGTCGCTGCCACAGACCCTGACCGATCCCGCCGGAGAAAGCTGGCACCTGCGCTACGATCCCCGGGGCAACTGTATCGCCGAAGTAGACCCGCTGGGCCAGGTGACCCAGTACCGCCATGACGCGCACGGCCAGGTGGTGGAGATCATCGATGCCGCGGGAAGAAGCCGGAAGATGCGCTGGAACTCGTCCGGGCAACTGCTTGAACACCTGGACTGCTCGGGCTATCCAACCCGCTTCGAATACGATCGACGCGGCAACGTGAAAGCCATCATCGATGCCCTTGGCGAGCACACCCGGTTCCATTACGACTGCCAGGGACGGTTGCTGAGCAGCCAACTGGCCGATGGGCGCGCCGAGCATTTTCAACGCAGCAGCAACGGCCAGCTACAGGGCTACACCGACCCTTCCGGCTACACCACGCTCTACCAGTACAACCGGCGCGGGCAGATACGCCAGCGCATCGACGCTCACGGCCGACAGGTCCGGTTCGACTATGACGCGTACGGACGGCTGCTGGCGCTCACCAACGAGAACGGCGAAAGCTATCGCTTTGCCTGGGACGCCGGCAACCGCCTGAGCGAACAGCAGGACCTCGACGGCAGTGCCAAACGCTATGGCTATGACCTGCTGAACAACGTCGTCGAACTCCAGTCCCACCCCGCCCCTTATGGCACCGGGCTGAGCGCCGTGCCCGCGCAACCTATCGCGCCGATCATCCACCGGTTCGAGCGCGATGCCGTGGGGCGGCTGCTGGCCAAAATCACAGACGATGGCCGCAGCCAATACACCTACGACCCCTTGAACCAACTGACCGCCGCCAGCTTTACCGACAACCTCGGCAACCAGCAGGCACTGAGTTTCAGCTACGACGCCCTGGGCCAATTACTCGAAGAACACACCGTGGCCGGCAGCCTGATCCATCGATACGACGAACTGGGCAATTTGACTCAGACCCAGCTACCGGACAAGCGTTGGCTCAACCGGCTCTATTACGGCAGCGGCCATCTGCACCAGATCAATCTCGATGGCCAGGTAGTCAGCGACTTTCAACGTGACCGCCTGCACCGTGAGGTGCTGCGTACCCAGGGTCAGATCAGCACTCGCAGCGAATACGACCGTTGTGGCCGCCTGCGCGCACGCCTGCAGCACTCCAGCCTGCTGGCAAACACCTTGCCAACAGCCCCGGAGCGACACCTGGAGTACGACGATAGCGATAATCTGGTGGGCCTGGCCGAGCGACATGCCACCGGGCAACATCGGCAACTGTTCCATTACGACGCGACCGGGCGAATCATTGCCAGCCAGGACGGCCTGCAGGGCCAGAAAGAAACCTTCGCCTATGACGCCGCCGCCAATTTGCTTGATGGCCCGAAGGCGGGCGCCGGGCTGGTGGTGCACAACAAATTGCTGACCTACCAGGACAAGCGCTACCGCTACGATGCCTTCGGGCGAATGATTGAAAAACGCAGTGGTCGGCGAGGCGTGCAACGTTTTGCCTACGACGCCGAACACCGGTTGATCGAAGTGCGCAATCAGACCTCCAGCGGCGAAACCCTGGTCAGGATGCGCTACGACGTCTTGGGTCGCCGCATCAGCAAGAGCGAGTACGACAGCCAGGGCAACCTTCTGGGTGAAACGCGATTCGTCTGGGATGGCCTGCGGCTGCTGCAGGAACAGCGTAATCAACAGACCAGCCTCTATGTCTATGAAGACCTGGGACATGCGCCCCTGGCGCGGGTCGACGGCCTCGGCGCGCAGCAGAAGATCCGCTACTACCACAACGACCTGAATGGCCTGCCTCAACAGCTTTGCGAGCCTGACGGCCATAGCGTCTGGCAGGCCCGCTATCAGGTCTGGGGCAATACTGTCGAAGAAATACGCGAGCCCTACTACATCGAGGAACAGAATCTCAGGTTCCAGGGCCAGTACCTGGACCGCGAGACTGGATTGCACTTCAACACGTTCCGTTTCTACGACCCGGATATCGGGCGCTTCACCACGCCGGACCCCATCGGCCTGGCCGGAGGCTTGAACCTTTATCAGTACGCTCCCAACCCAATCGGTTGGATCGATCCGCTGGGCTGGATCTGCAAATCGGCCTACAGCGGCAGAAGGGGCACTACAAAAGCCAAAGCTGACCTCGAGAGGAACGGTTTCACTGTGGTAGGTGAAGAATTGACCATGAAGGTCAAACACCCTGTCACCCAGAAGTCCTATCGCATCAGGGCAGATATCATCGCCAAGGACAAAGCCGGCAACTACCACGTGTTCGAAGTCAAAAATGGCAGCGGCAAACTGACCAAGAACCAACAGGGATCGGGAATGTTCGACATGAGCAATCCGGCCAATACGAACGGTGGCCTGGGCGGTGGCCTGATCAAACCGTCGGGCGCTACCCAGGGCCAGTTCGAAGTTGCGACCAAAACCGCCAGAGGTACCCAGTTCGGTGGCAATGGCGCACAGCATTCGGCCACCTTCTGGCTTCTTCGCTATTGAACGAGTAATCGAGAAATGAAAGCAGACACCAAGGAATTGCGCAGCAACTTTGAAAAGGCGCTCCAGCTTTTTTTGAAGAGCGAGCTCTCGGGTTACCCCGGAGTAAAAGTCACCAAGAACAAAGTGGTGGTTGCACAGAAAGAATCGGGCGCCGTGGCGACCCTGCATTTCGAATACCTGGCCAACACCCGCGCCTACGAAATCCTCATCTTCGTCGAACACCCGGCCCTGCAGGCCGAGATCGACCAGATAAACCCGCCCTACCCGTCCAACCTGGCCAATCCGAAATTTATCTACAGCTTGTCGACGGTCAGTGAAAAAGCTGCCTGCCCGCTACTGCCCGTGACAGAGCAAGGTATTGAAAATACCTGCCAGGTGATTCTGCGCCAGCTCCAGGATGTTCACCTGCCAATTCTGTTCAACCTCTTCAACGTCAGCCCCGCGCTGGTGAGCGATGTCATAGACAGGCCAAAGTATTACTCCTATCCGGTCCCACTGATTTTCATCGCCTTGAAAACCAACAAAATCAAACCGGACGACGAAACGCTAGCGAAGATCATGAGCGAGCAGACCCTGGGCTACACCGGTCATCAGGACCTGAAAGAGTCGTTCAACAAGCAACTACTGGCAGCACTGAACTGAGCGCCTGCTGGAGGCCGGGTCAAATCGCCGAGCCGCGATTCTTGCCCGGCTTGATGATCAGCAACGCGTCCAGCTCGCGCTTTCTGGCGCGGCTGACGAACGCCAGCGCGGCCTGCAGATCCTGTTCGAACAGTTCGAAGGTCGCGCGCTCGATGGCGTAGTACTCCTCGTAGTCGACCACCCCAAGGCTCACCGGAAAGGTCAGGTAGTACTGGCCGGTGGATTCCTCGATGCCCATCGAGAACATCTCCTCGCGACTGACGAACAGATCGTTGAACTTCATGCGGTTCCTAGAGTTCGGCTACCGGGGAATGCGCCTCAGGGCAGGTTGACCGATCAGGCTTTCGAAGGCTGCGGCTTGAGGCTCTGCATGGCCTGTTTCCAGGCCGGCTCATGATGCACCAGGTCGTTGACCGTGGTGGTCAGGGTGGTGATCAGCACGGCCGGCTTACGCTCGATGAAGACCTGGCGCAGCATCAGCTCGCGCCCTTCGCGTTTCCAGCTGTAGTCCAGCAGCACGGCGGCATGGCCTTGCATGTCGAAGTCCCAGCGCTTGATCAGGTTGAAACCTGGCAGTTGCTGCTCCGCAGCATTCAGCTGCGCGGCGACATAATCGGCAAAGGCGGCGTCGCCCTGGCTCGGGTCGCGGCTGATGACGAAGCTGGCTTCCTGGGCACCGCCAACGGCTGGCAGCTTGAAGATATTGATGCTCTGGTCCTGCCAGGCGTCAGGAATATCGAGATCGGCTTCTTGAATGCGGTAGGTGGACAAGAGTTTGGCGTTCCATGCTGAAAGGGTGATTCGGAGAGTGGCAAATATTCAGGCAACGGCCGGCAACAATCAAGGAACCACTCGGCAACTCTGCGCAGCGGCCGTGGCCCCTCAACGCGCTTCCAGGCAGGACGCGTAGGCACGGGCGAAGCCTTGATCGAACTTGAGGGCCTGGGGCTCTTCGGGATCGATGCTGACGTTCCACAGGGCCTGCTGCGGCACGTCGTAGCGGACCCAGCCGATGGTCCCGCTGCCGGAGGTTTCGTAGAACAGCTGCAGGCTCAGCTGGTCGCCATCGTCGCGGTCGATCAGCAGCTTGAGGTGCTCCGGGGTGGTGAAGTCGCGGTAGGGAAAATCGCTGCTGCGCACCAGTTCGGTGAGGTAGCCGTAGCAACCCTTGCCCGGGTTCGATTCATCCGCCAGGGCGGGCGTGGCCGCACAGGCGATCAGCAGGCCCAGGCCTGCCAGGTTCAGGTACCGCATGATTGCCCCTTGAGGGTGAGGGTTTCGACCTGGTCGTTCATCTCGATGCGCGCCAGCACCTGGCGGTCGTGAGACTCCTGGTACTCGCTGAAATTGTTGCGTTTGAGGATGTTCAGGGTGACCCGGATATGAGCGCCGGTGTTCTGGTACTCGCTGCGTTCCGGGCCCTGGGCGGCGCCGGTGAGTTCCACCAGCTGGCCGGCGGTTTTGAGGTAAAGAAAGCGCTGGTCCACTTCCACCAGCAGGCGCGGAGCCTTGGGCGCTACGCTGTAGTCCTCGCGGGCCAGGGAATAGCCGCAGAGCCAGGCGCCGGAACTGTCGTATTTCTGGCTGTGGAACCAGCTGAGGGCCTCGCGATAGCCGATCTGCTCCAGTCGCGAGTCGTTGCCGGCAGCGGCCGATGACAGGCCAAGGCTGAACAGGCAGCCCACGACCAGGGCAACTAAACCGGGGCTTGCCAGGCCGTGCAGCAGGGCGGCCCATGAAAGGGGGCTGTCAGTGGGGCGGGTCATCCTTGGCCTTAGATCAAAAATCGAACGATCGCGCATCCTAGCCACGCCAAAGCGGCTTCGCAAGAACATCTGCGGGCAAACGGCAGGCAAAAAAATAGGCACCCGATGCGCTCGGCGTGCCTATTTCCCCTGCGTGCTCCCGCTGCCGGGAGCCCGCTCAATGCTTATGGGTTGACGCTGTCTTTCAGCGACTTGCCCGGTTTGAATGCCACGGTGTTGCTGGCCTTGATCTTTACCGGCTCGCCGGTCTGCGGGTTCTTGCCGGTGCGGGCGCCACGGTGGCGTTGCAGGAAGGTGCCAAAACCAACCAGGGTGACGCTGTCTTTGCGGTGCAGAGCCCCGGTGATCTCTTCAAGAATGGCGTTGAGCACGCGATTGGCCTGCTCTTTGGTCAGGTCCGCTTTTTCAGCAATGGCTGCGGCGAGTTCTGGTTTACGCATAGTGTGAAGCCTCTTTGACGGTTTTTTGTTGTTATGTCCGTGCTGTTCACGGGAACAGCGCCCAAGGCGCCGCAGGCTCTACGCTGCGGCAGACGGGTGTGAGGATGGCACGCGCTTGAGAGTGGCGCCAGTCTCCCCGCGACCTTTGTGAGGGCAAGAACCGGGTTATTCCGACAGAACGACCGGTATTTAAGCCAGCAACGCAGGAAGTTCCTTGTTCAGGGCCAGTTTTTCCATCACCGCGGCCCCGGTCAGGGCGTAGCCCAGCAACTGGCCTTCGGCGTTGCGGCACAGGACCTTGATGTCGGCCCCCTGCCCTTCTGCCGTCCATACGCCTTCGGCGCCACGGGGCGGCGGCGACACCACCAGGGGGCAGACCGGAGTCTTGACGGTGATCGGCATCGGCCCGTAGCTGACCGCCGTCGGCTTGCCCGCCAGGGTCTGCGCCAGCGCCCGGGCGCAGCTCATCAGCGGCATCACGTACAGCAGGTTGAGACCGTCGACCTCGGCGCAATCGCCCAGGGCATAGATATTGGCGTGGGAGGTTTTCAGCTCGCGGTCCACCACCACTCCGCGATTGACCACCAGCCCGGCGGCAGCCGCCAGGTCGATGCGCGGGCGCAGGCCGATGGCCGAGACCACCAGGTCGCAGGCGATCACCTGGCCATCGGACAGGTGGGCTTCCAGACCGTCGGCGCTGCGCTGCAGGCGGTTGAGCACCGGGCCCAGGTGGAAGCGCGCGCCCAGGCTCTCCAGCCCGGCCTGGACCGCCGCCGCTGCGGCCGGGTGCAGCAGGGTCGGCATCACCTGCTCGCAAGGTGCCACCAGGTCCACGCTGTAGCCGCCGAGGATCAGGTCATTGGCGAACTCGCAGCCGATCAGCCCGGCGCCCAGCAGCAGCACCCGACGCTTGCCGGCCGCGGCGCTGCGAAAGCGCGCGTAGTCTTCCAGGTCATTGATGGGGAAAATCAGTTCGGATGCGTCGCCCTGCACCGGCACCCGCACGGTTTCCGCGCCCCAGGCCAGGATCAGGTCGCGATAGGCCACCGCTTCCTCGCCGATCCACAGGCGCTTGTGGCCCGGGTCGATGCCGCTGATGCGGGTGTGGGTGCGGACCTCGGCCTTGAGCTGCTCGGCCATGGCGCCAGGCTCGGCCATGCTCAGGCCGTCGGCGTCCTTGTTCTTGCCGAAGCCGGTGGACAGCATCGGCTTGGAGTAGGAACGGCCATCGTCGGCAGTGATCAACAGCAGCGGCGTCTCGCTGTCGAGCTTGCGAAACTCCCGGGCCAGGTTGTAACCCGCCAGGCCCGTCCCCACGATCACTACCGGTGCGCTCATTCCCTGCTCCTTGTTATTGGTTGTTCAAGCCACAAAAGTCGATCAAGCGATCTCGATCATTTCGAAATCCATCTTGCCCACGCCGCAGTCCGGGCAGAGCCAGTCCGCGGGCACATCTTCCCAACGGGTACCCGGCAAAATACCGTCGTCCGGCCAGCCTTCCGCTTCGTTGTAAATCAGGCCGCAGACCACACATTGCCACTTTTTCATTGATGCATTTCCTCAAGGGTTCAGGCTTCGCCGGTGGGTCGGTCGATGGATCGACTCTAGAAGGCCACGCTGATCAGCGTCCGGCACTGGGGTTTTTTACTGATCACTACCGGCAGATGCAAGCACGTTCGTGCCGCCGGGCGTCCTGGATCAATCAAAACCGGCGATCGCCATGCTAAGCTCGCCGCCTCATTTGCTGCCAATACTGACCCACTGTGCCGCACTCAATGCCCCCCGCCCCGGCCCCCACCTGGCTGGTGCAAAGCCGTTTGTCCCCCTTCCCCGGCGCAGCCGTTGCCAACTGGCTGTTCGATGAAGGGTCGCTGACCCGGCGCCTGACCCGGCTGTCCCACAACGCCTTCAGCGTCACCCCGCTGGTGCAAGAGTGGCAAACCCTGCGCAACGACGAATGCGCCGCCCTGGGCCTGCCCGAACAGAGCGAAGGCTGGGTGCGCGAGGTGTACTTGCGCGGGCACGGCCAGGCCTGGGTGTTCGCCCGTAGCGTCGCCGCCCGCAGCGCCCTGCTCGAAGGCGGCCTGAATATCGACGAACTGGGCAGCCGCTCCCTGGGCGAGTTGCTGTTCTGCGACCAGGCCTTTACCCGCCAGCCCATCGAAGTCTGCCGCTACCCCCGGCACTGGCTGCCCGCTGCCGTTGCCGACAACGGCCTGTGGGGCCGTCGCTCACGCTTTGACCGCGGGGCCCTGAGCCTGCTGGTGGCGGAAATCTTCCTGCCCAGCCTGTGGACCGCCATAGACGCCCGACCGGAGGCCTGCTGATGTACCTGAGCCTGCTCAAATCCCTCAATCGCCTGCACCCGCGGGCCTGGGACTTCCTGCAACTGACGCGCATGGACAAGCCCATCGGCATCTATCTGCTGCTATGGCCAACCCTGGTGGCGCTGTGGATCGCCGCCGAGGGCCAGCCGTCCCTGAGCCATGTGCTGATCTTCACCTTCGGGGTGGTGCTGACCCGCGCCGGCGGCTGCGCCATCAACGACTTCGCCGACCGCAAGGTGGACGGCCAGGTCAAGCGCACCGACCAGCGGCCCCTGGCCACCGGCAAAGTCAGCGCCAAGGAGGCCCTGATACTGTTCGCGGTGCTGATGGGCGCCGCCTTCCTGCTGGTGCTGTGCACCAACGCCACCACGGTCTGGCTGTCGTTCGGCGCCCTGGCCCTGGCCGCCTGCTACCCCTTCATGAAGCGCTACACCTATTACCCGCAGGTGGTACTGGGAGCGGCGTATTCCTGGGGCATCCTGATGACCTTCACCGCGCAGAACGGCGAACTGCCGGCCACCGCGTGGCTGCTGTACATCGCCAACCTGCTGTGGACCGTGGGCTACGACACTTACTACGCCATGACCGATCGTGACGATGACTTGAAAATCGGGGTCAAGTCCACGGCAATCCTGTTCGGCGATGCCGACCGGGTGATCATTCTCACCCTGCAGGGCTTGTCCCTGGGCTGCCTGCTGCTGGCCGGGGCACGGTTCAATCTGGGGGGCTGGTTCCACCTGGGGCTGGCGGTGGCGGCGGCGTGTTTCGCCTGGGAGTTCTGGTACACCCGCGATCGCGACCGGATGAAGTGCTTCAAGGCCTTCCTGCATAACCACTGGGCGGGCCTGGCGATCTTTGTCGGGGTGGTGCTGGATTACGCGTTGCGCTAGACCGTCAAGCAAGGCCCTATGGGCCTTTTCGCAGCGTTGCCAGGGCTCGGCAGCGGCTACAGAGATCGGTGTAGCCGCTGCCGCAAGCTGCCAATGGCCCGGAGGGCGGCGGGAGGTCAGTCGGATTTCGCGACCTTCCAGGCGCCGTCCATCTTGCCTTCGCCGGTCATGTCACCGGCCTTCTTGTCCATCACGAAGCCGTACAGCGGCTTGCCGTCGTAGGCCCACTGCATCTTGCCGTCGTCACGCTTGATCACCGTCCACTTGCCCATGGCCTTGTCACTGCCCTCGGCCATCAGCGGCGGCCAGTTGGCAGCGCATTTGTCATTGCACATGGACTTGCCGTCGGCATCCTTGGCAAAGGTGTAGAGGGTCATGCCCTTGTGGTCCACCAGCACGCCGTCCTTGCTCATTGCCGGGTCGGCGGCCATGGCGAATGTCGGCAGGGCCAGGACAGCGCCTACCAGCAGGACTTTCAACGATTGCTTGAACAGAGTCATGGAAACCTTCTTTTGTGGTTGTCAGGAATCGGACTCAAAGCTTAGTCCACGAAGCAGCACCCCGCCCCGCGACCTGAAATACTGTCACACGACTGCAATAATTCCGTTATCTAATGCGGCGCAAGACAGTTAAATGACAAGAGGTTCAAGCATGGTTGGCAGAAGCATTCTGATCGTTGACGACGAAGCGCCTATTCGCGAAATGATCGCCGTTGCGTTGGAAATGGCCGGCTATGACTGCATGGAGGCAGAGAACTCTCAGCAGGCCCATGCCATCATCGTCGACCGCAAGCCGGACCTGATCCTGCTGGACTGGATGCTGCCCGGCACTTCCGGCATCGAGCTGGCGCGGCGCCTCAAGCGCGATGAGCTGACCGGGGACATCCCGATCATCATGCTCACCGCCAAGGGTGAAGAGGACAACAAGATCCAGGGCCTGGAAGTCGGCGCCGACGACTACATCACCAAGCCGTTCTCCCCCCGCGAACTGGTGGCCCGCCTCAAGGCCGTGCTGCGCCGTGCCGGCCCTACCGATGGCGAGGCGCCAATCGAAGTCGGCGGCCTGCTGCTGGACCCCATCAGCCACCGGGTGACCATCGACGGCAAGCCCGCGGAAATGGGCCCTACCGAATATCGCCTGCTGCAGTTCTTCATGACCCACCAGGAGCGTGCCTACACCCGTGGCCAACTGCTGGACCAGGTCTGGGGTGGCAATGTGTACGTCGAGGAACGCACCGTGGATGTGCATATCCGCCGGCTGCGCAAGGCCCTGGGCGATGCCTACGAGAATCTGGTACAAACCGTGCGCGGCACCGGCTATCGTTTTTCCACCAAGGCCTGACGGCAGCGGCAAGCGACAAGCGGCACGCCGATGAGTGACCGCTTCAACACTTGCAGCTTGGAGCTGCGCCACCCTCCACGGACGTGTTTCAAGTGAATCAAAACTGGCATGGCACCCTGATTCGCCACATGTTGCTGTTGATCACCGGCTGCCTGCTGGTGGGCCTGATCAGCGGCTACTACGGCTGGAGCCTGGCCGCCGGCCTGGGCATCTACCTGGCCTGGACCCTCAAGCAGTTGCTGCGCCTGCACGAATGGCTGCGCCTGCATCAACCCGACGAAGCGCCCCCCGACGGTTATGGCCTGTGGGGCGAGGTGTTCGACAGCATCTACCACCTGCAACGCCGCGATCAGCGGGTACGCGGGCGCCTGCAGGCGGTGATCGACCGGGTCCAGGAGTCCACCGCGGCCCTTAAGGACGCGGTGATCATGCTCGACAGCGACGGCAACCTGGAATGGTGGAACCGCGCCGCCGAGACCCTGCTGGGGCTCAAGACGCCCCAGGACAGCGGCCAACCGGTGACCAACCTGGTGCGCCATCCGCGCTTCAAGGAATACTTCGAGCAGGACAGCTACGCCGAGCCGCTGGAAATCCCCTCCCCGGCCAACGACCGGGTACGCATCCAGCTCTACATCACCCGCTACGGCAACAACGAGCACCTGATGCTGGTGCGCGACGTGACCCGCATCCACCAGCTGGAACAGATGCGCAAGGACTTCATCGCCAACGTCTCCCACGAGCTGCGCACGCCGCTGACGGTGATCTGCGGCTACCTGGAGACCCTGCTGGACAACGTCGAGGAAGTGAACCCGCGCTGGAGCCGCGCCCTGCAGCAGATGCAGCAGCAAGGCGGGCGCATGCAGACCCTGCTCAACGACCTGCTGTTGCTGGCCAAGCTGGAGGCCACGGACTACCCGTCGGACAACCAGCCGGTGCCCATCGACGTGCTGCTGCAATCGATCAAGAGCGACGCCCAGGCGCTGTCCGGGGAGCGCAACCAGCGCATCACCCTGGAAGCCGACGCGTCGGTGCAACTCAAGGGCAGCGAAGCCGAGCTGCGCAGCGCCTTCTCCAACCTGGTGTTCAACGCGGTGAAATACACCCCGGCCGAAGGCAATATTCGCATTCGCTGGTGGGGCGACGAACAGGGCGCGCACCTGAGCGTGCAGGACTCGGGGATCGGCATCGACAACAAGCACCTGCCGCGCCTCACCGAGCGCTTCTACCGGGTGGATTCGAGCCGCAACTCCAACACCGGCGGCACCGGCCTGGGCCTGGCCATCGTCAAGCATGTGCTGCTGCGCCACCGTGCGCGCCTGGAGATCAGCAGCGTGCTGGGCCACGGCAGCACCTTCACCTGCCATTTCGTTCCGGCCCAAGTGAAGAAAAACCGCACCCAGAGCCTGACCGACCAGCGCTGACAGCCACTCGCCCCTAGGCAATTGCCCTGTCAGCCGCTACATTGCGTAACTTGTGCCTGCCTTTCAGGCACCGCATTTCCTTCCTTTTCGAATACACGGAACCCGCAAAACTCCATCATGGACCCTTCCCCTGGTTTTACCCTCGCGTCTCTTTTCGCCGACTTCGGCATGATTCTTTTTGCTCTGATCCTGGTCCTGCTCAACGGCTTTTTCGTTGCGGCGGAGTTCGCCATGGTCAAGCTGCGCTCGACCCGGGTCGAGGCCATTGCCCACAAGAACGGCTGGCGCGGGCAGATCCTGCGCACCGTGCACAGCCAGCTCGACGCCTACCTCTCGGCCTGCCAACTGGGCATCACCCTGGCCTCCCTGGGCCTGGGCTGGGTCGGTGAGCCGGCCTTCGCCCATCTGCTGGAGCCGCTGCTGGGCGCCCTGGGCGTGAGCTCTCCGGAAGTGATCCGCGGCGTGTCGTTCTTCACCGCGTTCTTCATCATTTCCTACCTGCACATCGTGGTCGGCGAGCTGGCGCCCAAATCCTGGGCGATCCGCAAGCCGGAGCTGCTGTCGCTGTGGACGGCGGTGCCGCTGTACCTGTTCTACTGGCTGATGTACCCGGCCATCTACCTGCTCAACGCCAGCGCCAACACCATCTTGCGCATCGCCGGGCAGGGCGAGCCCGGCCCGCACCATGAACACCACTACAGCCGAGAAGAACTCAAGCTGATCCTGCACTCCAGCCGCGGCCAGGACCCCAGCGACCAGGGCATGCGCGTACTGGCCTCGGCGGTGGAAATGGGCGAACTGGAAGTGGTGGACTGGGCCAATTCCCGGGAAGACCTGATCAGCGTCGAGTTCAACGCGCCGCTCAAGGAAATCCTCGCCCTGTTCCGCCGCCACAAGTTCAGCCGCTACCCGGTCTACGACAGCGAGCGCAACGAATTCGTCGGCCTGCTGCACATCAAGGACCTGCTGCTGGAACTGGCGGCCCTGGACCACATTCCCGAGTCGTTCAACCTGGCCGAGCTGACCCGCCCGCTGGAGCGCGTATCCCGGCATATGCCGCTGTCGCAGTTGCTGGAGCAGTTCCGCAAGGGCGGCTCGCACTTCGCTCTGGTGGAAGAAGCCGACGGCAAGGTCATTGGCTACCTGACCATGGAAGACGTGCTTGAAGTGCTGGTGGGCGATATCCAGGACGAACACCGCAAGACCGAGCGCGGCATCCTGGCCTACCAGCCGGGCAAGCTGCTGGTGCGCGGTGACACCCCGCTGTTCAAGGTGGAACGCCTGCTGGGCATCGACCTGGACCATATCGAGGCCGAAACCCTCGCCGGCCTGGTGTACGAAACCCTGAAACGGGTGCCGGAAGAGGAAGAAGTACTGGAGGTCGAAGGCCTGCGCATCATCATCAAGAAGATGAAGGGACCGAAGATCATCCTGGCCAAGGTGCTGATGCTGGATTGACGGCCCTGTCGCCGCCAAGCCGGCTCCTACGGGCAGGTTATTGGTTGCCCAGGGCAAAATTCGGCAGCTCCCCCAGGGGCTGGTTGAACTGATAGGGAATCGACACCAGCCCCAACCCGGTATTGCGCTGCACCACGAAATGCAGGTGCGGCCCACTGCTGTTGCCGGTGTTGCCCGACAGTCCCAGGGCGCTGCCCACCGCCACTCGCTGGCCCTCCCGCACGCTGACCGAACCCTGCTTGAGGTGCAGGTACACGCCCATGGTGCCGTCGTCGTGCAGCACCCGGACGAAATTGCCCGCCGGGTTATTGCCCCGCCCGTTCTGGGCGTTTTCGGTCTTCACCACCACCCCGCCCCGGGCGGCAATGATCGGCGTCCCCACCGGCATGGCGATATCCATCGCATAGCGGCTCTTGGGGCTGAAATGGCTGTATTGGCCATTGGCGCCCTGGGTCAGGCGAAACGGCCCGCCACGCCAGGGCAGCGGGTAGCGATAGGCCTGGGTGGCGCCTGCCGGATCCCCCAGGGAATAACGGAACCTGGGGGCATAGCTCAGAGGCTGGTCGGCGCGAATCGCCGTGAGCAGCGCCAGGCGCTGCCTGCTGCGGGCCGGCAGCACCTGGCGGATCGGCTGCCCCGGAGCGCCGCTGACATTGTTCAACCCGGCAAAGCTCAACTCCACTTCCACCGGGGCATACAGGTCATTGCGCACATACACCGCATCCACCCCCCTGTGCTTCTGGATATCCAGGCGCACCTGGCGCTCAAGGTGCTCCACCATGCGGTCGCGGAACACGAACTCCTGGGCCCCCGGCGAAGGCCGGTCGCTGTAGGAGACCACGCCATTGGCGTCGATGGACTTGTACACAGTCATCGCCGCCAGCGACGTGGCGGCTAAAGACAATCCACAGAAAAACAGCAGGCGCACAAACATTCGGCAGCTTCTTGGCAGAGGGTGGAATCACGCTAGCAGCCTGATATGGAGCTTGTATGAATCAGGCGGGCGCCAGGGGTTCAATGCCGCCAGCGTCGAAGTGGATGTCCACCCCCAGTTGCGCCGCCTCGCAGAGGTTGACCAGCGCATCGAGGGAGAACTTGTTGATCTTGCCGCTGAGCACATCGTTGAGCCGGGGCTGGGTGATATTGAGGCGCCTGGCCGCCTCCTTCTGCGACACCCCCCAGGCCTGCACGGTCTTGCCCAGTTCCAGCATCAGCTTGGCCCGCAGGCGCATGTTGGCGGCCTCCTGGGGAGTGGCTTCAAGGGCATCCCAGACACTGGCAAAGCGCTGGTTGATCGGTTGGTCAGTCATGGCGTGAACCTGTTTCCTGATATCTGGCACGAGCCAGCTCTATATCCCGCGCCTCGGTCTTGCGGGTGGTCTTGCGCACCGCGTGCAACACATAAATGGCCGCGGCCCGCCGGACCACATGGAACAACCGAAACGCCCCTGAATCCTCATGGATCCTGATCTCGAAAACGCCCGGGCCAATGGTTTTCACCGACCTGCAATCGTAGGGCTGTTCACCCTGCTGCAGCAGATCCAGCTGGAAACCGGCGGCCCGACGGGCATCTTCAGGGAACGCCCTGAGATCCCGCAGCGCGCTCCCGACAAACACCACATCCTTGTGCCTGGGCATCGAACCTCTCCTGTTAATGACCAGGAACAAGGCTAATCAACACGGCCAGGACCGGTCGCGCCGGGTTGTTTCAAGGCATGGCCGCAAGGGGTGAGCAATAAAGAGCGCCACCTGAAATCTATATCCAAACAGATATAAATCAAGCGCAAAAAAATTAATCTGACGTACGGCGGAAAGTACCGAGGGGGGCGGAGCACGCCTTGTGGCTTGAGGGTTACGGCCTATGTTGCGAGTTGCTCGCTCGATAGCGGGATGACGCAGCAGCCCACCTCGGCGGCCGGCAAAAGCCCGCAGTGGGAAAGTGTTTTCAGCAGATTTCCGCTGCCTCCCATCACCGCAGGAACCGGCTTGCCGGCAAAGAGGCCTTCAAGCCTTGTGCTGCCCTTGCGGGCGCCTTCGCTGGCAAGCCAGCTCCTACACAGCAAGAGGGTGTTCTCGCGGCTTACGCACCTGCCACCGTAGGAGCCGGCTTGCCGGCGAAGAGGCCATCAAGCCTTGTGCTGCCCTTGCGGGCACAATCGCTGGCAAGCCAGCTCCTACAGCGAGGCGGCCGGCAAGGATCAGGCGCCTGGAACGAAGTGCTTCTGGGCGGTGCCGCGGGCGATCAGGCGGGAGATGTAGTCGAGCTTCTGGGCATCCTGGTCCACGAAGCGGAAAGTCAACTGCAGCCACTCGCTGTCCGGCTTGGGTTCAAAGGCCACCACCGCATGCAGGTAGCCATTGAGCCGCGCCACTTCGGCGTTGTCGCCCTGCTCCAGGTCCAGCACCGCGCTCTCCAGCACCTGGGGCAGGCTGTCGGTGCGCTTCACTACCAGCAAGGCTTCCTTGATGCTCAGGGCCTTGATCACACACTGTTGGTTGCCGCTGGACAGCCGCAGCTGGCCCTGGCCACGACCACCACCGGCCGCTGCCGCAGGCGCCGGGGCCTTGACCGGAGGGCTGTTGAGCAAACCGCGGGCCGGCGCTGCTGCCGCTGGAGCTGGAGCCGGGGCGGCAGCCGCCGGTTTGGCGAACGGATTGACCGGAGCGGAAGCCGCCCCCACCACCGCCGGCTTGCCGCCAGTCAGGGCGCTCAGGGAGTCGTTGCCAAAGGCCGAGTTCATCTTGGTCGGCGCGCTGTTCATCAAGGTGTCGAGCTTGCCGACCTTGTTCAGCGCCTGCTTGACCTTGGTCAGCAGCTGTTCGTTGGTAAAAGGCTTGCTCACATAACCGGAAACCCCGGCCTGGATCGCCTGCACCACGTTTTCCTTGTCGCCCCGGCTGGTGACCATGATGAACGGCATGGCCTTCAGCGCATCTTGCTCGCGGCACCAGGTCAGCAGCTCAAGGCCGGACATTTCCGGCATTTCCCAGTCGCAAAGGACCAGGTCGAAGGCTTCACGGGCGAGCATCGCCTGGGCCTTCTTGCCATTGATCGCGTCTTCGATCTTGATGCCAGGGAAGTAGTTGCGCAGGCACTTCTTCACCAGGTCACGAATGAACGAAGCGTCATCCACCACCAACACACTTACCTTACTCATCGACCACCCCTTTAAAAATCCCGGCAAGCATAACGCTGGCTGATGGCACTTTGCCAAAACTCTTCAGTCACGCCGGGACTTTTCGTTCGCGGGTGCTGCTTTTCAATTTCCAGGAGCACAAACAAAAACGCCCGGCCAAAAGGCCGGGCGCTCTTCTCGGGCACTCTTACTTATCGTCAGTTTCATCCGGAACATTAGCGGATTCGCCACTGGTACCTTCAACTTCCTGCTTCATGCGCTTGAGCCCAAGGTGACGAACATCGGTGCCGCGCACCAGATAAATCACCAGCTCGGAAATGTTGCGCGCGTGGTCGCCGATCCGCTCCAGCGAGCGCAGCACCCAGATAATGCTCAGAACCCGCGAGATAGAGCGTGGGTCTTCCATCATGTAGGTGGCCAGCTCACGCAGCGCGGTCTTGTATTCGCGGTCGATGATCTTGTCGTACTGGGCCACCGAAAGTGCCAGGTCGGCATCGAAGCGGGCAAAGGCGTCCAGGGCATCGCGCACCATGTTGCGCACCTGGTCGCCGATATGCCGCACTTCCACGTAGCCACGCGGGGCCTCGCCCTCTTCGCAGAGCTGGATGGCCCGGCGGGCGATCTTGGTGGCTTCGTCGCCGATGCGCTCCAGGTCGATCACCGACTTGGAGATGCTGATGATCAAACGCAGGTCCGAGGCCGCCGGCTGGCGACGGGCGAGAATGCGCAGGCATTCCTCGTCGATATTGCGTTCCATCTGGTTGATCTGGTCGTCGATCTCGCGCACCTGCTGGGCCAGGCCGGAGTCGGCCTCGATCAGCGCTGTGACCGCGTCATTGACTTGCTTCTCCACCAGCCCGCCCATGGCCAGGAGGTGGCTGCGTACTTCTTCCAGCTCGGCATTGAACTGCTGGGAGATGTGATGGGTTAAGCCTTCCTTCGAAATCATCGTGTTCGCTCCGCGAAAGTTGCAAGCTTCAAGCCGCAAGCTTCAAGCAGTTAAATAGTGATCCGGATGTCGCGCACCGCCTCTGTTGCGCCGCGTGAAACCTGCGGCTGGCAGCTGCTTTCTAGCCATAGCGCCCGGTAATGTAGTCTTCGGTCTGCTTCTTCGCCGGGTTGGTGAACAGCGTGTCGGTATCGCCGAACTCCACCAGTTTGCCCATGTACATGAAGGCGGTGTAGTCGGAAACCCGCGCAGCCTGCTGCATGTTGTGGGTCACGATGACGATGGTGAACTTGGACTTGAGCTCATAGATCAGCTCCTCGACCTTCAGGGTCGAGATCGGGTCCAGGGCCGAGCAGGGTTCGTCCAGCAGCAGCACTTCCGGCTCCACGGCGATGGTCCGGGCGATCACCAGACGCTGCTGCTGGCCGCCGGACAGGCCCAGGGCCGAATCATGCAGGCGGTCCTTGACCTCGTCCCACAGCGCCGCGCCCTTGAGGGCCCATTCCACAGCTTCGTCGAGCACGCGCTTCTTGTTGATGCCCTGGATGCGCAGGCCGTAGACCACGTTTTCATAGATGGTCTTGGGGAACGGGTTGGGCTTCTGGAACACCATGCCGACCCGGCGACGCAGCTCGGCCACGTCTTCGCCCTTGCGATAGATGTTGTTGCCGTAGAGGTTGATCGCACCCTCTACGCGGCAGCCGTCCACCAGGTCGTTCATGCGGTTGAAGGTCCGCAGCAGGGTCGACTTGCCGCAACCGGACGGGCCGATGAAGGCGGTCACGCGCTGCTTGGGGATGTTCATGCTGACGTCGAACAGCGCCTGTTTCTCGCCGTAGTACAGGCTCAGGCCGGGCACTTCGATGGCCACGGTTTCCTGTTCCAGGCTCAGGCTCTGCTTGTCGCGGCCCAGGGCGGACATGTTGATGCCATGAGTGTGTGCTTCGTGTTGCATGGGATGCTCCCTGTGCTACCAATTCGTTTGTCGTGAACCGCAGGCATCAGGCCAGCGGCGACATCATTCTGTTTGTAGGAGCCGGCTTGCCGGCGAAGAGGCCTGCAGGCCTTGTGTCGCCCTTGCGGACGCCTTCGCTGGCAAGCCAGCTCCTACGCAAGCCAGCGTCCACACAAGCCAGCCGATCAGCTGTCCAGTGCCTTGTATTTTTCACGCAGGTGGTTACGGATCCACACCGCCGACAGGTTCAGGGTGGCGATCACCAGCACCAGCAGCAGCGCGGTGGCGTACACCAGCGGCCGCGCCGCCTCGACGTTGGGGCTCTGGAAGCCGACGTCGTAGATGTGGAAGCCCAGGTGCATGATCTTCTGGTCCAGGTGCAGGTACGGGTAGTTGCCGTCCAGCGGCAGCGACGGCGCCAGCTTCACCACACCCACCAGCATCAGCGGCGCCACTTCACCGGCAGCGCGGGCGACCGCGAGGATCATCCCGGTCATCATCGCCGGGCTGGCCATGGGCAGAACGATCTTCCACAGGGTCTCGGCCTTGGTCGCACCCAGGGCCAGGGAACCTTCGCGCACGGTGCGGGGAATCCGCGCCAGGCCTTCTTCGGTGGCCACGATCACCACTGGCACCGCCAGCAGCGCCAGGGTCAGGGATGCCCAGAGCAGGCCCGGGGTGCCGAAGGTCGGCGCCGGCAGGGCTTCAGGGAAGAACAGACGGTCCACGGAACCACCCAGCACGTAGACGAAGAAGCCCAGGCCGAACACACCGTAGACGATGGCCGGAACCCCCGCCAGGTTGTTCACCGCAATGCGGATCACCCGGGTCAAGGTGTTCTGCTTGGCATATTCACGCAGGTAGACCGCTGCCAGCACGCCGAACGGGGTGACGATCATGGCCATGATCAGGGTCATCATCACGGTGCCGAAAATGGCCGGGAAAATACCGCCCTCGGTGTTGGCTTCGCGCGGGTCATCGCTGAGGAACTCCCAGACCTTGCTGAAGTAGAAACCGATCTTGGTAAAAGTGCCCATGGCGTTCGGCTGGTAGGCGTGTACCACCTTGCCCAGGCCGATCTCCACTTCCTTGCCGTTGGCATCACGGGCGGTCAGGCTGTCGCGGTTGAACTGGGCGTGCAGGTCGCTCAGGCGCGCCTCGATGTCCTGGTAGCGGGCATTGAGTTCGGCGCGCTCGGCATCCATGTCGGCCTGGGCCGCGGCATCCAGCTTGCCGTCCAGCTCCAGCTTGCGGCCGTGCAGGCGGATGCGTTCCAGGCCGGCGTTGATGGCGCCGATGTCGGATTTCTCCAGGGTCTTGAGCTGGGCGGCCAGCTTGTTCACCCGGTCGATCCGCGCTTGCAGCTCGGGCCAGGCGGCTTCGCCTTCGGCGATCACCTTGCCGCTTTCCTTGACGTTGACCAGGTAGCCGTAGAAGTTGCCCCACTCACGGCGCTCGATGGCCATCAGCTCTTTGGGGTAGCTCTGGTTGGTCAGCCACTCGCCGACGATCCAGGTGAAGTCGTTGCCGTTCAGGTCACGGTTGCCGACCTTGATCAGCTCGCGGGTCATGAACTCCGGGCCCTGGTCGGGCACCGGCAGGCCGGCACTCTTCAGGCGCGCCCGGGGCACTTCTTCCTTCTGCACCACTTCACCGATGACCAGGTGGTTGGCCTGGCCCGGAACGTCGTAGTTGGCGTGCACCAGGTCGGCTGGCCAGAAGTGGCCGAGGCCACGCACGGCGATCACCGCCAGCAGGCCGATGGTCATGATGACCGCGATGGACACCGCGCCACCGCTGATCCAGACGCCGGGGGCGCCGCTCTTGAACCAGTCTTTTAGGGAGTTCTGTTTCACAGACTTCTACCTTTCTTAAAGCGACGAGTATTTCTTGCGCAGACGCTGACGGATCAGCTCGGCGAGGGTGTTCATGACGAAGGTGAACAGCAGCAGCACCAGCGCCGAGAGGAACAGCACGCGGTAGTGGCTGCCGCCGACTTCCGATTCGGGCATTTCCACCGCGACGTTGGCGGCCAGGGTGCGCAGGCCTTCGAACAGGTTCATTTCCATGACCGGGGTGTTGCCGGTGGCCATCAGCACGATCATGGTCTCGCCCACGGCGCGGCCCATGCCGATCATCAGCGCCGAGAAGATCCCCGGGCTGGCGGTGAGGATCACCACCCGCGTCATGGTCTGCCACGGCGTGGCGCCCAGGGCCAGGGAGCCCAGGGTCAGGCCCCGCGGCACGCTGAACACGGCGTCTTCGGCGATCGAGTAGATGTTCGGGATCACCGCAAAGCCCATGGCCAGGCCCACTACCAGGGCGTTGCGCTGGTCGTAGGTGATCCCCAGGTCGTGGGAGATCCACATGCGCATGTCGCCCCCGAAGAACCAGTTCTCCATGAACGGGCTCATGTACAGCGAGAGGAAGCCGACGAAAATGATCACCGGGATCAGGATCGCGCTTTCCCAGCCGTCCGGCACTTTCAGGCGCAGCGACTCGGGCAGGCGGCTCCAGGCGAAACCGGCCACCAGGATGCCGATCGGCAGCAGGAGCAGCAGGCTGAAGATGCCCGGCAAGTGGCCTTCGACATAGGGCGCGAGGAACAGGCCGGCGAAGAAACCGAGGATCACCGTCGGCATCGCTTCCATCAGCTCGATCACCGGCTTGACCTTGCGGCGCATGCCCGGGGCCATGAAGTAGGCGGTGTAGATCGCCGCCGCCACCGCCAATGGCGCCGCCAGCAGCATGGCGTAGAACGCCGCCTTCAGGGTACCGAAGGTCAGGGGCGAGAGGCTCAGCTTGGGTTCGAAATCGGTGTTGGCCGCGGTGGATTGCCAGACGTATTTAGGCTCGTCGTAGTTCTCGTACCAGACCTTGCTCCACAGCGCACTCCAGGACACTTCCGGGTGCGGGTTGTCGAGCACCAGGGGCTGCAGCTTGCCGCCAGCCTCGACGATCACCCGGTTGGCCCGTGGCGACAGGCCGAACAGGCCCTGGCCGTCTACCACCTGGTCCACCAGCAGGGTGCGGTGGGCGGTGCTGTGGAACACCCCGAGCTTGCCGGCGGCGTCCAGGGCAACGAAGCCCTTGCGACGCTCTTCGGCGGTGATTTCAACAATGGGCGCAGTGCCCATCTGGAAGGTGCGGATCTGCTTCAGGCGCAGCTCGCCGTCCGGGTCGCGGGCCATGAACCACTGGGCCAGGCCGCCCTTGGAGGTCCCGATGATCAGCGAGATGCCGCCCACCAGCTGGGTGCTGGCGGTGACTTCGGTATCGGCGTCTTCCAGCAGTTTGTAGCGACCGTTGAGGCTCTTGTCCCGCAGGCTGAAGACGTCGGCCTGGGCGCGCCCGTTGATCACGTACAGCCACTGCTGGCGCGGGTCGATGTACATGGCCTTGACCGGCTCGGTCATCTGCGGCAGCTCGATGCGGCTCTGCTCGCTGGTGACCTCGCCGGTCATCATGTTTTCTTCGCGGGTCAGCTTCAGCACTTGCAACTGCGAAGCGGTAGAACCGGCAACGATCAGCGACGAATCGGTGGCATTGAGGTTGACGTGCTCCAGCGCACCGCCCTGCTCGTTCAGGGTGATGGGGGTTTCGCCGTAGGGGTACTCGATGGCCGGCGAGATGGTCTTCTTGCCGTCCGGGTAGCTGACCTTGTAGGTATGACGGAACACCAGGGCCTGGCCGTTGGACAGGCCGACCACCACCAGCGGGTTGCCGGGCTGGTCCTTGCCGATGGAGGTGACGCTGGCGCCCGCCGGGATCGGCAGGTCGACCTTGCGCAGCTCGGCGCCACTGTCGATGTCGAAGAACAGCGCCTGGCCCTTGTCGGAGACACGCATGCCAACCTGGTTCTGCTCTTCCAGGGAGAACATCAGCGGCTTGCCGGCGTCCTGCATCCAGGCGGGAGTCAGAGGGTCCTTGGCGGTCAGCTCGGCGCCCTGGAACAGCGGTGCGACGACATAGGCGAGGAAGAAGAAGATCAGGGTGATAGCACCCAGTACCGCGAGGCCGCCGACAAGGACGTACCAACGGGTCAGGCGGTCTTTGAGCGCGCGGATGCGACGCTTGCGTTGCAGTTCAGGCGTATTGAAGTCAATGCGCTTGGGGGGAGAAGTCGTAGTCATGGTGGAGTTGGCCAGATCATTCATGCGCACACCCTAGCGATCCTGTATGACAGAAAGATGACAATGCAGTGACGCAACAAATCCGCCGCATGGCAGGGCCGGCAGCGGACAGAAAATGAGGTTGCAGGAGCCGGCAGGCCGACGAACCGGCCTTGAGCCTGGGTCGCCATTTCGGGCGCTTTGCCTGGCAAGCGGAACGCCGCCCGGCCAGCTCCTACGAAAACGAGAAGGTCCGGGGAGCCCGGACCTTCGGAGGCGGCTTATGCGCCTTCTTTCAGGCCCAGGTCAGCCAGTGCCTTGGCGGCCACCTTGGCTGGCAGTGGGATGTAGCCGTCTTTGACGACCACTTCCTGGCCTTGTTTGGACAGGACCAGTTTCACGAACTCGGCTTCCAGCGGGGCCAGAGGCTTGTTCGGGGCCTTGTTGACGTAGACGTAGAGGAAGCGCGACAGCGGGTACTTGCCGTTCAGGGCGTTTTCTTCGGTGTCTTCGATGAAGTCGGTGCTGCCTTTCTTGGCCAGGGCCACGGTCTTCACGCTGGCGGTCTTGTAGCCGATGCCCGAGTAGCCGATGCCGTTCAGCGAGGAGCTGATGGATTGCACCACCGACGCCGAACCAGGCTGTTCGTTGACGTTAGGCTTGTAGTCGCCTTTGCACAGGGCTTCTTCCTTGAAGTAGCCGTAGGTGCCGGATACCGAGTTGCGACCGAACAGCTGAACCGGCTTGTTGGCCAGGTCGCCTTTCACGCCCAGGTCGCCCCAGGTCTTCACTTCTTCCTTGGCGCCGCACAGACGAGTCGAGGAGAAGATCGCGTCGACCTGTTCCATGGTCAGGTGCTGGATCGGGTTGTCCTTGTGCACGAACACGGCCAGGGCGTCCACGGCCACCGGGATAGCGGTTGGCTTGTAGCCGTACTTCTGCTCGAAGGCCGCCAGTTCCGTGTCCTTCATCTTGCGGCTCATAGGGCCCAGGTTGGAGGTGCCTTCGGTCAGCGCGGGTGGCGCGGTGGCGGAGCCGGCGGCCTGAATCTGAATGTTGACGTTCGGGTATTCCTTTTTGTAGTTCTCGGCCCACAGGGTCATCAGGTTCGCCAAGGTATCGGAACCGACGCTGGACAGGTTGCCCGACACACCAGTGGTCTTGGTGTAGCTCGGGATAGCAGGGTCAACAGCGGCAACCGCGTGGGCAGTCGCAACGCCAGCGGCGACAAAGGTCATTGCCGCCATCAAACGCTTCAGTTTCATGCCTTACTCCTAGCAGATAGGGTGTGTTAAGTCGGGGCCAAGTATCTGTAGGCCGTGTGAACACTCTATGTCCGGAATATGACAATTAGATGAAAGGCCAGCATTCCTGAACGGAAGCTGGCCTTTCTTTGTTCGGCGATAAAAACCTCTGTAGCCGCTGCCGCAGGCTGCGATCGACCCGCAGGGTCGCGGCGCCCTTCAGCGCACAGCAGGGCCTGCGCAGCGGCTACAGGGTGGTGGTCAGCGGCCCTTGGCCCACAGGTACAACCCCACCAGCAGGCCGATGCCGCAAATAATTGCAACATAATAGGCCGGGCCCATGGGGCTTTCCTTGAGCAGCCAGGTCACCACCATCGGCGTCAGGCCACCGAAGATCGCGTACGCCAGGTTGTAGGAAAACGACAGGCCGCTGAAGCGCACCACCGCCGGGAACGCCTTGACCATCACATAAGGCACCGCACCGATGGTGCCGACGAACAGGCCGGTCAGGGCATACAGCGGGAACAGCCACTGCGGGTTGTCCAGCAGGCCGTGATAGAAGGTCCAGGAAGTGACCAGCAACAAGGCGCTGCCGAACACGAATACCTTGCCCGCACCGAATCGGTCCGCCAGGGCACCCGAGGCCACGCAGCCCAGGCTCAGGAAGATAATGGCCAGGCTGTTGGCCTCCAGGGCGGTGATGGCCGGGAATTTATAGACGGTCTGCAGCACGGTGGGGGTCATCAGGATCACCACGATGATCCCGGCGGACAGCAGCCAGGTCAGCAGCATGGAAATCACGATCGCCCCGCGGTGATCGCGCAGCACCGTGCGCAGCGGCAGTTCTTCGGCCAGAGCCTTGCGCAGTTGCAGTTCGGCGAACACCGGGGTTTCGTGGAGCAGGCGGCGCAGGTACACCGAGAACAGGCCGAACACCCCACCCAGCAGGAACGGGATCCGCCAGGCGTAATCCGCCACTTCCACCGGGGTATAGATGCTGTTGATCGCAGTGGCCACCAGCGACCCCAGGAGAATCCCGGCAGTCAGGCCCGAGGTCAGGGTGCCGCAGGCATAGCCGATATGCCGCTGGGGCACGTGTTCGGAAACGAACACCCAGGCCCCGGGCACTTCACCACCGATGGCCGCCCCCTGGATCACCCGCATCAGCAACAGCAGGATCGGCGCCCACATGCCGATCTGCGCGTAGGTCGGCAACAGGCCCATGATCAGGGTCGGCACCGCCATCATGAAGATGCTCAGGGTGAACATCTTCTTGCGCCCCAGCAGGTCGCCAAAGTGGGCCATGACGATCCCGCCCAGGGGCCGCGCCAGGTAACCGGCCGCGAAGATCCCGAAGGTCTGCATCAGGCGCAGCCACTCGGGCATGTCCGCCGGGAAGAACAGCTTGCCGACCACGGTGGCAAAGAACACGAAGATGATGAAGTCGTAGAACTCCAGCGCCCCGCCCAGGGCAGACAGGGACAATGTCTTGTAGTCACTACGGGTCAGCGGACGGGCGGGTTGCGCAGGCTGCGCGGCGCTCGAGGGCACAGTGGTCATGGCAAGGGCTTCTCTTATTAGTCGGTTCTGGAAGCCGCAACAGCGCTGGTTGGGGCCTGGCAGGTTCGGCACGATAGCAAATTGTTCGAATGCGTACACAGCGGCGCACAAATGACTCACAAATTTGCGAACTGGACGGGTCGTCGCGGAGTCTATCGACCGATATACTCGCAGACCTCGAAGCGCAAAGCCGCTTCTGGCAAGGGTTGCTGTGCGAAAACGCTGCTGCGCGCCCCTGGCCCTGGCCAGCGCCAGTCGATTTCGCAGAGTTTCCCTTTAGCACGCCTTAGAAAGAACGTGACGAACGTAGTATGTTCGGGCTGAATCGTTTTTCCTGAAGACGGCTATTCACCTGAAGTACCCATGAAGCGTCACGGGTCAGAGGCCCCCCGGCATGATAGAACTCGAACAAGAAGATCCAATCCCGCAAGGCGACCTGGCCTTGCAAATCACCGCACTGCCCCGTGAAACCAACGGCTTTGGCGATATTTTCGGCGGCTGGCTGGTCGCGCAGATGGACCTGGCGGGCACCGCCATGGCCAGCCGCGTGGCCGGCGGCCGGGTGGCCACGGTGGCCATCGACCGCATGGCGTTCCTGGTGCCGGTGGCGGTGGGCGCGCAGCTGTCCTTCTACACCCAGACCCTGGAGATCGGCCGCAGCTCGATCCAGATGATGGTGGAAGTGTGGAGCGACGACCCGCTGTCCAGCGAATGGCGCAAGGTCACCGAGGCGGTGTTCGTATTCGTCGCCATCGATGGCAGTGGCCGCACCCGCTCGGTTCCGCCGCGCGCGCGCTAAACCTGATGACCGTTCTGCGGTCCATAGCAGCCCACACCTTGCGAACGAGAACAGCAGCATGCCTACGCCCCAGGTCGAAACGGTAAAACTGGATGAACTGAACTGCTGGCGCATCCGCCACGGTGACGCCGAACTGCTGGTGGCCCAGCAGGGCGCGCACATCCTCAGTTATCAAGTGGCCGGGCAACAGCCGCTGATCTGGCTCAACGACGAGGCCGTGTTCAAGCGCGGCAAGAGCATCCGCGCCGGGGTGCCGGTGTGCTGGCCCTGGTTCGGCAACTTTGCCCGCAACCCGCAGGCGGTGCAGGCCATGCGCCAAGGCACTGACCCGGCGCCGGCCCACGGCCTGGTGCGGGCCACCGACTGGGAACTGCTGGGCATCGAAAGCCAGGGCGACAGCCTGCTGGTGGAGCTGCGCCTGCCCTGCCCCGCGGGTGGTTTTCCCGGCTGGCCCCATCAAGTGGAACCGCGCCTGAGCATCCGCCTCGACCAGCAACTGCACATCAGCCTCAGCAGCCACAACCTGGGCACTGAAAGCGTGAGCATCAGCCAGGCGCTGCACAGCTACTTCGCGGTCAGCGATGTGCGCCAGGTGCAGGTCGAAGGCGTGGACGGGCTGAGCTACATCGAGACCCTGGAAGACTGGAAGACCAAGGTCCAGAGCGGCAGCCTGCACTTTACCGGCGAGACCGACCGCATCTACCTGAACGCCCCGCCGCAGCTGGAGATCGTCGACCCGGACTGGCAACGGCGGATCCGCCTGAGCAGCGAAGGCTCGCGCACCGCGGTGATCTGGAACCCCTGGATCGACCGCGCCGCCCAATTCAGCGACATGGCCGACGACGGCTGGCAGCGCATGCTGTGCATCGAGACCGCCAACGTGATGGACGACATCGTCACCCTGGCCCCGGGCGCCAGCCACACCCTGAGCGTCAGCATCAGCGCCGCCCCGCTCTGACTCCACCTGCCCCGTAGGAGCTGGCTTGCCAGCGGAGAGGCCCTCAAGACCGCGTTCGCCGGCAAGCCGGCTCCTACCGTTCAGCGGCGTTCAAATGCGCCGCTTCAGAGATCCGATTCCTTGACCACCCGCACCTTCGCCGCATCCAGGGCATAGGCGGCATCGGCCAGGTCGTTGCTGACCTTTTCGATCTTCAGGGTGCCGGTCACCCACAGCGGCGTGTAGATGTCGTCCAGCTTCAAGCCCTTGGGAAAGCGCACCAGCACCAGCTGGTTGGGTGGC
The DNA here is from genome assembly GCF_052665325.1 of Pseudomonas sp. 8(2025). NCBI lineage: Bacteria > Pseudomonadati > Pseudomonadota > Gammaproteobacteria > Pseudomonadales > Pseudomonadaceae > Pseudomonas > Pseudomonas sp. 8(2025). Next base: position 243,296 of record NZ_JBQOIE010000001.1, on the reverse strand, counting down.
GGTGGCGGCACGTGGATGCAGGCGCCCGGGTACGGCACCAGGAAGAACAACGTGCTGCGCCCCTTGGCATCGGCTTCCAGCGGCACCGGATAACCGCCGATGCGGATCTGCTTGTCATTCATGGCCGGCACGGTCTTGGTGGAATACATCACCGCCGGCAACCCCTTGCTCTGCTTCAGGCCGCCCTTTTCGGTGAAGGTGCCATTGGCTTCCGGGGAGTTGTGGTCGATTTCCGGCATCTGCTCCAGGGCCTTCTGGTCCGACTTGGGCATCAGCTCCAGCCAATCGGTTTCCGGCAATTCGCCAGCCTGGGCCAGGCCGCAGCCCAGCAGAACAAAGGTCAATAGAAGACGGCGCATGTGAGGGTGGCTCGGTCAAAAGGGAAGGACGGGAAAACCCGGGCATTCTAGTACCCAGACCGTCAGATGCGTTGAAGTTTCCGATGAAGAAAAAGGCTCCCCTCCGCGCGGACGGCAGAGGGGGCTTGTAGCGTGGTTCAGCTCTTCTTGACGAAGCCGTAGATCACCAGCAGGACGATCGCGCCCACCAGTGCACCGATGAAACCGGCGCCCTGGCCAGCCTGGTAGATACCCAGCGCCTGGCCGCCATAAGTGGCCGCCAGCGAACCGCCGATACCCAGCAGGATGGTCATGATCCAGCCCATGCTGTCGTCTCCCGGTTTGAGGAAGCGCGCCAGCAGACCAACGATCAAGCCGATGAAAATGGTTCCAATAATGCCCATGGCTGTTCCTCTGTAAGGGGGGATCAAGCCAAAGCCTAGCCAGCACTTTGGCATCCTGCTATCAGAGAACGGCGGGAAACGAAGGTTCCCGCCAGCCGGAGGATTTGTTACTCGGCGATCAGCGCTTGCACCTTGAGGATTTGCGCTTGCAGGGTCGCCTGATCGGCGCAGCGCAGGTTGGCGTGGCCGACCTTGCGCCCGACCTTGAAGGCCTTGCCGTAGTGATGCAGGTGGCAGTCGTCGATGGCGATGACCTTGTCCACCGGCGGCACTTCGCCGATGAAGTTGATCATGGCGCTCTCACCGACCTTGGCCGTGGAGCCCAGGGGCAGGCCGGCCACCGCCCGCAGGTGGTTTTCGAACTGGCTGCACTCGGCGCCTTCGGTGGTCCAGTGCCCGGAGTTGTGCACCCGCGGAGCGATCTCGTTGGCCTTGAGGCCGCCGTCCACTTCGAAGAACTCGAAAGCCATTACGCCCACGTAATCCAACTGCTTGAGCACGCGGCTGGAGTAGTCCTCGGCCAGGGCCTGCAACGGGTGGTCGCTACTGGCCACCGACAGGCGCAGGATGCCGCTGTCGTGAGTGTTGTGCACCAGCGGGTAGAAACGGGTTTCACCGTCACGGGCGCGCACGGCGATCAGCGAGACTTCACCGGTGAAGGGCACGAAGCCTTCCAGCAGGCAAGGCACGCTGCCCAGTTCGGCGAAGGTGCCTTCGACGTCGGCGGCGCTGCGCAGGACCTTCTGGCCCTTGCCGTCGTAACCCAGGGTGCGGGTCTTGAGCACGGCCGGCAGGCCGATGCGCGCCACGGCGGCGTCGAGATCCGCCTGGGACTGGATGTCGGCGAACTCCGGAGTAGGAATCCCCAGGTCCTTGAACATGCTCTTCTCGAACCAGCGATCGCGGGCGATGCGCAGGGCTTCGGCGCTCGGGTAGACCGGCACGAACTGCGAGAGGAAGGCCACGGTTTCCGCCGGCACGCTCTCGAATTCGAAGGTCACCAGGTCCACTTCATCGGCCAGCTGGCGCAGGTGGTCCTGGTCGCCGTAGTCGGCCCGCAGGTGTTCGCCCAGAGGGGCGGCACAGGCATCCGGCGCCGGGTCGAGGAAAGCGAAGTTCATTCCCAGCGGAGTCCCCGCCAGGGCCAACATGCGGCCCAACTGGCCGCCACCGATTACACCGATCTTCATCGTCAACAACCTCAGGCGACGCGCGGGTCTGGATTGTCCAGGACGCTGTCTGTCTGTTCAGCACGGAATTTTTTCAGCACCGCATGGAACTGCGGGTGCTTGGCGCCCAGGATGCTCGCCGAGAGCAGGGCCGCGTTGATCGCGCCCGCCTTGCCGATGGCCAGGGTGGCCACGGGGATGCCGGCCGGCATCTGCACGATGGACAGCAGCGAATCCACACCCGAGAGCATCGACGACTGCACCGGCACGCCCAGCACCGGCAGGTGGGTCTTGGCCGCGCACATGCCCGGCAGGTGCGCCGCGCCGCCGGCACCGGCGATGATCACCTCGATGCCTCGCGCCTCAGCCTCATCGGCGTACTGGAACAGCAGGTCCGGGGTGCGGTGTGCGGAAACCACCTTCACCTCGTAAGGGATGCCGAGCTTTTCCAGCATATCGGCGGTGTGGCTAAGGGTGGACCAATCGGACTTGGAGCCCATGATCACGCCAACCAGTGCACTCATCGTCGTGCCTCTTCTCTCTGGGCGCCCGCAGGCGCGTCAAAAACAACAAGCCACGCGAAATGCGTGGCTTAAATTGTACGAATTATGGCCAGGCGAACCGGCCGAAGGCCGCGCAGTATACCGAAAAAGGCGCGTTAAACGCACTTTCGCCGACCATCTGCAAAACAAAGTATTTCCGGCGCAAAACCCCGGTTTTATTGACTCCAAGGTCAATCCCGCCCCCCCTCGCAGGCGCTGGCTTGCCAGCGAAGAGGCCAGCCCTGCAATCACCACCCTCCCGGCCGACGCTTTCGCCGGCAAGCCGGCTCCTACGTGGCCGCGGCTTGTGCGGCAGCGCCTTCCAGCTTGCGCCAGAGCAAGCGTACGTTGGCCTTGCGCACCAGGGCGCAGCGGTACAGGCGAATCTCCAGCGGCACATGCCATTGCGCCCCGCCGCAGACCACCAGCTCGCCCCGGGCCAGCTCGGCGCGCACGCTCAGTTGCGGCACCCAGGCAATGCCCAGGCCTTCCAGGGCCATGCTCTTGAGGCTGTCGGCCATGGCGGTTTCATAGACGGTGGTGAAACGCAGGTTGCGCTGGCGCAGCAGCAGGTTCACCGAACGCCCGAGGAAAGCCCCGGCGCTGTACGCCAGCAACGGCACGCTGGCCTCGCCTTCCAGGTCGAACAGCGGCTTGCCCTGGGCATCGGCGGCACACACCGGGAGCATCTCGGTGTGCCCCAGGTGCAGCGAGGGGAAGATTTCCGAGTCCATCTGCAAGGCCGCGTCCGGGTCATAGAAGGCCAGCATCAGGTCGCAACCGCCTTCGCGCAGGGCGTGCACCGCATCACCGACGTTGGTGGCCACCAGCCGCGTGGCGATGTTCAGCCCTTCGTTGCGCAGTTGGGCGATCCAGCGCGGGAAGAAGCCCAGCGCCAGGGAGTGGGCAGCCGCCACCTGCATCACCTCGCCCTGCCCGCCTTCCAGGTGGTGCAGGTGACGCACCACCTCGCCGAGCTGTTCGACCACGGTGCGCGCGGTCACCAGGAACAACTGCCCCGCTGCCGTCAGCTCCACCGGCGTGCGCGAGCGGTTGACCAGGGTCAGGCCCAGGGCCGCTTCCAGGCTGCGGATCCGCCGGCTGAAGGCCGGCTGGGTCACGAAACGTCGCTCGGCAGCCTGGGAAAAGCTGCGGGTGGCGGCCAGGGCACTGAAGTCCTCGAGCCATTTGCTTTCCAGATTCATCACGTCCTCCCGGACACGCACCATTTTAGGTCACACGCTCGCCGGCAACCCGGCGTCACACCGGCATTATGCCGAATATGCATAGCCCAGTGTTTAACAGCATTGGCCCAAAAAATCCCTTCGGCCTAGGATTCGCAGCGTTCCCGGCACAGACCGGGTCCCTACCGAGATGATCTCCGTCATGTCCTCCGCTGCATCTTTCCGCACAGAAAAAGACCTGCTTGGCGTACTCGAAGTACCGGCTCAAGCGTATTACGGCATCCAGACCCTGCGAGCGGTGAACAACTTCCGCCTCTCCGGCGTTCCGATTTCGCACTACCCAAAACTGGTCGTGGCCCTGGCAATGGTCAAGCAGGCAGCTGCTGACGCCAACCGCGAACTGGGTCATCTGAGCGAAGCCAAGCATGCAGCCATCAGCGAGGCCTGTGCCCGCCTGATCCGCGGCGACTTCCACGAAGAGTTCGTGGTGGACATGATTCAAGGCGGCGCTGGCACTTCGACCAACATGAATGCCAACGAAGTCATCGCCAACATCGCGCTGGAGGCCATGGGCCACAGCAAGGGCGAATACCAGTACCTGCACCCGAATAACGACGTGAACATGGCGCAGTCCACCAACGACGCCTACCCGACCGCGATCCGCCTGGGTCTGCTGCTGGGTCACGACGCGCTGCTGGCCAGCCTCGACAGCCTGATCCAGGCGTTCGCCGCCAAGGGCCAGGAATTCAGCCACGTCCTGAAGATGGGCCGTACCCAGCTGCAAGACGCCGTGCCGATGACCCTCGGCCAGGAATTCCACGCCTTCGCCACCACCCTGGGTGAAGACCTGGCTCGCCTGAAGACCCTGGCGCCGGAAGTGCTGACCGAAGTCAACCTGGGCGGCACCGCCATCGGTACCGGCATCAACGCCGACCCGCGCTACCAGCACCTGGCCGTACAACGCCTGGCCACCATCAGCGGCCAGCCGCTGGTACCGGCGGCCGACCTGATCGAAGCCACCTCCGACATGGGCGCCTTCGTGCTGTTCTCCGGCATGCTCAAGCGCACCGCGGTCAAGCTGTCGAAGATCTGCAACGACCTGCGCCTGCTGTCCAGCGGCCCACGCACCGGCATCAACGAAATCAACCTGCCAGCGCGTCAGCCCGGCAGCTCGATCATGCCCGGCAAGGTCAACCCGGTCATCCCGGAAGCGGTCAACCAAGTGGCGTTCCAGATCATCGGCAACGACCTGGCCCTGACCATCGCGGCCGAAGGCGGCCAGCTGCAACTGAACGTGATGGAGCCGCTGATCGCCTTCAAGATCTTCGACTCGATCCGCCTGCTGCAACGCGCCATGGACATGCTGCGCGAGCACTGCATCACCGGCATCACCGCCAACGAAACCCGTTGCCGCGAACTGGTGGAGCACTCCATCGGCCTGGTCACCGCGCTGAACCCGTACATCGGCTATGAAAACGCCACCCGTATCGCCCGCATCGCCCTGGAAAGTGGCCGTGGCGTACTGGAACTGGTGCGCGAAGAAGGCCTGCTGGACGACGCCATGCTCGACGACATCCTGCGTCCGGAAAACATGATTGCCCCGCGTCTGGTTCCGCTGAAGGCGTAACCGGCGCAACACCGAAACACGCAACACCGCTCACCAGGTTGAGGGACTAGACACCTCTCACCTTTTGAGGGCTTGGAGCTTCGTCTCCAGGCCCTTTTTTTTGCCTGCGGTTTTTTCTCCTGCCTTTGAAATCGCCGCGCCCGCTTCGCGGCCGATCGCAGCCTGCGGCAGCGGCTACACCACCCCACCTGAACTGCGCCCGCGACCTCATTTGTAGCCGCTGCCGAGCCCGCGAGGCTGCGAACGGCACCGCAGGGGCCGCAAAACCTGCCAGCACACTCTGGCTGGCCTACCCCACTCGTACACTCAACAAAGCCCCTATCACCCCCTGCCCATTAGCCGATTGATCAGGGAATGCCGCCCAGCGCTGGAGCCGTTTCGCTTTGTTTTGTAGGGCAAATCCGAGAGAATCCCCCACGCCTTTGAGCGCCTTGTACCCCTTCGAACGATCAGGCAGTCTCCCGGTGCCGCTGCCAAATCAGCGGCCCGGATGTGGAAGTCTGGGATAAAGGACGTGCAGTCGTCTCATTCGAACACCCTTGCCGATGCGGCTAGGGTGAACTCGATTTATGGCGGCTGTGCGTAGGGCACCCTCGGGTGCGCCGGTTCCTTTAGCCCGGTCTTCCACACCTGCGCACGGCTGCCACCCTCTCATGTGGAAGTGAGATCCGGCGGTTTCTTAAATTGCTAAAGGAACCAGTCTCATGAAAAAGCTCGTCCCCGATCCACCCTTGCCCACCGCTCATCCGCGCCGCGACCCGGAGCTGGACCGCGCCAACGCCAACCTGCTGGCCGCCTTGCACGGCACCCGCCATCGCCCCTTCGGCCTGCGCGACGCCCAGGGCCACCCGCTGTTCGCCGTACAGCCCCAGGTGAATGCCGAAGACGCGCTGATGCACGTTTCCTTGCTGCTCAAGTGCGCCGAAGAGGTGTCCGATGAAATCACCGAACGGGCCAGCGGCATCGAGCGTGGGCTGATCTGGTCCATGGTGCATTCCGTGGAAATGGCCCGCGCCGTGGTGGACGCCCTGCTCGACGGCGCCCGCCCCGGCCCCGCCTAAACACCGCCCCGTAGGAGCTGGCTTGCCAGCGAAGAGGCCTGCCCTGCCTTCACCGGCATCCCGGCCGACGCCTTCGCCGGCAAGCCGGCTCCTACAGGTCTTGCGAACGTCATGGGTCCCTTGTTTTAAACCAGCACAATCCATCGCCCAAGGTGGATAATCGCTCCTCCCAAACATCCGCCATCCCCGAGGCACCGCAGTCGATGGACCCGACGCACACCCAAGCCCTGCAACAGCTACGCAAACTGATCCCCATCGGCCTGCGCCATGCCCAGGCCCTGCTCGCCCGCTGCGCCAATAATCCGCAGCAAGCCGCCGAGCTCTACAAAGCCGAGCTGTTGCAGGTGCTGGTAGACAAATCCGGCCTGCCACCCGAGCAAGCACGAGAACACTTGCTCAACGCCGGTTACGACCTGAACCGCGCCCTGCACGCTATAGAAGAAGCGCGCTTCACCCTGACCCAGCGCATCCTGCGCAAGCATCACCGGGACAAGGGCCAGGCCCTGGACCTGATTGCCCAGGCCATCGAAACCGCCGAGCAGGTGCCGCGCCAGTACTGGCTGAATTTCCAGCGACTGGAGCAACTGGCCCCGGCCCCACGCAGCTTCATGATCCTGCACGAATGGCTGGCCTATGAGGGCTGGGAAGGTTTCGACAGCGCCCTGCACTTTCACCTGCCCCAGGCCATTGCCCAATTGCGCCACCTGCAACTCGACACCCTGGCGGACACTCTGGAACAGGCCGATCAGCGCCAACAGCAACTGCGGGACGCCCTAGCCGAGAGCGAAAACTCCATCGATCTGGCCATGCGCATCAACCAGGACCCGTTCTTCAACCGCTGCCAGGACCACTTCAACCAGCAGCGGCCGCAGCTGGACGAGCGCCTGTACCAGTGGGTGGAGCAACATCTGGAGCAGTTTCCAGCCTGAACAGCCGCTTGGCGTTGGCGCACACGCCGCTGCTCAACACACCCCAGAAGCCGGTAGACTGCCGCCCTCACCGAACACGGACCTCGGATTCAGCCCCCATGGAATTGCACTACCGCATCACCCCCGCCCACACCGAAGCCTGGATTGCCGAACCGCTGAAGCAGGAATTGCTCAAGGATGATCAGCAGCATGTCCGGGCCATGAGCACATTTGCCCGGTGGCAAAGCCGCTTTATCGGTCCCGTGATGTTCACCCTGTGCCTGATCGGCGGCTGCCTGTCGATCTATTTCCCCGAGCGCAACTTCACCCCGGAGAAGGTCATCGCCATGGTGGCGTTCGCCCTGATCTTCATCCCCCTGTGGTGGCGCTTTTCCGGGCGCTGGATCAAGCACCTGCAAGCCCGGATTGCCGCCACCCCGATCAAGCCCCAAGCGCCGTTGCGCGGGTTGAGTCAGCGCCTGATCGAAACCCGCTTGCGGGCCGTCGAAGGCACCTATTGCCTGAACTTCGACGACCAGGGCTTCACCCTGCTCAACACCCGCGGAGGTCAGAGCAGCCTGGCCTGGAAGCAGATCGCAAGCGTGCAGGAAATTCCCGACTTCTACCTCGTGGCGGACGCCGATATGGAGCGTCAAGGCGTGGCCTGCTTCATCGCCAAACACACTGACCTGATGCCCACCGAGGCCTACCAGCAGGGGCTGCAAGCCTTCCTGAGCCAATGCCCGGCGGCACTGCCAGCGCACTAACCGCCTCTCTCAACGCCAGCCCCGACGCCCACACACACGGAATTTGCATGCACACATCAGCGTCCTCCCCTCGCCCGGCCCGCGCCCTGGCCATCCTCGGCACCGGCCACGCCCTGCCGCAGCGGGTGGTCACCAGTGCCGAGCTGGACCGCCAGCTCGGCCTGGAAACCGGCAGCGTGGCGCGCATCAGCGGAGTGCAGCAGCGCCACGTCGCCGATCCTGCGGACACCGCCGCCAGCCTCGGCGCCAGCGCCGCGCGCCAGGCCCTGGACGCGGCGGGCCTGGCGCTGGATCAGCTGGACCTGATCGTCTGCGCCAGCGGCACCATGGACCAAGGCATGCCCTGCAACGCCGCGTTGCTGCAACGGGAGCTGGGCCTGGGCCAGTCGGGTATTCCGGCCATGGACATCAACGCCAGCTGCCTGGGCTTTATTGCCGCCCTGGACACCCTGTCCTGGCCGATCCAGGCCGGGCATTACCGGCGCGTGCTGCTGGTGTGCGCCGACATCGCCTCCTGCGGCCTGGACTGGCAGCAGGTGGAAGTCTGCGGCATCTTCGGCGACGGTGCGGCGGCGGTGGTGCTGGAGGCAGGCGACGGCGGCCCGAAGATCCTCGCCTCGCGCCTCAAGACCTACGCCGAAGGCGCCGCGCTGTGCCAGATCCCCGCCGGCGGTTCGCGCTTTCATCCGCGACGCATCGACGTGCCGTTCGAGCCCCTGACCAGCTTCGCCATGCAGGGCAAAGGCGTGTTCCGCCTCGCGGCCAAGCACCTGCCCGAACTGATGGACGATTTGCTGCAGCAAGCCGCACTGTCTCTTGCGCAGATCGACTGGATCATCCCCCATCAAGCCAGCCAACAGGCAATGCAGCACGCGGCCAAACGCCTGAGCCTGGGGCCGGAGAAAGTCATCGATATCTTTGCCCAGCATGGCAATCAGGTGGCGGCGTCACTGCCCACCGCTCTGGATATCGCGGTGCGCGACGGGCGCATTCAACGCGGACAAACCCTGATGCTGATCGGCACCGGCGCGGGCCTGTCCCTCGGCGGCATGATCCTGGAGTACTGATGAAGATCCTAGTCACCGGCGGCACCGGTTTTATCGGACGGCATCTGGTCTGGAAGCTGGCCGCCGAAGGCTGCGAGGTGCAGTTCAGCGGGCGCAACCCCGAGGCGGCGGCGCAAGTCATTGCCCACAGCCCGGCGCCCGTGCGCTGGCTGCCCCTGGAGCACGGCAGCCCGCTGGCCAAACGCCTGCTGGCCGATGCCAGCCGCGAGCATGACGCCATCGTGCATTGCGCCGCCTTGTCTTCACCCTGGGGTTCGCCCCAAGCGTTTGCCCGGGCCAACCTCGACTCCACCGCCGAGGTGATCCACGCCTGCGGCAAGAACCGCATCCCGCGGCTGGTGCATATCTCCACCCCCAGCCTGTATTTCAACTTCAGTGATCGCCTGGGCATCCGCGAAGACCAGCCGCTGCCACCACCGGTGAATGACTACGCCCGCAGCAAGGCCCAGGCCGAAACCCTGCTGGCAGACGCCAAGCTGCCCGAATGCGTGATCCTGCGCCCCCGGGCGGTGTTCGGCCCCTGGGACGCAACCCTGATGCCGCGCCTGCTGCGGGTGATGCAACGGGGGGCGATTCCGCTGATGCGCGGCGGCCAGGCACAGCTGGACCTGACCTGCGTCGACAATCTGGTGCACGCGGTGTGGCTGGCCCTGACCCGGCCCCTGCCGCGCCCGCTGTGCGTCTACAACCTGAGCAACGGCACACCCCTGGCCTTCAAGGACCTGCTGCAACAGATGGCCGAGCACTTCCGCCTGCCGCTGCGCACCCGTCGCCTGCCCTGGCCCCTGGTGCATGGCGTGGCGCGCCTGCTGGAGCTCAAGGCACGGCTGGGCAACGGCGCCGAACCCTTGATCACCCGCTACGGCGCAGGCGTCCTGGCCTTCAGCCAGACCCTGGACATCAGCGCCATCCAGCGCGAGCTGGGCTACCACCCGGTGATCACCCAGGAACAGGGCATTGCCCAGCACGCCCAATGGTGGTTGGCCCAACAGAGGCAACGAGCATGAGCCGCAGCGTGAGCTTGAAGATCCTCCGGGCCGGCTGGTGCCAGCACCTGGAATGCATGGCCGACCGTGGCGGGCGCCTGGCGCCGGTGCAATTTCCGGCACTGTGCGGGCTGATCCAGCACCCGGAGCACGGCTGGATTTTGTACGACACCGGCTACGCCGAGCACTTCTTCCAGGCCACCCGCGCCCTGCCCGAGCGCCTGTACCGCAGCGCAGTGCCGGTGCAGTTGCCGGTGGTCGAGCAACTGGGGGCGCAGCTGCATGAGCTGGGCATCGGCCCGGGGGATATCCGCCATGTGATCATTTCCCACTTCCACGCCGACCATATCGCCGGGCTGCGGGATTTTGCCAATGCGCGCTTTATCGCCCTGGAAGCCGATTACCGGCATATCGACAGCCTGCGCGGCCAGCGTTGGCGCGCCACCCTTGGCGGCCATCTGCCGGGCTTGCTGCCGGACGACTTCAGCGCCCGCCTGCGCCTGGCCGAAGCCAGTCCCAGCTGTGCGCTGCCAAGCTGGATGGCGCCCTTCGAGCAGGGCCTGGACCTGTTCGGCGATGGCAGCCTGATCGGCGTGCCGCTGCCGGGGCACAGCGCCGGCCAGCTGGGCCTGTTCATCCCCGACGCCCAGGGCCGGCCAGTGTTCCTGGTGGCCGATGCCTGCTGGTCGGTGCCGGCCTGCCGCGCCGAGCGCCTGCCCGCTGCACCGGCACTGTGGTTTGCCAGCGCCGACCGTCAGCAATACGTGCGCACCTACAGCGGCCTGGGCCAGCTGATTCGCCGCGAACCGGCGGTGGCGGTGCTGCCGTCCCATTGCACCCAGGCCTGGGAGGCGTTCGCCAATGAACAGTGAGCGCCTGCTGGGCACTCTGCGCAGCATCGGTTCATTCGTGTTCAGCCGCTACGCCCTGCGCTTTCGCCGCCGCGAGCGGCTGGAAGCCTGGCAGGCCCGGCGCCTGCGGCACTTCATGGCCAAAGTCCTGCCCCGTGGCCAGCGCTTCAACGGGCTGACCCAAGACGGCCTGCACAACTTGCCGCTCATGGACAAAGCCGCCCTGATGAGCGACTTCGCCGCCTTCAACACCCGCGCCCTGAGCCTGGAACAGGTGTTGCCGGTGGCCCTGCAAGCCGAGCGTTCCCGGGACTTCAACCCGACCCTGGGGGACATCACCGTGGGCCTGTCCAGCGGCACCTCGGGGGCCCAGGGGGTGTTCCTGGTCAGCAGCGTGGAACGCCAGCGCTGGGCCGGCATCCTGCTGGCGCGCACCCTGCCCCGGGCGCTGCTGCCGCGGCTGCTGTGCCCCTGGCTGGCGCCGCTGCGGATCGCCTTCTTCCTGCGGGCCAATAGCCGCCTGTACACCACCCTGGCCAGCCGCCGCATCGACTTCGCCTTTCATGACCTGACTCTAGGCCTGACCGCCTCCCTGCAACGCCTCAACCAGCAGTATCCGGACGTGCTGGTGGCCCCGGCCACAGTGCTGCGGGGGCTGGCCCAGGCGGCTCTGGCCGGGCAGCTGACGATCCGCCCGCAACACATCCTTTCGGTGGCCGAAGTGCTGGAAAGCACCGACGCCGAGCTGGTGCAGCAAGCTTTCGGGCGCAAGCCGCAGCAGATCTATCAGGCCAGCGAAGGCTTCCTCGGCTACACCTGCGAGGCCGGCACCCTGCACCTGAATGAAAGCCACCTGCATATCGAACCGCAATGGCTGGACCCTGAGCGCACGCGTTTTCAGCCGATCATCACCGACTTTTCCCGGCGTACGCAGCTGATCGTGCGTTATCGCCTCAACGACATTCTGCGGGTGGCCAGCGCGCCCTGCCCCTGTGGCCGTGCGGAGCGGGCCATCGCCGCCGTGGAAGGCCGCGCCGACGAGATCCTCTGGCTGCCCCGGCTCGACGGCCAGCAGCTGGCGCCGCTCTACCCCGACGTATTGCGCCGGGCGCTGCTGATGCTGGGGGCGGAGCTGGAGGAATACGAAATCCACCAGCGCGGGCTGCTCTGGCAAATCAATCTGCACACTTCGGGCGACTATCACGGGCTGTGCCAGCGCTTGCGCGAGGCCCTGGCCGAACTCTGCGCGCAACAAGGGCTGCAAGCGCCGCAGCTGAGCTTCGGCCACTGGCAGGCACCGCCGCCACACGCGAAAAGACGCCGTCTGCTGATGCTGCAACTTCCCGAGGGACTGAAATGCGTGTACTGATTCTCGGCGCCCGGGCCCCGGCCTGCCTGGAGTGGGCCCGGGCCTTTAGCCAAGCCGGCTGGACGGTGACCGTGGCCGATTCCCTGGCCCAGCCCCTGAGCCGCTTCAGCCGCGCCGCCGAGCACTTCGTGCGCCTGCCGGAACCCCGCCACGACCCGGATGCCTGGATCGAAGCCCTGGCCGGGGTCATCCGCCAACAGGCCATCGACCTGCTGCTGCCGACCTGTGAAGAGGTGTTCTACCTGGCCCACGGCCTGGAGCGCCTGCGCCCGCTGTGCCGGGTGTTCACCAGCGACTTCGAGCTGCTGCACCGCCTGCATCACAAGGGCGATTTCGCTGCCATGACCCAGGGCTGGGACGTGGCCGCGCCGCCGACTCAGGTGCTGCATGACCCGGCCGCGCTGCAAGCGCTGGCGGCGGAGCACGACGCCCTGGTATTCAAGCCGGCCTATTCGCGCTTCGCCTCCCAGACCCTGATCCGCCCGAGCCCGGCGCAACTGGCAAAAGTCCGGCCCAGTAGCGATGCGCCCTGGGTGGCCCAGCGTTTTGTCCCCGGCCAGGAGTACTGCAGCTTCAGCGTGCTGGTGGACGGCCAGTTGCGCGCCCACAGCAGCTATCAGCCGCGCTACCGGGTCGGGCGCGGCTCGGGGATCTACTTCCACAGCTGTGCCCCAGCGCCGATCCGTGCGTTTCTGGAACAGTTCGGCCAGGCCACCGGCTACACCGGGCAGGTGGGTTTCGACTTTATCGAAGACCAGCAGGGCCGCTTCCATGTCCTGGAGTGCAACCCCAGGGCCACCAGCGGCGTGCACCTGTTCGACGACCAGCGCGTGCAGTTGGTAGCGGCGCTGGGCAGCGAAGCCGACGCAGCGCTGGAGGCGACCCTGGAACCCCGGATGATCGCCCTGGCCATGCTGCTTCTGGCGGCGCCGCAACGGGCCTTGAGCCGCACGTTCTGGCACGACTACCAACAAGCCCGGGACGTGATCGTCCAGGACGGCGATCGCGGCCCGCTGACCGCCCAGCTGCTGAGCCTGAGCGAGATCATCGGCCGCGCCCTGACCCGCCGTTGCGGGCTGCTGGCCGCCTCCACCGCCGATATCGAGTGGAACGGCCAGCCCCTGGGAGCGCCGCGCCGATGAAACTGTTGCTGCCCGAGCAACTGGCCCTTGAGCCCCCGAGCATTGGCGACAGCCACGCCCGGCAGTACGTGCGCACCTGCGCCGGCGGCGCGCTGATCGGCAACGTCAGCACCGCCCTGGCCCTGCTGGACACCGGCCGCCAGCAGTTCCCGGTGAGCATCAACCACGGCCACGACCCTGTGGATAACTGTTACGTGGTCTCGCCGCAAACCGCCTACAGCGGCTACGCCCGGGAAGAACTCCAACGCCTGAGACGGCCCTGGCTGGCCTGGCCCTTGAAGCTGCTGACCCAGGGCGTGGACCGGTTGCTGAGCGCGGCCAAGGTCGACCGCCTGGTGCAGGTCAACAACTGGCTGCTGTCGACCAACCTCTACCCCGCCGATTGGGATGGTTCGGATTTGTCGGCGATCACCGAACTGCTGCGCCGGCAGTTTCCAGACCACGGCTTTGGCTTTCGCTCGCTCAACGACTTCAGCAACCTCGAACTGCGCAAGCGCCTGCAAGCCCTGGGCTACCTGGCGATCCCCAGCCGTCAGGTGTACCTGTTCGACGGCCGCGAGGGCGAAAATTCAGCCTTCCTGCGCCACCACAACACTCGCCTGGATGCCACCCTGCTGCGCCGCAGCCCGTATATGGTGGTGCCCGGCAGCGAGCTGAACGAGGCCGACTTCCAGCGCATCGAACAGCTGTACAAACTGCTGTACCTGGACAAATACAGCCGCCTGAACCCCCACTACAGCGCCCAGTGGCTGCAACGCGGGCAGGCCGAAGGCTGGCTGCAAGTGCGCGCCCTGCGCAACGCCGAAGGGCGCATTGACGGCGCCCTGGGCTGGTTCGCCAACAGCGCGCTGATCAGCACCCCCATCGTCGGCTACGACACCGCCCTGCCCCAGCGCGCCGGCCTGTACCGACAACTGACCAGGCTGTGCCTGCAAGAGGCGGTGAACCGCCGTCAGGTGCTCAACTTCAGCTCCGGCGCCGCCGCCTTCAAGCGCCTGCGCGGCGGCCAGCCCGAAATCGAATACAGCCTGATCCACGTCGCCCACCTGCCCTGGTCGCGGCGCCTGGTGTGGCAACTGTTGGGCCTGCTGCTGCAACGGATCGGCGTACCGCTGATGAGGAAGCTCAAACTGTGAACAGTCACGCGGGCTGGTGGCCCGTCGCCCTGAGCCGGCAGCTGCACAAGCAGCCCCTGGCCTGCACCCTGCACGGCGTACCGCTGGTGCTGTTTCGCGATGCCGACGGCGCCGCCGCCGTGCTGCCGGACCGCTGCCCCCACCGCTTTGCGCCCCTGAGCGCCGGGCGGGTGCGCGACGGGCAGCTCCAGTGCCCCTACCACGGCTGGCGCTTCGACCCCCAGGGCCGCTGCACTCAGTTGCCCGGCCAGGAGCAGCAGCGGTGCAGCCAGCCCTTGTTGCAGCCGCTGCACAGCTGCGAAGCCCAGGGGCTGGTGTGGGCCAGCCTCGCCAGCGAGCGGCCGAATGCCCCGCCGGTGGCCGCCGCCGAGCAGGCCCAGGCCCTGGATGTGTTCTGGATCAGCGACCGGGTGCAGTGCAGCTTGCAGGACGCTGCGGAGAACTTCCTCGACGGCTTCCACACCCATTTCGTGCACGCCGGCTGGATCCGCCACGACCGCCAGCGCCAGCGGATTCGTGCCTGGGTGCATCAGCTCGAAGACGGGGTTGAGGCGCAGTACAGCGAAGAAGGCACCCAATCCGGGCTGATATCCCGGCTGTTCGAAGGCGAACGCGGCCTCAGCATGGGGCGCTTTCGCCTGCCGGGGCTGGCGGAAATCGAATACCGCGACCGCCAGGGCCGGCTCAACCTGCTGGTCAGCGCCTGGCTCAGCCCGACTGCCGAGGGCGAACTGCGCCTGTTCGCGCGCATCGCCACGGCCCGCGGGCGCTTGCCGGGCTGGCTCAAGCGCGCTGTGCTGCAACCCTTGTTCAAGGTGATCCTCAAACAGGACCGGCAGATCCTCGAACAGGTCAGCGCCAACCAGCAGCGCTTTGCCCGGGTGCCGCTGCGCTGGCACCGGCAGATACCCCTGGACGGCGCCCAGGACCTGCTCGGGCCGTGGATCCGACAGTTGCTGGAGCACGGGGAGCTGAAGGATTTCCAGGAGCGGCATGAAGAGTTCCTGCTCTGAATCGCAGGAGCCGGCAGGAATATTACGAGGAGTCCGTAGGAGCCGGCTTGCCGGCGAACAGGCCCTCAAGACGGGCGCCGCTCAAACGGGCCCCTTCGCTGGCAAGCCAGCTCCTACGGCTTGGCAGCGATATCAAAGGGATGCTACGGGCCTCTGTTCGCGGGGTTTTGCGGGGCATCGCAAGAACCGATTCAGCCCCCCGTACAGCCTGCCGTTCCTCGGCTCGACGCGCTACATGCAGACGGCGAGCCCGCGCACCGGTATAGTGCGCCCCCTCTTCACGTGGACAGCCGTCGGTAACGAGGCTCAAACCCACGGGAAACCCGAACTAATAACAACCCGCGAATAGAGAACCGGGACGAACAATCGCCCCACCGCTTTGCCGTGCGTGCAATCAGCGGTGTAACAGAATGTTTCCGTCTGCTCTGCTTTTGCCTACACAAAAAACAGCGAGGAATAATCCATGCTCGAAGTCATCAACGACTTCCTCTCAGGGAAAGTGCTGATCGTGCTCATTGTCGGGCTCGGCAGCTACTTCACGATCCGCTCGCGTTTCGTTCAATTGCGCCACTTCCTCCACATGTTCGCGGTGTTCCGCGACAGCCTGAAAAGCAGCGGCGGCCAGCTCAGCTCGTTCCAGGCGCTGATGCTCAGCCTCGCCGGCCGGGTCGGCGCGGGCAATATTGCAGGCGTCGGCATCGCCGTGACCCTGGGTGGCCCGGGCGCGGTGTTCTGGATGTGGGTGACCGCACTGGTCGGCATGTCCAGCAGCTTCTTCGAATGCACCCTGGCCCAGGTCTACAAACGCGCCGACGGCGACGGCCTGTACCGCGGCGGCCCGGCCTACTACATCGAGCACGGCCTGAAGCGCAAAGGCATGGCGGTGGTGTTCTCCATCCTGCTGCTGGTCACCTACGGCTTCGCCTTCATCGGCCTGCAGTCCTACACCGTGACGCACTCGCTGCAGGATGCCTTTGCCTTCGACCCAAGCCACACCGGCATCGTCCTGGCGGTACTGCTGGCCATTACCTTCATCGGCGGCATCAAGCGCATCGCCGCGGTGTCCGACCTGCTGGTCCCGATCAAGACCCTGGCCTACATCGCCGTGACCCTGTACGTGATCGGCACCCAGATCGAACAAGTGCCGGCCATGCTGGAGACCATCATCAAGAGCGCCTTCGGCCTCGACCCGGCCTTCGGCGGCCTGCTCGGCAGCGCCATCGTCATGGGCGTGAAGCGTGGCGTGTTCGCCAACGAAGCAGGCCTGGGCAGTGCGCCCAACGTCGCCGCCGTGGCCGCCGTGAAGCACCCGGGCGCCCAGGGCGTGGTCCAGGCCTTCAGCGTGTTCCTCGACACCTTCGTGATCTGCACCTGCACCGCGCTGCTGATCCTGCTGTCGGGCTTCTACACCCCGGGCTTCGAAGGCGACGGCATTGTCCTGACCCAGAACTCGCTGGCCGCCGTGGTCGGTGACTGGGGTCGCCTGTTCGTCAGCGTCGCGCTGTCGCTGTTCGTCTTCACCTGCATCCTCTACAACTACTACCTGGGCGAGAACAGCCTGCAGTTCCTCACCCGCAACCGCACCGTGCTGATGCTGTTCCGCGGCCTGGTGCTGGCGTTGGTGGTATGGGGTTCGATGCAGGACCTTTCGACCGTGTTCGCCTTCGCCGACATCACCATGACCTGCCTGGCCTTCGTCAACCTGGTGGCCCTGGCCATGCTGTTCAAGGTCGGCCTGCGCGTGATGCGCGACTACGACGAGCAGCGCCGCGCCGGCGTCGCCCAGCCGGTGTTCGACTCGCGCAAGTTCGCCGATCTGGACCTGGACCTGAAGGCCTGGCCCGCCGAACCTTCGGCCACCGCCGAGGCCGAGCCGCAAGGCGTGCCCGCAGCGCAACGCTGACGGGTGAACGACGGGCGCATCCTCTGCACCCGTCGGTTACAGTGCGATAAATGTGCGAGCGGGCTTGCCCGCTCCCACAGGTACTCACCGTTTCGGAGAATCCCATGACCCCTTCGACCTACCCTGGCGCCCAGCACGTCATGGTGCTCTACACCGGCGGCACCATCGGCATGCAGGCCAGCGCCGACGGCCTGGCCCCGGCCTCGGGTTTCGACGTGCGCATGCGCGCCTACCTCGACAGCCAGCCCGGGCTGGTGCTGCCGGCCTGGCGCTTTCGCGAGATGGCGCCGCTGATCGACAGCGCCAACATGACCCCCGACTACTGGCAGCGCCTGCGTGAAGCGGTGGTCGAAGCCGTGGACCAGGGCTGCGACAGCGTGCTGATCCTCCATGGCACCGATACCCTGGCCTACAGCGCCGCCGCCATGAGCTTCCAGTTGCTGGGCCTGCCGGCGCCCGTGGTGTTCACCGGCTCGATGCTGCCAGCGGGTGTGCCCGACAGCGATGCCTGGGAAAACCTCAGCGGCGCCCTGTCGGCCCTGGGCCAGGGCCTGGCCCAGGGGGTGCACCTGTACTTCCACGGCGAGCTGCTGGCACCGACCCGCTGCGCGAAAATCCGCAGCTTCGGCCGTCACCCGTTCGCCGCCCTGCAACGCAATGGCGGCGGCGCCAAAGCCGAAGCGCTTCCTGCTGCGCTGGATTACCGCCAAGCCAGGCAACTGGCCAAGGTCGGCGTGTTGCCGCTGTTCCCCGGCATCGGCGCCGAGCTGCTGGACGGCGTGCTCGACAGCGGCATCCAGGCCCTGGTGCTGGAATGCTTCGGTAGTGGCACCGGGCCCAGCGACAACCCGGCGTTCCTCGCCAGCCTCAAGCGCGCACAGCAGCAAGGCATCGTGGTGCTGGCCGTGACCCAGTGCCATGAAGGCGGTGTCGAGCTGGACATCTACGAAGCCGGCAGCCGCCTGCGCGGCGTGGGCGTGCTGTCCGGCGGCGGCATGACCCGCGAAGCGGCGTTCGGCAAGCTCAATGCGCTGCTCGGCGCCGGGCTGGAAACCGCCGAAGTGCGGCGGCTGGTGGAACTGGACCTGTGTGGCGAGTTGAGCTGAAGCTGGGGAGCCGGTAGCTACTGCAGTAGCCGCCGGCTCGACGACGAACAGCGGGGGCGGCCAGGTTACTTCTTGACCGAATAATCCTGGCCCCAGACCCGCACCGAACTCGAACTCTCGATCGGCCCTTCAAACACGAACTTCTGCCGCACTGCCGCCTTGGCCGGGATGGTGACTTCGTCCGGGTTGTCGAGGCTGACAGTCAGGTTGTTGGCGTAACCGTCCTGGTCGATCGCCAGCAGGGCGCCGGTCTGCTTGAGGTTGATCAGCCGCAACTGGCTGTCGCTGCTGTTCTTGAAACCCAGGGTGACGTTGAAGCTGTCGCCGACGGCTTCGGTCTTCAATACCTGGACCTCGACGCGGCCTTTCATTTGCTCACGGGAGGAAATGATCGATGCACCGTCGACGCCTTGCGCCGATTGGCGACCATCGAGCACACCTTCGCTGACGCCGCCCAAGAGGTTCTTGCCTGCCGAGATGGCTGACGAGACAGCTGACTTGGCAGAGTCCTTGATGGTGCTTTCGCTGCCTGGCTCAGCCTCGGCCAGGCACAGCGAACTCAGGAGCAAGCCGGACACCAGAAGCAGGGAACGCGCAGGAATGAGGGTCATACATAGTCCTTTATCGGGGTTGCTGCACCGCCACCTCAGGCGGTGAATGGCAGGCAGGTTGCACCAATCAATACGCCAAGTCACTAGCCACACAACGCCGGGAATGCCGCATGTCGCTGGCCGGCAAACCGCAGGCCTGATCGCGGGCGGCATGCAACTTGCTCCGGTTAAGGGTCTTTCCCAGGCTGGAATCTGCGCATGCTGCACTCGCACCTCACCACCCTCAATGCGGTTTCCCTGATCCTCAACACCTTCAAGGACCAGGGCCAGGCCGGCGGCGCGCTGTTGGCCGGCAGCGGTATAAACCCCGCCGACCTGAGCCGCGCCGACACTCGCATCACCACCAACCAGGAAATGCTGGTGTGCGCCAACGCCGTGGCCCTGCAACGGGACATCGGCCTGGAACTGGGCCGGCGCATGCACGTTTCCTCCTACGGCATGCTCGGCTATGCCCTGCTCACCAGTGCCACCTTAGGTGACGCTTTGCGCCTGGCGCTGCGCTATCCGGCGCTGATGGGAACACTTTTCGAACTGAGCCTGGAAACCGACGGTTCGCGCATCTGGCTGACCGCCGCCGACTACCGCGAAAGCCCGGCCCTGGCCGCGTTCAATACCGAGTTCTGCCTGGTGTCGCTGAAGGTCATCTGCGACGACCTGCTGGGCCACGCCCTGCCGCTACTGGGCGCGCGCTTCGACTACCCGGCCCCGGACTATCAGCAACGCTACCGCGAGCCTTTCGACTGCCCGCTGCAATTCAACGCCAGCAGCAACGCCTTCGCCTTCGACCAGCTCTGGCTGGACCAGCCCCTGCCCCTGGCGGACGTGATCACCCACCAGGCCATGGCCGAACGCTGCCGCAAGCAGAACACCGAGTTCACCGGGCGCCAGGCCTGGCTGGGGCGCATCCGCCAATTGCTGGCGGCGCAGCTGGACGCCGCACCGGGCCTGGAAGGGCTGGCGGAACAGATGAACTGCTCGGCCCGGACCCTGCGCCGCCACCTGCGGGACCTGGGGTGCAGCTATCAGGAACTGCTGGACGAGCTGCGCTTCGAGCGCGCCAAGCAGATGCTCTGCGAAGACCAGATGCCCATCTACCGCATCGCCGAGGCCCTGGGCTTCAGCGAAACCGCGAGCTTTCGCCATGCTTTCATCCGCTGGAGCGGCGTGGCGCCGAGCCAGTTCCGGCCCTGACAAAAACCCCGGCACAACGCTGGCGATTGCATTACATTGCCGACCTTTCTACCGGCAAGGGACTGCACGCTTGAACCTATTCACAGACGCCATCGGCATTCGCAGGCTTTGCCTGGCACTGGTGCTGCTGGCTGGCGTCCCTGTCGCCCAGGCGTTCGACCTGTCCAAGATCAAATGGTGGGAGATGTCCCGCAGCTTTGTCCTGGATGAGCCGGAAACCGCCATCCTGCAGATCAAGCCGTTCCCCCTGCCCGGCCTTGCGCAAGTGCCGGCGCGGATCGTCCTCAGCCAGTACCGTGGGCTGTTCTATCTCAATGCCTACCAGGACCTGGATTACCAGCAGCGGATCTACAAGTCCGCGCCCCTGCCGCTGCTCAGCCCCGAGGACCTGCGCAACTGCGTGTCGCCGGACAACCCGATCCAGGTCTCGGACAACTGGCCACCGAGCAACACCCTGGACACCGGCATCACCCTGACGCCGCTAGGTTTCGACTGTTCGGTGCCCCCGCAGTGGCAACTCAGCCTGCGCTACCTGCTGATCGACCAGCGCGATCCCCAACACCCGCTGCTGGCCATCAGTCACCGCCAGGACATGACCCAGATGGACTTCACCCCGTTGCAACCCATCAGCGTCGAGACCGGGCAACAATGGTTGCAGGCCTTGCAGAAGTTTCCGCCGTGGTTCCGCGCCTTCGACAGCGGTAGCGGGCCGATCACCCTCAATGCCTACACGCCACCGGCCACGGCGGACAGCGTGTGGAAGCAGTTTCGTGCACTGCATGAACAACTGCGCACAGCCAAGGACAAGGGGCCGGGCATCCGCCAGGTGGAAGACTTCTTCGCCCTCCATGACTATCGCAGCATCGCCATCGACCACAGCGAATACCCGGGCCTGCTCAATGACATCGCCTACTGGACCAGCGAGGCCGGTCAGTTGAACACCGCCCGGAACTGGCTGTTGGAAGTGCTGCGCCGGGATCTGGGCCGCATGCCGACCTACCTCAACCTGGCCGACCTGGACTGGGCCCTGTTCGAGCAACGGCCGTTGGACAACATCCACCAGGGCCGGGCCATCGAGGGTTATCGGCTGTACTGCGGCATGCGCCTGCAACGCCAGATGAGCGTGCCGCCGCGGGTGCTCAAGCGCCTGGGCCTGGAGTCCGCCAACCCGCAGGCGTGCCAGGGCTTCTGGCCGCTGGTGGCCGCCGCGGATGCCGGCGACGAGGCAGAGATAAGGCGTTTGCTGGCCAGTGGCGTCAGCGGCGAGGTCATGGCCGAGGACGGCCGCAGTGCCCTGCTGCACGCTCTGGATGCGCCGCACCTGGAGATCGCCCGACTGCTGCTGGCCCACGGCGCCCACACCAGCGGCCAGTACCAGTGGAGCACCCTGGCCATGCTGGCCATGCAACGTGACCTCAAGGACAGCCCCGACCTGAACCAGGGCGGGCGCCTGAAATTTCTCCTGCAAGCCGGCGTCGCCATCGACGAGCCGAACAGTCGCGGGCAGACACCGCTGATGAAGCTGGCCGAGCAGGAACGCAACCTCCAGGGCTTCACCTGGTTGCTGCAGCACCCGCAGAACCTCGACCTGCGTACCGTCGACGACGGTGAAACCGCGCTGTACCGCGCCTTCTGGAGCAACAACTACCCGGCCATGAAACTCCTGATAGAGGCCGGCGCCGATCTGAACCTGAGCTATGGCCGCGGCACCTGCGGCAACGAGCCCATGGGCCAGAGCCTGCTGATGCTCGTTGCCGACAAGATTTCCCCGGACCAGCACTCCCCCATCGTGAGCATGCAGGACACCCTGGACATGTTCACCCTACTGCTGGAAAAGGGCGCAGACCCCAACGTCGGCCAGCGCTGCGAGAAAAAGGGCCGGACCCTGCTACTGGAGATCATCGCCCGGAAAAAACGCGACGACATGCTCAAGGTGCTGCAAGGCTTTGCACCGCCACCGCCGGCGACGGCGTTTCGTCTGTGAGGCGTGGCGCCGAACCCGCTGCGCCCCTGAAACAAAGCCCGGCACAACAGCGCCGATTGCATTACATTGCCGGGCTTTCTATCGGCAAGGGACTGCAACGTTGAAGCTATTCTCAGGCGCCATCGCCCGGTGCAACGGCATTCGCGGGCTTGGCCTGGCGCTGGCACTGCTGGTTGCCACCCCCGTGGCCCAGGCCTTCGACCTGGACCTGGCCTGGTTCAAATGGTCGGGAATGCGCCGCAACTTCGTCCTCGACTACCCGGAAACCGCCACCCTGGAGCTCAAGCCGTTCCCCCTGCCGGGCCTGGCGCGGATGCCGCTGCGGATTGTCCTGAGCCAGTACCGCGGGCTGTTCTACTTCAATGCCTATCAGGACCTGCAGTACCGGCAGCGGGTCTACAAGTCGCCGCCGATGGCCCTGTTCAGCCCTGAAGAGCTGCGGGCCTGTGTGACCCCGGGCGATGACATCCAGGTCAACGATATCTGGCCCACAAGCAACAGCCTGGTCCCCGGCATCACCCTGACGCCCCTGAGTTTCCAGTGCAAGGAGCCATCCGAGTGGCAACTTAGCGGGCGCTACCTGCTGATCGACCAGCGCGATCCGCAACATCCGCTGCTGGCCATCAGTCACCGCCAGGACCTTGGCCAGATGGAATTCACCCCGTTGCAACCCATTAGCGAGGAAACCGGGAGGCAGTGGTTGCAGGCCCTGGAGACATTCCCGCCGTGGTTCCGCCCCTTCACCCAAGGCAGCGGGCCGATCACCGTCAATGCCTTTGTGCCTGCGCCAGCCTCGACCCCGGACAGCCTGTGGAAAGAGTTCCGCGCGCTGCACGAACAACTGCGCACGGCCAAGGACAAACTGCCGGGCATCCGCGAAGTGGAAGACTTCTTCGTCACCCATGACTTTCGCAGCATCGCCACCGAGCGCCGTGAATACGCCGGCCTGCTCAACGACATCGCCTACTGGACCAGCGAAGCCGGGCAGCTGCAAACCGCCCGCCCCTGGCTCAAGGAAGTGCTGCGCCGAGACCCGGGGCGCATGCCGACCTACCTCAACCTGGCGGACCTGGACTGGGCGATCTACCAACAACGCACGCAGGACAACATCCACCAGGGCCGGGCCATAGAAGGTTATCGGGTGTATTGCAGCCTGCGCCTGAAGCGCCAGATGAGCATCCCACCCCGGGTGCTGCAGCGCTTGGGCCTGAACGCCGCCAACCCCCGGGACTGCCAGGCCTTCTGGCCGCTGGTGGACGCGGTGGATGCCGGCGACCTGAGCGAAGTGCAGCGCCTGCTGGCCAGTGGCATCAGCGGCGAGGTCATGGCCGACGATGGCCGCAGCGCCTTGTTGCACGCCCTGGACGCACCGCACCTGGATATCGCCCGGCTGCTGCTGGAGCACGGTGCCCACACCAGCGGCCTGTACAACTGGACCACCCTGGCGACCCTGGCCATGCGCCGCGACCTGGGCGACAGCCCCGACCTGAGCCAGGGCGGGCGCCTGAAGTTCCTCATCGAGGCTGGCGTGGCCATCGACGAACCCGACAGCCAGGGCGTGACGCCACTGATGCAGATGGCCGAGAACAAGCGCAGCCTGCAAGGCTTCAGCTGGCTGCTGCAGTACCCGCAGAACCTCGACCTGCGCAACAAGAATGACGGCGAAACCGCACTGTACCGGGCCTTCTCGGGCAACAACTACGTGGCCATGAAGCAGTTGATAGCGGCCGGCGCCAACCTCAACCTGAGCTACGGCCGTGCCGTCTGCAACAACCAGCCCGTCGGCGAAAGCCTGCTGACCCTGGTCGCCGACAAGACCTCCGCCGACGCCCAGTCGCCCTCCGTCAGCCAGCGGGACACCCTGGAGATGTTCACTCTGCTGCTGGAGAAAGGCGCCGACCCGAATGTCGGCCAGCACTGCGAGAAAAAGGGCTACGCAATATTGCTGGAAGCCATTGCCCGGAAAAAACGCGAGGACATGCTCAAGGTCCTGCAGCGCTACGCCCCTACCCCGCCTGCCAGCTGAAACCGGATGGCGCCCCGCAACGGGGCGCCATGCCTCTTTAAGGGGCGAATTTCGGTCAAACACTTTGGCCACATCAATCCCCTTTTGGCCGCTCCTGCCGTTCTCCCAAACCCCGCGCCCCGCAAGACTGTGATCCACCGAATCAGCCTGCGGAGAACAAGAAAATGCTGACGATCTACTCGGACGATCACCACCTGCACCACGGCCGTTGCGAACTCATCGACGGGCAACTGATGCCCTGCTTCGAAATGCCTTCCCGGGCCGACCACGTGCTGGATCGGGTGAAACATCAAAACCTGGGGCCGGTAGAGGCACCCAAGGACTTCGGCCTGGAGCCCATCGAGCGCATCCACAGCCGGGCCTACCTGGACTTCTTCAAGGGCGCCTGGGCGCGCTGGGCGGCACAGGGCATCGACGGCGACCTGCTGCCCTACACCTGGCCGGCGCGTACCTTGCGCAGCGTGATTCCCACCAGCCTCCACGGCCAGCTCGGCTACTACAGCTTCGACGGCGGCGCGCCGATCACCGCCGGCACCTGGCAGGCGGCCTATAGCGCGGCGCAGGTGGCGCTGACCGCCCAGGCCCATATCCAGAATGGCGCCCACAGTGCCTTCGCCCTGTGCCGGCCACCGGGACACCACGCCGCCGGCGACCTGATGGGCGGCTACTGCTACCTGAACAACGCCGCCATTGCTGCCCAGGCGTTCCTCGATCAGGGCCACAGGAAGGTCGCGATCCTCGACGTCGACTACCACCACGGCAACGGTACCCAGTCGATCTTCTATGAGCGCAGCGACGTGCTCTTCACCTCGATCCACGGCCACCCGGAAGCCGAGTTCCCGTTCTTCCTGGGCTATGCCGACGAATGCGGCGAAGGCGCCGGGGAAGGCTTCAACTTCAACTACCCACTGGCCGCCGGTAGCGGCTGGGATGCGTGGAGCGCGGCCCTGGAACAGGCCTGCAACGAAATCCAGCGCTATGACGCCGACATCATCGTGGTGTCCCTGGGCGTGGACACCTTCAAGGACGACCCGATCTCGCAATTCAAACTCGACAGCCCGGACTACCTGGCCATGGGCAAGCGCATCGCCGCCCTCGGCAAGCCGACGCTGTTCGTCATGGAAGGCGGTTATGCGGTAGAGGAAATCGGCATCAACGCCGTCAACGTTCTCGAAGGCTTTCAAAGCGCCCAGTGAGGGATTCGCATCATGCAAAGACTCAAACGCTTAATGATCCCCGCCCTGTGCGCCAGTCTGCTGGGGACCGCCGCCCACGCCGAAGAACGCACCCTGCGGGTGTACAACTGGTTCGACTACATCACCCCCAAGGCCCTGGAAGACTTCAAGGCCCAGAATAGCCAGGTGAAGCTGGTCTACGACATCTTCGACACCAACGAAGCCCTGGAGGCCAAGCTGCTCACCGGCAACTCCGGCTATGACGTGGTGGTGCCGTCCAACGTGTTCCTGGCCAAGCAGATCGAGGCCGGGGTGTTCCAGCCCCTGGACCGCAGCAAGCTGCCCAACTGGAACCACCTGGACCCCAAGCTGATGAAGCTGATCGAGGCCAACGACCCGGACAACAAGTTCGCCGTGCCCTACATGTACGGCACCATCCTGATCGGCTTCAACCCGGCCAAGATCAAGGCCGCCCTGGGGGACAAGGCGCCGGTGGACAGCTGGGACCTGATCTTCAAGGAAGAGAACATCAGCAAGCTCAAGCAGTGCGGCGTGGCCCTGCTGGATTCGCCGTCGGAAATCCTGCCCCTGGCCTTGCAGCACCTGGGCCTGGACCCCAACAGCAAGAAGCCGGCGGACTACGAGAAGGCTGAAGCGCTGCTGATGAAGATCCGGCCGTACATCACCTACTTCCACTCCTCCAAGTACATGGCCGACATCGCCAATGGCGATATCTGCGTGGCGGTGGGCTACTCGGGGAGCTTCTCCCAGGCTGCCAACCGGGCCAAGGAAGCCAAGAACGGCGTGACCGTGGACATGCGCCTGCCCAAGGAAGGCGCGCCGATCTGGTTCGACATGCTGGCGGTCCCCAAGGGCGCGAAGAACCCGGAAGATGCCTACACCTTCATCAACTACCTGCTGCAGCCCCAGGTGATTGCCCCGGTCAGCGACTTTGTCGGTTATCCCAACCCGAACAAGGACGCGACCGGACTGGTAGACCCTTCGATCCGCAACAACCCCAACCTGTATCCGACAGAAGCGGCCATGAGCACCCTGTACACGCTACAGCCGTTGCCCCGTGATGCAGAGCGGGCGCGGACCCGGGCCTGGACCAAGATCAAGTCCGGGACCTGATCCGGCGCAAGCACACGGGCGGTGTTCTGGTGGGCGGCGAACGACGAGGACGCGGCGGGTGATAGACCGCGTCGCCGCTGTTCGCCGGCAAGCCGGCTCCTACACAGTGGCGTTTAGCAGCCGGTGAGGCCTTGGGGGCTGCGTTCTTCGGCGAAGAACCAGGGCCGCAGGCGCACGCCCACGCCGTTGCCGATGAAGGCCGCCACCAGCCACAGCCAGCCATGCAGGCTGCCGGAGGCGATGCCGCTGAAGTAGGCGCCGATGTTGCAGCCATAGGCCAGGCGCGAACCGTAGCCCAGCAGCAGGCCGCCGATTACCGCCGCTACCAGGGAACGGGTGGGGATTCTCAGGTTGGGGGCAAAACGTCCCGCCAGCCCAGCCGCCAGCAACGCACCCAGGACGATGCCGATGTCCATGACACTGGTGATGTCCTGCCACACCGGTGCCGCCAGCGCCTTGGCATTCGCCGCGCCCTGCCAGAACACCCAGCTGCCTACGTCCACCCCCAGCCCGCTGGCGACCTTGGCGCCCCACAGGGCGAACGCCGAGGTAATGCCCCATGGGCGCCCCGCCAGGGCCAGGGTGGCGAAGTTCAGCAGAGCCAGGGCTACCGCGCCCCAGACCAGCGGCCAGGGGCCGCGCAGCAGCCGGCGCCAGCCCTGATGCTCGCTGGTGACCGGAGCTTCAAGGCTGCCATGACGGCGCTTTTCCAGGGTCAGGGTGAGCACCGCGATCAGCGCGAACAGGCACAGGCTCAGGCCCAGCGCCGGGCCTACACCAAAACTCTGGACGATAGAGATTGGCGGCAGCGACGGCAGCGCAAACCACCAGTCGACGTGATGGGTGGCGATCAGCGAACCGCAAATGAAGAACGCCAGGGTCACCAGCATCCGCGCATTGCCGCCGCCAACGGTGAACAGGGTGCCCGAGGCGCAACCGCCGCCCAACTGCATGCCGATGCCGAAGATGAAGGCACCGAAGATCACCGAGACGCCGGCCGGCGCCACCAGCCCCACCACCGGCTGGCCGAACAGGCTGCCCGCCCCCAGCGCGGGGAAGAACAGCAGCACCGCCAGGGCCAGCATGACCATCTGCGCTCGCAGGCCGGCGCCACGCCGGTCGCGGATGAACACCCGCCAGGCCGAGGTGAAGCCGAAGGCCGCGTGGTACAGGGTCAGCCCCAGGGCAGCGCCCAGCAGCAACAGCAGCACCTGGCGGGCACCCACCTGGGCTTGCAGGAACAGAGCACCGGCCACCAGCATCAGCAAGGCGAACAGCGGGGCGCCGAACTTGCGTTCAGGCGCCAGGGAGAGGGTCTGGCTCATGGGGGTTCTCGCGCGGGAAATGCTCGCGAGTATACCGCGTCAGGCCCGCCAGGCCTGGCGCAAACGGCTTACCGCAGCCTGTATATCGGCTTCCGGCACAGCCGCGAAGCCCAGCACCAGCCCGGCCCGCTGGTCCTCGGGCAAGGTGGTTTGCGGCAGCCAGTAGCTGCTCAGGCCGGCGACCTCGACCTCCACACTGGCGGCCTGGGCCAGCAGTTCCTGTTCCCGCGCCAGGCTGTCGACCCGCACCGTCAGGTGCAGCCCCGCCGCGACGCCGGGCAGCGGCCCGACGCCGCCGATCGCCTGCGGCCAGGCCGCCAGCAAGGTGTTGCGCCGGCTCAGGGCCGCCCGGCGCATGCGCCGGATATGCCGCTGGAAGTGCCCGGCGGCCATGAACTCGGCCATCACCGCCTGGGTACTGACCTCGGAATGGCGCACGTCCACCGCCCGGCGCTGGGCGAAGGCCTGGACCAGGGTCGGCGGCAGCACCAGGTAGCCCAGGCGCAGGGCCGGAAAGGCGACCTTGCCGAAGGTCCCGACGTAGATCACCCGGCCCTGGCGGTCCAACGCCGCCAGGGGGGCCAGGGGCGCACCGCTGTAGCGGTACTCGCCGTCGTAGTCGTCCTCGATGATCCAGCCCTGGCTGCGTTCGGCCCAGGCCAGCAGCTCCAGGCGCCGGGCCAGGCTCATGATCACCCCGGTGGGGTACTGGTGGGACGGCGTGACATAGGCCAGGCGGCAGCTGTCCAGCTGCTCCAGCTGGCGGCAGTCGATGCCCTCCTGGTCCACCGCCACGCCCTGCAACTGCGCACCCGCCAGGGCGAAGGCATGCCCCGCGGCGCGGTAGCCGGGGTTTTCCACAGCCACCTTGTCGCCTGGCTCCACCAGCAGCTGTGCACAAAGGCTGATGCCCTGCTGCGCGCCACTGGTGATCACAATTTGTTCAGCCGTGCAGTTCAGGCCCCGAGCGCTGCGCAGGTAGGCGGCGATCAGGCTGCGCAGCCGCGGATCGCCCGCCGAGTCGCCGTAGCACAATTGCCCGAGGTCGGGCCTGCGCCAGAAAGCCGCATTCAGCTTGGCCCAGACCTCGAACGGGAACAGATCGAAGGCTGGCACGCCAACCCGAAAAGCCCGTGGCGGCCCCTTGGGCGGGGTACTCAAATGATGGGTTTGCAGGCGCTGCCAGCCGCTGCTGTGGATAACTTTACTGGATAAATCACCAGCCATTTCTGCCTGTTTTGTGGATAACCCTGTGGGTAAGCCTGTTGAAAACCCTGTGGATAGTTTTGTGGATAGTTTTTTGATCGGCAATCGGGTTTCCGGCAATTGCGCCACATAGGTGCCGTCACCGACCCGCCCTTCAATAAAACCCTCGGCGTACAGCTGGTCATAGGCCCGCACCACGCTGTTGCGGGAAATCCCCAGGGCGGCGGCCAGGTCGCGGCTGGCAGGCAGGCGCGTACCACTGGCCAGGCGCCCGTCCAGCACCCGCTGTCGCAAGGCCTGGTACAGCTGGCGACTGAGGCCCTGGCGGCGGTCCAGCTCGATGCCGGCAGGGTTGAAGGACAACGGGGGTACGGCACTGTTCATCGAGGTTCACCCGGGCAATTGGAC
Source organism: Pseudomonas sp. 8(2025) (assembly GCF_052665325.1). NCBI lineage: Bacteria > Pseudomonadati > Pseudomonadota > Gammaproteobacteria > Pseudomonadales > Pseudomonadaceae > Pseudomonas > Pseudomonas sp. 8(2025). The sequence continues at coordinate 213,663 of NZ_JBQOIE010000001.1, read as the reverse complement.
CTAAAAAATAGACCAGAGATGGCTCTTACAACGAACCATTAGCCTGCCTAGGATGCAGCCACTCGCCAAGGATTTTTTCTATGTACCTACCTCGCGCTTTCGTCGATGAAGACCTCGCCCGCCTGCAGCAACTGATCCTGGGCAGCCGCCTGGCGACCCTGGTGACCTGGGGCGCCCTAGGCCTGCAGGCCAGCCACCTGCCCCTGCTGCTGGACCCCGGACAGGGGGCCAATGGCACCCTCTACGGGCACCTGGCCAAGGCCAACCCGCAATGCGCCGAACTGGCCGCTGGCGCCGAGGCGCTGGTGATCTTCACGGGCGAGGATGCCTACGTCAGCCCCTCGTTCTATCCAAGCAAGGCCGAGCACGGCAAAGTGGTGCCGACCTGGAACTACGTGGCAGTGCACGCCTATGGCCAGCCTGAGGTATTCAGCGATCCGGAGCGACTGCTCAAGGTGGTGGGGGGCCTGACCGAGCGTCACGAAGCCGGCCGCCCCCAACCCTGGCAAGTGACAGATGCCCCCGCCGACTACCTGGAGGGCATGCTCCGGGCAATCGTCGGCTTTGCCTTGCCGATCCAGCGGCTGGAAGGCAAGCGCAAGCTCAGCCAGAACCGCAGCGCCGAGGATATCGCCGGGGTGCGCGAAGGCCTCGCGGCCAGCGCCGACCTGCGCGACCAGCAACTGTCCCGACTGATGAGCTAGGTTTTCGTCCAGAACAATAAAGGAGCTTTCATGCGCCAGATCCAGATCCGCCCCGTTACCGCCGCCGACCACAGCGCCTGGCTGCCCCTGTGGCAGGCCTACCTGCGCTTCTACGAGACCGAGCTGGCGGATGCCGTGACCCAGAGCACCTGGCAGCGCTTTCTCGACCCCAGCGAACCCACCAACGCGGCCCTGGCCTGGGACGGCGAGCGCGCCGTGGGCCTGGTGCATTTCATCTACCACCGCTCCAACTGGAGCATCGAGAATTCCTGCTACCTGCAGGACCTGCTGGTGACCCCGGACCAGCGCGGGACCGGCGTGGGCCGCCAGCTGATCGAGTTCGTCTACGCCCAGGCCAAGCAGGACGGCTGTGCCAAGGTGCATTGGCTGACCCACGAAACCAATGCCACGGCCATCCAGTTGTATGAGCGCATCGCCGAGCGCCCGGGTTTCATCCAGTTCCGCAAACCCCTCTGAGTTGCCAAGGAGCCACTGCATGTCGATTTCACTCGCCGATTGGAAAGGCGTTCCCGCCCCCTCGGCCACCCTGCTTGATGGGCGCTTCATCCGTTTGGAAAGGCTCGACCCGGCGCGCCATGGCGACGATCTGTTCCAGGTGCTGCAAGGCCCGGGCGCCGATCCGGTGCTGTGGAACTACCTGCCTTACGGCCCCTTCCCCGAGCGCGCGGCGTTCGATGCCTGGCTCAGTGGCCATGCCGCCGCCAGCGACCCGTATTTCTTTACCGTGATCGACCGCGCCAGCGGCCAGGCCCAGGGCATCATCAGCCTGATGTCCATCGTCCCGGCCCAGGGCCGCATCGAGATCGGCCACGTGACCTTCGGTTCCCCCATGCAGCGTTCGCCAAAGAGCACGGAAGCGGTGTACCTGCTGGCCAAGGAAGCTTTCGCCCTGGGTTACCGGCGGCTGGAGTGGAAGTGCAACAACGCCAATGAGCGCTCGCGCTATGCCGCACAGCGCTTGGGTTTCAGCTTCGAAGGGGTGTTTCGTCAGCACATGGTGGCCAAGGGACAGAACCGCGATACCGCGTGGTTCTCGATCCTGGACGGGGAATGGCCGTCAATCGCCAGGGGCTTCGAGCAATGGCTCAGCGATGAAAACCAGAGCGGCTCGGGGCAGCTCAAGTCGCTGGCGGAGTGTCGCGGGTAAGCGGGATTTTCGCCGGCAAGCCGGCTCCTACAGGAATTGCGGTGAACCCGAACCTTGTAGGAGCTGGCTTGCCAGCGAAGGATTCAACCGAGCTTCTGCGCCAACACCGCAATATGCTCCGGCCCGATGCCGCAGCACCCGCCCACATGGCTGGCCCCGCGCTGGTGCCAGTCCGCCACCCATTGCAGATAACCCGGCGGGTCCAGGTCCTCGCGCAGCGGGCACAGGCCGTCGTTGGCGGTGGCATCCTCGGGCTGCGGCGGAAAGGCATTGGCATACACGCCAATGTGAATCTGCACGCCCAGGCGCTCGAAGGTCTCGCGAGCCGCATCCACCGCAGCCCCAATCACTTCCGGCTGGCTGCAGTTGAACAGCAGGGTCTGCACCCCCAACTGCGCCGCCACGGCTGCCGCTTCGGCCACCGTCTCGCCGGAACGCAGGCGCGGCACTTCGTCGACCTCTTCGTCCTTCAGGGTGAAGGACAGCCAGAACGGCTTGCCGTCCTTGGGCAGGCCGGCGTGGATAGCCCGCGCTTCGACGATCGAGCTCTGGGTTTCCGCCAGCCACAGGTCGACATGGGGCGCCAGGCCCTTGACCAGCGGGCTGAGGATTTCCTCGACCCGCGCAGCGTCGAACAGGTCCGGGCGATAGGAGCCGAACAGCGGCGGCAACGACCCCGCCACCCGCACCGGCTTGCCGGAGGCCTCGACCGCGCGGCGCGCCAGCTCGCCCGCCAGGGCAGCCAGGGCCTGGCCTTCAGCAGCGAAGCGCTCTTCGCCGATATGGAAAGGCACCACCGCGTAGCTGTTGCTGGTGATCACATCAGCGCCGCTGTCGATGTAGGCCGCGTGCACCGCCTCCACCGCCCGGGGGTCTTCGCTCAATGCCAGTGCCGACCACTCGGGTTGCCGGAACGGCGCACCACGGCGCTGCAACTCGCGACCCATACCGCCATCCAGAATTACCGTGCTACCTGCGCCCATATGCTTTTCACTCATATGCTTATGAAAATAACTCACTATCAGAGTCGTTCTTATAACTATTTAATACGCACCATTCAGTTAATAACAACTCTTTTTCAGTCAGGTTTTCGATGAATTTCAAACCGCTGCTGGCCCTCGGCCTGACCGTTCTCGCCGCCTCCTCCCAAGCCTTCGCCGGCGCCACCTTGGAACGTATCGAGCAGAAAAAGGAGCTGGTCGGGGTGCTGATGGAAAGCTACCCGCCCTTCTCCTTCCTCAACGAGCAGAACCAGCTGGACGGCTTCGACGTCGACGTGGCCAAGGCCGTGGCCGACAAGCTCGGGGTCAGGCTGCGCCTGGAAACCCCGTCCTGGGATGTGATCGCCGCCGGACGCTGGAGCGGGCGCTACGACATCTGCATCTGCTCCATGACCCCGAGCAAGGCCCGCGCCGAGGTCTTCGACTTCCCGGTGCAGTACTACGCCTCGCCGGCGGTAATCGTGGTCAACGCCAAGGATGAACGGATCCACGGCGCCCAGGACCTGAGCGACAAGAAGGTCGGCCTCACCGCCGCCTCCAGCTACGAGGGCTACCTGAACAAGAACCTGGTGATCGAAGGCGCCGAGGACACCCACCTGCAATACCCCTTCGAGAATGTGCAGATCGCCCCCTACGACACCGATAACGTGGCCTTCCAGGACCTCGGCCTGGGCCCGGGTGTACGCCTGGATGCGATCCTCACCAACCTGGTCACCGCCCAGCCGCGCCTAACCCAGGACTCGCGCTTCAAGCTGGCCGGCGAGCCGCTGTACGCCGAGCCCAACTCGGTGGCCATCGAGAAAGGCGATGCCCAGTGGAATGCCAAGGTGCGTGAAGTCTTCGCCCAGCTGAAGCAGGACGGCACCCTGAGCAAGCTGTCGCAGAAATGGATCGGCGCCGACATCAGCCAATGACCGCCTACACGCCACCGCCGCAGCCACCACAATCGGTGGCTGCACCGCTGCTCAAGCGCCTGCTGGGCTTTCGCACCCGCCTGTACCTGACCTGGGCCGCGTTGCTGGTGCTGTTCGCCAGCTTCTTCCTGAGCTTCGAGCTGAAGTTCTCGATCATCCTCGACAAGCTGCCGAACCTGCTGGGCCTGCACCTGTCCCCCAGTGGTTTCCTCCAGGGCGCGGCGCTGACCCTGTTCCTTTGCGCCTGCGCCATCGTCGCCTCGTCGCTGCTGGGCTTTGTCACCGCCCTGGCGCGGCTGTCCTCGAGCGCCGTGGCGTTCGGCATCGCCAGCTTCTACACCTCATTCTTTCGCGGCACACCGCTGCTGATCCAGATCCTGCTGATCTACCTCGGCCTGCCGCAACTGGGGGTGGTGCCGGGCGCCATTACCGCCGGGATCATCGCCCTGTCGCTGAACTACGGCGCCTACCTCAGCGAGATCTTCCGCGCCGGCATCCTCGGCGTGCCACATGGCCAGCGCCAGGCCGCCCTGGCCCTGGGCATGAGCGACAGCGTGATCTTCTGGCAGGTGACCCGGCCCCAGGCCATGCGCACCATCATTCCGCCGGCCACCAACCAGTTCATCTCGATGCTCAAGGACTCGTCGCTGATCTCGGTAATGGGAGTCTGGGAAGTGATGTTCCTGGCCCAGTCCTACGGCCGTTCCAGCTACCGCTACATCGAAATGCTCAGCACCGCGGCGCTGATCTACTGGCTGCTGTCCATCGGCCTGGAACTGATCCAGGCGCGGATGGAAAGGCATTACGGCAAGGGTTACGTTCAGCGCGGGTGACGCTCAAGGGCGCAGGGAAACCACCCCCATCTGCAGGCCGAAAGGCTTGAACACCGCGTTCAGCGACTTGAGGGTCGGGTTGCCGTCGCCGTGTTCGATATGGATCAGGGTACGCAGGGAAATCCGGCACATCCTGGCGAACTGGCTCTGATGCAACCCGGTGACTTCAGTGCGCAGGCGCTTGACCGCATCACCAACCGACAAACGCCCAGCGGCCAGTTCCTGGCGGATGTTATCGATCAGCAGGCCGCGCTGTTCCAGGGTCGTAGTCATCGCAAACCCCACTCCTGCAGGCGTCGATCCAGGTCACGCAGGTAAATGCGCGGGTGATTCAGGGTGGCCTCGGGCAAGCCCCCGGCACTCAGCAGGTCCGGCAGGGCCCGTAGCCGTTCGGCATCTTCGCGCAGGCGCGTCAGCGCAGCATCGGGATCGATCAGCGGCTTGAGGCTGGCACACACCTGGCGCCAGTCGATATCACCCGCCACTTCCATCCGGCCGGGCCATTTGGTGCTGCGGGTAATGCCCTTGTCATCCATCACTCGCGGCGCCAGATCGTGGATCGGCGCCAACTGCACCTGGCCCTCGTGACGGATGATCCAGGTATTGCGCCCATGGTTGGCCGAGTTGCCAAGGATCTTGTTGAGCAGGTCCCGACGCAGGTAGTCGGCCACCAGCTCCGGGATCGCCGAGGCCTGCCCAGCGGTTCGCCAGAGTTCGGCCAGCAGCCCCAGGACCTTGGTGTGCCGCATGCCCAGGCTCTGGCCGGGCAACCCCGCCAGGGAATAGATGGACTCCAGCGCCAGCCGTTCCACACCCTGCCCCTGCAGGCGACGATCAAAGCGTCGCATCCACAGGCTCGGCTGCCGCTCCTCTTCCAGGGCCAGGCCTTGGGCGGGTACCGTATCGATGCCCAGCTGCTGCAGCGCCCGGTAGTAGTGGAACTCGCTTCTGAGCATGTCGCAGTCATTTGGCGCCGCCTGCTCTGGCGGGCATTTCACCAGCCAGTGGCACGCCGCCAGCCTGTCTTCCAACAGCGCATCGGGGTACAGCAACCCGTCACGCCCCTGGGTCAGCAGCAGCTTCATCGCCTCGCCAACGGCACCGGTGGCACCGCTCATTGCCGCTCCCTGTTCATGGGCGTATTCAAGAAAGCGGTTGTCGCGGGCGCTGACCTCGGCCCGGGAGAACCCCAGCAGCGGCCGTTCATTCATGGCGGCAAGGGACTCCTTGATCCGCAGATTGCCCATGGGGGCCGCGCTGGATCGGGCCAGCTGGAACAAGTCGGGGGCAATGCCGGCGGGGCGCGCGCGCGCCGAGCGCTCGGCCAAAAAACGCTGCATGGTGAGCGTCGGCGCAATGTCATACAGGAACGCCGGGGCGCCCGGACTGCGCAGCAGTTCCCAGGTCAGCGGCAGACGCACACTCACCGATCCCGCCAGCGGCGTGGCAAAGGCTTCCAGATTGCCTGCCAGGTACGACTGCTCATAACCCAGACGGCAAGGGCTGGTGAAGCCCTGCTCGGGATGCTCGAAAATCAGGGTCATCGCATCGCTCCACGTCCCGGCGCGATGGACCTGTAAAGTCAGCTGTAGCATTCATTACCTGCAATTTAATGCACTTTTTGTGCGTCATTACCTCTGCAAAATGCATTGTAATGCAGATTCAGCCGATTTCTGCAGACAATAAGTGCACTAAAATACACTCAGGCAAATCGTGGAAAAAAAAAGGGAGGCAGTAGCCTCCCCGAGGTAAAGCGTTGCAGATGAAGGCCTGAACTCAGCCTTCGATCTCGATCAGGATCTCGCCCGGGTTGACCCGGTCGCCCTTGGCCACATGGATCGCCACGACCTTGCCGGCAACCGCTGCCTGGACTTCGGTCTCCATCTTCATGGCTTCGGTGATCAATACCGCCTGGCCGGCCTTGACCGTGTCGCCTTCCTTGACCAGCACATCGACGATGTTGCCCGGCATGGTGGTGCTGACATGGCCCGGGGCGCTCGCCTGCTTGCGCTTGCTGCCACCACCGCCGACGAATTCGTTGAGAGGTTCGAACACCACCTCTTCCGGCATGCCGTCGATGGACAGGTAGAAGTGGCGCTTGCCTTCGGCCTTGACCCCGACGCCGGTGATGTCGACGCGGTAGGTCTCGCCGTGGACGTCGATGACGAACTCGGTGGGCACGCCTTCACCGCCCGGCTTGCTCACGCCGCCCGCTTCAGGAATAGGCAGCAGCACTTCCGGAACCAGGGTGCCGGCCTCACGCTCTTCGAGGAACTTGCGCCCGATGTCCGGGAACATGGCGTAGGTCAGCACGTCTTCTTCGGAATGCGCCAGGGCGCCGATTTCGCCACGCAGCTTGGTCATTTCCGGCTTCAGCAGGTCGGCGGGACGTACATCGATCACCTCCTCGCTGCCGATGGCCTGGCGCCGCAGTTTCTCGTCGACTTCCCCCGGAGCCTTGCCGTAGCCGCCTTGCAGGTAGAGCTTCACTTCGTTGGTGATGGTCTTGTAGCGCTCGCCAGCCAGGACGTTGAAGAACGCCTGGGTACCGACGATCTGCGAAGTCGGGGTCACCAGCGGCGGGTAGCCCAGGTCGTGACGGACCCGTGGAATCTCGGCCAGCACTTCGTTCATGCGGTTCAGGGCGCCCTGCTCTTTGAGCTGGTTGGCCAGGTTGGAAATCATCCCGCCCGGCACCTGGTTGACCTGCACCCGGGTATCGACCGCAGTGAATTCGCTTTCGAACTGGTGGTACTTCTTGCGCACGGCGTAGAAGTACAGGCCGATTTCCTGCAGCAGTTCCAGGTCCAGGCCGGTGTCGAACTCGCTGCCTTTAAGGGCTGCGACCATGGACTCGGTACCCGGGTGGCTGGTGCCCCAGGCGAAGCTGGAGATGGCGGTGTCGATATGGTCGGCGCCGTTCTCGATGGCCTTGAGTTGGCACATCGCAGCCAGGCCGGCGGTGTCGTGGGAGTGGATGAACACCGGCAGCGACAGCTCGGCCTTCAGCGCCTTGACCAGCTCGCCGGTGGCGTAAGGGGTCAACAGGCCGGCCATGTCCTTGATCGCGATGGAGTCGCAGCCCATGGCTTCCATCTGCTTGCCCTGGGCCACGAAGGCCTCGATGGTGTGCACCGGGCTGGTGGTGTAGGCGATGGTGCCCTGGGCGTGCTTGCCGGCGGCTTTCACCGCTTCGATGGCGACCCGCAGGTTACGCACGTCGTTCATGGCGTCGAAGATGCGGAACACGTCGATGCCATTGACCGCCGCCTTGGCCACGAAGGCCTTGACCACGTCATCGCTGTAATGGCGGTAGCCCAGCAGGTTCTGGCCGCGCAGGAGCATCTGCAGGCGGGTGTTGGGCAGCGCGGCGCGCAGTTTGCGCAGGCGCTCCCAGGGGTCTTCCTTGAGGAAGCGCACGCAGGCATCGAAGGTGGCGCCGCCCCAGACTTCCAGGGACCAGTAGCCGACTTTGTCGAGCTTGTCGCAGATCGGCAGCATGTCGTCGGTGCGCATGCGGGTCGCCAGCAGCGATTGGTGGGCGTCGCGCAGGATGGTGTCGGTTACATGAATCTTCTTGGACATTGTTTTATTCCTCACAGGCCTGCGTGGGCGGCAATGGCGGCGGCGATGGCCAGGGCCAGCTCTTCGGGTTTGCGCTTGATCGAGTAGTTGGTCAGTTCCGGGTGGCTCTCAACGAAGCTGGTGTTGAACTGACCGCTGCGGAATTCCGGGTTACGCAGGATTTCCTGGTAATAGGCGGCGGTGGTCTTGACCCCTTGCAGGCGCATGTCGTCCAGGGCGCGCAGGCCACGGTCCATCGCTTCTTCCCAGGTCAGGGCCCAGACCACGAGTTTCAGGCACATGGAGTCGTAGAACGGCGGAATGGTGTAGCCGGTGTAGATCGCCGTGTCGGTGCGCACGCCCGGGCCGCCGGGGGCGTAGTAGCGGGTGATCTTGCCGAAGCTGGGCAGGAAGTTGTTCTTCGGGTCCTCGGCATTGATCCGGAACTGCAGGGCAAAGCCGCGGTGCTGGATGTCTTCCTGTTTCACCGAGAGCGGCAGGCCGGAAGCAATGCGGATCTGCTCACGGACGATATCGATGCCGGTGATTTCTTCGGTGATGGTGTGTTCCACCTGCACCCGGGTGTTCATCTCCATGAAGTACACCTCGCCCTCGGCGAGCAGGAACTCCACGGTGCCGGCGTTCTCGTAGCCCACGGCCTTGGCCGCGCGCACCGACAGGTCGCCGATGTAGGCACGCTGTTCCGGGGTCAGCTGCGGGCTCGGGGCGATCTCGATGAGCTTCTGGTTGCGGCGCTGGATCGAGCAGTCGCGCTCGAACAGGTGCACCACGTTGCCAAAGCTGTCACCGAGGATCTGCGCTTCGATGTGCTTGGGATTGACGATGCACTTTTCCAGGAACACTTCCGCCGAACCGAAGGCCTTGGTGGCTTCGGAAATGACCCGGGGGAAAGCCTGCTCCAGCTCTTCACGGCTGTTGCAACGACGGATGCCGCGCCCGCCACCACCGGAGGTGGCCTTGAGCATCACCGGGTAGCCGATGCGGTCGCCTTCGGACAGGGCTTCGTGGATATCGGCCACGTTGCCTTCGGTGCCCGGAGTCACCGGCACGCCCGCCTTGATCATGCTGCGGCGGGCTTCGGTCTTGTCGCCCATGCGGCGGATCACTTCCGCCGACGGGCCAATGAACTTGATTCCACGTTCGGCGCAGATGTCCGCCAGTTCGGCGTTTTCCGAAAGAAACCCATAGCCGGGATGCAGCGCATCACAGCCGGTTTCCACCGCCAGGTTCACCAGTTTGCGTGGGTTCAGGTAGCCGGCCAGCGGCTCGGCGCCAATGCTGTGGGCCTCATCCGCGCGCTTTACATGCAAGGCATGGCGATCGGCGTCGGAGAAGATCGCTACCGAACGGATGCCCATTTCCGCGCAGGCACGCACGATTCGTACGGCAATCTCACCACGGTTGGCGATCAGGATCTTTTTTATCACTTGGAGGTTCCCTTGAGCCGTTGAAACAGACGACCCGCTAGACCGAGTCGGCGCGTGACCAAATGTTTCAAGTCAGTCGCAGCGACACACTAGCTCTGCAGAGGGATTAACAAAAATCAATAATTATTGGGTTGGCCATAAGTAAAGACTTATAGTCATGCCACCAGCCCTTGGCGCGAGCCCTCAAGAAATGCGCAAGTCCTTGATGAGACTGACATTGCGTCAGTTGCAGATTTTCAATGAAGTCTGCGATCTACGCTCCTACAGCCGCGCCGCCGATGAAATGTCCCTCACCCAGCCCGCGGTCAGCCTGCAGATTCGCCAGTTGGAGGAGCTGATCGGCCAGCCGCTGTTCGACTATGTGGGCAAGAAGCTCTACATGACCGAAGCCGCCGAAGCGCTGCAACGGGCCAGCCGGGACATCTTCGGGCGCCTGGAGAACCTCGACATGCAGCTCTCCGACATGCAGGGCTCGCTGCAGGGCCAGCTCAAGCTGGCCATCGAATCCAGCGCCAAGTACTTCGTGCCGCACCTGTTCGCCGCCTTCAAGCGCCAGCACCCGGAAGTGCACCTGCAACTGACGGTGGTCAACCGCTCCCAGGTGATCCGCCGGCTCTCGGACAATCGCGACGACCTGGTGATCATGTCCATGGTGCCCCAGGACATGGAGCTGGAGTTCCTGCCCTTCCTCAACAACCCGATCGTCGCGGTGGCCCCGCCGGAGCACCCCCTGAGCCACATGGGCCCGCTGCGCCTGCAGGACCTGGAGCCCTACACGCTGGTACTGCGCGAACAGGGTTCAGGCACACGCCTGGCGTGCGAGGAGTATTTCAAGGAGAAGCGCGTGCACTTCACCCAGATCCTCGAAGTATCGTCGGCCGAGGCTCAGCGCGAGTGCGTGCGGGCAGGTCTGGGCGTGGCCTTGTTGACGCGCCACGCCCTGAACCTTGAGTTGGCGACCGGCGGGTTGGTCGAGTTGCCGGTCGAAGAGCTGCCATTGCTGCGCAGCTGGTGCCTGGTGCAGGCCAAAGCCAAGCGCCTGTCACCGGTAGCGCATGCGTTCCTGGGATTCATCCGCAGCGAACGGGTGCAGATCAGCGGCTTGGTTGAACGCTTCGACGGGAAGCTGCGGGCGCCGCCTGCCAGTAATTGACGGCGTCCAGCTCGGGGTAATCGTTGATTTGCTGCTGTAACTGACGCAGCTCGAAGCGGTGTTCGATCGCACGACGAAATTCCATGCGGCGCTGGTCTTCCTGCTGACGACGGGTCTTGACTGCGCTGTTGCTCTCTTCGTAAGGCCGGGCCATTTCGAGTCTCCCAATGCGAGTACGGAAGCTTCACGATGGACGTCGGCGGTTACGGTTTGGCGGCGGGTCGGTTACAGGACGATGAACATTCACAGCGCCTACCTATCTGTAGGAGCCGGCTTGCCAGCGAAGGCATCGGTCAGCGCGATGCACCACCCCGAGGCCTCATCACCGGCCAGAGAGACTCAATCGTCCAGGGCTTTCACCGACTTGGGCGACAGGCGCAGGCTGCGAAGGCTGCGCTTGACGCTCTTGAGGTGGTTCACCAGGCTCGGCCCGCGAGCCATGGCCACGCCCATCGCCAGCACGTCGATCACCACCAGGTGGGCGATACGCGAGGTCAGCGGGGTGTAGATCTCGGTGTCTTCGTGCACGTCGATCGCCAGGTTGACCGTGGACAGCTCGGCCAACGGCGTCTGGCTCGGGCACAGGGTGATCAGCGAGGCGCCGCTTTCACGTACCAGGTTGGCGGTGATCAGCAGGTCCTTGGAACGACCGGACTGGGAAATGCAGATGGCGACATCGGTAGGCTTCAAGGTCACCGCCGACATCGCCTGCATGTGCGGGTCGGAATAGGCCGCCGCGGTCAGCAGCAAGCGGAAGAACTTGTGCTGGGCATCCGCCGCTACCGCGCCCGAGGCACCAAAGCCGTAGAACTCCACGCGCTGGGCCTGGGACATGGCGGTCACCGCCTGCTGCAGGGCCACCGGGTCGAGCTTCTCGCGGACCTCCATCAGGGTATGCAGGGTGGTGTCGAAGATCTTCAGGCTGTAGTCGGCGACCGAATCGTCTTCATGGATCGCGAACTGGCCGAAGCTGGCCCCGGCGGCAAGGCTCTGCGCCAGCTTGAGCTTGAGGTCCTGGAAGCCGGAGCAGCCGATGGCCCGGCAGAAGCGCACGATGGTCGGTTCACTGATGCCCACGCTGTGGGCCAGGTCCGCCATGGAACTGTGCATCACGGCCGCAGGATCAAGGAGCACGTGATCGGCGACCTTGAGTTCCGATTTGCGTAACAAATGACGTGACTGGGCGATGTGCTGCAACAGGTTCAAAGGGCTGACTCATTGTTATTGGCTGACGCCGGGGATGTAGCAAGCTTGTAGTTATACTACAGGAATCGGCTTTTTGCCCGCCCAATGCATCACGAAGTTGCCTGCCTGCCCCCCATTTTCAGCCGGGTACGACTTATGTAGCCGTTGTGGCAGGCAGCCCTGGCGGCTACCGGCTCTGGGCCTGCAACAGCAGCGCGAGGCCTTCGGCGTCCACCGGGCGGCTGATCAGGTAGCCCTGCACCTCGTCGCAGTGTTCCGCCTTGAGGAAGGCCAGTTGCGCCGGGTCTTCCACCCCTTCGGCCACCACTTTCAACGACAGCCCATGAGCCATGGCGATGATCGCCCGGGTGATCGCCGCGTCCTCACCGCCCTCGGCCAGGCCGCGAATGAAGGCCTGGTCGATCTTCACGTAATCCACCGGGATCCGTTTCAGGTAACTCAGGGACGAATAGCCAGTGCCGAAGTCGTCGATGGCCAGCTTGACCCCCAGGCCCCGCAGTTGCTGGAAGGTCGCGATGATGTGCTCGACGCTGTCCAGCAGTTGGCTTTCGGTCAGTTCCAGTTCGAGAAAATGCGGCTCCAGGCCTGTTTCTTCCAGCACCTGGCGCACCAGGCTCACCAGCTTGCCCTGGCGCAACTGATACACCGACAGGTTGACCGACACGCGAATCGGCTCCAGGCCCTGGCGTTGCCATTCGCAGGCTTGGCGGCACGCCTGGCGCAACACGAACTCGCCAATGGGGCCGATCAATCCGGTCTCTTCCGCCAGGCCGATGAAATCTCCCGGGGGCACCCGGCCCATGACGGGGTGATCCCAGCGCACCAGGGCCTCGGCGGCATTCAGACGGCCGCTGGCCAGGCACAGCTTGGGTTGGTAGAAGACCGTCAACTGGCCCTCCTCAATGGCCTTGCGCAGCTGGTTTTCCAGCTGCAGGCGCTCCAGGGTGCTGGCTTGCAGGCTCTCGGTATAGAACTGGAAATTGTTGCCGCCCAGGTGCTTGGCATGGGCCATGGCCATGTTCGCCTGGCTGATCAGGGCTGCGATCTCCCGGGCGCTGTCGGGCAGCATACTGATGCCCATGGAAGCGCTGACTACCAGTTCATGGCCCTCGACGGTGATCGGCAGGCGCAGCTTGCTCAGCAGCCGGGTAGCGACCCGGGTCAGGCTCGACAGGCTGCCGTAAGCGTCGAACAGCACGGCGAATTCGTCCCCGGAAAGCCGGGCGATGGTGTCGGCTTCCGGCAAGGCATTGACCAGCCGCCGGGCCATCTTTTGCAGCAACTGGTCGGCCACTTCATGGCCAAGGCTGTCGTTGAGCAGCTTGAAACGGTCCAGGTTGATGTGCAGCAAGGCTAGGCTGCGGCCGCCCTGGCGCACCCGCTGATGGGCCTCGCGCAGGCGCTCGCGGAACAGCGAACGGTTGGCCAGCCCCGTGAGTTCGTCGTAATGGGTGAGGTAGCGCATGCGCTCCTCGGATTCGCGCCGTGCCGAAAGATCGGCGAAGAAGCCCACGATATGCCGGACTTTTCCTCGTTTATCACGCACTACATTCAATTGCAGCCATTGTGGGTAGAGCTCGCCGTTCTTGCGTGTCTCCACCAACTCGCCCTGCCAGCTGCCGTACTGTTCCAGGGCCTGGTGGATCAACGGGTAGTGCCGGCGCGCATCGCGGCTGCACGACAGCTCCACTACATTGCGCCCGAGCATGTCTTCGATCTGGTAGCCGGTGACCTGGCTGAAGGCCTGATTGGCGGCGATCAAGGCGTAATCGGGGTCGAGGATGACGATGCCTTCGCTGGCCGCCTCGAACACCGTGGCCGCCAGGTTGCGCTGGACCTCCAGCTCCTTGTCGGCACTGATGTCGCGACGGGTGCCGGCCATGCGCAGCACCCGGCCACTGGGGCTGCGCTCCACGGCCCGGCCACGGTCCTCGATCCACACCCAGTGGCCGGCGCCGTGGCGTACCCGGTACTCCACCTGGTAATCGTCGCTGCGGCCCTTGAGGTGCTCCACCAGGGCGCGCTTGAGCAGGGGCAGGTCCTCCGGATGCAGGCGTGGCTTGAGATGGCTGAGCATGGCCGTGACATCTTCCGGCTCCAGGCCGAACAGCTCCTTGATCTGGGTGTGATGGACCTCGTCGGTCTGCAGGTTCCAGTCCCACAGCCCCAGCTCGCTGGCGTTCAGGGCCAGGGCCAGGCGCGCCTCGCTCTTGCTCAGGGCCTGGTTGGCGGCGTCCAGCTCCAGGCTGCGCTGGGCCACTCGCTGTTCCAGCCCGGTCTGGGCTTCGCGCAGTTGCTCCTCGGCACGGCGGCGCTGCTCCACTTCCCGGGCCAGCTCGCGGTTGAGCTGATCGCTGCGGCCCTGGGCATTCTGCAGGTGCTCGATCAGGGCCTGGTTCTGAAAGCGCCGCAGCAGGCCGCGCTGCATCAGGCGGTTGACCTGCCAGGCCACCACACTCAGCGACACCAGCAGGATCAGCCCGAGCCAGCCCCAGCCACGCTGCTGGTCGTCGCCGCCCCAGAACAGGTAGGCGATGGCCGGTAACAGACACGGCAAGGTGAATGAAAGGAAGGCCTGCAGGCTCACCGCGTAGGCCACGCTGGCCGACAGGATGGCCGCACCGATGAGGCCGAAGACCCAGGCCTGCTGCAGGAAATTGTCGGTGGGCACCAGGGCGATGCCGGCGCAGGCCAGGGTCAGGCCACTGACCGCCGAGCCCAGGAGAAACATGCGTTGCCACACCGGCTGTGCCTGGCGGCTGGGAATCGCCGAATCGAAGGCCGCCACCTGGATCACCCGCAAGGCCACCAGGGCCAGCAGCCAGACCATCCACACACTGAGCAACAGATAGCGCGCCGGGCTCCATAGCAGCCAGGTGCACACCAGGCCGTTGAGCAACATGAACAAGGTAGGCAGCAACGAGCCCTGGTACAGCAGGCGCGTACGCTCCACTGCCATCTCCACGGCGTAGTGCTGGCGGATGACCCGGGGCTCCACAAAGGGCCCGGACAGGTCGGGGTTAAGTGTCATAGGCAGTGTTCTTATAATGGTTGAGCCCGAAACGTCGCCGGAGCATACACAAGCAAAGCCCCGAGCCAAACTGCTCCAGGTCATAAAATCGATAAAACCGGATGGCCCGGCTTGCACCCTGAAAGCGTCCGGGCGAGAAGCGCCAATGGCTGGGGCCTGTGACCAACCGGTCGTCATCGGCGGCTGTTTTATCGGCTAATGCAAAGCCGGGTTTGCCCGGGGTGGCGCCGCCCCCTAGAATGCCCCGATGCGCGATGATCTCTCCCTCCTGTTGAACTCCCTCAACGACGCCCAACGCCAGGCCGTAGCCGCCTCCGTGGGTCGTCAGTTGGTCCTGGCCGGTGCTGGCTCCGGCAAAACCCGTGTGCTGGTGCACCGTATCGCCTGGTTGATCCAGGTCGAGAACGCCTCACCCCACTCGATCCTGTCGGTGACCTTCACCAACAAGGCCGCAGCCGAGATGCGCCACCGCATCGAACAACTGCTGGGCATCAACCCGGCAGGCATGTGGGTCGGCACCTTCCACGGCCTGGCCCACCGCCTGCTGCGGGCCCACTGGCAGGAAGCGGGGCTGAGCCAGACCTTCCAGATCCTCGACAGCGACGACCAGCAACGCCTGGTCAAGCGGGTGATCCGCGAGCTGGGCCTGGACGAACAGCGCTGGCCGGCCCGCCAGGCCCAGTGGTTCATCAACGGGCAGAAGGACGAAGGCCTGCGCCCGCAACATATCCAGGCCAGCGGCGACCTGTTCCTGGCCACCATGCGCGGCATCTATGAGGCCTACGAGGCCGCTTGCCAGCGTGCCGGGGTCATCGACTTCTCCGAACTGCTGCTGCGCGCCCTGGACCTGTGGCGCGACCACCCGGGTTTGCTGGCGCACTACCAGAAGCGTTTCCGCCACGTGCTGGTGGACGAGTTCCAGGACACCAACGCCGTGCAATACGCCTGGCTGCGGTTGCTGGCCCAGGGTGGCGACAGCCTGATGGTGGTGGGCGACGACGACCAGTCGATCTATGGCTGGCGCGGGGCGAAAATCGAGAACATCCACCAGTACTCCGCCGACTTCCCGGACACCGAAGTCATCCGCCTGGAGCAGAACTACCGCTCTACTGCCGGCATCCTCAAGGCTGCCAACGCCCTGATCGCCAACAACACCGGGCGCCTGGGCAAGGAGCTGTGGACCGACGGCGGCGACGGTGAAGCCATCAACCTGTATGCCGCCTTCAACGAGCACGATGAAGCCCGCTATGTAGTGGAAACCATCGAGAGCGCGCTGAAGACCGGCCTGGCCCGCAGCGACATCGCCATTCTCTACCGCTCCAACGCCCAGTCCCGGGTGCTGGAAGAAGCCTTGCTGCGCGAACGCATTCCGTACCGCATCTATGGCGGCCAGCGCTTCTTCGAGCGGGCGGAAATCAAGAACGCCATGGCTTACCTGCGCCTCCTGGAAGGCCGTGGCAACGACGCAGCCCTGGAGCGGGTGATCAACGTGCCAGCCCGGGGCATCGGCGAGAAGACCGTCGAAGCCATCCGCGAGCATGCGCGCCACAGCGATGTATCGATGTGGGAAGCCATGCGCCAGCTGGTGGCCAATAAAGGCCTGACCGGGCGCGCTGCAGGTGCGCTGGGGGCCTTTATCGAACTGATCGAAAACCTCGCCGCCAAGACCCTGGAAATGCCCCTGCACCTGATGACCCAGACCGTCATCGAGCAGTCGGGGCTGATTGCCTACCACGAAGCGGAAAAAGGCGAAAAAGGCCAGGCCCGGGTGGAAAACCTCGAGGAACTGGTGAGCGCCGCGCGCAACTTCGAGAACACCGAAGAGGACGAAGACCTGACGCCCCTGGCGGCATTCCTCGGCCACGCTTCCCTGGAAGCCGGCGATACCCAGGCCGACGAGCATGAAGACAGCGTGCAACTGATGACCCTGCACAGCGCCAAGGGTCTGGAGTTCCCCTACGTGTTCCTGGTGGGCATGGAAGAAGGCCTGTTCCCCCACAAGATGAGCCTGGAAGAACCCGGCCGCCTTGAGGAAGAACGCCGGCTGGCGTATGTGGGCATTACCCGGGCCATGCAGAACCTGGTAATGACCTACGCGGAAACCCGACGCCTGTACGGCAGCGAAACCTACAACAAGGTGTCGCGTTTCGTGCGCGAGGTGCCCAAGGGGCTGATTCAGGAAGTGCGGCTGTCCAACAGCGTCAGCCGGCCTTTCGGCGGCGGCCAGTCACAAAGTACCAGCAGCCTGTTCGGCGGCAGCGAAATCCCGGACACCGGCCTGAGCCTCGGCCAGGCGGTACGGCACTCGGTGTTCGGCGACGGGGTGATCCTCAATTTCGAGGGCGCCGGCGCCCAGGCCCGGGTCCAGGTCAACTTCAGCGAAGGCAGCAAGTGGCTGATGCTCGGCTATGCCAAGCTGGAAGCCATCTAACCCCACCCGACCGTAGGAGCCGGCGTGCCGGCGAATCTCACTGGCAAAGCACCGCTTCGCCGGCAAGCCGGCTCCTACAGGTCGGTGCAGAAAAGGCAGCGCGAACATGGGCACAGGCTTTTTTTCCTCGTGGACATTCTGGGCCCTGTTGTCGGCAATTTTCGCTGCCTTGACGGCGATCTTCGCCAAAGTGGGGATAGAAAACGTCAATTCAGACTTCGCCACCCTGCTGCGCACCGTGGTGGTTCTTGTCAGCCTGGCCTTGATTTTGTACGCAACGGGCCAATATCAGTCCCTGGGATCAATTTCCCCCAAGAGCTACCTGTTCCTGCTGCTGTCCGGGCTGGCCACGGGCGCATCCTGGCTGTGCTATTTCCGCGCCTTGAAACTCGGCCCCGCTTCATTGGTGGCACCGGTGGACAAGCTCAGCGTGGTGTTCGTCGCGATCATCGGCGTGTGCCTGCTGGGAGAGAAGCTCGACCTGCGGCAGTGGAGCGGAATCGGCTTGATCACCGCAGGTGTGGTGCTACTGGCACTGCGCCGCTAACGGCTTTCGGGTTGAACCAGAGCCAGGTCTGCGGGGACCAAAAACCTATCGGCGAGCATGACGCCTGGCGAAGCTGAACCGAGGCTGTCAGGCAAAAGCCCGAAACATTATGCCGCTCGCCACTGACACTTCACCTGTGCAATATGGCGCGCGTGCCATCCACAAATGGGAACCCCCTTTATGAAACGTTTTCTTAGCATCGCCATGGCGCTGTGCATCGGCCTGACGATGAGCCTCGACGCCAACGCCAAGCGCTTTGGTGGCGGCAAAAGCGTCGGCGCTGCCCCGACCCACCAAACCCGCCAGGCGGCGCCAACCGCTCCGGGCGCTCCCGCCGCTGCAGCCACTGCGGGCGCAGCCGGTGCCGCGGGCGCTGCTGCCAAGGCCGGCGGTGCTTCGCGCTGGCTCGGCCCTCTGGCCGGCATCGCTGCCGGTGGCCTGCTGGCCTCCATGTTCATGGGCGGCGGCTTCCAGGGCATGCAGATCTTCGACATCCTGATCATGGCGGTCATCGCCTTCGTGATCTTCCGCTTCATCGCCGCTCGTCGCCGCAAGCAGCAGGAGCAATACGCTCCAGCCGGCCACGCGCCGATGCAGCGCGAAGCCTTCGAGCCCCAGCAGCCTGCCGGCGGTTCGATCTTCGGTGGTTCGCCAGCGCCTGCCGCGCGTCCGGTAATCAACGCACCGGCCTGGTTCAATGAAGAGCGCTTCATTGAAGCGGCGCGCAGCCACTTCCAGTCCCTGCAGCAACACTGGGACGCCAACGAAATGGACAAGATCGCCGAGTTCGTGACCCCACAGATGCTGCAGTTCCTGAAACAGGAACGTGCCGATCTGGGCGACGGCTTCCAGTCGACCTACATCGACAACCTGCAAGTGCAGCTCGAAGGTGTGGATGACCGTGCCGACAAGACCATCGCCACCCTGACCTTCAGCGGTGTGTCGAAGACCTCGCGCTTCGACCAGGGCGAAGTGTTCAGCGAAAGCTGGAACATGGAACGCGCCCAGGGCGACAACCAGCCATGGCTGGTAGCAGGTATCCGCCAGAACGGCTGATTCATTCTGCTGTCACAGCTGTAAGGCAAAACCCCGACTCAGGTCGGGGTTTTGCATTTCACGATTGCACTTATAGCGAGCTACTGTATAAACCGCCGTCAAACAACCGCGCCATAGAGCTAAGAGGACCCAGGCCGTGGAAGAAGTCATCGAACAACTCCGGGAAGCCAACGAACCGGTACCCGTCCCCCTGGAACTGCCGGACGAAGACCAACTGGTGGAAATTGAAGAACAGCTGTTCATCAATATCCCGTTCGTCTTCAAGGAGTTCCTGTTGACGGTCAGCGACGTGGTTTACGGCAGCCTGGAACCTGTGACCGTCACCGATCCGCAATCCCACACCTACCTGCCGGAAGTGGCTGCGACCGCCTGGGACATGGGCGTGCCGCGCGAGCTGATCCCGATCTGCCAGGACGGCGACGATTACTACTGCGTCGAGGAAGACGGCACCGTGGTGCTGTGGTCCGGCGAGGAAGAGCTGATCACCGAAGAATCCTGGGAATCGGTGTGGCACTGGGCGCGGGACGTCTGGCTGGAAAGCTGAGACGCCGCCGCGGCTGCGTGCATCGCGGCGACTGAAACAGCTCGCCGGCGCCCTGCCGGCGAGCGGCAAGGTCAATGCCCACTGTTGTCCTTGCTGTGGTCGAAGGTTTCGATCAGCGCCACCTGCATCCGCGTATGCACACGGATGAACCAGCGCCACAGGACCGCGGCCACCGCCGCCGCCACTACGGCGATCAACACCAGCAGTTCCAGGGTCGGCAGGATGCTCGACGAGAGCGCCGCCAGCAGCAGGAAAATCACCAGCAGCGACAGGATCGGGATCACCTCGGCGATCACCCGACGCACTCGTTGGGTATGGCGCCCGGCCATTTCCGGCTTGACCCCCATCTCCGCCAGCAACATCGACAGTGCCTTGAGCTTGCGATAGGCAGCAATCAGGAACGGCAGCGAAAGCAGCAGCGCCCCGCCCCAGATCAAGGCTTTCTGCCAGCTCGGCTCACTGACCCAATCTTCCAGGTAGGTGCCAATGCGCTTGGCGAAATAGCCACCGGAAAAGAAGATCGCCACCACCAGCGCCAGGTTCACCCCCACTTGCAGCAGGATCTTGCGGATCATCGTCGCCAGCAGCGCACCCTCGCCCTGGGGCTGGATGCTGCGCAACCACTCGCCATACATGCCCAGTACCCGGCTCAGGCGCTTGGGCAGGACCCCTGCCAGCTTCAGCGATAGCGGGTCCGCGGCACGGATCAGGTAGGGCGTGAGCAAGGTGGTGATGGCGGACACCGCCACCGCTACCGGGTAGAGGAAGTCGCTGGTGACCTGCAGGGTCATGCCCAGTGCGGCGATGATGAAGGAAAATTCGCCAATCTGTGACAGGCCCATGCCTACCCGCAGTGAGGTGCGTCCATCATTGCCGGCGATAAAGGCCCCCATGCCGCAGGACAGCATCTTGCCCAGCACCACCGCCACCGTGATCACGGCAATCGGCCAGGCGTATTGCAGGAGGATCTGCGGGTCGATCATCAGGCCGATGGCGACGAAGAAGATTGCGCTGAACAGGTCGCGAACCGGTTCGATCAACCGCTCGATCTTCAACAACTGGCGGGACTCGGCCATGATCGCACCGATCAGGAAGGCCCCCAGGACCATGCTGTACTCCAGTTTGACCACCAGCAGGCAGAAGCCGAAACACAGCCCCAGCACGGTGATCAGCAGCATCTCGTTGCTGTCGAACCTGGCCACGTAGGCCAGCAGGCGCGGCACCAGCAGGATCCCGATCACCAGCGCCACGATCATGAACAGCGAAAGCTTGCCGACGGTGGAGAACACCTCGCCGGAACTCACCGTACCGCTGACCGCGATGCTCGACAGCAAGGCGATGATGCCGATGCCGAGGATGTCCTCGACGATCAGTACGCCGAAGATCAGCTGGGCGAAGCGCTCGTTCTTCATCTTCAGGTCATTGAGCGCCTTGACGATGATGGTGGTGGAGGAAATGGCCAGGATCGCCCCGAGGAACAGCGAATCCATGGTGCTCCAGCCGAACCAGCGGCCGATCTCGTAGCCGATCCAGATCATCAGGACGATTTCCAGGAACGCCGCGATAAAGGCCGTGGCCCCGACCTTGAACAGCTTGCGCAGGCTGAATTCCAGCCCCAGGCAGAACATCAGGAAAATCACCCCCAGCTCGGCCAGGGTCTTGATGGTCTGTTCGTCGTGGATCAGCCCGAAAGGCGGAGTGTGAGGGCCGATGATGAAGCCGGCGACTATGTAGCCCAGCACGACAGGCTGCTTGAGGCGATGGAAGAGGATGGTCACCACGCCTGCGACCAGCATGATCACGGCCAGGTCCTGAATGAAGCTGATGGCATGCATGGCCGGGGCTCTCCTTGGAATGCTGGGCGGGGGTGATCGCCTAAAAAGAATGTTCTGATCAGTAGAAGGAAATATCCAAAAAAGAAGCGGAAAATGCCCTGGAACGGGTGTTTTGCAGGTTAACACCGCGACTTCCGGCAGGAAGGCGGTGCAATATTAGGAAACAGATCCACCAGGGCGTGACGACGTGGCCCGGCCCGGCGTCCCGTTATCGATGGTTTGAAAACCCTTTGGAGCCAGCACCCGCAGAGGTGCTCCAGCAACCCCTGCCCAGAACCGTGAGCGTGCTATGGAACCCGGAAACGCCCAACTGTCGATGACGGTATTGATGACCCCTGACATGGCCAATTTCTCTGGCAATGTCCACGGCGGCACCTTGCTCAAGTACCTCGATGAAGTCGCCTATGCCTGCGCCAGCCGTTACGCCGGCCGCTACGTGGTGACCCTGTCGGTGGACCAGGTGATCTTCCGCGAGCCGATCCATGTCGGCGAGCTGGTGACCTTCCTGGCCTCGGTCAACTACACCGGCAACACCTCCATGGAGGTGGGCATCAAGGTGGTCACCGAGAATATCCGCGAGCGTTCGGTGCGCCACACCAACAGCTGCTTCTTCACCATGGTGGCGGTGGACGACCAGCGCAAGCCGGCCCAGGTGCCGCCGCTGCAGCCGGAAACCGCCGACGGCAAGCGACGCTTTATCCAGGCCCGGCAGCGCCGGCAGATCCGCCAGGAACTGGAACAGCGCTACCGGGAAATCAAGGCCGACGGCCCTTGATGCTCAAGCTGCACCGCTGATTCAGCAGGGCCACGGACGGTCCTCCCCCCTCCAGAGCTTCCAGCGCTCCGCCGCCACACTCCAACACCCGCCAGCAGGCTTCTGCGGTCATCCCGAATGGCCAGATCCATCCCTTTTTGACCACATCGAGAGTTATGCCCCCAGGGCACCGCTGCCAGAATCGAAGGGCAAGGCACAAACGCACTCCCCGCCCGGGGAGCCTTCGAGCCAACGAACGCGTGAGAACAATAAAAATGCCCAGCGCCAATGCTCTCTCCAGCAGCCCCCCTGCGTCCGCCCATAACGCCAGCCTCGATGGCGGCTTCACCCACAGTGCCCAGGGCACCTCGCTGCGGCGCATTCTCGGCCTGCCGGCCCTGGTGTTCTTCGGCCTGGTGTACATGGTCCCGCTGACCGTCTTCACCACCTACGGCGTGGTCACCCAACTCACCGGCGGGCGCACCGCCGCAGCCTATGTGATCACCCTGCTGGCGATGATCTTCACCGCCCTTTCCTACAGCGTAATGGTCAAGAAATACCCCATTGCCGGCTCAGCCTATTCCTACGCCAGCCTCAGTTTCGGCCCGGGCATCGGCTTCCTTGCCGGCTGGTCGCTGCTGCTGGATTACCTGTTCCTGCCGATGATCAATTACCTGGTGATCGGCCTGTTCCTCAACCTGGCCTTCCCCGCCGTGCCGGCCTGGGTCTTCGTGGTGGCGACCATCAGCCTGGTGACGCTGCTGAACATCCGCGGCATCGGCTCGGTATCGAGCATGAGCAACCTGATCGTCTGCGCGCAGATGGTCTTCGTGGTGGTGTTCGTGGCCCTGGTGGTCCGCCAGTTGGCAGGGGCCGAGAGCCTGGACCTGAGCGCACCCTGGGCCGGCGATGGCAGCCAGGATGGGCTGTTGCCGCTGATGGCCGGGGCCGCGGTGCTGTGCCTGTCGTTCCTGGGCTTTGACGCGGTGTCGACCCTGGCCGAGGAAACCCGCGACCCGCGCCGGGACATCCCCCGGGCAATCGTCATCACCACCCTGGGCGCCGGCCTGCTGTTCATCCTGCTGGCCATGACCAGCCAGCTGGCGTTCCCCGGCAGCAGTTTCAAGGACGCCGACTCGGCGGCCAGCGAGGTCATGCTGCACGCCGGCGGACGCTTCCTGGAGATGTTCTTCACCGCCACCTATGTCGCCGGCGCCGCCGGTTCGGCCCTGGCATCCCAGGCCTCGGTATCGCGCATTCTGTTCAGCATGGGCCGTGACGGCATCCTGCCACGTCGGGTGTTCGGCACCCTGTCCGAGCGCTACAAGACCCCGGTGGTGGCCATTGTCCTGGTGTCGCTGGTGTCATTGCTGGCGGTGGTCATCGACCTCACCACCCTGGCGTCGATGATCAGCTTCGGTGCACTGGTGGCGTTCTCGGTGGTCAACCTGGCGGTGATCAAGAGTCACCTGGGCCAGGGCCAGCCGCGCAGCACCGCACGGCTGTTGCAGTACGGCCTACTGCCGTTGATCGGCTTTGCCCTGATCGCCTGGCTGTGGACCAGCCTTTCGGCCCTGACCCTGGGCATCGGCCTGGCCTGGTTCGCCCTGGGCCTGCTGTACCTGGGCATACACACCCGGGGCTTTCGCCAGCCCGCGCCGACCGTGCAGTTTTCCGAGCAGGCCTGAGCCCGCCTCAGAAGCCGATCGGCGTGGCCTCGAAGCGCACCCGTGGGTGGGCGATGCGGTCCTGGGCGCGCACCAGCTCCAGCTCGTAACTGGCGCAGGCCTGGGTTTCCAGCAGTACTTCATGCACCGCCGCGGCGGTGAATTCGAAGGCCGCCACCAGGCTGTCCCCCAACAATACCCGGGCCAGGAACAGGCCTGAGGTCAAGTCGCCCACCCCCACCGGCTGGCGCGGGAACGCCAGTAATGGACGGCGCAGGTGCCAGCTGCCATCAGCGGTCACCAGCAGCATCTCGAAACCGTCCGCCAGCTTGCCCGGGTAGTCCAGGTGCTTGACCAGCACCGCCCTGGGGCCCTTGTCCAGCAGCGACCGGGCCATGCCCAGGCAGTCGAACAGCGATTGCGGCTTGCGCCCGCAGAAGCTGTCCAGTTCCAGCTGGTTGGGGCAGAGAAAATCCGCCATGGCCACGGCCTCGTCCAGCAGGAAGTCGCTGACTTCAGCCGGCACGCTGCAGCCCTTCTCCGGGTGGCCCATCACCGGGTCACACAGGTACAGGGCCTTGGGATTGACTGCCTTGATCCGCGCCACACCGCTAAGGATCGCCCGGCCCTGGGCCGCGCTGCCCAGGTAGCCGGACAGCACCGCGTCGCAGTTGCCCAGCTCGCCGATGGCGGCAATGCCTTCCACCAGCTCGGGAATCTGCTGTGGCGCCAGCACTTCCCCGGCCCACTGACCATACTGAGTGTGGTTGGAGAACTGCACCGTATTCAGCGGCCAGACATTCACCCCGACCCGCTGCATGGGGAATACCGCGGCACTGTTGCCGGCGTGGCCGAAAACCACATGGGACTGGATCGCAAGCAGGTGGGGCGTACGTTTCATGCAGGATTTTCCATAAAACCGGTGGAATTCAAGCCGCGCAGTATGCGACTAAACGCAGCCTGTACGACAGACCGGAGTCGCAGTTAAGCTGACGCCACCTCGTTGGAGCAAACCTTCATGCTGACCCTTGGAAACATCTTTGTGCTGATGCTGCTGGCAACCGCTGCTGCCTGGCTGTGGCACAACCACGGCCTGCGCGAACGGGCCCTGGAGCGGGTCAAGCAGCACTGCGCGCGGCTCGACATCGAGTTGCTGGACGGTAACGTGGCGCTCAAGCGCATCGGTTTCGTCAAGGATGGCAATGGCCGGCGGCGCCTGGCGCGGGTCTACAACTTCGAGTTCACCGTGACCGGGGAAACCCGTCATGCCGGGACCATCACCCAGTTCGGCGCCCACAGCGCCCATATCGAGCTGGCGCCCTACCCGTTCGAAGCCAAGGAGCCCCTGCCCAGTGCCGAGGTGATCGAGCTGAGCCAGTGGCGCGAGGAACATCGCAAGTTCAAGCCGTAAGAGTGGCGTGCACGCCGTTTCCTACAGGCGACAGGCATCGAGACTGGCCTGCAGGACGGCAATGTCCTGAGGGCTACTGAAGATCAGTTCCAGGCGCGAATCCCGGCGCCATTCGCTGGGCAGCCAGTTCAGCGGTGAATTATCCAGCCCGTTGCCCGACCGCCAGCCTTGATCACTGTGGAGCACCAGCTTGGCCCGGCGCCAGTCGAGGTTCTGCAGCCAGTGCTCGACCCGGACCAGATCGAACTGTTGGCTGGGGTGCCAGCGCCAGCCGATGCTCCAGCCATCCTCCTGGGACTGGCTGAGGCAGATCGGCAGCGCCGGATCGCTCCACACGGCCGGCAACTGGGCCAGGCCCTGGGGAATGTCCGACTGCTCCAGGGCCGCTTCGGCGCTGGCTCCCAGGCCCGGCAGCTCGGCCAGGGGCAAGGCGGCATGGCGGGTCCAGAACAAGGGAAGGTCCGGCAATTGCTCCAACACCCGCAACCTGTCGCTGTCGCTGAGCAGTTCGTCCTTGTTCAGTACCAGCAGGCCGGCGCTGGACAGCGCATCCTGCTGTGCCCGAGGCAACGGCTTGCCAGCGGCCAGCGCCTGGGCATCCAGCACCAGCACGCAGGGTTGCACCGCCAGCACGCCCTTCCAGGGCGCCTCATTCAACTGCTTGAGCAATTGCGCCGGGTGGCCGAGGCCCGAGGGCTCGATAAGCAGGCGGTCCGGCCGGGCCTTGCGCAACAGGCGGCCCAGGCCCACCTGGAACGGTGCACCGTTGACGCAGCACAGGCAGCCGCCGGCCACTTCGCCCAGGGCGATGCCATCTTCGTCGCGGGTCAGCAAGGCCGCGTCCAGGCCGATCTGGCCAAACTCGTTGATCAGCACTGCCCAGCGCTCAGCGGCCGGGCGCTGGCTCAGCAGATGGCGAATCAGGCTGGTCTTGCCGGCGCCCAGGGGGCCGGCGATCACGTGGGTGGGGATGTTCTGCAGCATGGAAAGGGGTCCGGGAAACCTGTGAGGTGATGCTACGCCCTTCCCGCCCTGGGCGAAAATCCGCTTGATTCGACGCCGCTCTTGGGAGCGCTGAAGGTCCTGCGGAGCTTCGCCCAGGCTCGGCAAGCGGCTGCACGGGCCTAGGTCAGCCCAGCCAATCGAGGGTGAGGATCAGCCGGCGTGCCCCTGGCGCTGGCTGCGGCGAGCGGTGGATCAGGCCAAAGCCTTCGTTGCCGTGCCATTTCTCGCCCTTGAACAGCGCCACGTCGCCGCTGGCGATCTGCTGGATCTGTGCCGGATCCCGTGGTTCGCCCTCGGCCTGCCCCAGTTTCCTGCGGTCCATGGCGCCTTCGCGCAGCCATTGGCTGCCGGCTCCGGCGTAGGTGGTAATCAGCCGCACCGGTACATGGTCCACGTGAAACCGCGGGCACATGGCCTTGTCCAGGACCCGCAGGCGCAGCCCGACGCGCCTGGCCCCGAGCAGGCAGGCAAAAGCGCTGACCAGCCAGGCAACATCGGCGATAAAGCCTTCATAACCCTGCAGATCACTGAACCCCGAAGCCAGGCCGCGCAGATTGGGTTGCGCGTCTTCGTCGGGCAGCTCCAGGGACAGGGATTCGGCCAGCGGCTGGTCCAGGGACAGCAGCAACTCGGCGAAATCGGCGATGTGGGCCGGCAACTGGCGCTGCCAGAGGCCGAGGTTGACCTCATCCTCCAGCACCTGGGCGAGCACCGCCGGGGTGCTGCCGATGGCCTGGCGGCGAGAGACCAGCGCGGTCACGCTCGGCAGCAGCAGCCATCTGGGCGGATTGGCCAGTGGAGTCACCGGCAAGTTCAGGGTCAGCATCAGGCCGCTTCCTCGTCATGCCAGGGGCCAAAGGGATCGTTCAGCAGGCTCCAGCCCTCGACGCCGAGGGCCATTTCATCGTCATCCAGCAGGCACAGGTCGAGCTCCGCGCAAAGCCGGGTGAAGTCGATGTTCTGGCCGATGAACACCAGTTCCTGGCGGCAATCGCCGGTGGCCGCGGTCCAGCTGTGCATGATCGCCGCGGTGCCTTCTTCGTCCTGGGGCCAGTGCTGCTTGGGCACGAAGCGCCACCAGCGCCCGGCAAAGCCATGGCGCATCAGGCCACCGGCCTGGGACCAGCTGCCGGCTTCCTGATACTTGCTGGCCAGCCAGAAGAAGCCCTTGGAGCGCAGCAGCTTGCCGTTGACCCAGGGCCGGTTGATGAAGTCGAAGAAGCGCTGGGGATGAAACGGCCGCCGCGCCCGGTAGGCGGTGGAAGCGATGCCGTACTCCTCGGTTTCCGGCACATGCTCGCCGCGCAACTCCCGCAGCCAGCCCGGAGCCTGGGCCGCGCGCTCGAAATCGAAGCGCCCGGTGTTGAGGATCTTCGCCAGCGGTACCTGGCCCATGACCATGGGCACGATCTCGGCCTGGGCATTGAGGCTCTTGAGGATGGCCAGCAGTTCCTGGCGCTGGTCGCTGCTGATCAGGTCGATCTTGCTGACCAGGATCACGTCGGCGAACTCCACCTGTTCGATCAGCAGGTCGCTGATGGAACGTTCATCGTCTTCGCCCAGGGTTTCGCCCCGGGAAGCCAGGCTGTGCGCGGCCTGGTAGTCCAGCAGGAAATTCATGCCGTCGACCACCGTGACCATGGTGTCGAGCCGGGCGATATCCGCCAGGCTCTGGCCGGATTCATCGCGAAAGGTGAAGGTTTCCGCCACCGGCAGCGGCTCGGAAATCCCGGTGGATTCGATCAGCAGGTAGTCGAAGCGCCCGTCGCGGGCCAGCTTGCCCACTTCCTCCAGCAGGTCTTCGCGCAGGGTGCAGCAGATGCAGCCGTTGCTCATTTCCACCAGTTTTTCTTCGGCGCGATTGAGGCTGACATCGCGCTGCACTTCGCTGCCATCGATGTTGATTTCGCTCATGTCGTTGACGATCACCGCCACCCGCAGGTGGTCGCGGTTGCGCAGGATGTGATTGAGCAAGGTGCTTTTGCCGGCGCCGAGAAAGCCGGACAGCACGGTAACGGGGAGACGGTCGGTCATGGGTTGTTCCTCATCAGGATCGCGGCTGGGTCAAAGCGCCCGTTGATGGCGTTCGCGCAGCTCTTGGCGTTCTTTGGCTTCGATACACAGGGTGGCGGTGGGCCGCAGCAGCAGGCGCTTGAGGCCGATGGGCTCGCCGGTGTCGCGGCACCAGCCGTATTCGCCACGGGCCAGGCGCTCCAGGGCTTCGTCGATCTTGTCCAGGAGCTTCTTTTCCCGCTCCAGCAGGCGCAGTTGCCACTGGCGCTGCTCTTCGGCACTGCCGATGTCGGCGGGGTCGCTGTGGGGTTCCTGCTCGCGCAGCTGGTCGAACTCGCCGGCAATGCGCTCCTGCAGATCACTGCGCTGGGCCAGTAGCAGCTGGCGAAAGAAGCCCTGCTGGGCTTCGTTCATGTAGTGCGTCTCGGGTTGGGCGAGAAGGTCTTGTTCAGTCATGGCGAGTCACGGGTCAGGCTGTGTTTTAATGTTATATTATAACAACACAAATTAGCCAACCTTCCCTTGCCGCCCACGACGAAGGGCGCGATGCTGCGCCCCTGTCGTCATGAGAATCGCCATGCGCCCTGTCCTGCCCACCCTGCTTTCAGGCCTGTTGCTGCTGGCTGGTCACGCCAGCGCGGCGGTGCCCAGTACCCTGGCCACCTGCACCCGCAGCGCCACCCTGCTGGCCTGCGTCGACCCGCTGGGCAACGCCTACAGCGTCGCCACGGCCGGCAGCACCACCTACCTGCGCGGCTTCGAGGTGATCGGCAAGCGCTATTGGGCGCAGACCAACAGCCGCTACGGGCAGCTGACGTTCTTCACCGGCCTGGCCTCCGACGGCGAGGCCTGGGTGGGCTACAGCCAGCGCGTGGGCTGGACCACACGCAACCGCTTTTCCAGCTCCGGCGGCAGCCGCGGGCAGTTCACCTGCAGCCGCATCAGCGGCTGCTAGCTCCCTTTCCCGTACCGCCTGCGTAGGAGCTGGCTTGCCAGCGAAGACATCCTCAGCCACAACACTCACCGGCCTCTTCGCCGGCAAGCCGGCTCCTGCAGGTCGGCGTTCAGGCGGGGCGGTTGTTCTTGGTTTCCTGGAGCCAGGCCATGTAGCTGTTAACCGGTGGGTTTTTCTCGAAGTAGCGCTGCAGGCCGTTGAACAGGCCATCGGCAATCGCCTGCTGGTGGCGCGCGGTGACCAGGCGCTGGCTGTCACGGCTGTTGGAGATGAAGCCGGTTTCCACCAGGATCGACGGCACGTCCGGTGACTTGAGCACCGCAAAACCGGCCTGTTCCACACGCTTCTGATGCAGGGTGGTAATGCCCGACAGGCTCTGCAGCACAGTCCCGCCCAATTGCAGGCTGGCGGCGATGGTGGCGTTCATCGACATGTCGACAATCACCCCCGCCAGCATCGGATCCTTGTCCTTGAGGTTGAGCAGCGTCGTCGCCCCCAGCAGGTCGGCGCCGTTTTCCCGCTGGGCCATCAAGCGCGCGGTGGCCGAGGTGGCGCCACCTTCGGACAGGGCGTACACCGATGCGCCGGATGCGGTCAGCCGCGGCGCGGCATCGGCATGTACCGAGATGAACATGTCGGCCTGGTGCTTGCGGGCAATCTCCACGCGTTTGCGCAGCGGCACGAAGAAATCATCGTTGCGCACCAGCTTCACGTCGAAACCCTTCTCGCGCTTGAGCCGCTTGGCCAGCAGGCGGGCGATGGCCAGCACCACATCCTTCTCCCGTTCCCCCCTGGCCCCCACGGCACCCGGGTCCTTGCCGCCATGGCCGGGGTCTACTACCACGATGATGTCGCGCTTGGGATGGGGCTTGCCTGTCGTGGCCTCGGGCTTGGCCAGCGGCGCGGCGGCCGCAGCGATCGGCAGGGGCGGCCTGGTTGCCTTGGACAGATCCAGCACCAGCCGATGGCCCTGGCCATCCTGGGGCGGCAGGAGAAAACTGTGGAGCTGCACCGGCTCGCGCAGGTCGAGGACGATCCGCGTATCGCCTTGGCCGAAGTGCCCGGAACGAATGGCGCGGATCACCGTGTTGGCCAGGGCCAGCTGGCTGAAATCACCGCTCAGGCGCGCGCCGTTCAAGTCGATGATCAAGCGCTCCGGGGCACTCAAGCTGAAGGTCTTGTATTGCACCGGGCCGCTCAGATCGAGCACCAGCCGCAACTTTTCTGCGTCCTTCCACAATCGTGCGTTGCGGATCTGCGCGGCGCGGACACTCCAGGGAAACATCAGGGCCGTACCGGCCAACAGCAGGTTGAGCAATTGACGTCTGTGCATGGCAAATACCGCGAAAAAAGGAGCGTCCCTACTCACAAGACAAGATGAACAACCGTCGAGGAAAAATTTCCCATCGAACGTATTGTTATAATATAACATGTGAAATCACTTCCCACGACGGACCTGTTCATGAACGCGCTGACTCTGCCGGATATCGCCGCGCAGGCCTCACGCCAAGCCTTGCCCCTGGAATGGGTGGGCATGTGCGGCATTGCCTTACCTGTAGTGATCAACAACCAGCCAAGCGCAGCCAAGGCCGATGCCGGTGTCAGCCTCGACGATGGCGAGGCCCGGGGCATTCACATGTCACGCCTGTATCTGGCCCTGGAAATGCTGGAACAGGAGAACCTCACCCCCGCTCTGCTCCGGCGGATCTTGCAGCGTTTTCTCGATAGCCATGAAGGCCTGGCCCACAGCGCCTACCTGCGCATTCAGTTGGATCTGCTGTTGAAACGCCCGGCCTTGGTCAGCCCGTTGGCCGGCTGGAAAAGCTACCCGCTGAGTATCGAAGCGCGGCTGAAAAACGCGATGTTCCACGTGGAACTAAAAATCGACGTGCCTTATTCCTCCACTTGCCCCTGTTCGGCGGCGCTGGCGCGGCAGTTGATCCAGCAGCAGTTCATCGAAGATTTTGCCAACCGGCCGTTGCAACACGCCGACGTCCTGGCCTGGCTGGGCTCGCCCCAAGGCATCGTCGCGACGCCCCATAGCCAGCGCAGCAACGCGGCATTGCATCTGCGCCTGGATGACTTCATCGACGAACTGCCGTTGATTGCCCTGATCAACGATGCGGAAAACGCCCTGGGCACCGCCGTGCAAACCGCGGTCAAGCGTGCCGACGAGCAGGCCTTCGCCCTGGCCAACGGGCAGAACCTGATGTTCTGCGAAGACGCCGCCCGCCGCCTGAACCTAGCCCTGCGCCGTTCCCCCGGAATCAACGCCTTTCAATTGCGGGTCGTGCACGCCGAAAGCCTGCATGCCCATGACGCCGTGGCCGAAAGCCGCTGGAACTGGGAGGCCTGATGATCCGCTGCGAACACCTGCGTTGGGGCGCTCCGGGGCAACCCCTGACTCCAGCCCTGGATCTGCACCTGCCCAGGGCCAGCCTGAGCGCGATCATTGGCGCCAACGGGTCGGGCAAGAGCAGCTTGTTGAAAGTCATCGCCGGGCTGCAGAAACCACTCGCGGGCAAGATCCACCTCGGCACTGCCCGAGGCGGCTTGTCCTTCTTGCCGCAGCAGCAACACCTGGATCGACAGTTCCCCATCAGCCTGGAAGAACTGGTGGCCGGCGGCTTCTGGGGCAAGCGTGAACCGGCCAGGGTCAGGGCAGAAAAGCTGCGCACGGTCCTCGAAGACTGGTGCCTGAGCGGCCTGGAAAAGCGCCCGTTGATGGCCCTTTCCGGTGGTGAATTGCAACGCGCCCTGCTCGCCCGATTGAGCCTGACCGAAGCCCCCTTGCTGCTGTTGGACGAGCCCCACGCCGCCCTCGACGAAACCGGCCAGGCCTTGCTCTGGCGTCACTTGTACAACTGGCACGCTCAGGGCCGGACCCTGGTGGTGGTCTGCCATGACCTGGCCGCCGTGCGCCAGCACATCCCCCAGACCCTGCTGGTAAAAAGCAGTGGCTGCGTATTCGGCCCCAGCCTGGAGCTGATCGCCCCACAATCCTGCGCGCAGGTGGCTTGATGCACTTCGCCGCACATTTCTGGCAGCCGTTCAGCGAATTCCTGTTCATGCGCCGGGCCCTGCTCGGCGGCCTGCTGCTGGCCTGCAGCACCGCGCCCCTGGGGGTGTTCCTGATCTTGCGGCGCATGAGCCTGATCGGTGACGCCGTGGCCCACGGCATTCTCCCGGGCGCCGCCCTGGGCTTCTGGTTCGCCGGGCTCAGCCTGCCGGCGCTGACCCTGGGCGGCCTCGGTGCCGGGTTGGGCATGGCCGGGCTGGCCGCCTGGATCACCCGGCGCACCGGCCTGCGGGAAGACGCCAGCATCGCCGCCATCTACCCCATTTCCCTGGCCAGCGGCGTGCTGATCCTCGGGCTGGCGGGCAAGCGCCTGGACCTCTTGCACCTGCTGTTCGGCTCGGCCCTGGCGGTGGATGGCCCGACCCTGAACGGCATGCTGCTGGTCTCGCTCTTCAGCCTGCTGGCCATGGCGCTGATCTACAAAGCCCTGCTGCTGGACACCCTCGACCCGCTGTTCCTGCACAGCGTCAGCCGCCTCGGCCCCCTGGCCCACGGCCTGTTCCTGACCCTGGTGGTGCTCAACCTGGTGATAGGTTTCCAGGCCATCGGCGCGCTGATGGTGGTGGGCCTGATGATGCTGCCCGCCGCCGCCTCGCGTTTCTGGAGCCGACGCCTGCCCGCCCTGATCGGCATCGCCGCGCTGTTTGGCTGCCTCTCGGTGTGGCTCGGCCTGCTGCTGTCGTTCCACTACTCGCTGCCCAGCGGCCCGGCCATCGTGCTGGTGGCCGGCGGCCTGTACCTGCTGTCCGTGGTGTTCGGCCCGGTGCACGGCTTGCTGCACCGCCCACCTTTGCTCACATCCCCATGAGGTGTTTCCCGATGCGCGCTCTACTCGTGCTGTTCAGCCTGCTGTTGCCCTTGTCGCTGCCTACTGCCCAGGCGGCGGACAAGCTGGCGGTGGTCACCAGCTTCAGCATCCTCGCCGACATGACCCGCCAGGTCGGCGGTGAGCATGTGCACATCACCAACCTGGTGGGTGCCGACGAGGATGCCCACACCTACGAGCCGAGCCCGGATGACGCCAAGGCCCTGCTCAAGGCCCGGCTGATCATCAAGAATGGCCTGGGTTTCGAACCCTGGCTGGACCGCCTGGTGGCCAGCACCGCCACCCAGGCGCAGGTCGTCACTGCCAGCCGCGGGGTTATTCCACGCACCCTGGAGGAAGACGGCGAAAGCGTTCCCGACCCTCATGCCTGGCACAACCTGGCCAACAGCGAGCTCTATGTGAGCAACATCACCAAGGCGCTGATCGCTGCCGACCCGGCCCACCAGGCCGACTACCAGCGCAACAGCCAGGCCTACCTGAAACAGATCTATCGCCTGCTGGCCGAGGCCAAGGCCAAGCTCGGTTCCCTGCCCCCGGGCAACCGCAAGATCGTCACCTCCCACGACGCCTTCGGCTACCTGGGCCAGGCCTACGGTATCGACTTCATGGCGCCCCAGGGCCTGTCCACCGAGCGTGAACCTTCAGCCGCCGAAGTGGCTGCACTGATTACCCAGATCCGCAACGCCAAGGTCAAGGCAGTGTTCATGGAGAACATCAAGGACGCCCGCCTGCTCAAGCAGATCGCCGACGAAAGCGGCGCCCATATCGGCGGCACCCTGTACTCCGATGCGCTCTCGGCCAGCGGTCCGGCCAGTACCTTCACCGGCCTGTTCGAATACAACCTCGACACCCTGTACCAGGCCCTGAGCCGACCATGATCCGCCGCCCACCGCTGTCGCTGCTGGATCTGGAAGCCGCGCCCCAGGGCAGCCGCTGGGCCTTGACCGCGGTACTCGACGCCCTGCCCTGGAACAGCGACGGCCTGATCGCCGCCATTGCCCAGCAGCACGACAGCGGCGAGGTGCTGATGCTGGCCTGGATGAACCGCCAGGCCCTGGGCGAAACCCTGGCCAGCGGCCAGGCCTGCTACTGGTCGCGCTCGCGTCGGTGCCTGTGGCGCAAGGGCGAAAGCTCCGGGCATCGCCAGCGCCTGATCGAAGCGCGCCTGGACTGCGACGGCGATGCCGTGCTGCTGCTAGTGGATCAGCAAGGACCGGCCTGCCACACCGGGCGCCCCAACTGTTTCTACAACGCCATTCGCGATGGCGCGGTGGAAGTCATCAGTTCCCCCTTGAAGGACTCGCGCCATGATTCGTAAAAACCCCTCCGGCGATCTGCCCGTGATCGCCGAATCCGCCTACGTCGACAAGACGGCCATCATCTGCGGCAAGGTGGTGATCGGCGACAACGTCTTCGTCGGCCCCTACGCGGTGATCCGCGCCGACGAAGTGGACGCCAGCGGCCAGATGCAAGCCATCACTATCGGCGCCAACTCGAACATCCAGGATGGCGTGGTGATCCACTCCAAATCCGGCGCGGCGGTGACCATCGGCCAGCACACTTCCATCGCCCACCGCTCCATCGTCCATGGCCCCTGCGTGGTCGGCGACCGAGTGTTCATCGGTTTCAACAGCGTGCTGTTCAACTGCGAAGTGGGCGACGGCAGCGTGGTTCGACACAACTCCGTGGTGGATGGCCGCGACCTGCCGCCGGGTTTCTACGTGCCCTCCACCACCCGCATCGGGCCC
Organism: Pseudomonas sp. 8(2025); assembly: GCF_052665325.1. Classification (NCBI taxonomy): domain Bacteria; kingdom Pseudomonadati; phylum Pseudomonadota; class Gammaproteobacteria; order Pseudomonadales; family Pseudomonadaceae; genus Pseudomonas; species Pseudomonas sp. 8(2025). The sequence goes on along the minus strand of NZ_JBQOIE010000001.1, from coordinate 178,770 downwards.
AAGACCGACCTGGCGCAGTTCCCTCCCGTGAGTGTCAGCGCTTCGGAGTTTTCCGAAGACGTGGCGCGCACCAACGTCGACCTGGTGCGTGGCTACAAGGCCCTGCAGAACGAGTTTTGAGCATGAGCCGAATCCTCATCCGCAACGCCCGCCTGGTGAACGAAGGGCGCGAATTCGACGCCGACGTGCTGGTGGCGCACGGGCGCATCGACACCATCGGCAGCCTGGACCACCTCAGCGCCGAGATCGAAATCGACGCCCGCGGCCAGTGGCTGCTGCCGGGCATGATCGACGACCAGGTGCACTTTCGCGACCCCGGCGCGCCGGACAAGGGCAGCCTGTACAGCGAGTCGCGGGCCGCGGTGGCCGGTGGCATCACCAGCTTCATGGACATGCCCAACACCTCGCCGGCGACCCTGGATCTTGCCGCCCTGAACGACAAGAAGCGCCGCGCAGCGAGCGTTTCGGTCGCCAACTATGGCTTTCACTTCGGGGTCAGCAACGACAACCTCGACCTCGTCGCCGCCCTGGACCCCACGGAGGTGGCCGGGGTCAAGGTGTTCATGGGGGCCTCCACCGGCAACATGCTGGTGGACGATCCCGAGGTGCTGGACCGGCTGTTCCGCCAGGTGCCGACCCTGCTCCTGGCCCACTGCGAACACACCCCCAGCATCCAGGCCCGGCAACAGCGCTGGCTGCAACTCTATGGCGAGCAGATTCCCGCCGCCGCCCACCCGCACATCCGCGATGCCGAGGCCTGCTTTCGCTCCTCATCCCTGGCGGTGGAACTGGCGAAGAAACACGGCACTCGCCTGCACGTACTGCACCTGACCAGCGCCCGGGAGCTGGCGCTGTTCGAGGACCGGCCCCTGGCGCAAAAGCGCATCACCGCCGAGGTCTGCGTGCATCACCTGCTGTTCGATGACCGCGACTACCCGCGCCTCGGCCACCTGATCAAATGCAACCCGGCGATCAAGACCCAGGCCGATCGCGATGCCCTGCGCCAGGCCCTGAACAGCCAGCGCCTGGATGTCATCGGCACCGACCACGCGCCCCATACCTGGGAGCAGAAACAGCTGCCTTACAGCCGCGCGCCCTCCGGCCTGCCGCTGGTGCAGCATGCATTGCCAGCGCTGCTGGAACTGGTGGCCGACCGGGTGCTGCCCCTGGCCACCCTGGTGGAAAAAACCAGCCACCGAGTCGCCGACCTGTTCGCCATTCCCGATCGCGGCTATCTGCGCGAAGGCTACTGGGCCGACCTGGTGCTGGTCCGCGCCGAGCCCACAGGCCTGGCCGTGGACAGCCAGCCGATCCTCGCCCACTGCGGCTGGACGCCCTTTGCCGGCCAGCGCTTTCGCCACAGCGTCAGCAGCACCCTGGTGTCGGGCCAGCTCGCCTGGCACCAGGGCCGCCTGTACCACGACTGTCAGGGCCTGCCCCTGCGCTTCACCCGTTAATAGCCCGACACCAAGGACCACCGAAGATGATCCGCATCACCCTGCCTGATGGCGCGTGCCGTGAGTACGACCAGCCGTTGTCCGTTTTCGAGGTGGCCGCCAGCATCGGCAGCGGCCTGGCCAAGGCCGCCGTGGCCGGGCGAGTGAACGGCCAACTGGTGGACTGTGACTACCTGTTGCACAGCGACGCCCGCTTGAGCATCGTCACCGCCCGCGACCCCGAGGGCCTGGAAGTACTGCGCCACTCCTGCGCGCACCTGCTGGCGATGGCGGTGAAACAGCTGTTCCCCTCGGCGCAGGCGGCCATCGGCCCGGTGATCGAGGATGGCTTCTTCTACGACTTCGCCCACGAGCGACCCTTCACCACAGAGGACCTGGAACTGATCGAGGCGCGCATGCATAGCCTGGCCGCCACCAATCATTCGGTGCGCCGCCGGGAATTGTCCCGGGAGCAGGCCCTGCAGCATTTCGCCGACCAGGGCGAGCACTACAAGGTCGAGCTGATCCGCGACTTGCCGCCAGATGCCGTGCTTTCGCTGTACCGTCAGGGGGATTTCGAAGATTTGTGCCGTGGGCCACACCTGCGTTCCACTGGCCAACTGCGCGCCTTCAAGCTGACCAAGGTGGCCGGTGCCTACTGGCGTGGCGACGCCCGCAACGCACCGCTGCAGCGGATCTACGGCACCTGCTGGGGCACCCGCCCGGAACTGGAGGCCTACCTGTTGCGCCTGGAACAGGCGCAACAGCGCGACCACCGCAAGCTCGGCCAGCAGCTGGATCTGTTCCATTTCGACGACTGCGCGCCGGGCTCGGTGTTCTGGCACGCCAAGGGCTGGACCCTGTTCCAGGAACTGATCGGCTACATGCGCAGGCGCCAGGAACAGGCCGGCTACCAGGAAGTGAACACCCCCGACGTGATGGACCGCAGCCTCTGGGAGACCTCCGGGCACTGGCAGAACTACCGCGACCACATGTTCACCACCACCACGCAAGACCAGCGCACCTTCGCCCTCAAGCCGATGAACTGCCCCGGCGCGGTGGCGATCTTCGGTCATGGCCGCAAGAGTTACCGCGACCTGCCACTGCGCATCGCCGAGTTCGGCAAAGTCCACCGCTACGAACCTTCAGGGGCCCTGCACGGCCTGTTGCGAGTGCGCCATTTCACCCAGGACGACGCCCACATCTTCTGCACCCCGCAACAGATGCAAAGCGAATGCGCCGCCACCATTGCCCTGGTATTCGACATCTACAAGGAGTTCGGTTTCGACCAGGTGGCGGTGAAGCTCTCGACCCGCCCCGACCACCGCATCGGCAGCGATGAGGTCTGGGACCAGCTGGAAGAGGCCCTGGTCGGTGCCTTGCAGAGCATGCACATCGACTACCGGATCAACCCCGGGGAAGGTGCCTTCTACGGCCCCAAGCTGGAGTTCGTGCTGCGCGACGCCATCGGTCGCGACTGGCAGTGCGGCACCCTGCAGGTGGACCTCAACCTGCCCGAGCGCTTCGCCATCAGCTACATCGACGAGCGCGGCGAACGCTGCCAGCCGGTGATGCTGCACCGGGCGCTGTTTGGTTCCCTGGAACGCTTTATCGGCATTCTCCTGGAACACCATGGCGGCGCCCTGCCCCTGTGGCTGGCACCGCAACAAGCGGTGGTGCTGAACATCAGCGAAGCCCAGGCCGACTACGCCCGGGCCATCAGCGACAGCTTGCGCCGTCACGGGCTGCGGGCCAGCGCCGACCTGCGCAACGAAAAGATCGGCTACAAGATTCGCGAACACAGCCTGCAGAAAGTGCCTTACCTGCTGGTGGTCGGGGAAAAGGAAAAGGACGGGGGCTACGTCAGCCTGCGCAGCCGAAATGGCGAAGACCTGGGCCGCCTGAGCCTGGAGCAGGCCCTGGCCCGGATACGCTAGGCGCTGCCCGGGGCACGGGCAGCGTCAGCGTCAGCCAAAAGTCAGGAGGCGCGGGGTTTGACCGTGCCGCAGTCCTGGCCCAGCCACACGGCGCGGGTGTCCATGCTGCCCTTCTGCTGCAGGCCGGTGGCGTTGAAGGTGCCGGCCACGTTGGTGGTGAACTCACGATCGCTGATGAACGTGGCCACTCCATTGCCCTGGGTCTTGGGGCAACTGAAGCGGAACTTCCATTGATTGCCACTGCGTTCGGTCACCTGCTGCTGGCAACCCGACTGCGGGTCCTGCAGCGGGATGGTGTCCGACTGCACCTGGGCCGGTGTCAGGCACACCCGAATCCCCTTGCCGCCCATGGTCACACCCTGTTTCTCCAGCATCGCCCGCTGTTGCGGGGTCATCTGCTGCTGCAACTGGCCGAGAATCAGCGACAGGTCCGGCATGTTCTGGTCGTCGATCTTCATGTTGCTGCTGGTCAGCTCCCACAACCCCGGCTGCAGCATCTGCGCCTGCGCCACCACCGGAAGCGCCAACCCCGCCGCCAAGGCCCAACCCAGTAAACGAAGTTTCATCGAATGACTCCTAGACAATAGTGGCCGTTAGACTTCAGCCGGGGCACGGTGTTGCATGCAGAATAAAATAGCGACATTCACCGTGGAACATGGTCTGTTAGGCATTGAATCTTCAGGAGCAAGGCTGCCCCATGGATTATTTTGGCCCGCACATCTTCGGCTATCTCATCGCACTGCTGCATTTTCTCGGGTTGATCGCCGCGATCCACGCGGTACTCACCGTCAGGACCGCCCAGGGCGCCATCGCCTGGGCCCTGTCGCTGCTGTTCATGCCCTACCTGACCCTGATTCCCTACCTGGTGTTTGGTCGCAGTACCTTCGACGCCTACATCCAGGCCCGGCGTCAGGCCAACGTGGAAATGCACAAGGCCATCAATGAGCTGAACTGGCGTCCCTGGGTGGAAGAAGCCCTCACCGCCCGCGCCTCCAAGGCCTACGCCTCGCTGCGGGCCATGCCCAAGCTGGGGCGCATGCCGTGCCTGGCCAACAATCAGGTGCGCCTGCTGGTCAACGGCGACGCCACCTTCGAAGCGATCTTCAACGCCATCCGCCGCTCCCACAAGGCGGTGCTGATCCAGTTCTTCATCATCCACGACGATGACCTGGGCCGGCGCCTGCAACGCCTGCTGCTGGAAAAGGCCGCCGAGGGCGTGTCGATCCACCTGCTCTACGACCGCATCGGCAGCCACTCCCTGCCCGCCAGCTACGTACAGACCCTGCGCGACGCCGGGGTCCAGGTGCACGCCTTCGCCACCCGCAGTGGCTGGCTCAACCGCTTCCAGGTGAACTTCCGCAATCACCGCAAGATCGTGGTGGTGGACGGCATGCTGGGATTCGTCGGCGGGCATAACGTCGGCGACGAATACCTGGGCAAGAAGCCGCCCCTGGCGCCCTGGCGTGATACCCACGTGCAGGTCAGCGGCCCGGTGGTGGCCTGCCTGCAGGAGTCCTTTGCCGAAGACTGGTTCTGGGCCGCCCGGGAACTGCCGCCGCTGATCCTCCCGGACACCTACCCGGACGACGGCGTGCTCTGCCAACTGCTGGCCAGCGGCCCGGCCGATGCCTACGAAACCTGCTCGCTGTTCTTTGTCGAGGCCATCCACGCGGCCACCGAGCGGGTGTGGATCACCAGCCCGTACTTCATTCCCGATGAGGCGGTGTTCGCTGCCCTGCGCCTGGCGGTGCTGCGGGACGTGGATGTGCGCATCCTGCTGCCCGCCCGCCCGGACCACCGCATCGTCTATGCCGCCTCCAGCCTGTACGCCTTCGAAGCGGTGCGCGCCGGGGTGCGGGTATTCCGCTATCAGCCGGGCTTCCTGCACCAGAAGGTGGTGCTGATCGACAACGAAATCAGCGCCATTGGCAGCGCCAACCTGGACAACCGTTCGTTCCGCCTGAATTTCGAAGTGATGCTGCTGACGGTGGACGACGACTTCGCCACCGAAGTGGAACACATGCTGGAAGCCGACTTCGCCAAGGCCCGGGAAATCGCCAAGGAAGAAAGCCGCCAGACCCACCGCCTGCAACAACTGGGCATGCGGGTCGCGCGGCTGATTTCTCCGATCCTTTAAGGGCCAGGCTTATGGATGGTAGAGGTCATCCCGGGTCCAGGGCAGTTCATGGCTGCCATCGGCATGGGGCTTGACCGCAAGGATCTGGTGCAGGTTGATCCAGCCCTTGGCAAAGGCATAGGCGCAGCCCGCCAGGTACAGCCGCCAGATCCGTAGCGCCTGCTCCGGAACCTGCCTGGCGGCGGCTTCCAGATTGTCTTCCAGGCGTTCGCTCCAGTGATCCAGTGTCCGCGCGTAATGCATGCGCAGGCTCTCGACATCGACAATTTCCAGCCCCGCCTCGCTGATGAACGCCGAGATCATTGCCAGGTGCGGCAGCTCGCCATTGGGAAACACATAGCGCTCGATGAAGTCCCCGGCCCCGCGGCCCACCGGGCGGCCGTCGGTGTGCTTGGCGGTGATGCCGTGGTTCATCACCAACCCGCCCTCGCGCACGGCCCTGAACAGGGTCTGGCAGTACTCCGGCAAGTTGGCGTGGCCGACGTGCTCGAACATGCCGACACTGACCACCTTGTCGAAGCGGCCATCCTGGGGCAGGTCGCGGTAATCCAGCAGTTGCAGGTCCACCAGGTCGTCCAGGCCTTCGGCGGTCACTCGCTCGCGGGCCAGGGCCAGCTGTTCCTTGCTCAAGGTGATGCCGAACACCTTGGCGCCGAACTCACGGGCGGCGTAGCGGGCCAGCCCGCCCCAGCCGCACCCGACATCCAGCAGGTAGTCCCCCGGTTGCAGGCGCAGCTTGCGGCACAGGTGGCGGAATTTGGCTTGCTGGGCCTGTTCCAGAGACTCGCTTCCGGTCTCGAAATAGGCGCAGGAATAGGCCATGTCGCTGTCGAGCCACAGTTGGTAGAAGGCGTTGGAAAGGTCGTAGTGATAGGAAATCGCGGCAGCGTCGGTCGCCTTGTCGTGCAGCGAGCGCACCGGCTGGTTGCCGTCGTCATCGTCGAGCAAGGCCTGGCTCAGTTCGTCGCAGACCCGGATGACTTCGCTGATGGAACCTTCCAGTTCCAGTTTGCCCTCGACAAAGGCGCCCCCCAAGGCGTCCAGGCTAGGGTGAGTCAGCTGCGCCACCAATTGCGGGTCCTTGACCACGATCGTGACGTTGGGCTCCGGCCCCAGATTGAATTCATGGCCGTCCCAGAGCCGCAGGCGTAAAGGCAAATGCAGATTCTGTAAGGCCGGTGGAAGTTGCGCGAGCATGGAAAATCCCCCCTTGTTTCAGACGTCTGAAATGAGGGTAGACCATCCTAGAAAATAGCAGGCTATCGATTTGATAGTGGTTTTCTATGATTCGCTGCGCATCACCAGGCCATCTTCGACCCACTGTTTCAACCAGGTAACCGCCTGCAGCGGGGCCCCCTCGGCATAAGTGACGGCCAGCCCGGCGCAGAGTTCCGCAAAATTCCACCGTTGCTCGATCATGCCCCGCAGCGCTGTGGCCTCTTCGGCTGGCAGGCTGCGATAACGGCAGACCCGGTCCGCTCGCCAGACCAGGCACAGCTGCTGCTGATCGAGTAAAGCACTGCGGGGGAAATCCGCCTGCTCCTTGACCGCACGCCACTGGGCCACGCTGTTGTAGCGGCAGTCGAGCCATTGCACATAGGGCGCCAGGCGCAGTTGCAGCTGCGGCCATTGCTCGACATCCAGCCCGGCCATGGCGGCCACCGTCAGCACTTGGGCTTCGGCTGCGTCGAAGGCCAGGGTGAAGGCCCACTCCAGACGCGCCAGTTCCGCCAGGGGGGCGCCCTGCTCCGGCACCAGATGGCCCAGGATGAATTCGGCAAAGCCCTGCCCCAGCCAGCGCAGGCTGAAATGCCGGGACGGGCACTGGCGAATATAGGCCTGCGTCAGGGCCTGGAATTCTGCATCCCCCAACCAGTGCCGGATGGCCGGGAAGTCGCTGCCCATGACCTCCTGCAACCGGGCCATGTAGGCGTTGTGATAGATCGCCAGGCCGGTCTCGACATCCAGGGTCGGGCCACCGATCAGGCTGTCTTGCAGGACGGCGCGGGCCTGGGCCTGTTCACCCAACAGATAGGCTTCAAAAGCCAGTTGCCAGTCGTTCAGGCGCATTGCTGCCTCCCGGCCAGGGTCTGTTGCCCGAGATCTCGGGCCTTGTGCAGTTCGCTGAGCAGCTCTTCCAGGGGCGGAAAATGATCGTCGCGCTCCAGCAAGGTGGCCACCGGCCCCAGGTGTTCAAGGGTGCGTTGATACAGCGCCCACACGGGATCGCAGACCGGGTGGTCGTGGGTGTCGATCACGTAGTCGCCATAATCCTGATGCCCGGCCAGATGCAGTTGCCGCACGCGCTGCGCCGGCAGCGCCTGGATGAAGTGCCAGGGATCGAAACCATGGTTGCGCGAACTGACGTAGACGTTGTTCACATCCAGCAGCAGTTCGCAGCCGCTGAGCTGGCTCAAGGCGGCGAGAAACTCCCACTCGCTGAACTCGTCGGCCGCCGCCCGCACATAACTGGAGACGTTCTCCAGCACCAGGGGGCGCTCCAGAATGTCCTGCACCTGACGCACTCGCCCTGCCACGTAGTGCAGGCTCTCCTCGGTGTAGGGCAGCGGCAGCAGGTCGTGCAGTTGATGGGCGTTGCCCCGGCTCCAGCACAGGTGATCGGAGATCCACGCCGGTTTTGCCCGGCTGGCCAGTTGCCTGAGCCGCAGCAGGTAATCCCGGTCCAGGGCATGGGGGCCGCCGATGGACAGCGACACCCCGTGCATCACGATGGGGTAGCGCTCGGCAATCGCATCCAGGTAATACAGCGCCTTGCCGCCCTGCACCATGAAGTTCTCGGACACCACTTCAAACCAGTCGACGTTGGGCGCCTCGTCGAGAATCTGCTGGTAGTAGGCACTGCGCAAACCCAGGCCATAGCCCAGGCTGGAAGAAAATTCAGACATCGCCAACTCCTTGCCAAGTGGCCGCAGTGGTTGCCAACCCCACTGCGGCAGCACTCGAACGCCGCTTACTCGCCGACTTTGCCGCCTGCTTTGTCACACGCGGCCTGGGTCATGGCCTTGAAGCCCTGGCCTTTGCAGGCGCCCATGCCCTTGCAGGCGTAGTCCTTGGTCTTGCAGTCGTTCTGCCCTTTGCAGGCGTTGACGCCGTAGCAGTGCACCTGGGCATCGGCAGCAGACGCTTGAGTCACGACACCGGCAAACAGAGTGGCGGCAGCAAAGGCCAGGGCAGCGCCGGCGGCGGTTTTCTTCATGTTCATTTTTGTTTCCTCAATAGTCGCAGGGGATCGGCGGGTGCTTGTGCAATCCCGTCATAGCACTAGAGAGAGGAAGCATCCCGGCGTTACAGCCGGGATGAAAAAAACTGCGCGGCGGCGTCTACAGCTTCAACAGCGGCTCCTGGAAACGCAGCAGGCGACCGGCATTGCCCAGCACCAGCAAGGTGCTCAGGTTGTGCAGCACCGCAGCGATCATCGCCCCCGCCGCCCCCAGCCAGCCGAACGCGGCAAAGGCGACGATGGCCAGGGTCCAGCCCAGGCCGATGATCACGTTGACCTGCAAGGTCCGCCGGCATTCACGGCTCAGGCGCACGCAGGTGCCCAGGCGTCGCAGGTCGCTGCCGATCAGCACCACATCCGCCGAAGCCAGGGCGATGTCCGCACCACCGGCGCCCATGGCCACCCCCACCACCCCGGCCTTGAGAGCCAGGGAGTCGTTGATGCCGTCGCCGACCACCATCGGCCGGAAGCCCTTGTCGATCTCCTCCAGTACCCGCTCAAGCTTGTCTTGCGGCAGGGCCTGGGCCTCGACGTCGGCGATTCCCACTTCCAGCGCTAGGCTGTCGGCCACACTCTGGCGGTCACCGGTGAGCAGCAACTGCCGGCCCAACCCCAGTTCGCGCAACTCGCCCAGGGCATGCCGGGCCTCGGGTTTGACGCTGTCGGCCAGCAACAGCCAACCGAGAAATTCGCCATCAAGCGCCAGGCCGGCAATCGGCCCGTCGTGCCCCGGCACCGGGCTGGTGTCGATACCCAACTGGCGGAACAGCTCCGGGCGGCCAAGGGCCGCTTCGCCCTCCTCGGTACGGGCCACCACCCCCAGGCCCTGGCGTTCATGAATGTCCCCCAGTGGCCATTGCTCTTCCTGGGGCACCAGCCCTGCCAGGGCCCGGCTGACCGGGTGGCTGCTGGCCGAGCCGAGGCTGGCGGCCAGAGTGAGCAGGCTTCGCTGGTCTTCCCGGGGGCTGTCGATGGCCTGCAAACGCAAGGTGCCGTACGTCAGGGTGCCGGTCTTGTCCACGACCAGGGAGGTCAGGTCCGCCAGCTCCTCGAGAAAGGCCGAACTGCGAATCAGGATGCCGTGGCGCGCGGCCACAGCGATCCCGGCGATGGCGGTGGCCGGCGCCGACAGCACCAACGCACAGGGACAGGCCGCCACCAGCACCGCGAGCATGGCTTGGGCATCGTTGGTGATGAACCAGGTCACCGCCGCCAACAGCAACACCAGCACCATGTAACTGCCGGCATAGCGCTCCAGCAAACGGGTGATGGGCGGCTTGGCGCGCTCGGCGCTTTGCATCAGGGCAATCACCTTGCCCAAGGTCGACTCCTCGCCGGTACGGGTGACCTGCACACGCAACAGCCCATCGAGATTGATTGCGCCGCCAAATATCTGCATGCCCTGAACCGCTTCCAGGGGGACCGATTCGCCAGTGATCGGCGCGGTATCCAGGCTCGCCTGGCCGGACACCACCAGACCATCGGCGGGCACCCGATCGCCAGCGCGTACTTCCACCAGGTCGCCGGCCTTGAGGCTGGCGTTGTCCACTTCCACGACGCTGCCATCGGCCCGTACCTGTCGCGCCAGGCTGCGGGTCAAGCGGCCCAGGGCGTCGATGGCTTCCTGGGAGCCGATCACGCTGCGCTCTTCCAGTACGTGGCCGAAGATCATGATGATCGGCAACAGGGCCGCGGTCAGCAGGTCGCCAGTGGCCCAGGCGCCGAGCATCGCCAGGGCGATCAGTTGGTCGGTAATGCCGTGCAGGCTCGGGTAACGCAGGCTGAACCAGGCCGAGCGCATCACCGGCACCGCCACCAGCAGCGAGGCGACACCCAACAGCAACTGGCTGACGCCCACCTGGCCTGGGGCCAGCCAGCGCCAGACCAGGCCAAGGGCCAGAAGCCCCAGGGCGAGCATAGCCAGGGTCAGCTGGCGGGCGGCGCTGCGTTGCTCGGCCGAGGTCAGCATGCTGGCGGGGGGCGCGGCATGGGTGGTGGCAGTCATTGTTCGGCTCCCTGAATGATCAGGCGTGAATCGTCTTGGGGATTGACCGTGGTCACCGAACCGGCCTGCCCGAGAATCTTCGGCAGGCGTTCACGGTAGATACGCAGCAGCATTTCCGGGTCGGTGCCGTTGCGCTGCGCCTGGGCCAGGCTCTGCACCGTGGCAGTCTGGGCCCGGGCCAGGGCCAGCCGTTCGCTGGCCTGGGCATGGGCCACTTGCAAGCTGCGGTCCGCCTGCTGGTTGGCGCCCTGGGTCAGTTTTTCCGCTTCGGTGCGGGCGTTGGCGACCGCCTTGTCGGCTTGCTGACTGGCAGTGAGCACCGCGTTGAAGGCGCTGACCGCCGGGCCGGGCAGGCTCGATTGCACATCCACCCGCGTTGCCTCGACGCCAATGCCCTGGCCGCTGGTGGTCAACTGCGCCAGGCGCTGGTTGATGCTTTGCAGCAGATCGCCCCGCAGCCGCTCACGACGCTCGGCGGCCTGGTTGTCGCTGCCGATCAGTTCCGGGCGCGCCACCAGGATGGTGTCCAGGTCACGGGCGGCGGTCAGGGCCACGGCACTGCGGGTCACCAGCCGATCCAGGGCCGGCAGCACGTGGTCAGCCTGGAGCACATAGGCGTAGGGATCGCTGACCTTGTAGAACACCCGCACGTCCAGCTGTACCACACCGGCATCGCCAGTCAGCAGGTAACCGGACCCGGCCAGGGTGTCGTTCAAAGGCGTGGCCAGGGTGGCAACCCGGTCCCCTTCCAGAGCCGCCTCGGAACGCAGCAAACCCTCCACCCGCCGCTCCAGTACCCGGTCGGCGGCGGGCAGCAGCACCACCTGCTCAAAAGGCTGGGGCCAGGCCAAGAGCAATCCGGCACTCTGCACCCTTTCCAATTTGCCAAAGTGCAAGACCATGGCCCGGTTCTGCGGGTCGATCTGCCGCACATTGGAGAAGGCCCAGGCCAGCGCCGCCAGTACTGTCACCCCGTACAAGGCGATGAATGCCAGACGCCCGGCCTGGATCCACGGGCTGCTCAACTCATTTGTTCCACGTGGAACCTTATTCATGGTTGCGAACCAGCGGCTTTGCCCGGCAGGTTTGGCGGGCCATCCACCAGCACCCGGAAAGGCGCCGCGTCGGTGCGCAGGATCAACTTGGTGCCCGGAGTCACCACAGTACCCAGGGTGTCCAGTGAACGCAGCAAGTTGTACAGCTGCGGGGAACTGGCGTAGGCGCGGCCATAAATCTGCGCCGCTTCAACCCGGGATTGCGCCTCGATATCCGCGGCCTTCACCGTGGCATCGGCCTGGACGATCCGCGCATCGCGTTCGGCGCCAGAGCGGATTTGCGCCGCTTCGCGCTTGCCGATGGCGGTGCGTTCCGTGGCGATGGTTTCACGCTCGGCGCGCATGCGGTCCACGGTGGCGGTCAGGGTCACCGAGGGCAGGGTCAGACGCTCCACTCCCACCTGCACCACTCGCACTCCATAAGTGGAAAGCAATTGCTGTTCGATCTGCTGGCGCAGTTGCGCTTCGAAATCAGCGATGCGCACCTGGCTGGCATCGGTGTTCACCAGGTTGGCCAGATCGAAGCTGCTGGCGGTGGTTTCCAGGGCCGAACCGACAAAGGTGCGGATCTGCCGCGCCGCTTCGTCCGGCTGGTTCTGCACCGCCCGCATGAAACGCTGCACATTGTCCGCGTCGCCCTGGACCCGCCAGGCCACGTAGGCCTGGACGATAATCCGCAAACCGTCGCGGGTGCCCACATCCTGCAAGCCACTGGACGTGGTGCGCAGGCGCAGGTCCACCGGGATCGCCGCTTCAAAGGGTGCCGGCCAGCACCAGTTCAGGCCCGGCTCCAGCAGCACCCGCGCCGGGTTGCCGAAGCGGGTGATTACCGTGGCTTCGCCGGAGCGCACTTGCACCAGGCTCGCCGCGGCCACGGCAAACAGCACCAGTAGCACGGCCCAGCCCATGCGCCGCCAGGGGAAAGGCCCGGCCTCGGCCGGCGCCCCATGATGATGGTGGTGATGCCCGTGATGGTGGTGATGGCCGTGCCCGTGGTCGTGGCCGGCGTGATCGTGGGAATGGGAGGACTGGCTCAATGGACGGCTCCTGGCTGAGCGGCTTTACGCGGCGCCGAAGGGTCGGCCGGCAAGGTGAACGTACGCAGGTCGAGGGTCGGCGCGCTGTCGCCCCCCAGACGGTGATCAAGAATCAGCAGCTTGGCCTGGCTCAGGCCCTGGCTCAGTTGGCTCAGGTACTGCTCGAGGACGAAGGCCTGCCCCGCACTGGCGAAGGCTTTCTGTTCGGCGGCAAAGCGCAGGTCGGCAGCCTGGGCCGCCGCCTGCACTTCGCGCGCATCGGCCTGGGCCTGGTCGCGGGCCACGCTGGCTTGCAACTGCGCCTGGTTGGTCTGCTCGGCAGCCGCTCCACGTTCCCGGGAAATCAGCGCCTGGGCGCCAATCTGCGCCGCTTGCACACCGTGGTAGGCATTGGCCGCGCCAGCCGGTGGATGGATGGCCTCGACTACCGTGGCAAGAATCTCTACCCCGCTGTCGAGCCGGTCCAGATCGCCCTGCACGGCCCTGCCGATGTCATCGGCCAGCCCGGTGCGGTCCTGCCCCAGCAGGCCATCGAGGGTGCGCGAGGCAAAGTCGTGCACCAGCACGCGGCTGGCGGTGCTGCGGATCAGCGTCGGCACATCGCTGCTGTTGTAAGTGGCGGCCAGCGCCGCAGCGTCGCCCAGGCCGATGCGGTAGACGAAGCGCACATCCATGTTGACGATCTGAAAGCTCTGTTGCTGGGCATTGCCGCTGGCGATCACCTGGGATTTGTCGTTCACGTGGCTGGCATCCCACAGGCGGTTGGCAATGGCGGGGGCCGGGCCTTCGGCGGGGGCCGCTTGAAGCGGCTGCGAGTTTTCGCCCACGCTGGTGGCCAACTCATGGACCACGCCGTTTTCCACCGTCAGTACCCGCCCCAGGGGCCAGGGCAGGCCCAGATGCAGGCCCGGGCCAAAGACCTGTACCGGCTTGCCGAAACGCTCGTAAATACCGCGATTTTGCATGGAAAGTTCATGAACGCCGGTCAACAGCCAACCTACCGCCAACACCACCAGCAATACCGGTACAAAGGCCCGGCGCATATAGGCGAAGGCCCAGATCTGCCGCAGATCGATGCCAAAACGGTTGTGCAATTCATGCTGCAGGCTGAGCAGGGGTTGGGGCGGCCAACGCAGCATGTCGGCAACAAAACTGTGGGCCAGAAGCCGTGGCTCCAGCTGTTCGCGCTGTGGGCTGAACAGCGACAGCACCGCGCGCAACAACAACTCGCCGGCCACCAATGCCGGCAGCAGCCCCGTCAGCACCGCCAGCCGTACTGGCCACAAGGCCGTGTCGCTGCTGAACAACAGGCACAGGGCGCTCACCAGCAAACAGATAATCGCCACCCGCAGCAGCTGCGCCAGGGCGCCGGCTTCCGGCCATTCCCCTGGGTGCTCCTGGGCCAGTTGGCGTTCCAGCACCAGCAGGGCAAACGCCAGCAGCAGAGCCAGCACCGCCACCACGCTGGCACTCAGGCCCAGGGCGGTGGCGGGCAACGACAGGTTGAACACCTGCACCACGCTATACAGGATCAGCAGCGACCAGCCACCAAGCCACAGGGTAGGCGCGCCGATCTGCTGCAATAGGCGCCGCCCGCGCAGGGTCAGGGCAGCCGCCAGCCGGCCCTGTGGCTGCCGATCCTCCCCGGCCTCGGGCGTGACAACCGGCGCCGGGGCGATCACCTCTTCGCGCCAGCGGCTGACCCAGCACGCCGATTGCAGCCCGGCCACCACCACCAGCAAGGCACACGAAAGGTTCACCAGCAGTGCCGGCCAGATGGTCAGCGCCGCAAACAGATCGACAAACACCGCCGCCACCAGCCCCAGCACCGCCAGGCCCAGCAAAGCGGCGCCCCAGCGCTGCAAACGCGCCGCATGGGACGCCGCCTGCTGAAACCGTGGCAAGGCAGCCACCTCGCCACCTTGCGTCTCAAGATCGACTTGCATACCACCCCGCCGCTCTGGTCCGGCCCTGTGGATAAACCCACGGGCCGAAGAAATTCGAAACAATTCGTTACTATATAACGAGCCGAGTGAAATTTTTGTCCCGCGCCATGCCTTTTCATCTATTGCGTACGTCGTAGACACAGAGACAGCTGTTTGCTCATGACAAAACTTCTGATGTCAGCCCCCTGGCATTTAAGGCAATAATCCAGCCCTGCTCACCGCGTGCGACAAGGAACCGTCCCATCATGCTCTCGATTTACCAGCTCAAACCGCGCTTTCAGAACCTGCTGCGGCCGTTGGTGCAGCGCCTGTACGACAACGGCACCACGGCCAACCAGATCACTGTCCTGGCCGCCGTCATCTCGGTCCTGGTCGGCACCGTCATTGCCCTGTTCCCCGGCCATGCCTGGCTGTTCGCCCTGATTCCCCTGTGGATGATCCTGCGCATGGCGCTCAATGCCATCGACGGCATGCTGGCGCGGGAATTCGGCCAGCAATCGCGCCTGGGGGCCTACCTCAACGAACTCTGCGACGTGGTCGCCGACAGCGCCCTGATCCTGCCTTTCGCCCTGTTGCCCGGGGCCAGCCTGCTGCTGGTGCTGGCCGTGACCCTGCTGGCGCTGTTCAGTGAATACGCCGGGGTGCTCGGGCCCATGGTCGGGGCCTCGCGGCGCTACGACGGGCCCATGGGCAAGAGCGACCGCGCCTTCATCCTCGGCGTACTGGCCACCGGCATCGCCCTGGGCTGGCTCAGCGCCCTGTGGATAAACGGCGTGCTGGCACTGGTGGCCGCACTGCTGGTCTACACCCTGATCAATCGGGTCCGCCAGGGCCTCAAAGAAGTTCAGCACAATGCTCCCTCTGCATAAGGAAATGGCTATGCGCGACGCTCAACACCAGACGTTCCGAACCCATGACGGTGTCGAACTGTTCTACCGCCACTGGCCAGCCACTGAAGTGGCCCCTGGCGAACCGCGGCAAGCGGTGATGCTGTTCCACCGCGGTCACGAACACTCCGGGCGCATTGCCCACCTGGTGGAAGAGCTGAACCTGCCCCAGTTCGATTTCTTCGCCTGGGATGCCCGTGGCCATGGCCAGTCGCCGGGCGCCCGTGGCGACAGCCCGAGCTTCGCTACCAGCGTGCGCGACGTGCAGACCTTCTGTGATCACCTGGGCAGCGCTCATGGGATCGCCGAGGAAAACATCGCCGTGGTGGCCCAGAGCGTGGGCGCGGTGATCGCGTCCACCTGGGTCCACGACTACGCGCCGCGCATCCGCTCCCTGGTGCTGGCCTCGCCGGCGTTCAAGGTCAAGCTGTACGTGCCCTTCGCCCGGCCCGGCCTGGCCCTGATGCGGCGCTTTCGTGGCAACTTCTTCGTCAACAGCTACGTCAAGGCGCGCTTCCTGAGCCACGACCCGGAGCGGGTCCGCAGCTATGACAGCGACCCGCTGATCACCAAGGCGATCTCGGTGAATGTACTGCTGGGCCTGTATGAAGCGGCAGACCGGGTGGTAGCCGACGCCCAGGCGATCCAGGTGCCGACCCAGTTGCTGATCTCCGGCTCCGACTTCGTGGTGCATCGCAAGCCCCAGGAGCAGTTCTTCGAGCGCCTGGGCAGCCTGCACAAGGAAAAGCACATCCTCCCGGGCTTCTTCCACGACACCCTGGGGGAAAAGAACCGGGCGCCGGCCATGGCCAGCATCCGTCGCTTCATCCTGCAGAATTTCGAGCGCCCGCTGAACCGCCCTGCCCTGCTGGACGCCGACCGCCTGGGCGTTACCTGCGCCGAGTCCGAAGCCCTGGCCGCGCCGCTGCCGCACAATTCCCTGCGCGACCTGTACTGGCGCGCCACCCGTGCCAGCATGCGCCTGGGCAGCCAGCTGTCGGCGGGGGTCAAGCTGGGCTTCGACACCGGTTTCGACTCCGGCAGCACCCTGGACTACGTCTACCGCAACCGCCCCACCGGGCATTCCGCACTGGGCCGCATGATCGACCAGAACTACCTGAACTCCATCGGCTGGCGCGGCATCCGCCAGCGCAAGCTGCATGTGGAAGAACTGCTGCGCCTGGCCATGGAAAAACTCCGTGAGCAAAACAGCGAAGTGCGCATCGTCGATATCGCCGCCGGCCACGGCCGCTACATCCTCGAAGCCCTGCAAGGGGTCAGCCCGCTGCCGGAGTCGATCCTGCTGCGCGACTACAGCGATATCAACGTGCGCGACGGCAGTGCGCTGATCCAGGAGAAAGGCCTGGGGGACATCGCCCGCTTCGTCAAAGGCAACGCCTTCGACCGCGAGGACCTCGCAGCCCTGGACCCGAAACCCACCCTGGCGGTGGTCTCCGGGCTCTATGAGCTGTTCGCCGACAACCAGATGGTCGGCGGCTCCCTGGCGGGCCTGGCCAGTGCCGTGGAGCCCGGCGGCTACCTGGTGTACACCGGCCAGCCGTGGCACCCGCAGCTGGAACTGATCGCCCGCGCCCTGACCAGCCACCGCGAAGGCCAGGCCTGGGTCATGCGCCGCCGCACCCAGGCGGAGATGGACCAACTGGTGGAGGCCGCCGGCTTTCGCAAGGTCACCATGCGTGTGGATGAATGGGGGATCTTCAGCGTATCCCTGGCGCAACGGGTGCAATGATGGCCGCAGGCGCCTTGCCGGCCCGGGAGCCGGGGCTGCTGAAACCCGCGGTGCTCTGGCTGCTGTTGCTGGCACCGCTGTTCTTCAGCACCTACGGCTTCGCCACCTGGGTCACCGCCCAGCGCGACGACGTCGGCAGCATGGTCTTCGACTGGGAACGGCACATGCCGTTCTGGGCCTGGACCATCGTGCCCTACTGGTCCATCGACCTGCTCTACGGCTTCTCCCTGTTGTTGCCGCGCAGCCGTGACGAGCTCAAGCGCCACGCCCTGCGCCTGCTCACCGCCCAGGTAATCGCGGTCAGTTGCTTCCTGCTCTGGCCGCTGAGCTTTACCTTCTCCAGGCCGGAACTGGACGGGGTTTTCGGCTGGCTGTTCGCGGTGCTGGCCGGCTTCGACAAGCCCTTCAACCAGGCGCCGTCGCTGCACATCGCCCTGCTGGTGGTGCTCTGGGTCTGCTACGCACGGCATACCCAGGGCTTCTGGCGCTGGCTGGTGCATGGCTGGTTCGCGCTGATCGGGGTCTCGGTGCTGAGCACTTATCAACACCACTTCATCGATGTACCCACAGGCGCCCTGGCCGGCTGGCTGTGTGTCTGGCTATGGCCGCTGGACCGTCCCAGCCCGCTGTTCAGTGCCCGTGCGGCCCAGGACCCGAAGCGCCGCCAGCTGGCCCTGCGCTATGGCCTGGGTGCGGCGCTGTTCGCCGGGGCAGCCTTTGCCTGGGGCGGCGCCGCGCTGTGGCTGATCTGGCCCGCGGTGGCGCTGTTGCTGGTGGCCTTGAACTACGCCCTGCTGGGTGCCGAGGGTTTCCAGAAGCGCCAGGACGGCAGCCTCAGCCCCGCTGCACGCTGGTTGCTGGCGCCTTACTTGGCGGCGGCCTGGATCAACTCGCGGCTGTGGACAAGAAAACATCCACAGCCGGACCCGGTTGTGGATAACGTCTGGCTCGGGCGCCTGCCGACACCGGCCGAGCTCAAGGACAGCCCGTTCGACGCCGTGCTCGACCTGTGCGCCGAGCTGTCCCTGGACAGCCGCGGGCTGCGGGCCTACCAGAGCCTGCCGGTGCTGGACCTGTGCGCCCCCAGTGCCGAGCAGTGCCTGGCCGCCGCCCACGCCATCGAACGCCTGCGCCAGCAAGGGCCGCTGCTGGTGTGCTGCGCCCTGGGTTATTCGCGCAGCGCCACGGCGATTGCCGCCTGGCTGCTGCACAGCGGCCGCGCAGCCACGGTGGATGCCGCCATCGTGCAGATCCAGCGGGCCCGCCCGCAGATCGTCCTGCACCCCGCCCACCGCCAGGCGCTGCAAGCCCTGAGCAGCGCCGGGAGAACGGCCCATGTCCACTGAAATGCAGCTCTACAGCGTGGCCAGCCTGCTGCGCCGGGGCCGCGCCCTGGATCAGTTATCCACAGGCCTGACCCTGCTCGGCGCGCTGTATGGCCTGGGCCAGTACCTGCTGACCAGCGTCACCCTGGGCGGGCTGCTGGTCAGCCTGGCCCTGGTGCTGCTGGGGCTTGTGGAAAAGTACCTGGCGCTGCGGGTAGCCTTCGACGCCGACCTGTTTCAACGCGTGGCCGACGCCCCAACTACCCTGGAACACAGTACCCAGGCCCTGGACCAGGCCCTGAGCGCCCTCGGCCTGCAACCCGCGCAGCGCGGCGGCCGGCCCTGGGACCAACGCAGCCGCGGGGCCCTGGGCCTGCTGCGCCGCCAGGCATTACTGCTGGCAGCACAAGTGCTGGTGATACTGAGCGTGATCCTGGTCAGCCCCTGGCTGACCTTTGCCGGATAAGGAATGCCCATGTTCGAACCCCTGGTCGCCAATCTCATCACCTCCGCCGCCCGCAGCATCACCGGCGCCCGCAGCCTGTGGCTGGGCTCGGCACCGCGCGCGGTGCAGCGGATCTACTTCGCCAACCACAGCAGCCACGGCGACTTCGTACTGCTCTGGGCCTCCCTGCCGCCGGCCCTGCGCAAACTGACGCGGCCCGTGGCCGGCGCCGACTACTGGCAGAAAAGCAACCTGCGCCGCTACATCATCAATCGGGTGTTCAACGGCGTGCTGATCGACCGCGAGCGCAAGGAGGCTGTGGATAACAACCCCCTGCAACCCATGATCGATGCCCTGGAGAACGGCGACTCGCTGATCATCTTTCCGGAAGGCACGCGCAACCCCGAAGACGGCCTGCTGCCGTTCAAGAGCGGGATCTACCACCTGGCCAAACGTTATCCACAGGTTGAGGTGATTCCGGTGTGGATCGCCAACCTCAACCGGGTCATGCCCAAGGGCCGCTTCCTGCCCCTGCCGCTGCTGTGCACCACCAGTTTCGGCGCCCCCCTGACCCTGGAAGAAGACGAAACCAAGGAACACTTCCTCGAACGCAGCCGCGCCGCGCTGCTGGCCCTGGCCCCGGAGCACGCCTGAGATGGATAAGCAGACCCTGATGTTATTCGGCGGCATCGGCGCCATTCTGGTGCTGGCCTCGCTGATCGGTTTCATCCTCCAGTGGCGCACCCGTGGCGCGCCCAACCCGGTGATCGACAACCTCAATGCGCGGATCAAT
Organism: Pseudomonas sp. 8(2025); assembly: GCF_052665325.1. Lineage (NCBI taxonomy): Bacteria > Pseudomonadati > Pseudomonadota > Gammaproteobacteria > Pseudomonadales > Pseudomonadaceae > Pseudomonas > Pseudomonas sp. 8(2025). The sequence continues at coordinate 158,776 of NZ_JBQOIE010000001.1, read as the reverse complement.
GCCTGGTGGGTGATGGTGCTGGTGATCGGTATCGCCTTCTGGCTCGGCACCGCGGCGGTGATCCTGCTGTTCTATGCGGTGTCGTTCTACGCCCTGCGCGAGTTCCTCACCCTGACCCCGACCCGGCGCAGCGACTATCCGGCCCTGGTGGCGGCCTTCTACCTGGCCCTGCCCCTGCAATACCTGCTGATCTACTCCGACTGGTACGGGCTGTTCTCGATCTTCATTCCGGTCTACGTGTTCCTGCTGCTGCCGATCCTCGCGTCGCTCGGTGGCGACAGCACGCACTTCCTGGAGCGTGCCTCCAAGGTCCAGTGGGGGCTGATGATCGCGGTGTTCTGCGTGTCCTTCGTGCCCGCCCTGCTGACCCTGGACATCGCCGGCTATGAAGGCCGCAACCTGCTGCTGATCGCTTACCTGGTGATCGTGGTGCAGCTCTCGGACGTGCTGCAGTACGTCTGTGGAAAACTCTTCGGCAAGCGCAAGATCGCCCCCAACCTGTCGCCGTCCAAGACCGTGGAAGGCTTTGTCGGCGGCATCCTGCTGGCTTCGATGATCGGCGGGGCGCTGTTCTGGATCACCCCGTTCAATGTCTGGCAGTCGTTCCTCATCGCCCTGCTGATCAACCTGCTGGGCTTTGCCGGCGGCATCGTCATGTCGGCGATCAAGCGCGATCGCGGGGTCAAGGACTGGGGGCACATGATTGAGGGCCACGGCGGCATGCTCGATCGCCTGGATTCGGTGTGTTTCGCCGCGCCGATCTTCTTCCACCTGGTGCGCTACTGGTGGACCTGAAGCCTTCAGCCCGGTAGATGCCCCAATGGCAGGGGCCCCGGGGTTTTCACCGTGTGAATCGCGAAGTTGCTGCGGATGTCGCTGACCCCGGGGATCTTCAGCAAGTGGCCGGTCAGAAAGCGGTCATACCCACGCAGGTCCGGGACCACCACTTGCAGCAGGAAATCCGATTCACCCGATACCAGGAACGCCGAGATCACCTCCGGCAACTGCAATACCGCCTGGCGGAAGGCTTCGGCCTCGGCATCGTTGTGTCGCTCCACCTTGACCCCGACGAACACGGTCAGCCCCAGGCCCACCTCGTCGCGGTCCAGGGTGGCCTGGTAGCCACGGATCACCCCGGCCTCTTCCAGCATGCGCACCCGGCGCAGGCAGGGTGACGGCGACAGGCCGATCTCTTCGGCCAGCTGCACGTTGCTCAGGCGACCATCGCGCTGCAGCGCGGCGAGGATCTTGCGGTCATAGGCATCAAGTTTCATGTTTGGCATATCCAGATGGTGATTCCTTTCATTAGTGGAACATTATGCCAATTTCAGCTTTCCCGTTGGTTGATTACGCAAGCACCTGCCCTGCCCTGTGGCCCTAAACTGGGCGCACCGACTCGACAACGAAGGGGGTGCAAGGTGGCGCAACTGTGGATGTATTTCCTGGCTCTGGCGGTGGTCTACCTGCTGCCCGGCCCCGACATGATCCTGCTGCTGCAAACCGGCGCCCGCCAGGGCAGGGCCCAGGCTCTGGCCACCGCGCTGGGCCTGGCCCTGTCCCGCGGCTGCCATGTGGCCCTGGCCGCGCTGGGCCTGGCGGCGCTGTTCAAGGCCGCGCCCTGGACCTTCGACCTGGTACGCCTGGCGGGCGCCGCCTACCTGCTGTGGATTGGTATCCAGTGCCTGCGGGCGAACCTGTTGCCCAACCTTGAGCCCGGCACCGCCGCAGCCACGCCCCTGCGCTGGCGCGAGGCGATCCAGCGCGGCCTGTTGACCAACCTGCTGAACCCCAAGGCATTGCTGTTCTGTTCGGTACTGCTGCCGCAGTTCGTCGATCCCCAGGCCGGTGCGGTGGTCCCGCAATTCATGACCCTGGGGGTGCTGCTGGTGGCCGTGGGCGGCCTGTTCGACTGCTGCTACGCCCTGGCCGGTGCCGGGCTGGGCCGCTGGATGCAGCGCAGCCCGTCGGCGCAACGAGTGCAGCAATGGCTGTTCGGCAGCCTGCTGATCGGCTTCGCCCTGCGCCTGACGTTCGTCCAGCAGGCCTGACGGCACCTGTAGCCGCTGCCGAGCCTCGGCGAAGCTGCGCGAAGGTCCGCAGGACCTTGCCTGGCGATCCCCGGCAAAATATTCGCCCCAGAAATCGCCGCGACCGCTGCGTCGGAGTGCCGCCCAGCTCGTACGCAGCCTGCGGCAGCGGCTACAGGATCCTGGGCACGCTTTTATGTCGCCTTGTGCGAGGACACCGCGCGGCGGCGTCGGAACAGGTAGGCCGTCCCCAACAGCAGCACGCCGGCACCGGCGCCGGCAGCCAGCCTGTGCTCGGCCACCGCGGAACGGGATGCGTCCAGCCACTGGGTCAGGTAGCGCTTGTTGGCGCTGCCGAAGTCCGGTTCCTCACAGTTCATGCCGAAGTTGCCGGCCCACTCCACAAAGGGACCGTTCTGCACATAGCGCCGGTAGTACTCGATCTCGGCATCGCTGCCCCGGGTCCAGCGCGCCGCCTTGCACAGCACCGCGGCATAGGCCTGGCTGGTGTGGGGCAGGAAGTCCGCCGCCTGGTTGCCCAGCTCGCCGGCCACGTAGCGATAGTGGTAGCGCACATCGGGTTCGGCAGTGGTGGCCTGCTGGCGCTGCACTTCGTCGGCGCTGATCAGCGGGCCAGCCTGTACCGGCGGGATTTCCAGGCTGTAGCTGCCCCACAGGCTGTGGTAGTCCGGACCCATCTCGTAGCCGAGGATCTCCATCCCCGACGCCCGTGCCAGCTTGCCCGCCTGGTAATAGGCCTCGGCTCGCCGGGTTGGCAGCCAGGCCGACTCGGCGCTGCGCCGGTACTCGCCGTAGGCCTTGGCGATAGCCTGGCGCTCGGGGGTGTAGAAGTAGCCCCAGCCCTCTTCGTAGCGGCCCTCGCGCAACAGCCGCCGGCCCAGCAGTTCGCGCACCTGGGCGGCAATCGGCAGGCTCTCGTAGTAGGCATCGGGCTGCTGGGGGACGAGCGGCGGCGCCGGAACCTGGGCGTCGACGAAATGCTTGAGTTCATCCAGGGTCAGCACTCGCTCAGCCACGGTTGCCGCGTCGTGCCAGTAAATGTCGCCACTGCGGTAGAGCAGCTCGAACGCCTGCACATAGTCGCCACGGTCCAGGGCCAGCAAGGCGCTTTCGCCTTCTACCCGGCAGCCCGGCTTGAGGTCTTCATAGTTGCCGTCGTAGTCGCCGCGAAAGCCCCAGCTCTCGTCCCGGGGGAAAGCCGCGGCGGCCTTGGCGTAAGCGGCTGCGGCCGCAGCCTTGTCGCCGTCGCGCACGGCCAGCTTGGCCCGCAGCCACCAGGCCAGGCCACCGTCGCCGGCATGCTCGAGCAGCAACCGGGTGGTGGCGAAATCGCCGTTCTGGTAATTCAGCGCCGCCAGGCGATCGGCGTTGTCGAAGGTGCCGGCGGTGCCCTGGCTCAGCAGCTTGATCAGTTTTTGCTCGGCCTCCGGCTTTTCACCGAAGGACCAGCCCTGGTGCGAAACCAGTGAAGCCGTGAGCAAACGCGCCACCGAGGGCTGCTTGAGCTGCTCCAGCAATTGCGCGTCCGACAGGCCGCCCAACTCGCCCACCACCTGCTTCAGCGAGCTGTAGCCGACCTCCGACCCCAGCAGGTTCTGGCTGGCATACAGATCGATGGCCTCGCTCCAGTGGTTCTGGTTCTTCAGAATGCGCGCCTCTTCCCCCAGGCTGGCGATGCCCAGCTCCAGGGGGTCGCTGAAGCCGTCGATGCTCAGTTGGCGGGTCTGGACGAAGGCCTGGCGCGCCGCCAGCAAGGTGTCGCTGCGCCCCTGGTCGTCCAGCTCGTTGGCCTCTTCACTGATGGCTTGCAGGGCCCGGCCCAGGGAGTAGGCGGCCCAGGTACTGCGCAGCGCCCGCTGCTCGGCGGGCAGCGCCAGCACCTTGCGGAAATACTCCGCCGCCAGCTCATGATCCCCGGCGCCGAAGGCCACCGCGCCCGCGGTGTAGAGGTTGATCTGCGGCGGCAGGCTGGCCCCTTGCTGCTCCGCCACGCGCCCGTCATTGAGCGTGCGCAACTGCCCGACCAGGGCTTTCTGGGCGTCGTCCAGCCCTTGCTGTTCCGCCCAGTTGCGCGCCTGTACCTCGTAGCTGTCAGGCAGGTTGTAATCGCGGCTGAAGGCATCCTTGACCACTGGCTTGAGCCCGACGATGGGCTTGCCCAGGCGGGACACTTCGAACTGGAAGCTGCCTTCCGGCAACTGCGCCAGGGTCTGCGGGCGATCCTCCAGCAGGCGCATGGGGAAGGTCGGACCGCAGGCCAGGGCCGGGGCCAAGGGCAGGCACAGGCTCAGGCACAGCAGGTAGCGGGATCTAGGGACGAACATGTGCAGCTCCTTGGTCAATTTTTGTACAGCGGGCCCAGCCCACGGCCCGGGTGCCGCCCGCCGCCAGACGGCCGGCCTGCTGGCGGGTCAATAGCAGCTGGCCGTCACGCAGCTCGGCGGAATAACCGCCCAGCCCGTCGAATCCGTCGCATTGGGCAACGGCCAGGGTCAGTTGTTCAGGCAAAGGGCGGTCGAGATTGCCCGGGTTGTCCAAGCGGATATCGAAGAGACCGTCCTGCTCCTGCAGGCTGATGCCCAAGCGGCTGTCCAGCACGTCTCCACGGGCCACCGCGCGCAGGGTATCCAGGCTCCAGGCGCGGACATCGCCCTTGAGCGGCAGGCGAAACCAGATCAGCCCGGCCAGATGGGCCGGCGGATCATTGCGCAGGGTCTTGGCCAGTTGGCTCAGTTGCTCGGGGTCGGCCATCAGCTCCCGGCGCTGGCCCCGGCGCGCAATGGGCGCCTCGCTTTCCACCACTGGAGCCTGGGCGGTGCCGGGCAGCAAGGCCACGCCGTAGGCAGGCAGGGCCAGGTAGAACGGCTTGTCGCTGACCCCAGCCCAGCGCCTGGCCCATTGTTCAGCCTGGTGCGGGTCGAACAGCCCGCGCCGGGGGTCGCTGACCGCATGTACCTGGAGCACGCTGCTGTCGACCTGAGCCAGCAGCCCGGGCAACTCGCGGCTGTCGAGCCAGGAGGGCAGCGCGGTGATGCTCAGGGCCAGCTGCTGCGGCAGCACCTCGCGCAGCCGCCGCAGAAGCCCGGCATAGGCCGGCAGCCGGGCGCTGCCGGCATCGTGGTCGATCTCCAGGCCGGCCAGGGTCAGGCCCTGCCCTTGCCAGTCGGCCAGCAGTTGCTGCACCTGCTGGAGGATGTCGTCCTGGTTCAGGGACGGCAGTTGGCCATCCAGGCGCACCACCGCAATCAGTGGGCGACCGTCTTGCTTGAGCAAGGCGGCGTCGATCCGCGCCCGGCTCCAGCCGGCCTGTGGAAAAGCCTGCAGGGCCAGCACCCGGACGGTGGAAAAGTCCGCCCGCGAGCCTGCCAGGGCGTCGGCGTGGGCCGGGGTCCACTGGCGTTGCCAGATATAGAGCTGCTGATCCAGGGGCGGCCCCTCTTCATGACGACAGGCATTGAGCAGCAGCCCGCAGACCAGCACGGCGCAAAGACGGAGCAAAAACCGGGGGAGCATGAATCGTTGATTCCCTTTAACGCAAAAGCCCCGGAATACCGGGCGCCATACACCTGATCGACATCGCCTGTAGCCGCTGCCGGGCCCGCGAGGCAGCGAAAAGAACCGCAGGGCCTTCCCCCCTCACTTACAACCCGCAGCTACTGCGACAAAGCAGCCGCCAGCCTACGCAGCAGCGCGGTTGGCAGCAATCGCCGCAAGGAGTTTTTCCCGCTTCTACAGGTCCAGCACCAACGCTGGCACCAGGTTATCCACAGCCGCCGGCACCGCGCAGCAGATCAGTACCTGCCCCGGATCCGGTAACTGTGCAGGCACCTGTGGATAATTCACCTGACCGCTGATCAACCGAGTCTGGCAAGTGCCGCAGGAGCCGCCACGGCAACTGAATGGCGGATGCAGGCCGGCACTCTCCGCCAGTTGCAGCAGGCTGCCGCTGGCCGGCTCCCAGGACAGCTCCCGGCCGGCCTGCTGGAACCGCACCGCCACGGCCCGGGTGGCGGCAGGCGGTTGGGCAAAGGGCACGGCCTCGGGGTCCGGCCGGCGGCGCAGGGTCGAAGGGCCGAAGGTTTCGGCATGGATCTGCCGGTCGTCGATATCCAGGTCCCGCAGGCTGTCGTACAGGCCCTGGGTAAAGGCCCCGGGGCCGCAGAGCACGAAGTCTGCGCGGTCAAGATCCAGGTCCGGTTGCGCCAGCAGCAGTTGCACATCGATGCGCCCGCAATGATCGAAGCCAGCACCCGGCCGGGCCCCGGCTTCCGGCTGGCTGAGCAGGCGCAGCAGCCGCACTGAATCCCCAGCCTGCGCCAGCAGGGTTTGCAGCTCCTTGGCAAAGGGTTGCTCGGCAAGCGTGCGCGAACCCTGGATCAACCAGGTGGGCCGGGTATGCCGGGTGCGCAGGCCCTGGTACAGCACCTCCCGCAGCATCGACAGCAACGGTGTGATGCCGACCCCGGCCGCCAGCAGCACCAGTGGCTGTGACGACAGCGCATCGGCAGTGAAACGCCCCTGTGGGGCGCGGGCCTGCAGCAAGTCGCCGACCTTGAGTGCCTGATGCAGGTGGCGGGAAACCTGGCCCTCGCGCTTGACGCTGATACGCAGAAAGTCATCGGAAGGCGCGCTGGACAGGCTGTAGGTGCGAATCAGCGGCTGGCCGTCGAGCACGACTTGCACGGGCAGGTGCTGGCCGGGCACAAAGCTCGGGGCGCCGGCTGCATCCGCCGGTTCCAGGTAGAAGGAGCGAATGCTGCTGCTTTCGTCCTCGATCCGAGTCACCCGCAATGGCCGCCACTGCTGGCCCAGGGCCGTGGCGCGCAGCCGAGCCTCGGCTTGCGGCCAACTGCCGGTCAGCAGGCTGTTGGGGGAAAAACCCTGCAACTGCCAACGCAGGGACAGCGCCGCCGGGCGCCGTACCAGCCGCTCCACGGTAAAGCGCCACAACCGCTCGGCGCCCTGGAAGGCCTTGACCAGCGGCCCGTCGTGGATGATTTCGGTGCGGCCGCTGAGCTGCAGCAGCTCACCGCTGGGAAAGTCGATGAACAACAAGCCGGCCCGGGGGTTGAGCAGCAGGTTGCCCAGGGTGTTGAAGTGCAGGTTGCCGGCAAAATCCGGGATGGTCAGGCAATTGCCCTCGACCCGGACGAACCCGGCCTGGCCGCCACGGTGGGACACATCCACCGAGCGCTGGCCGTCCAGGTCGACGTAGCTGGCGACAAAGAAAGTGTCGGCGCCACCGATCAGGGCCCGAGCCTCAGGATCCAGGCCGTCGCGATACTGTGCCGGCCGGCTGGCGGGGTCGCTCAAGGGCACCTGCTGCAGCTCGCGCTGCTGGATGTATTGCGGGCAATTGCCGAACGCCTGTTGCACCGTCACGCTGAAGCCGTGGCGGTCCACAGCACTGACCCGGCCATTGAGGCGGTTGCGCCGCCGGGTGTGCAGTTCAATGCCCAGCAAGCCCAGGGCCGCACCTTCCTGCAACTGCACGGGGTCGTCGGCGGCAGGCAGGCTGCCCAGGCGCAGCCGGGTCGCCTCGGGGGCCTGGGCGAAACCGGGCGGGCCTTCGAGAATGCTCGCCCAGGGGTTGCCCTGGGCATCCACCGCGCCCACCAGGATGAACGGCAGTTGCCCGTAGAACTGCCGGTGCTGATCCGGCATCGCCTGGCGGATCACCTTGGTGCCAAAGGCCTCCATGCGCTCGGCCACTCCGGCCCGGGCCTGCAACTGCCGCTCGCCGGCATGCCAGGGGGAACTGCTGCTCATGGTGCTGCCTCCGCAGGTGCGCCTCAGGCGCTTTTGAGCCCCGCCGCCGTGGACGGCATGGGCACGAAGCCCGGCAAGGCCTCGATCCGCGCCAGCCAGGCCCGCACGTTGGGATAATCGGCCAGGGACACGTTGCCCTCCGGCGCGTGGGCGATATAGCTGTAGCCGGCGACGTCGGCGATGGTCGCCTGTTCACCCACCAGGAACGGCCTGCTCGCCAGTTCCTGGTCCATGACCTTGAGCAGGCCGTGGGCGCGGGCAATGACCTCTTCGGCATTGAAGGTGGCGCCGAACACCGTGATCAGTCGCGCCGCCGCCGGACCGAAGGCGATCGGCCCCGCCGCCACCGACAACCAGCGCTGTACCTGCGCCGCGCCCACCGGGTCGGTGGGCAACCAGCGGCCGCGGCCATAGCGTTGCGCCAGGTACACCAGGATCGCGTTGGAGTCCGCCAGCACCGTGCCCTGGTCATCGATCACCGGTACTTGGCCAAAGGCGTTGAGGGCCAGGAATTCGGGCTGCTTGTGGGCACCCTGGGCCAGGTCGACAAAGATGGTTTCGGTAGGCAGGTCCAGCAGCGACAGCATCAGCTCGACGCGGTGAGCGTGGCCGGACCGGGGAAAGTTGTAGAACTTGATGGGAAGCAGGGACATGCTCGACTCCGCAGGCTGGGACGCGGTCGAAGGGCCGCGCTGGCAGGGCCATCTTGGTCCATGACGCAAAACAACAGAATCACCAGAAATCGCAATCCGGCATTTCAGCCAGCGCAATAAAGCTGATCAAGTATTGAGCGATGGATGCTCGCGCAGGGCCTGCACGGCGAAATCGACAAAGCTGCGTACCCGCGCCGGCGCCTTGCGACCGCCCTGGTACACCACGTGGATCGGCAAGGGCGGCAGCTCGAAATCCGCCAGCACGATCTGCAACTGGCCGGCAGCGACCTGATCGGCCACCTGATAGGACAGCACCCGGGTCAGGCCCAGCCCCAGGCAGGCGGCACTGATGGCGGCCTGGTTGGCGCTCACCAGCAGCCGCGGTTCCGGGCGCAGGCTCAGAGCGCGCCCGGCGTCGTTGAATTGCCAGTGGCGCGCCTGGCCGGTGGAGGATGGCGCAATCAGCGGAGCCTGGCGCAGGTCATCGGGGTGCTGGGGGCAACCATGGGCCGCCAGGAATCCGGGGGCTGCACAGACCACCCGGCGCACCTGGCCTACTCGGATGCTGTGCTGGCCGCTGTCCGGCAATTCGCCGATGCGCACCGCCACATCGATGCCTTCATCCACCATGTTCGCCACTCGGTCCACCAGCAAGGCGTTGATGCTGACCTGTGGATAACGTTGCAGGTAACGCACCAGCAGCGGGGTGACGAACAGATCGCCGAACAGCACCGGCGCAGTCAGGCTCAGTTGCCCCCGTGGCTGGGCGTGGATGCCGGCGGCCGAGGCCTCGGCATCCTGCACCTCGGCGAGAATGCGTCGGCAGTCCTCCAGATAACGTTGCCCGGCTTCGCTCAGGTGCACCTTGCGGGTGGTGCGTACCAGCAACTGGGTGCCGATGCGCTGTTCGAGGGCTGCCACGGCCCGGGTGACGCTGGCCGCCGACAGGTTAAGGCGCCGCGCAGCCGCCGCGAACCCCTGCTCCTGGGCGACACAGACGAACACCTGCATTTCCTGAAACCTGTCCATGTCTTATCTCACCTGGCAGCGCCCGCCCGACAGGCGCCCCGCACGCGCAGCATAATCCACGGCCACGACGTCAGGGAGCGCACCAGGTCTGCACCTCGTGCTTGTCGAATCCGGGGCAACGGTTGGTTTTGGCAATCAACCGGTAAGGTTGGTCTTGGGCGTAGGAAAAATAGAAGTAGTACTGCTGATCTTCACCGTATAGCCAATAGGAAGAGGAACCCTGGTTGATCAGGGTCGGTTCAAAGGTCCAGATGGACGATTCGGCAGGAATGAAATTGGTTCGGTCCATCAGCAGCAAGAGGCTGTTGGAGAGCACTGGGGTCAGGACTCCCAGGCCCAGGACAGCCACCATCAGAACGATCATCCATCCATGAATCAGGCGAAGTCTCATTGGTTTTCCATTAGCGCGCTAAAAAATTCCGGCCTGTGCACAAGTCGGGATTCGCCGGGGCGTCCACTGGCACTCGCAGTGGATTCGCAGAACCAAAACTGTCGCACAAAAATAACGCTCTGATTTCAATTGTTTTTCGAAGATCCAACGCGGACAGGCGAGCAAGGACAAGGGTGCACCCCAGACGTTTGGTTCCTTCCCGCCGGCGGCGTGAAGCGCGAGTGGTCCCCTGTGACGACAGACTGCCTTCCAGCTCTTGCCGCGCCCCCGGTTACTCTTTGATAATCCGCCGCTCGGGCCACCCACTGGCCCCAGGGAAGATGCGTATCGCATCGCAGGCGGAGTCTCAGCATGGATGTACAGGCCGCAGCGCGGTTGGGCGACGACATCGCCCATGGATTCGGAGTTGCTGCCATGCTCGCCGGCGCGGTCGCGGGCGCTCTCATAGGCGCGGCCATCATCGCGGCTACCGCGGCAACGGGCGGCCTGGCGGCGGTGATCCTGGCGGGTTCGGTCGCCGCCGGCGGCTTGTCGATGTTCCAGCTGGTAAAGGGACTTTCGACCATCTTCGATCTGCCCGAGCCAACCACCGGTGAACTCATAAGGGGCAGCCCCAACGTATTCGTCAACTTGCGCAATGCCATGCGTGCCGGCGAGGACGTGTCCAGTTCCTGTACCGGCTTTCCCGTGGCGCATCCCCCCTGGCCCTTCCCGGTCACCATCGCCGAAGGCAGCGCTACCGTTTACATCAACGGCAAGCCGGCGGCGCGACTGAGCAGCAAGATGACCTGCGGCGCGCATATCAAGTCCGGTAGCCCGAACACCTTCATCGGCGGTCCGACGCTGCAGGTGGAATTCGTGCTGGATATCGAGGGCTGGCTGCATACCGGCCTGGAGGCGCTGGGCCTGGTCGCCGCCGCCGGCGCGCTGGTGCTGGCCGCCATGGCCGGCCTCGCGGCCCTGCTGACCACCGTGGCGGTGGGGGCCGCGATCTATGGCGGCATGGAGTTGCTGGGCCAGCTCGGCGACCGGCTCGGCCCGGGCTACCGTGACCTGCTGCAAGGTATCGCCGGCCTGGCGCTGCTCGGCGCCGGGCCGAAAATGGCCAAGTTGAGCGCCGAACGCAATGCCGCGCGACTGGCCAACCAGTCGCAGGTGCTCGAGGTGCGCACGGCCGCCCAGGTCAACGAGGCGATGGTCGCCGAGGGCAACTTGCCGGCTTGGCTGGAAGGCACCCAGGTCAAGACCGAAATAGTGCCACCGGGAAGGCAATACCAGATGGTCGTCGCCAAGGGCCAGGCCGAAGCCATCATGCAGGGCAAGCCAGCCTTCGGAGGTTTCGCCGCCCCCGAGCCGATTCCCAGCCAGGCCTATGCTCGGGATAAACTGGTGATCCTCGATCGATTCAAGACAGACGTATCCCATGTGATCACCGTCGAAACCACCGCACCGCAAAAGATTCACAGTGGTATCACCGGCCCGCTGGAGAACTACAAGGGCGGCGTGCAGCAGGTGGAGTTCGTCGGTGACAGGAATCTGAAAATTGTCGGCACGCCTGGTGTGCTGCCTGTGGAGTGAAAGTTGTGATTAGTGATTTCGAGCGGATCCGCGAAGACGGCAAGGTCATCGACGAAAACATGACGGTGGACCAGATGATCGCCCTGGGGTGGTCTCCTTGCCGGGTCGTCGAGGCTCGCTGGCGCTGGCAGGAACAGCTCCTGAGCGTGGTCAACAGCCGCGGCCTGCTGGCGATCGTGGTGCCGGATCGGCAACACCTGGCCATCCTGTGGAACGATGACGATACGGGCGTGGCCGCAACCCTCTACGTGGTCTCCGGCGACCGCCAGCAACAGATCAGGATTGCCGACCAGTTACTGATCAATGGCCAGCTCGAAGCAGGTATCTACAGCTGGTTCGAGCAGTTCCCGCAGGTTTCGCCCAGCATCTTTACCTGCATGTTCAGCCGTCAACGTGACCAGGCAATGTTCAGGGTGGATATCGACGCGTCGACTGGCGACATTGTTTCGATACAGCATTCGCGCTGAGCGCTGTTCAGCACCGCCACGCCTGAGCGACGAGCGCTGCAGGCAGGCAAAGGGAAATAACAAAGAGGGGAGCCCGGTTGGGCTCCCCTCTTGCTGTGTCAGCTTCGATGATCCAGGACCATCACTTGAGTGATCGTGAAGATTAAAGACTGTCTCGCCAGCCCAAGGAAATATCGCCCCGAATGCTGTCGCGGAATTGTTTCCTACTGATGCTGGCAGCGGCATGGCGCTGAGATGGGCTTGCCATTTTGGCAACCCATCACAGTAGAGAGAGGCCTGATATGCCCACTTTGAATCCTGCAATCACGCTGGTCGGCAACCTTGACCAATTCAACCATGATGGTTTCGAGATCGAAGCCATGAACTTCCTCTTCGATCGCCTTGATCGTGGCAACCTGACGGTGGATGGCGAGCCCCTGTACATTGGCAATCAAGCTGTCCATCACTACACCTGGCGCGACAAACAACGTAACCGCACCTGCTCAATGTTCTACACGTATGGCAATACCCCGAGCAGTCATCTTTCGGTTTATGGCCTGGGCAAACACGTTGGTGACAGCGACAAGGAATACGCGCTCTACACCTGGATCGACAAGAAAGAACAGCTGTACACCCTGGCCCCAACCCGCAGCGATTCACGCTTTCGCTCGCTGCTAGCGCCAAACTGAGTCGGCGCCATGTGAAGCAGCCCCCTGCAACAAGGCGCTCATCTGGAGCGCCTTGTTGCAAGAGCGAGCACCTGGGCGGTCACTGTGGATAACTCACTCCACGGTCACCGACTTGGCGAGGTTGCGCGGCTGGTCGACGTCGGTGCCCTTGAGCACGGCCACGTAGTAGGACAGCAGCTGCAGCGGGATGGTGTAGAGGATCGGCGAGAGGATGTCGTGGATGTGCGGCATCTGGATCACGTGGGTGCCTTCGCCATTGGTCATGCCGGCCTGCTCGTCGGCGAACACGATCAACTCGCCGCCACGGGCGCGCACTTCCTGCAGGTTGGACTTGAGCTTTTCCAGCAGCTCGTTGTTCGGTGCCACGGTAACCACCGGCATGTCGTTATCCACAAGCGCCAGGGGGCCGTGCTTGAGCTCGCCGGCCGGATAGGCTTCGGCGTGGATGTAGGAAATCTCCTTGAGCTTGAGCGAGCCTTCCATCGCCACCGGGTACTGGGCACCACGGCCGAGGAACAGGGTGTGGTGCTTGTCGGCAAACAGCTCGGCCGTTTTTTCCACCACGCCATCCATGGCCAGGGCTTCGCCCAGGCGGATCGGCAGGCGACGCAGCTCTTCCACCAGCTCGGCTTCCACGCCGGCGGCCAGGGTGCCACGTACCTGGCCCAGGGACAGGGTCAGCAGCAGCAGGCCCACCAGTTGGGTGGTGAAGGCCTTGGTGGAGGCCACGCCGATCTCGCGACCGGCCTGGGTCAGCAGGGTCAGGTCCGATTCACGCACCAGGGAGCTGATGCCGACGTTGCAGATCGCCAGGCTGGCGAGGAAGCCCAGCTCCTTGGCATTGCGCAGAGCGGCCAAAGTGTCGGCGGTTTCGCCGGACTGGGAGATGGTCACGAACAGGGTATCGGGCTGCACCACCACCTTGCGGTAGCGGAACTCGCTGGCCACTTCCACCTGGCAGGGGATGCCGGCCAGTTCTTCCAGCCAGTAACGGGCGACCATGCCGGCATGGTAGCTGGTGCCGCAGGCGACGATCTGCACATTGCGCACCTTGGCGAACAGCTCGGCGGCTTGCGGACCGAAGGCCTGGACCAGTACCTGGTTGGCACTCAGGCGGCCTTCCAGGGTGCGCTGCACCACGGATGGCTGCTCGTGGATTTCCTTGAGCATGAAGTGGCGGAACTCGCCCTTCTCTGCCGCTTCGGCGCCATCGCGGTACTGCACCGCTTCGCGTTCCACGGCCTTGCCGTTGATGTCCCAGATCTGCACGCTGTCGCGGCGGATTTCGGCGATATCACCTTCTTCCAGGTACATGAAGCGGTCGGTGACCTGGCGCAGGGCCAACTGGTCGGAGGCGAGGAAGTTTTCCCCCAGGCCCAGGCCGATCACCAGCGGGCTGCCACTGCGGGCCGCAACCAGGCGGTCCGGCTGGCTGGCGCTGATCACGGCCAGGCCGTAGGCACCATGCAGCTCCTTGACGGTGGCCTTGAGGGCCTTGGTGAGGTCTCCCAGGTCCTTGAGCTTGTGGTTCAGCAAGTGGGCGATGACTTCGGTGTCGGTGTCCGAAGTGAACTCGTAACCCAGGGCGCCGAGCTGCGCGCGCAAGGCTTCGTGGTTCTCGATGATGCCGTTGTGCACGATCGCCAGGTCGCCGGAGAAATGCGGGTGGGCATTACGTTCGCATGGCGCACCGTGGGTGGCCCAGCGGGTGTGGGCGATGCCCAGGCGGCCGACCAGCGGCTCACTGGCCAGGGCCTGCTCCAATTCGCTGACCTTGCCCGGGCGCCGCATGCGCTCCAGCTTGCCCGCATTGGTATAGACCGCCACACCGGCGCTGTCGTAGCCGCGGTATTCGAGGCGCTTGAGGCCTTCCAGCAAAATGGCGGTGATATTGCGTTCAGCAACGGCGCCAACAATTCCACACATGGTTTCTCTCCTAGCTGACAGCCGCGCAAATCAGAGTTATGCCGCGGGCCTGGATCTGGTCGCGGACCTCTAAGGGCAGGCGATCATCGGTAATAAGGGTATGGACGCTGCTCCACGGCAGCTCCAGGTTGGGAATCTTGCGGCCGATCTTGTCGGATTCGACCATCACCACCACTTCCCGGGCCACTTCGGCCATGACCCGGCTCAAACCCAGCAGTTCGTTGAAAGTGGTAGTGCCACGGGCCAGATCGATGCCATCGGCACCGATAAACAGCTGGTCGAAGTCGTATGAGCGTAGAACCTGCTCGGCCACCTGGCCCTGGAAGGACTCGGAATGCGGATCCCAGGTGCCACCGGTCATCAACAACACCGGCTCGTGCTCCAGCTCGCTCAGGGCGTTGGCCACATTCAGCGAGTTGGTCATGACCACCAGGCCAGGCTGCAGGCCCAGCTCGGGGATCATCGCGGCGGTGGTGCTGCCACTGTCGATGATGATCCGGGCATGCTCACGGATACGCTGCACCGCAGCGCGGGCAATGGCCTGCTTGTAGAGGGATACGGGCTGGCCAATATCGCTGACCAGTTCCTGGGGCATGGTGATCGCTCCACCGTAGCGGCGCAGCAGCAAGCCATTGCTCTCCAGGGCGGCCAGGTCCTTTCGAATCGTAACTTCAGAGGTTTCGAAACGCTTGGCCAACTCGTCGACACTCACTTCGCCCTGTTCATTGAGCAAGGCAAGGATATTGTGGCGACGTTGAGGTGTGTTGCGTTTTGACATGATGGCTTTAAGTTTCGATTCGAAAGATAACGGAAGCAATAAAAACCCAAGATCGAAACTTCGTCAAGCGCGCAGGTGAAAAAAATCGCCGGCAAGCCGGCTCCTACAGATGGGTGTAAGAGCCAGCTTGCCGGCGAACAGGGTTCCGCGGTTGTGGATAACCTCAGTCCTTCTTGATCTTCTCCGGCCGTTTCCAGCCATCGATGTTCTTCTGCCGGGCGCGGCCGACCGCCAGTTGAGCCGGGGCCACATCCTGGGTGATGGTGGAACCGGCAGCCGTGGTGGCGCCGGAGGAGATATCCACAGGTGCTACCAACGAGTTGTTGGAGCCGATGAACACGTCTTCGCCCATGATCGTCTTGTGCTTGTTCACCCCATCGTAGTTGCAGGTGATGGTGCCGGCGCCAATGTTGGTGCGCGCACCGATCACCGCGTCGCCCAGGTAGGTCAGGTGGCCGGCCTTGGCACCCTGGCCCAGGTGGGCATTCTTCAGTTCGACGAAGTTACCCACATGAGCCCTGGCTTCCAGCACGGTACCGGGACGCAGCCGGGCGAACGGACCGGCATCGCTGCCCTCGCCCATCACCGCGCCATCGAGGTGGCTGTTGGCCTTGATCACCGCGCCCTTGCGCAGGGTGCTGTCCTTGATCACGCAGTTGGGGCCGATGATCACGTCGTCCTCGATCACTACCCGGCCTTCGAGAATCACGTTGATGTCGATCAGCACATCACGGCCAACGATGACTTCGCCACGCACATCAAAACGTGCCGGGTCGCGCAAGGTCACGCCCTGGGCCATCAACCGGCGGCCAGCCCGCAGCTGGTAGTGCCGCTCCAGCTCGGCCAGTTGCTTGCGGTCGTTGGCGCCCTGCACTTCCATGGCGTCGTGGGGCTGCTCGGTGGCGACGATCAGGCCGTCGCTGACCGCCATGGCGATCACGTCGGTGAGGTAGTACTCGCCCTGGGCGTTGTTGTTGGACAGCCGGCCGGTCCAGTCGCCCAGGCGCTTGCCGGGCACTGCGAGAATGCCGGTGTTGCCTTCGGTGATGGCGCGGGTGGCTTCGTCAGCATCCTTCTGCTCGACAATGGCGACGACTTTGCCGTCGGCATCACGAACGATGCGCCCGTAGCCGGTAGGGTCGTCCAGCTCGACGGTAAGCAGGCCCAGTTGCTCCGGCCCCACCTGCTTGAGCAGGCGCTGCAGGGTCTCGACTTCGATCAGCGGCACGTCGCCGTAGAGGATCAGCACCGTGTCAGCAGTGATAAAAGGCACGGCCTGGGCCACCGCATGGCCGGTGCCCAGTTGCTTGTCCTGCAGCACGAAATTCAGGTCGTCGGCGTCCAGCCGC
This sequence comes from Pseudomonas sp. 8(2025), assembly GCF_052665325.1. Lineage (NCBI taxonomy): Bacteria > Pseudomonadati > Pseudomonadota > Gammaproteobacteria > Pseudomonadales > Pseudomonadaceae > Pseudomonas > Pseudomonas sp. 8(2025). Next base: position 142,120 of record NZ_JBQOIE010000001.1, on the reverse strand, counting down.
TCGCGCACCGCATCGGCACCGTGGCCGATCACCACATGGATACGCTGTGGGTCGAGTTGCCGGGCGCTGTGGATAACATGCCCGAGCATGGAGTTGCCGGCGACCGGGTGAAGAACCTTGGGCAGCGCCGAACGCATGCGGGTGCCCTGGCCTGCGGCGAGGATAACGATTTCGAGAGACATGACTGGCTACCAATCCTGGAAGGTCAGACTGCGACCAAGAGGGGGGTGAATGGCGGAAAATAAAAAGGGTAGCCGAGGCTACCCTTTTTAATCAATCACACAGAAAGCCTGCGACTTAGCCGCCGAACTTCTTGCGGATCTGCTGGACGGTACGCAGCTGAGCTGCGGCCTCGGCCAGACGTGCAGCAGCAGAACCGTAGTCGAAATCTGCGCCTTTTTCATTCAGGGCCTTCTCAGCAGCCTTGACGGCTTCCTGAGCGGAGGCTTCGTCCAGGTCGGCAGCACGTTGCACGGTGTCGGCAAGAACCTTGACCATGTTCGGCTGAACCTCGAGGAAACCACCGGAGATGTAGAACACCTCGGCTTCCCCGCCCTGCTTGATCAAGCGGATCGGACCTGGCTTCAGGTTGGTGATCAGCGGTGCGTGACCCAGAGCGATACCAAGATCACCCAGTTCACCGTGCGCAACCACCATCTCCACCAGACCGGAGAAGATTTCCCCTTCCGCGCTGACGATATCGCAATGGACTGTCATAGCCATCTGCTTGCCTCAACCTAAATTAGCGCCCGTTGCCGGGCGCCGGGATTACAGTTTCTTGGCTTTCTCGATCGCTTCGTCGATGCCGCCGACCATGTAGAACGCTTGTTCTGGCAGGTGGTCGTAGTCACCGTTGAGGATGCCTTTGAAGCCAGCGATGGTGTCTTTCAGGGAAACGTATTTGCCTGGAGAACCAGTGAAGACTTCAGCCACGAAGAACGGCTGCGACAAGAAGCGCTGGATCTTACGAGCGCGGGATACCAACTGCTTGTCGGTTTCCGACAGCTCGTCCATACCCAGGATCGCAATGATGTCCTTCAGCTCTTTGTAACGCTGCAGTACGTACTGAACGCCGCGAGCGGTCTCGTAGTGTTCGTTGCCGATCACGTTCGGGTCCAGCTGACGGGAAGTCGAGTCCAGTGGGTCTACCGCTGGGTAGATACCCAGGGAAGCGATGTCACGGGACAGAACGACGGTGGCGTCCAAGTGGGCGAAGGTGGTCGCTGGCGACGGGTCGGTCAAGTCGTCCGCAGGTACGTATACCGCTTGGATCGAGGTGATCGAGCCTTGCTTGGTCGAAGTGATACGTTCTTGCAGAACGCCCATCTCTTCAGCCAGGGTCGGCTGGTAGCCTACTGCGGAAGGCATACGGCCCAGCAGTGCGGATACTTCGGTACCGGCCAGGGTGTAACGGTAGATGTTGTCGACGAACAGCAGAACGTCGTTACCTTCGTCACGGAACTTCTCGGCCATGGTCAGGCCGGTCAGGGCTACGCGCAGACGGTTTCCCGGCGGCTCGTTCATCTGGCCGTAGACCAGTGCCACTTTGTCCAGAACGTTGGAGTCCTTCATCTCGTGGTAGAAGTCGTTACCCTCACGAGTACGCTCACCCACACCGGCGAACACGGAATAACCGCTGTGCTCGATGGCGATGTTACGGATCAGTTCCATCATGTTTACGGTCTTGCCTACACCGGCACCACCGAACAGACCGACTTTACCGCCCTTGGCGAACGGGCAAACCAGGTCAATTACCTTGATCCCGGTTTCCAGCAGGTCGTTGCCGCCTGCCTGTTCTGCGAAGGAAGGTGCTGGACGGTGGATGCCCCAACGCTCTTCTTCACCGATAGGACCGGCTTCGTCGATTGGGTTGCCCAGTACGTCCATGATCCGGCCCAGGGTCGCTTTACCGACCGGTACGGAGATGGCTGCGCCAGTGTTGTTGACGTCCAGACCGCGCTTCAAGCCTTCGGTGGAGCCCATCGCAATGGTACGCACCACGCCGTCGCCCAGCTGCTGCTGAACTTCCAGAGTGGTTTCGGCGCCTTGAACCTTCAAGGCGTCGTAGATGCTCGGTACGCTGTCGCGTGGAAATTCCACGTCGATAACGGCGCCGATGATTTGAACGATACGTCCGCTACTCATAGCTGGATCCTCTGAATATTTGAACCGTTAAACCGCGGCAGCGCCGCCGACGATTTCCGAGATCTCTTGGGTGATCGCAGCCTGACGCGCCTTGTTGTAGATCAGCTGCAAATCGCTGATCAAATCACCGGCGTTGTCGGTAGCGTTCTTCATTGCGATCATCCGCGCCGCTTGTTCAGCTGCGTTGTTCTCGACCACCGCCTGGTAGACCTGCGACTCCACGTAACGGACCATCAAGCCGTCCAGCAGCTCCTTGGCATCCGGTTCGTAGAGGTAGTCCCAGTGGTGCTTGAGTTCTTGATCCGGGGTTGCCTCCAGTGGAATCAACTGCTCCACGGTCGGCTGCTGGGTCATGGTGTTGATGAACTTGTTGGATACCACGGACAGGCGGTCAATCCGGCCTTCCAGGTACGCATCCAGCATCACCTTGACGCTGCCGATCAGATCATTGATCGACGGCTCTTCACCCAGATGGCTGATAGCTGCAACGACGTTACCGCCGAAGTTGCGGAAGAAGGCCGCACCCTTGCTACCGACCACACACAGATCGATCTCGACGCCTTGTTCGCGGTTTACCGCCATGTCCTTGACCAGGGCCTTGAACAGGTTGGTGTTCAAGCCACCACACAGACCACGGTCACTGCTCACCACAACGTAACCGACGCGCTTGATAGCACGGTCGATCATGAACGGGTGACGATATTCCGGGTTGGCGTTGGCCAAATGACCAATAACCTGGCGGATGCGCTCCGCATAAGGACGGCTAGCAGCCATGCGCATTTGTGCCTTGCGCATTTTGCTGACCGCCACTTTTTCCATGGCGCTGGTAATTTTTTGCGTGCTTTTGATGCTCGCAATCTTACTGCGAATCTCTTTTGCGCCTGCCATGTAACACCTATCAGGTTAGCAAGCGGGAGCCTTGCGGCTCCCGCTGCGGCTTACCAGGTTTGGGTGGCTTTGAACTTCTCGATACCGGCTTTCAGGCCAGCGTCGATTTCGTCATTGAAGTCACCCTTCACGTTGATCTTCGCCATCAGGTCGGCGTGATCGCGGTTGAAGTAAGCAATCATGGCCTGTTCGAAGCTACCAACTTTGGCAATCTCGACGTCCGTCAGGAAGCCACGTTCAGCGGCATACAGGGACAAGGACATGTCGGCGATGGACATCGGCGCATATTGCTTCTGCTTCATCAGCTCGGTAACGCGCTGACCATGCTCAAGTTGCTTACGGGTCGCTTCGTCCAGGTCAGAAGCGAACTGGGCGAATGCCGCCAGTTCACGGTACTGAGCCAGAGCGGTACGGATACCACCGGACAGCTTCTTGATGATCTTGGTCTGAGCGGCACCACCCACACGGGATACCGAAACACCGGCGTTCACAGCAGGACGGATCCCGGAGTTGAACATGGCCGATTCCAGGAAGATCTGACCGTCGGTGATGGAGATCACGTTGGTCGGAACGAACGCGGAAACGTCGCCAGCCTGGGTTTCGATGATCGGCAGAGCGGTCAGGGAACCGGTCTTGCCAGTCACTGCGCCGTTGGTGAACTTCTCTACGTACTCTTCGGAAACGCGGGATGCGCGCTCCAGCAGACGGGAGTGGAGATAGAACACGTCACCTGGGTAGGCTTCACGGCCTGGTGGACGGCGCAGCAGCAGGGAAATCTGGCGGTAGGCCACTGCTTGCTTGGACAGATCGTCATAAACGATCAGCGCGTCTTCACCGCGGTCACGGAAGTATTCGCCCATGGTGCAACCGGAGTACGGAGCCAGGAACTGCAGTGCTGCAGATTCCGAAGCGCTCGCTGCAACGATGATGGTGTTAGCCAGTGCACCGTTTTCTTCGAGCTTGCGAACCACGTTGGCGATGGTCGATTGCTTCTGACCGATAGCCACGTAGACGCAGAAAATGCCGCTGTCTTTCTGGTTGATGATCGCGTCGATCGCCAGAGCGGTCTTACCGATCTGACGGTCACCGATGATCAGCTCACGCTGGCCACGGCCGACTGGGATCATGGCATCGACAGCCTTGTAGCCAGTCTGTACAGGCTGGTCTACCGACTTACGCCAGATCACGCCTGGAGCAACTTTCTCGACCGCGTCGGTCTCGGTGTTGTTCAGCGGACCTTTGCCGTCAACTGGGTTACCCAGTGCGTCGACTACGCGACCCAGCAGTTCCTTACCAACCGGAACCTCCAGGATGCGGCCAGTGCACTTGGCGCTCATGCCTTCAGCCAGACTGGTGTACGCGCCCAATACAACGGCACCTACGGAGTCTTGCTCCAGGTTGAGGGCCATACCGTAGACGCCGCCCGGAAACTCGATCATCTCGCCGTACATAACGTCGGCCAGACCGTGAATCCGCACGATGCCGTCAGATACGCTGACGACAGTGCCTTCGTTACGGGCTTGGGAGGTCACATCGAGCTTTTCGATGCGGCCCTTGATAATTTCACTTATTTCGGAAGGATTGAGTTGCTGCATTGCTCTGCTGCCCCTTCAAACTCAAGATTTCAATGCTTCGGCAAGGTTCGCGAGTTTGCCGCGAATCGAGCCATCGATAACCAGGTCGCCGGCGCGGATTACGACGCCACCAATAAGGCTGGCATCCTCCGCAGCGTGCAGTCGCACTTCCCGGCCGAGCCGTGCACTGAGAACCTTGGCGAGTTTGTCTTGCTGTTCTTGGTTCAATGCGAACGCACTGGTCACATCCACATCCACCGATTTCTCTTGCTCGGCCTTGTACAGGTCGAACAGAGCGGAGATCTCCGGCAACAGCAGGAGACGGTCGTTTTCGGCGGCAACGTGAATGAAATTCTGTGCCTGTGCATCAAACTTGTCGCCACACACTTCGATAAAAGTGCTGGCCTTTTCTGCGCTCGTCAGTCGCGGGGCCTTAAGCACGCGCTGCATGGTGTCATCTTGTGACACCGCTGCAGCCAGGCCGAGCATGGCTGACCAAGAGGCCAGCTGCTGGTGGGCCTGAGCGTGCTCGAAGGCCGCCTTAGCGTAAGGTCGGGCCAACGTGGTCAGTTCTGCCATGATCGCCCTCGCTTAAATTTCAGCAGCCAGTTTGTTAACCAGCTCTGCGTGCGCGTTTTGATCGATTGTGGCACCCAGGATCTTCTCTGCGCCGTTGACTGCCAGGCTGCCCAGTTGGGCGCGCAGCGCGTCTTTGACGCCGTTCAGTTCCTGTTCGATCTCGGCCTGAGCCTGAGCCTTCACACGTTCAGCTTCGACACGAGCCTGTTCACGGGCTTCGTCGACGATCTGAGAACCGCGCTTCTTGGCTTGCTCAATGATTTCAGCTGCCTGAGCTTTAGCTTCGCGCAGTTGCTGACCCGCTTTATCTTGGGCCAGTTCCAGGTCACGAGCTGCTCGGCTGGCAGCGTCCAGTCCATCCGCGATCTTCTTTTGACGTTCGTGCAGAGCTGCAATGACCGGAGGCCAAATGAACTTCATGCAGAACAATACAAAAATTAAGAACGCAACGGACTGGCCAATCAGGGTTGCATTAATGTTCACGCCAACACCTCGCTCGTTCGTTGTCCGTCACACCAATCAACTCGAAGAATCGAGTGATTAGCCAGCGAGTTGACCAACGAAGGGGTTTGCGAAGGTGAAGAACAGAGCGATACCAACACCGATCATGGTTACGGCGTCGAGCAGACCGGCAACGATGAACATTTTAACTTGCAGCATTGGAACCATTTCTGGCTGACGCGCTGCGCCTTCCAGGAACTTGCCGCCCAGCAGGCCGAAACCAATTGCGGTACCCAGTGCGCCCAGGCCGATCAACAGTGCAACAGCGATAGCGGTTAGACCAACTACAGTTTCCATCTTTCCTCCCGACTTTTACGTCGTATGGTTTAGGTTTTTTAGATTAAAGCGGTAAAACAAATCGTTTCATTGACCCGAGACGGGCCCCCTCTCGCCGCAACGAGAGGGACATCAGACTAGTCGAGACTGGTCTTAATGGTTCTCTTCGTGCGCCATCGACAGGTAGACGATGGTCAGCATCATGAAGATAAAGGCCTGCAGGGTGATGATCAGGATGTGGAACACAGCCCACGCCCATTGCAGAACCACACCCATGCCGCTGAGCCACAGCAGGCCGCTGCCGAACATCACAGCGATCAGGATGAACACCAGTTCGCCGGCATACATGTTGCCGAACAGACGCAGTGCCAACGAGATCGGCTTGGCAACCAGGGTCACGAATTCAAGCAGGAAGTTCACCGGAATCAGCAGCGCCTGAACCAGGATGTTCTTGCTGCCGAACGGGTGCAGGGTCAGTTCGCCGATGAAGCCGCCGATGCCCTTGACCTTGATGCTGTAGAAAATGATCAGCGCAAACACCGACAGGGCCATGCCCAGGGTGGCGTTCGGGTCAGTGGTGGATACGGCACGGAACGGAATGTGCTGGTCGCCGGAGATCAACATGGCCAGTTGTGGAATCCAGTCCACCGGTACCAGGTCGATGGCGTTCATCAGGAACACCCAGACGAAAATGGTCAGTGCCAACGGTGCGATCACCGGGCTGCGGCCGTGGAAACTGTCCTTCACGCTGCCATCGACGAAGCCAACCATGACTTCAACGAAGTTCTGCAAAGCGCCCGGCACGCCGGAAGTCGCCTTCTTGGCCGCCATGCGGAACAGAAGAATGAAGATCACACCCAGTGCGACAGACCAGCCGAGGGTATCGACGTGGAATGCCCAGAAGCCCATTTCCTTGGCTTCTGCTGCGGAGTGGGCAAAGCCCCAGCTCCCATTGGGTAGCTGACCGAAGGTCAGGTTCTGCAAGTGGTGCTGGATATAGCCCGAAGCGGTTGTTTCTGCTGACATGGTTGCCTCAAACGCCCTAAGGTCTCGAAAGTCTTGTTCTCATTAGCAGGGGAGCGAACCAGCTGACCAGTTGGGTCAGCACGAAGACGCCGAATACAGCCAGCGGCGCCAATGGCTTCACACCTGCAAACGTCAGTGCAAACAGCACCGCCGTCAAAATCAGTTTGCCCGCCTCACCGGCATAAAAAGACCGGACGATGGCTTGGGCCGCTCGGGCGCCGGAAAACCGAAATGCCCTGTGAGCGAAATACACATTGGGTAGCAAGGCTATCAGTCCTCCGCAAAGGCCTGAGTATCCGGCTACGACTCCACGCCATTGCCAGAGCGCCAGAGCGGCTATCAGTAAAATGATCAACTGAGCCAGTAAAACCGGAAAAACCGCCAAGCGATGAAACGGCAAGCGGTTTGGCGTGCGGGTTTCCATCGCTCTTGCTCCTCAAGGGTCGGCTGCCAGAATTCATTAACTTGGCATAATTTGTGCCGACAAAATGCGCGCAGAGTATAGGGGCGGTTCAGCCCCTATTCAACTGCCGGGTAGTGATTTCCGACTGCGCGCTACATAAGGAAATGTTTCAGCGGATGTGAGCGAGGACGCCTTGCAGCTCATCCAGGGAGTTGTAGCCGATCACCAGCTGACCTTTACCCTTCTTGCCGTGGCGAATCTGCACCGCAGAGCCCAGGCGCTCGGCCAGACGCTGCTCGAGACGGGCGATATCCGGGTCTGGCTTGACCGGTTCAGCAGGTTCCTGTTTGCCGCTCAGCCACTGGCGAACCAGGGCCTCGGTCTGGCGCACGGTGAGGCCTCGTGCGACAACGTGTCGCGCCCCTTCAACCTGTTGATTTTCCGGCAATCCGAGCAATGCACGGGCATGACCCATTTCCAGGTCGCCGTGGGACAGCATGGTCTTGATCACCTCAGGCAAGGCGATCAGGCGCAGCAGGTTGGCCACGCTGACGCGGGACTTGCCCACGGCTTCGGCGACCTGTTGCTGAGTCAGCTGGAATTCCTGCTGCAGGCGCTGCAGGGCCACCGCCTCCTCGATGGGGTTGAGATCTTCACGCTGGATGTTCTCGATCAGAGCCATGGCGATAGCGGTTTCATCCGGCACATCGCGGACCATCGCCGGGATGGTTTCCTGGCCAGCCTGCTGGCTGGCCCGCCAGCGGCGCTCGCCGGCAATGATCTCGAAACGACCACCACCGATGGGCCGGACCACGATCGGCTGCATCACGCCCTGGCTCTTGATCGAATTCGCCAGTTCTTCCAGCGCTTGCGGGTCCATGTCCCGACGCGGCTGGTACTTGCCGCGCTGGATCAGGTCCAGGGGCAGGTGTTGCAGCTCACGCTGGTCGGCCTGCACCGCTTGTTCTTCCAGTGCGCTGACAGTCGGACCACTCAACAGTGCATCCAGTCCACGTCCGAGACCTCTTTTCTTGACGGCCATGGGGATTCCTTAAGTTGGCTGGGCGGCTGCGACGCGCGATTGTTTACGTTGCCGGCGAACCATCTCGCCCGCCAGGGCCAGGTAGGCCAGCGCGCCACGGGATTGTTTGTCGTACGCCAACGCCGGCATACCGTAGCTCGGCGCTTCGGCCAAACGGATGTTGCGCGGAATCACGGTGTCATACAGCTGATCGCCGAAGTGTTCCTTGAGCTGCGCGGAAACATCGTTCATCAGGCTCAGGCGCGGGTCGAACATGGTGCGCAGCAAGCCTTCGATCTTCAGCTCCGGGTTGAGCAGTTCGGCGATGCGCTTGATGTTATCCACAAGGTCGCTCAAACCTTCCAGCGCGTAGTACTCGCACTGCATGGGGATAATGACCCCATCGGCGGCGACCAGGGCGTTGAGGGTGAGCATCGACAGCGACGGCGGGCAGTCGATCAGGATGTAGTCGTAGTTTTCGCGGATTGGCGCCAGGGCGCTGCGCAGACGGCTTTCCTTCATCTGCATTTCCAGCAGCACCACCTCCGCGGCCGTCAGGTCGCGGTTGGCCGGCAGCAACTGGTAACCGCCGTGCTCGGAGAAATGCATCGCCTGGGCCAGGTCGCACTCACCGATCAGCAGGTCATAGACCGAGTTTTCCAAACCGTGTTTATCCACACCGCTACCCATGGTGGCGTTGCCCTGTGGATCAAGATCGATCAACAGCACCCGGCGCTTGGTCGCTACCAGGGATGCTGCGAGGTTGATGCAGGTGGTGGTCTTACCCACGCCACCTTTCTGGTTCGCTATCGCGAATACCTTAGCCATTCTTGCTTGTGTTCCCAATCATGCCGTGCGGCGCAGTATCAGCAGATGGCGTTGGCCTTGGCAACCGGGTACGGCCAAGGCGTGTTCGCTATCGAGGTGGAAGTCTGCCGGCAATGCTAACAGCTCATCCGAGGGATGGACGCCCTTCATTGCCAGCCAGCGTGTATCGCGGTCGCCCAGGTGGCGGGTCCAGCTGGTGAAGTTCTCCATGCTGCTGAACGCCCGGGAAATGATCCCGTTGAAAGGCTGCTCAGGAGTAAAGGCTTCGACCCGACTGTGGATAACTTGCAGGTTTTCGAGCTTGAGTTCGAGTTTGACCTGAGTCAGGAAGCGGGTTTTCTTGCCGTTGCTGTCCAGACAGGTGACTTGCGACTCGGGAAACAGGATCGCCAGCGGGATGCCGGGCATGCCGCCACCGCTGCCGACGTCCAGCCAGCGGCCGTTTTCGATGAACGACATCACGCTCAGGCTATCGAGCAGATGGCGGGAGACCATTTCATCGGGATCGCGCACCGCAGTGAGGTTGTAGGCCTTGTTCCACTTGATCAACAGGGCCAGGTAACCCAGCAGCAATTGGTGCTGGGTCGGGCTCAGCTCGACGCCGAGCTGGCGAGCGCCTGTGGATAACTCATCCGCGTGTTGTGGGGTGACCATAGAACTCAAGCGCTTTGCTCCAACTGACGGCCCGCGCCGCGTTTTTTCAAGTGAATCATCAACAGGGAGATCGCTGCCGGGGTTACACCGGGAATCCGCGAGGCCTGGCCCAGGGTTTCCGGGCGGGTCGCGCCGAGCTTGCTCTGGATTTCCTTCGACAGGCCGGAAATACCGCTGTAATCGATATCCACAGGCAATTTGGTGTCTTCACTGGCGCGCAGGCGAGCAATTTCGTCCTGCTGGCGATCGATGTAGCCGGCGTACTTGGTCTTGATCTCGACCTGTTCGGCGACCTGTGGATCTTCAGCGCCCTGCCCGGTCACTTCGACCAGACCAGCGTAGTCGATTTCCGGACGGCTCAGCAGGTTCAGCAGGTTGTATTCGTGGGTCAGCGGCGTACCGAATTTTTGTGCAATGGCATCACCCTGCTCGGTACCCGGACGAACCCAGGTGGACTTCAAACGTTGTTCTTCCTGGGCAATGCCTTCGCGTTTCTTGCAGAAAGCGGCCCAGCGCACGTCATCCACCAGCCCCAGTTCGCGACCTTTTTCGGTCAGACGCAGGTCGGCGTTGTCTTCACGCAGGATCAAGCGGTATTCCGCGCGGGACGTGAACATCCGGTACGGTTCCTGGGTGCCGAGGGTAATCAGGTCATCCACCAGTACGCCGATATAGGCCTCGTCGCGACGCGGGCACCAGCTGTCCTTGCCCTGAGCACGCAGCGCCGCGTTGGCCCCGGCCAGCAAACCTTGGGCACCGGCTTCTTCATAGCCGGTGGTGCCATTGATCTGGCCTGCGAAGAACAGGCCACCGATGACTTTGGTTTCCAGGCTGTACTTCAAGTCCCGCGGGTCGAAGTAGTCGTACTCGATGGCATAGCCCGGGCGCACGATATGGGCGTTTTCCATGCCGCGAATCGACTGCACGATCTGCAGTTGCACGTCGAATGGCAGGGAGGTGGATATCCCGTTCGGGTACAGCTCGTGGGTAGTCAGGCCTTCGGGCTCGATGAAGACCTGGTGGCTTTCCTTGTCGGCAAAGCGATGGATCTTGTCTTCGATCGACGGGCAGTAACGCGGGCCAATACCTTCGATCACCCCGGAGTACATCGGCGAACGGTCGAGGTTCGAAGCAATGATTTCGTGGGTGCGGGCGTTGGTGTGGGTAATCCAGCAACTGACTTGCGGTGGATGCTGCTCTTTCGACCCCAGGAACGACATCACGGGAATCGGGGTATCGCCGGGTTGCTCGGTCATTACCGAGAAATCCACAGAACGGCCATCAATACGCGGCGGTGTGCCGGTTTTCAGGCGGCCGACACGCAGAGGCAGTTCCCGAAGTCTTTGCGCCAGGGCAATCGAGGGCGGATCACCAGCACGACCGCCGGAGTAGTTCTGCATACCGATGTGGATAAGTCCGCCGAGGAAGGTACCGGTGGTCAACACCACGGATTCGGCGAAGAAACGCAGGCCCATCTGGGTCACAACACCACGGACCTGATCCTGTTCAACGATCAGGTCGTCAGCCGCCTGTTGAAATATCCACAGGTTGGGCTGGTTTTCCAGAATCTCGCGAACAGCTGCCTTATACAGAATGCGGTCGGCCTGGGCGCGGGTAGCGCGCACGGCTGGGCCTTTGCGGCTGTTCAACACGCGAAACTGGATGCCGCCCTTATCTGTAGCCATGGCCATCGCGCCGCCCAGGGCATCGATTTCCTTGACCAGGTGGCTCTTGCCAATGCCGCCGATCGCGGGATTGCAGCTCATGGCACCGAGGGTTTCCACGTTATGCGTCAGCAACAGGGTTTTTGCCCCCATGCGTGCTGATGCAAGTGCTGCCTCGGTACCGGCATGACCGCCGCCGATGACGATCACTTCAAAACGGGAAGGGAAATCCACCACGCACCTCGTGCCTGCTTCAAGTAGGAGTAATTAGGAGTAATTGTCGGGTTGGCTTTTGGACCAAGGCGGCAAGTATAGGGACTTCGACCTTTCTAAAGAACCCTTTGCACAAAATTTAACCAGCTGTGGATGACTGGCAGACAATAGAAATTAAAAGAGAGAGATTTATTAAAACCTTGTTTTTATGTTTATTCTTATACAGCACCCTATCTGTGGATAGATCGCTGTATCCCTTTATTTACAATGTGTACAGAGATTTTAAAGTCTGTGGTTAGGTGGCAATGAGGCCCTTGGATAACCGGTTTAAGCCTGTGGATGAATGGGGTTGTTATCCACAGGGGCGGTTTTTCTCAGTTTTGGAGCCCGGTTATCAACTGAGCTGAAGGGCAGTTATTCACAGGGCTTAATCCACAGAAAAACCTGCTTTCCACTGATAGACGCCCACAGCTACCCCCCCCTTCGCCCAGGGCAAAGAACGAAAATGGAAGCTGGATAACGCGAAAAGACAGGCCGCGAGCGCGACCTGCCGGTGGATAAATGCCCGTTCAGGCCAGGTCGCGAGGCCACAAACGTGGAAACAGCTCATGTTCCAGAGCGGCGCCGGCGGCCAACTGTTCGACCAGGCCGGGGAATTCCGGTGAGGTTCGCCATGGTCTCGGGGCATGGCGCATGTCTTCTCCGAGAAAACGCAGGGAAAATGCCCGCCGTCGTCTATTTCCGCCTACACCGCCGGCCCCATGCAGGGTCAGCATGTGGAAAAACACTGCGTCGCCGGGCTGCAGTTCCCAGCCCAGAATGTTCCATGCTGAACGATCGGCCTCGATGTCCGGAAGATCAGCCAGGCTGCCCTCGGGGAACCACCTGGCCTGGTTGGCGAGAAAGGTTCGCGGCATCAGCCAGGGCCCCAGGTGCGAGCCGGCAATGAACTCCAGGGTCGATTCCCGGGCCACCGGGTCCACCGGCATCCACATGCTGCAGTTCTGACGGCCTTCGACGTTGTAGTACGGCTGGTCCTGGTGCCAGGGCGTGCGTTGCCGGGTATTGGGTTCCTTGACCAGCAGGTGGTCGTGATACAGGCGAGCCTGATCGCTGCCCATCAGTTGCGCAGCCACATGGCCAACCCGGCTCTGGAAGATGAACTGCCGATAGGCCGGGTTCTCTTGCCAGTTGCAGAAGTCCTCGAAGAACCAGCCAGGGTCGTCCGGACGGCTGGCGACCTTGGCCCGTTCGCTGGGAAACGCCAGGTTGTGCTCGATCCCCTGCTCCAGCAGGCCGACTTCATCGCTGCTGAACAGTTGGCGAATGCACACAGCGCCATCGCGCTGAAAGGCTTCAATGGTTGTAGGCGGCAACTCGAACGATCCCATGGGTTATCCCTTTTCCTGAGTTCCGATACCGGGCTCGGCGGCGGCCGAGCCGGTGGTATCCGGTTTGATCCATATCCAATAGGCCAGCGACAGCAGCGCCAACCAGCCCAGCCCCACATACAGAGCCAGGCGCGTATCGGCAAATGCGCCCAGCACACCGAAGATGAACAACATGAAAACCACGGCACAGGCCTGACCCGCAGTGCCCAGGGGCACCGGGAACTTCAGTTCGTGGATTTCCCTGGCACTCATGCCACGACGCATGGCCATTTGTGACAGCAGGATCATCAGCCAGACCCAGACCACGGAAAATGTCACCAGCGAGGCAAAGATCAGGAACAGTTCCTGCGGGATCCAGTAGTTGAGCAGCACCCCCAGCAGCAATGCCACCGACATGACCAACACCGTCATCCAGGGCACGCCGAACCGGGAGGTCCTGGCGAACACTGCCGGCGCCTGCCCGATCGCCGCCATGCCATACATCATTCGCCCGGCACTGAAGATATCGCTGTTGATGGCCGAGACCACGGCGGAAATCACTACGATATTCAGCACCGTGGCCGCCGAACTGATCCCCAGGCTGCTGAAGATCTGCACGAACGGGCTGCCATGGCTACCGATGCTCGACCAGGGCGCCAGGGTCAACAGAATCAGCAAGGTCAGTACGTAGAAGATCAGGATCCGCAGCGGTACCGAGTTGATGGCCTTGGGGATCATGCGCTGCGGGTCCTTGGCCTCGCCGGCGGTGATGCCGATGACTTCGATTCCACCAAAGGCGAACATGACGATGGTGAAGGAGGCGATCATGCCCTCCACGCCGTTAGGGAAAAAGCCGCCGTATTCCCAGAGATTGGCCAGCCCTCCCCGGCTTTGTTCCTCCCCAAGCTGGATGCCGAAGAACAGCAGGGTAAAGCCGCCGACGATCATGGCCACAATGGCGCCAACCTTGAGCAGCGACAGCCAGAACTCCAGCTCGCCGAACACCTTTACGCTGCACAGGTTCAAGGCGCCAATGCCCAGGACAATGCTCAGCACCCAGATCCAGCGGGGAGTATCGGGAAACCACAGGCCCATGTAGACGCCGAATGCGGTGACGTCAGCCAGGCACACCATGAGCATGGAAAAGGCGTAGCTCCAACCGGTGAGAAACCCCGCAAAACGTCCCAGATAACTGCTGGCGTAATGTCCGAAAGAGCCTGAAACAGGGGTCCTGACTGCCATCTCTCCCAGGGCGCGCATGGTCAGGTAGATGGCTGCGCCGCCAATCAGATAGGCCAGCAGGACCGAAGGCCCCGCCCGTTGAATGGCGGCCGCCGAACCGTAGAACAAGCCTGTGCCGATGGCAGAGCCCAGGGCGATGAAGCGGATGTGCCGGGTGCTCAGGCCACGCTGTAGAACAGTGCCCGCGTCAGCCATTTCAGCTCCTTGAATGCAGGTTCATGAAGACCAGCCGGCTTCCAACCGTCGGCCCAGGCGACGCATGCCGGGGAATTTCCCGAGATGTATAAACCTGTACAAAAAATGGATGCAAATAGGGAACCAAGTCGGCGTTTATGCGAACTTCTGCGATATGACGGTTATTGGCTGATTAACCGGGGGATAAAGCAGTTATTTTCAGGCGGGCGCTGTTACTCAATGTCGCAGCGGGCTTGGATGGGGGATAAAGGTAACGCCCGCAGACGGTATCCCAGAGGGAGTTGTCCACAGGCGCTTGCTCGGAAGGATGATTACTTGCCGATGCAGAAGCTGGAGAAGATCCGCCCCAGCAGGTCATCGGAACTGAAGGCCCCGGTGATTTCCCCCAGCGATTGCTGGGCCTGGCGCAAGTCCTCGGCCAGCAGTTCGCCGGCACCTGCCAGGGTCAACTGTGCCCGGCCATGTTCCAGGGCGGCACTGGCGTAGCGCAATGCCTCCAAGTGCCGGCGGCGCGCACTGAAGCTGCTTTCGGATGTCTGTTCATAGCCCATGCAGGCTTTCAGGTGATCCCGCAGCAGTTCCAGCCCCCTACCCGCGGCCATGGCACTGAGGCTGATGGTGACATGGCCATCGTCACAGGTTTCCAGGGCAATGGGTTCACCGGTCAGATCGGCCTTGTTGCGAATCAGCGTGACCTTGGCCGGGTCTGGCCGCTGTTCGAGAAACTCCGGCCACAAGGCAAAGGGGTCCGCTGCTTCCGCCGCGGTGGCGTCCACCACCAGCAACACCCGGTCGGCCTCGCTGATGGCCTTGAGGGCCCGTTCGACACCGATCTTTTCCACCTGGTCCTCCGTGTCCCGCAGCCCTGCGGTGTCCACCACGTGCAACGGCATGCCGTCGATGTGGATATGTTCGCGCAGGATGTCCCGGGTGGTGCCGGCGATATCGGTGACGATGGCAGCCTCGCGCCCGGCCAGGGCGTTGAGCAGGCTGGATTTGCCGGCATTTGGGCGCCCGGCGATCACCACGGTCATGCCATCGCGCAGCAAGGCGCCCTGTCCGGCTTCACGCAGTACTGTGGATAACTCGTCACGCACTGCATCGAGCATGCTCAGCACATGGCCATCGGCAAGGAAGTCGATTTCTTCCTCGGGAAAATCGATCGCCGCTTCGACATAGATCCGCAGGGCGATCAGTTGCTCGGTCAAGTTATGCACACGTTGGGAGAACGCCCCTTGCAGCGAACGCAGGGCATTGCGCGCAGCCTGTGCCGAACTGGCCTCGATCAGGTCGGCAATGGCTTCGGCCTGGGCCAGGTCCAGTTTGTCGTTGAGGAACGCACGCTCGCTGAATTCTCCCGGCCGAGCCAGGCGGCAGCCCAGCTCCAGGCAGCGCTGCAGGAGCATGTCGAGAACAATCGGGCCGCCGTGGCCCTGCAGTTCCAGCACGTCTTCGCCGGTGAAGGAGTTCGGCCCGGGGAAATACAGGGCAATGCCCTCATCCAGGACTTCTTCTTGCTCACTGAGAAACGGCCCGTAATGGGCAAACCGCGGCTTCAGCTCACGGCCGCTGATGGATTTGGCTGCCGCGCCCGCCAGGGGCCCGGAAATCCGTACGATACCCACGCCGCCGCGGCCCTGGGCGGTAGCAATGGCAGCGATGGTTTCACGAGGGACATTCATAACCCGACATCCAGACAAAAGTGACAGATAGCAAAACGCCCCACTAGGGGGCGTCTTGTGTGGTTATCCACAGCGTAGGTCAGGCAGCTGCTTTCTTGGTAGCCGCTTCGATCTTACGAGTGATGTACCACTGTTGAGCGATCGACAGGCAGTTGTTCACTACCCAGTACAGCACCAGACCCGCCGGGAACCACAGGAAGAAGAAGGTGAAGATGATCGGCATCATTTTCATCACCTTGGCCTGCATCGGATCCGGAGGCGTCGGGTTCAGCTGCTGCTGGATGAACATGGTGGCGCCCATGATGATCGGCAGGATGAAGAACGGATCCTTGATCGACAGGTCGGTAATCCACAGCATGAACGGTGCCTGGCGCATTTCCACGCTTTCCAGGAGTACCCAGTACAGGGACAGGAAGACCGGCATCTGCACCAGGATCGGCAAGCAGCCGCCCAGCGGATTGATCTTCTCTTTCTTGTACAGCTCCATCATCGCCTGGGACATTTTCTGACGATCGTCGCCGAATTTTTCCTTCAGCGCGGCCAGTTTCGGAGCCACTGCACGCATGCGTGCCATGGACTTGTAGCTGGCAGCCGACAGTGGGAAGAAGATCCCCTTGATCAGCATGGTCAGGAAGATGATCGACCAGCCCCAGTTACCCACCAGGCTGTGGATATGTTGCAGCAGCCAGAAGATCGGCTGGGCAATGAACCACAGGAACCCGTAGTCCACGGTCAGTTCCAGTCCTGGGGACAACTCTTTCAGCACGGCCTGGCTTTTCGGGCCGGCGTACAGAATGGCGCTGGTTTCAGCCTTGGCACCCGGAGCAACGGTCATCGAAGGGCCGGTGTAGCCGATGATGTAGTTGCCTTTGCTGTCTTTACGCGCCAGAACCTGGTTGTTCTCGCCTTTTGGCGGAATCCAGGCGGTCACGAAGTAGTGCTGCAGCCAGGCAACCCAACCACCCTGAACATTTTCAGTGATGGGTGCCTTGGATTTGTCCTCGTTCACCTTGTCCATGTCTTTCATGGACACCTTTTTGTACGGCTCGGAACTTGTCCACAGGGCGGCGCCCAAGTAAGTCGCGGTGCCGGTGGCGGTGCTGGAGGATGGATCGGAACTGGCGTCGCGCTTGAGCTGGGCGAACATCGCACCGGTCCAGGGCTGCGCGCTTTCGTTGTCGATCAGGTAGGAAACGGTGATGTCATACAGGCCACGCTTCAGGGTGAAGCGCTTGATGTAGTTGACGCCGTCCTTGCTGAACTTCAGGTCGACCACCAATTGGTCCTGACCGTCAGCCAGTTGATAACTTTTCTTCTCGGCCGAGTAGATCGGGCGACCGGCCGGGCTTGCGTCCGGGCCGTTGCTGCCAATCAGGCCACTTTGTGCCAGATAAGTCCGCTCGTTGCCGTTATCGAACAGCTGGAACGGGATTTCCGGGTGGTCCTGACGACGTGGATACAGTGGCAAACGCAGTTGCGCGATATCCCCACCTTGTGGATCGACAGCCAGGTCGAGCACATCCGTTTTGATCTGAATGAGATCTTTGCTTGCCGCTACAGGCGCTTCAGCGGGTGCGGTGGTGTCGCTTGCCGCGCGCGGAATGTCGTCGTTGGCAGCGGAAGTGCCTGTTGGCGCATCCGGCAAGCCCGGGGCGGTCGTGCTGGAAGCAACATTCTGAGTCGGCAGGGCAGCTTGGCCATAATCCTGGTTCCATTTAAGAACCATGACATAGGACACGATTGCCAGGGCGACGATCAGGATCGTGCGTTTGATATCCATGATTACTCGGCCATCGAAGAAGAACGGGAGGTAGGGATAGGTGGAACCGGGTCATAACCACCGGGATTCCACGGATGACAGCGACCTAAACGACGAAAGGTCAGCCAGCCACCGCGCAGAAGGCCATGATTTTCGATGGCTTCCAACGCGTAGCAGGAACAACTGGGGTAGAAACGACAGTGATTGGCCATCAGAGGACTAATGGCATAGCGGTAAAACTGGATCGGAACGAGTGCCAGTTTACGCATCGGGACTGTCTACCCCTACAGTTTCGGAGTTGGCTGCTGGTACCGGCTTGTTGCGTGCCAGGCGTTTCCAGAGTTTGCCGAAATGCTGAATCAATTCGGGGTTTTCTACATCGCCCAAACCTTTGCGCGCGACGATAACGATATCCCATCCGACCAGTGAGTCCTGGTGGAGACGAAACGATTCGCGCATCAGACGCTTGAGGCGATTGCGCTCAACGGAGAGTTTTACGCTCTTTTTCCCGATCACGAGCCCCAGACGGGGATGATCAAGATCGTTGTTGCGCGCAAGGAGCAGGAGATTTTTCCCCGGAACCTTGCCGGTAGGGGAGTCAAAGACCGCCTTGAAGTGCCGGGGAGTAAGCAGACGCTTTTCCCGACTGAAGTCCTGACTCACCTCCAGTGCCGGATTATCAAACTGCCAGACGCGCACGACCTTTGGCGCGACGACGCGACAGGACGGCACGACCGTTCTTGGTAGCCATGCGAGCACGGAAACCGTGGGTACGAGCGCGTTTGATAGTGCTTGGTTGGAAAGTACGTTTCATGTCGTGTTACCTGGTTCGTCCACAACGGGCCGGAATGGCCCCCGTTTTAAGAGATCGGCGATTCTAGAGAAAGCAAGCCTCTAGGTCAATTTCCAACCAGCTTTTCCTTTATCTATGTATGTCCGGGTACGGGGTTGTGAGCCAGGGTCGGCTAGATATAAAAATAAAGAAGGAAAGTATTTAAAGCTTTTCTGTAAAGCTTATAAAGACTAGGGACGTCCTCATCTGTGGATAACTGACTCAAGCCCTTCTAGTCCGTACTGTACAGAGAATGACAACA
The DNA here is from genome assembly GCF_052665325.1 of Pseudomonas sp. 8(2025). Lineage (NCBI taxonomy): Bacteria > Pseudomonadati > Pseudomonadota > Gammaproteobacteria > Pseudomonadales > Pseudomonadaceae > Pseudomonas > Pseudomonas sp. 8(2025). The sequence continues at coordinate 123,006 of NZ_JBQOIE010000001.1, read as the reverse complement.
CGGTTGAGAAACGGTGTCCTGCCTGTGCTGCGCCATCGGAAAACCTGTGTGTGGAACGGTTGGTTATCCACAGGCGAGTTACCCACAGAGTTTCGCCCCGAGTTGTGCAATGGCCTCAAGTGGGGTTATCCACAGAGCTTATGCACATACCGCTGGTCGTGTTTATTCGGGGTAAGGCGTTGATTCTTAGTGTCCTGAGGACACGCTACATGTGGATAAGTGGGCGGCTGATCGCTACAATGGCCGCTTGTTTTTGCCTCACCGGCTTTCAACTTAGGGGATATCCGTGTCAGTGGAACTTTGGCAGCAGTGCGTGGAGCTTCTGCGTGATGAGCTGCCTGCCCAGCAATTCAACACTTGGATCCGTCCGCTACAGGTCGAAGCCGAAGGCGACGAGTTGCGTGTATACGCACCGAATCGTTTTGTTCTCGATTGGGTCAATGAAAAGTACCTGGGGCGTGTGCTCGAGCTGCTGGATGAACACGGCAACGGCATGGCACCGGTTCTTTCCTTATTAATAGGCAGCAAACGCAGTTCGGCGCCTCGCGCCGCACCTAACGCGCCACTGGCCGCTGCCGCTTCGCAAGCCCTGCAAGCCGCAGCAGCCAATGCTGCCCCGGCTGCTGCTCCCGCGCCCGCTCCGGCACCCACTTCTGCCCCGGCCAAGAAAGCCGCCGCGCAGAAGGCTGCCGAAGTCAGCGAAGAACCCTCTCGTGACAGCTTCGACCCGATGGCGGGCGCCAGCTCGCAGCAGGCACCGGTACGCGCCGAACAGCGTACTGTCCAGGTAGAAGGCGCGCTCAAGCACACCAGCTACCTGAACCGCACTTTCACCTTTGAGAATTTCGTCGAGGGTAAATCCAACCAGCTGGCCCGCGCGGCGGCCTGGCAGGTGGCGGACAACCCCAAGCATGGCTACAACCCGCTGTTCCTTTATGGCGGCGTCGGCCTGGGTAAGACCCACTTGATGCACGCTGTGGGTAACCACCTATTAAAGAAGAACCCGAATGCCAAGGTCGTGTACCTGCATTCCGAGCGCTTCGTGGCGGACATGGTCAAGGCGTTGCAGCTCAACGCCATCAACGAATTCAAGCGTTTCTACCGTTCGGTCGATGCGCTGCTGATCGATGACATTCAATTCTTCGCCCGCAAGGAACGTTCCCAGGAAGAGTTCTTCCACACCTTCAACGCCCTCCTCGAAGGCGGCCAGCAGGTGATTCTCACCAGCGACCGCTACCCGAAGGAGATCGAAGGCCTGGAAGAGCGCCTCAAGTCGCGCTTCGGCTGGGGCCTGACGGTGGCCGTCGAACCGCCTGAGCTGGAAACCCGGGTGGCGATCCTGATGAAGAAGGCCGACCAGGCCAAGGTCGAGCTGCCTCATGATGCAGCGTTCTTCATTGCCCAGCGCATTCGCTCCAACGTCCGTGAACTGGAAGGTGCCCTGAAACGGGTCATCGCCCACTCGCACTTCATGGGCCGCGATATCACCATCGAGCTGATTCGCGAATCCTTGAAGGACCTGCTGGCGCTGCAGGACAAGCTGGTGTCTGTGGATAACATCCAGCGCACCGTCGCCGAGTACTACAAGATCAAGATTTCCGATCTGCTGTCCAAGCGGCGTTCCCGTTCGGTGGCCCGCCCGCGTCAGGTGGCCATGGCCCTGTCCAAGGAACTGACCAACCACAGCCTGCCGGAAATCGGCGATGTGTTCGGCGGTCGCGACCACACCACGGTTCTGCACGCCTGCCGCAAGATCAATGAACTTAAGGAATCCGACGCGGACATCCGCGAGGACTACAAGAACCTGCTGCGTACTCTGACCACTTGATGACTCCAACGCAGCTTATTAAGGCAAGGGACTAGACCATGCATTTCACCATTCAACGCGAAGCCCTGTTGAAACCCCTGCAACTGGTCGCCGGCGTCGTCGAACGCCGCCAGACCTTGCCGGTGCTTTCCAACGTGCTGCTGGTTGTCGAAGGCCAGCAACTGTCGCTGACCGGTACCGACCTGGAAGTCGAGCTGGTCGGTCGTGTGCAACTTGAAGAGCCAGCCGAGCCGGGGGAAATCACCGTTCCCGCGCGCAAGCTGATGGACATCTGCAAGAGCCTGCCCAACGATGCCCTGATCGACATCAAGGTCGACGAGCAGAAGCTGGTGGTGAAGGCCGGGCGTAGCCGCTTCACCCTGTCGACCCTGCCGGCCAACGACTTCCCGACTGTGGAAGAAGGCCCGGGCTCGTTGACCTGCCAGCTGGAGCAGAGCCGACTGCGCCGCCTGATCGAACGCACCAGCTTCGCCATGGCCCAGCAGGATGTGCGCTACTACCTCAATGGCATGCTGCTGGAAGTGTCCGCCGGGATCATCCGCGCCGTGGCCACCGACGGTCACCGTCTGGCCATGTGCTCGATGCAGGCGGACATCGGCCAGCCGGATCGCCACCAGGTGATCGTGCCGCGCAAAGGCATCCTGGAACTGGCGCGCCTGCTCACCGAGCCCGATGGCAACGTCAGCATTGTCCTGGGCCAGCACCACATTCGTGCCACCACCGGCGAATTCACCTTCACCTCCAAGCTGGTGGACGGCAAGTTCCCGGACTACGAGCGCGTGCTGCCCAAAGGCGGTGACAAGCTGGTACTGGGTGATCGCCAGGCGCTGCGCGAAGCCTTCAGCCGTACCGCGATCCTGTCCAACGAGAAGTACCGCGGCATCCGTCTGCAACTGGCCAATGGTCAGCTGAAGATCCAGGCCAACAACCCGGAGCAGGAAGAAGCGGAAGAAGAAGTGGGCGTGGAATACAACGGCGGTTCCCTGGAAATCGGCTTCAACGTCAGCTACCTGCTGGACGTGCTGGGCGTGATGACCACCGAACAGGTTCGCCTGATCCTGTCCGATTCCAACAGCAGTGCGCTGGTGCAGGAATCCGACAACGACGACTCGGCTTACGTTGTCATGCCGATGCGCCTGTAATCATGCTCAGCAGAAGCTAGATGTCCCTCAGTCGCGTCTCGGTCACCGCGGTGCGCAATCTGCACCCGGTGACCTTCTCCCCCTCCCCCCGCATCAACCTTCTCTACGGCGCCAACGGCAGTGGCAAGACCAGTGTGCTGGAAGCCATCCACCTGCTGGGGCTTGCCCGCTCGTTCCGCAGTGCCCGCCTGTTGCCGGTGATCCAGTACGAGCAGCTGGCTTGCACGGTGTTCGGCCAGGTGGAGTTGGCCCAGGGCGGCCATAGCAGCCTGGGGATATCCCGTGATCGCCAGGGGGAATTCCAGATCCGCATCGACGGTCAGAATGCCCGCAGCGCGGCGCAGTTAGCCGAGATCCTGCCGCTGCAGTTGATCAACCCGGACAGCTTCCGCCTGCTGGAGGGCGCACCGAAGATCCGTCGGCAGTTCCTGGATTGGGGAGTGTTCCATGTGGAACCACGCTTCATGTCCACCTGGCAGCGCTTGCAGAAGGCCCTGCGGCAGCGGAACTCATGGCTGCGGCATGGTACACTTGACGCCGCTTCGCAAGCGGCCTGGGACCGGGAACTATGTCAGGCCAGCGCTGAAATCGATGAATACCGCCGCGCTTATATCAAAGCCTTGAAACCAGTCTTTGAGCGGACCTTGGGCGAACTGTTGCAGCTCGAGGGCCTGACGCTTAGCTATTACCGTGGTTGGGACAAGGACCGGGAGCTCAGTGAAGTGCTCGCGACCGCCCTCCACCGTGACCAGCAAATGGGTCATACCCAGGCCGGCCCACAACGTGCTGATTTGCGTCTGCGCTTAGGCGGACACAACGCCGCGGACATCTTGTCCCGTGGCCAGCAGAAGTTGGTGGTCTGTGCCTTGCGCATTGCCCAGGGGCACCTGGTGAGCCAGGCCCGCCGCGGTCAGTGTATTTATCTGGTGGATGACTTGCCGTCCGAGCTGGACGAGCAGCATCGCCGCGCACTTTGTCGCTTGTTGGAAGACTTACGCTGCCAGGTGTTTATCACCTGTGTAGACCACGAATTATTGAGGGAAGGCTGGCAGACGGAAACGCCAGTCGCTTTGTTCCACGTGGAACAAGGCCGTATCACCCAGACCCACGACCATCGGGAGTGAAGGCATGAGCGAAGAAAATACGTACGACTCGACCAGCATCAAGGTGCTGAAAGGTTTGGATGCCGTACGCAAACGTCCCGGTATGTACATTGGCGACACCGATGACGGCAGCGGTCTGCACCACATGGTGTTCGAGGTGGTCGATAACTCCATCGACGAAGCGCTGGCCGGCCATTGCGACGACATCAGCATCATCATCCACCCGGATGAATCCATCACCGTGCGCGACAACGGTCGCGGTATCCCGGTAGATGTGCATAAAGAAGAAGGCGTTTCGGCGGCAGAGGTCATCATGACCGTGCTCCACGCCGGCGGTAAGTTCGACGACAACTCCTACAAGGTCTCCGGCGGTCTGCACGGCGTAGGTGTGTCGGTAGTGAACGCCCTGTCCGAAGAACTGATCCTCACTGTGCGCCGTAGCGGCAAGATCTGGGAACAGACCTATGTCCACGGTGTTCCGCAAGAGCGGATGAAGATCGTTGGTGACAGCGAAACCACCGGTACCCAGATCCACTTCAAGCCTTCGGCTGAAACCTTCAAGAACATCCACTTCAGCTGGGACGTCCTGGCCAAGCGGATCCGTGAACTGTCCTTCCTCAACTCCGGTGTCGGCATCGTCCTCAAGGACGAGCGCAGCGGCAAGGAAGAGCTGTTCAAGTACGAAGGCGGCCTGCGTGCATTCGTTGAATACCTGAACACCAACAAGACTGCGGTCAACCAGGTGTTCCACTTCAACATCCAGCGTGAAGACGGTATCGGCGTGGAAATCGCCTTGCAGTGGAACGACAGCTTCAACGAGAACCTGTTGTGCTTCACCAACAACATTCCTCAGCGCGACGGCGGTACCCACCTGGTGGGCTTCCGTTCGGCCCTGACCCGTAACCTGAACAACTACATCGAGCAGGAAGGCCTGGCCAAGAAACACAAGGTCGCCACCACTGGTGACGACGCTCGTGAAGGCCTGACCGCGATCATCTCGGTGAAGGTGCCGGATCCGAAGTTCAGCTCCCAGACCAAGGACAAGCTGGTTTCTTCCGAAGTGAAGACCGCGGTCGAACAGGAGATGGGCAAGTACTTCTCCGACTTCCTGCTGGAAAACCCCAACGAAGCCAAGTTGGTGGTGGGCAAGATGATCGACGCTGCCCGCGCTCGTGAAGCGGCGCGTAAAGCCCGTGAAATGACCCGTCGCAAAGGCGCGCTGGATATCGCCGGTCTGCCGGGCAAACTGGCGGACTGCCAGGAAAAGGACCCGGCCCTGTCCGAACTCTACCTGGTGGAGGGTGACTCTGCTGGCGGTTCCGCCAAGCAGGGCCGCAACCGCAAGACCCAGGCGATCCTGCCGCTCAAGGGCAAGATCCTCAACGTCGAGAAGGCACGCTTCGACAAGATGATCTCGTCGCAAGAGGTGGGCACCCTGATCACCGCGCTGGGCTGCGGCATCGGCCGCGAAGAGTACAACATCGACAAGCTGCGTTATCACAACATCATCATCATGACCGATGCTGACGTCGACGGTTCGCACATCCGTACCCTGCTGCTGACCTTCTTCTTCCGTCAGTTGCCGGAGCTGATCGAGCGCGGCTACATCTACATCGCCCAGCCGCCGCTGTACAAGGTCAAGAAAGGCAAGCAAGAGCAATACATCAAAGACGACGACGCCATGGAAGACTACATGACCCAGTCGGCTCTGGAAGATGCCAGCCTGCACTTGAACGAAGAAGCCCCGGGGATCTCCGGCGAGGCGCTGGAGCGCCTGGTCAACGACTTCCGCATGGTGATGAAGACCCTCAAGCGCCTGTCGCGCCTGTACCCGCAGGAGCTGACCGAGCACTTCATCTACCTGCCGGCCGTGACCATGGAGCAACTGTCCGACCACGCCGCCATGCAGGATTGGCTGGCCAAGTACGACGCCCGCCTGCGCACTTCCGAGAAGTCCGGCCTGGTCTACAAGGCCAGCCTGCGCGAAGACCGTGAACGCAATGTGTGGCTGCCAGAGGTCGAGCTGATCTCCCACGGCCTGTCCAACTACGTCACCTTCAACCGCGACTTCTTCGGCAGCAACGACTACAAGACCGTCGTCTCCCTCGGCGCTCAACTGAGCACCCTGCTGGACGAAGGCGCGTATGTTCAGCGCGGCGAACGCAAGAAAGCCGTCACCGAGTTCAAGGAGGCCCTGGACTGGCTGATGGCGGAAAGCACCAAGCGCCACACCATCCAGCGATACAAAGGTCTGGGCGAGATGAACCCTGACCAGCTGTGGGAAACCACCATGGACCCAAGCATGCGCCGCATGCTCAAGGTGACCATCGAAGACGCCATCGGCGCCGACCAGATCTTCAACACACTGATGGGGGATGCGGTCGAGCCTCGTCGCGACTTCATCGAAAGCAACGCCCTGGCGGTGTCCAACCTGGACTTCTGATCCGCAGCGGCACCTAAAAAGCCAACGCCTAGCGTTGGCTTTTTTTTGCGCGGACATCATGGCGTTGTCAGTGGATCATGTAGCTGTTCTGCTCAACAGGAAGGCAAGGAGCCTATGAGTCGATTCAAGATTTCTCCATGGCTGTCCAGTTCCGGTGGCCCCTTGGTGGTGATGGGTGAAGGCTTGGCCGGTATGTGGCGTGGCCTCGACGGCCATCCCTCGGATTACCACTGGGCGTGTCAGATTGATGACTATGCCGGCCGGCTGGAGGGGATCGATGGCGATATTCTTGTCCTGGGTGACGAGCCTTTGGACACGGCGATTGCCACGGCAGACGACGCGTTGCTGATTATCCGATGGATTTGCGCACCATCTGAGGCCGAGGTGCTGGCGCAGCTTGAGCGGCTTGAGCTTGGTTCACTGACCCCGATCGAGCGGTTGAGTATTGATTGGTCAAGCGACGCGCTGGTGCTGTTTGATGGGGTCGACTGGTTTGATCCACGGGCTTGTCTGCGCCTTCAACTGCTGTCGCCGCACAGCGAGGTATCGACATTTCGCTACCAACCCACGCCCGATACCGCCCTGTTGATCCATCAGACAGTGCCTCTTCAGCGGGCCCATCCGTACTGAGGTGCAGGTGCTGCGCAGCGCAGGTGTCCAAGGATATTTTTATAAAATGCTGGGACGACTTTTTCTATCCGTCCGATGAGAATACGGCCCTGGCCATGCCGAATAGCGCAGAGGTCATATTTTCCTTCGAGGAAAACTTCTTTTACGTGCAGTTTATGAGGCCCATGGCTGCGCCTCGGTGAGATGGAATGGATACCTCGACAGCACAGTTTCACAAGATCATTTTCAAGCTCACCGTCGACGCCGACGGTTATCCACCGGTGGAGTATGAGTCGATGTGGGGCATTCAACGGGGGGCAGATGTCTACCAGTTGGATAACACGCCCTACTATCTCTATGGCGTGAGCAAGGGGGACTGGGTGCTGACTCGCGCTGAGGCCCATGAGCGGATCGCGACCGGCGTGGTGCGGCAATCCGGGCACTCGACGCTGCGGGTTTTTGCCGAGCGCGAGTCAGAGCGCTCGGGGATTGTGCAGCACCTGCGCAGCCTCGGTGCCAGCTGTACGGTTACCCGGGGCCTGTCGCTGTTCACTGTGGATATCGTGCCCGAGGTCAGTTTTTGCGCAATCGACCAATACCTGGCCTCCATCACCGACGACCAACATGTCGCCTATGAAGATGCCTGTTTACAGCACGAGGCCATTGAGCCTGCGCGCCTGAGCGAGTGCTCTTCACTGGCCTCACTTGAGTGCGTCACCTGGAGGGATCACTAGGTGCTGTGCTGGCACCTGAGCTGCGAGACGATCCGGCCATCGAACAGGCGCGTTCGAGATGTGTTTATCGATCAGTTGACCCCGCTACGCGGCTGGGCCGGTTCGGCTCATTTCACCCTTTGTAGAAACAGCAATCGCACGGAAATGGGTTATGGATGATGAAAACCAGGAAATATCGATTCGGGTTGTTGCGGGGCAGAACAGCCGTGGCCCGGTCTATGAGCCGCTGCATGTCCGGCGCATTGATGAGGACAGTTACGAGATTCTCTATTCTCCAGGGCTGGCGCTGAACCTGGCCAAGGGCGACATCATCTCGATCAAGGATCCGCAGGCCCCCGCCGTGGTGCTCAAGCGTGGCGGCAACTTCTGCATCCATATCTATTCGGATCACATCCCTGAAGAACACATCATGGCCCTGGCGGAGGATGTGGCGAGCGAATTGGGTGGCATGCTCGACGGGCGCTACAAGGGCAATCTGACATTGTCGGTGCCGGCGCGAAACGGCATGGACAACATCGCCCTGTTCTTCAACCGCTTTCGCGAGACCACGGGCAGCGAGTGGTACTACGCCAACATCTATAAAAACCTCGATGACACCGATGACGAGACCCTGCTCGATTGGTGGCTGGCCCTATGAACGAAAGACAGCAGCTTATCTGTGAACGCTACGACCTTGCTCCCCAGGCCCCTGAGCCGATGATTGCGCTGGCCATAGGCTCCCTTGCGCAATCGCCCATCTATGGCACTCGGGTCGAGTTGCCGGAGAACGGCACGGTCAGTTGGTTTATCCACTGCGGCGAACATTCCACTGCGGTGGATTTCTACCAGCCTCTGTGTGCCGAGCATCTGCTCGAGCTGTTGCCGGAGGTGATCGATTACCTGTACCTGCCGAGCGGGACGCGTTTCATCATCGACCGCGCCGGCTATGAAGATGTCTGGCGGGACCCGGAATGATATCAAGCCGCTTTTGAAGGCAAGCAGTCAGCTGCCCTGTTCTTCAGGCGACGCGACACTTTCCAGGCGGTAGCCATAGCCGTAGATCGTCAACAGTTGCCAGCCGCGATCCGCGGTCAGCCCGAGTTTGTTGCGCAAGCGGTAGATGTGGGTATCCAGGGGCCGTGAGGAAACGATTTCCTCATGGGTCCAGAACCGTTCGTACAGGTATTCCCGGGACAGCGGCCGGCCCAGGTTGGCGAACAGGCAGCGGGCCAGGCGGTACTCGCGCTCGGTAAGGCTGATGGGAGCGCCGGCGCGGGTGACGGTCAGTTCCGCATCATCGAAGCTCAGGTCGTTGAAACTCTGCACTTCTTCGCTGTGGTTGCGCTGCAAGCCATGGCGGCGCAGTACCGCGTTGACCCGGGCCTTGAGTTCGTTGGGACGAAACGGCTTGCTCAGGTAGTCGTCGGCACCGGTGTTCAGGGCCTGGACGATATCGCTCTCGGCATCGCGGCTGGTGAGCATGATGGCCGCGGGCGGCGAATCCATGTGTTCCCGGGTCCAGCGCAACAGGGACAGGCCGCTGAGGTCCGGCACTTGCCAGTCGAGGATCAGCAGGTCGAAGGTTTCCCGGCGCAACTGGCGCAGCAGGTCTTCTCCGCGCTCGAAGCTGTGCAAGGTCCAGGGCTGTTCGCCGGGGCCGGGAATCTCTCGCAGTGTCTGTTCCACCCGCGCCAGTTCCGCAGGTTCGTCATCCAGTATCGCGACACGCATGCGAGGCAGTTCCTTTTGGTTCCAAGAGCGCCCGGGGCCGTGGCTGCCGGGCTCGGACTGAGGGGAAGTTTAGGCACCTGACCTGAATCTGAACAATTGTGGCGAATTGCTCTTGAGCCCCGGGTCCCTCGGTACGCTGATATCAAATAGCCGGTAAGGCGCCCGGAGCACGGGCCGTCGGGCTATTGAGCAGCACGATACCGGCTCGTACAAACAAGGAAAAGAACCATGGGGAACCTGCTCAGGAAAGGCCAGGTCGCGCTTGTCAGAATATTCAGCGGCGATGATCCGGTGCGTCTTCTCAGTTTGATGCTGGCGGCTTATCTGGGAATCAGTGCCTGTACCGTGCCAGCGTCCACAGCGGGCTGCTGTCAGCCCTCCGGCATCGGGCAATACCCGGCGTCTGCCCTGCCCGCTGGCAGTGACTCCAACCTGACCCTGGACGCCGAGCCCGTGATCGGTCGGACAGCGCTACCCACGAACCTGCAGCCACCGGCCCCGCGCTGGGTGTTCTAGAGGCCGCGGCAATGATTCTGAACAAATATTGCAAATCCGTCGCAGCTTTGCGGCCAGCGTTACATTGCTTCCCGCTGAGTGGCACACGGGGGCACCTGGAAGTGCTCCGACACAGGGAGTGTCAACCGCCAGGCTGGCGGGACAACGCGCGCTCGCGCGCGTCGTTGAAGGGGAATACAGGGAGTGCCTCCTCAGGACTTTGGGCCGGGCGACCTGTCGCTCCGGTTCCGACACAGGGACGTGTCACTTTCTTCTCGCCCTGTCCTGTTTCCGCCCTCGCCCGACCGGGTTCCTGTCTTTGGGCGACATCCCGCAGCGTTCGGCTTTCTGCCAACGATCTGCCTCAGGTATGGTGCGTAGGATTTCGCCGCGGTTTTCCCAAAGGCTCTAAGCACATCCATGAATGACCTCTGCCCTTTTCCGTCCACCGGCCGGCCTCAGGTCGCGCGTGTCGCCCTGCTGCTGGCCGGGCTGATTCTGCCGTTGTGTGCGGCACAGGCGGCTGCGCCACGGCTGCCCTATATCGATGACAACCAGCAGTGCCGTGGCCAGCCCCTGCCGGCGACGGTGGAACACCTGACCGGCGAAGCCTGGAAACTGGACGCCAAGGGACGCGAGGTGCTCCTGCAGGAAGGCATGAGCATCGATGAGAAGGAAGGGGTCAGGACCTCGCCGTCGGCCTTCGTCAGCCTGTCCCTGGGAGACGGTTCGCGGGTGGTGCTGCCTTCCAGTTCCCAGGTCACCCTGCAACTCAATAACCAGTACGCCATCCCTCAGGTTGTGCTGGAGCAGGGCCAGATCGAGTCCTACGTGATCAAGCGCACCAGTGATCACGACCGTTTCCAGATCGTTACGCCGGTGGGCGTGCTGGGGGTTCGCGGTACTCACTTCCGGGTACGCAATGACGATCAGCAATCCCTGGTGGAGGTGCTCAATGGCCAGGTGGCGGTGAATCGCGAAGAGGACGCGCCGCAGCCGGCACCGCGGCGTACGCGTCAGCGCCCTGTGGATAAACCGGCAGGCCCGGTGCCGGGTGAAGTCCAGGTCATGGCGCGCCAGGGGCTGCGGATCCAGAAACAGGGCGAGCTCAAGCCGGTGGAACTGCTGGCCGCACCGAGGCTGCTGGGGCAGGCCGGACAGACCGGTGCCCTGCCCGTCTGGCAACTGATCCTGCAACCTTTGCCCGGGGCCAGCCGCTACCGGGCCCAGGTCGCCACCGACAAGGACTTCCTGAACATCAAGCAGGAGCAGTTCTCCAGCACCCCGCAGGTCAACTTCACCGGCTTGCAGGCATTTTTTTATCACGTGCGTCTTTCGGCGTTCGATGAGCACGGCCTGGAAGGCGAAACCGGGGTCTATGACATCTTTTATTACCCCAGGACCACCCGTGTTGAATAACGCTCCGGTGGGCCGTCCATGAGCGTGTGGCGCCGTCGGGCCGAAGGCCGTGAACCGACCCAGGCTCAGCGCCTGTTCCGCGGGCTGGTGCGGGAGTGGCTGTGGGTCAGCCTGATTCTTCTGCCGCTGACTGCGGTGTTGTCCCTGAGCCACGGCCTGGCCCTGAACAATCTGTTCTACGACAACCTGCGGCGCTTCACCCCGCTACCGGTGGACCCGCGCATCCTGCTGGTGACCATCGACGACTACAGCTTGCAGCAACTGGGACGTTGGCCCTGGCCGCGGGCCATTCATGGCCAACTGCTGGACCGGCTGAGCGCGGCCGAGGCCAAAGGGGTGCTGTTCGATGTGATCCTCAGTGAACCCGGCAGCACGGTGGAAAACGACACCCGCCTGGCTGCCGCCCTGTGCCGGGCCGGCAATGTGTTCCTGCCGGTGCTGCGCCAGGGCGTTGCCCGCTATGGCCAGGACATTGAGGAAATCCCGCCGGTGCCGCTGCTGCGCAATTGCGCCCGCGGCCTGGGCCATATCAATGCCGAAGCGGATGCCGATGGCACGGTGCGCAGCGTGTACCTGCGCGAAGGCCCGGTGCTGGCTCCCCGGGCGCAACTGACGTGGCTGCTGTACCAACTGACCGAAGCCGAGCCGGCATTCCCCCATATGCCCGGGCCCGGTAAACCTCGCGTGGCCCAGGGGTGGCTGCGGTCCAACCCGGTGCGCATTCCCTTTATCAGCGCCGACGCCGGCTTTCCCAGCGTGCCCTATGTCAGCGTGCTGCGGGGCGAAGTGCCGCCGGAGCTGCTGCGCGACCGGCTGATCCTGGTGGGCTCCACGGCCCCGGGGCTGGGGGACCGCTACGTGACCCCGCAATCCGGCAGCCAGGGCACCACCCCGGGGGTGGAGATCCAGGCCAACCTGCTCAACGGCCTGCTCCAGCATCGCAGCGTGGTTGCCCTGGGCCAGTGGTCGGGGATGCTGCTGTCCATGGCCCTGACCGCTGTGTTGCTGGGCCTGTTGCTGTGGCGGCCGCGCCACGCGCTGTGGATAACCCTGGGTTGCATGGGGCTGGGCCTGGCGGGCTCGGTATTGATGCTGCGGCTGGGCTACTGGTGGTCGCCGGTGGCCAGCCTGCTGGGCATGCTGCTGGCCTACCTGATCTGGAACTGGCGCCGGCTGAGCGTGATCCTGGCCTACTTCGGCTGGGAACTGGCGCGCCTGGACAGCGAGCCCAAGGTGTTGCCGGAACGCCGGCGCAGCCAGGCCCCGGCCGGGGATGTGCTGCAGGGGCAGATCGTCGCTCTGGAGCAGGCCCTGAGCCGCACCCGGGACACCCGGCGTTTTATCGCCGATGGCCTGGAGTACCTGCCGGTGGCGACCCTGATCAGCGACCCCGACGGCAAGATCCTGCTGGCCAACCGCAATGCACGGGAAGTGTTTGCCCATTCCCTGGTGGGTGAAGGGCTGATTGCCCAGTTGGCTGCCCTGGGTTATCCGGGCCTGACGGAACCGGCCTTGTACCCCCGGCTGGAACAACTGCCGGCGGTGGAGTTCCGTGATGTTCAGCAGCGCAGCCTGCGCATGGAACTGGCGCCGCTGCTGCCGGTGGACAGCGATACCGCCATTGGCTGGCTGCTGAGCCTCACCGACCTCAGCGTCGAGCGCGACGCCGAACAGCAACGCAGCGTGCTGTTGCGCTTTCTGTCCCATGATCTGCGCGCGCCCCATTCGGCGATCCTGGCCTTGCTGGATGTGCAGCGCCATCAGCCGGCGACGCCCCGGCAGGTGTACGGCCAGATCGAGCAGCAGGTACGCCGGGCCCTGGCTCTGACCGAGGCCTTCGTGCAGTTGGCCAAGGCCGAGTCGGAGGTCTACCAGTTCGAACCGAGCATGTTCGCCATGCTGGTGCTGGACGCCTTCGATCAGGCCACGACCCTGGCCCAGTTGAAGGACATTCACCTGGAGCATGACCTGGACGACGAGGCCGAAGGCCTGGTGCTGGCGGACCAGTCGCTACTGACCCGGGCGCTGTTCAACCTGCTGGAAAACGCCATCAAGTACAGCCCGGTGGAGTCCAGGGTGAGTGTGCGGGTCAGTTGTACCCCAGGCTGGCTGCGCTGCGAGATCAGCGATGAAGGCCGGGGTATCGATGCCGCGGATCTGCCCCAGCTGTTCGGCCAGTACCAGCGCTTTGCTTCGGCCAAGGGCATTGATGGCCTGGGCTTGGGCTTGTCCATGGTCAAGGCGGTGGTGGACCGGCATCAGGGCCGTATCAGTTGCCAGAGCGTGGTGGGTCGGGGCTCTTGCTTCATCCTCGAACTGCCTTTGCTGGAGGAATGAAGGGCCGGGAATATCCCAGGTGAAAAAAACCGGCTCAAAGGCCGGTTTTTTTGTCTGCTGAAAAACTTATGCACGTTTTTCCACATTTTATGAGCTTGGGAAATATATATATAAATCAGTGATTTATAATTCGATTTCAAGCCTTGTAGGAAAAGTCGTACACAGGTTATCCACAGAAGCTCATACAGCAACCTTATCCGTAGAAGTGGCCAATGGTGGCAATGAGCCCATATCCCGTTGAGCCTGTTCATTCCAGGCCGCCACCCGGTCATTGAGCTCGGCGATGGCTCGCGGGCCGCTGCCTTCGGCATACATCGGCGCGCCGATGGTCACGGTGATGGTGCCGGGGCGCTTGGCCCAGCCGGTCTTCGGCCAGAACTTGCCCGCGTTGTGGGCCACCGGCAGTACCGGCAGGTCGGCATTCACCGCCAGGGCGCTGCCGCTGCGGGAAAACTTGCCGATCTGGCCGTAAGGCACGCGGGTGCCTTCAGGGAAAATCAGTACCCAGACATTGTCCTTGAGCAACTCGTCGCCCTTGCTCGCCACCTGCTTGAGGGCAGCCTTGGGGTTGTCCCGGTCAATGGCGATGGGCCGCAGCATGGCCATGGCCCAGCCGAAAAACGGCACATACAGCAGCTCGCGCTTGAGCACCTGGCTCAGGGGCTCGAAGTAGGCCGAGAGAAAGAAGGTTTCCCAGGTGCTCTGGTGATTGGAAACGATCACGCAAGGCCGCTCGGGGACGTTTTCCGCGCCCTTCACTTCCACGCGGATATTGAGGAATACCTTGGTCAGCCACAGCGCGCAGCGACACCAGTAGACGTTGATAAAGCGATAGCGCGCCTTGAATGGGAGGAACGGCGCGATAAAAAAGCTCAGGGAGCACCACAGCAAGGAACTGGTGCCCAGTAGCAGGTAAAAGAAAAAGGTTCTGATGGCCTGCAGGATCGACATAGCGGCATTTACCATTGCGGGCATTGCCCGCCTGTTAAAAAGCGCTCTCCCGAACAGTCCTTGGTCAGGATGCCAGAAGGGGCCTAATTGTGGATAAGTTCAGCGGCAACGGCCGCCAGGTCGTCAAAAATCAAGGTGCCTACCGGCAGGGTTTTCCCCAGAGTCTTTTCGCCTTTCCCGGTCTTTACCAATACTGGCTGAGAGTCGACGGCTTTTGCGGCTTCCAGGTCACCGAGACTGTCACCGACAAACCATAGACCTGTCAGTTCTGCCTGGTAATGCTCGGCAATGGTTCGCAGCATGCCCGGTTTCGGTTTGCGGCAGGCGCACCCTTCGTCGGGCCCATGGGGGCAATAGACGATCAGCCCGACTTCGCCGCCCTGCTCCGCCACCAGTTCGCGCAGGCGCGCGTGCATGGCATCGAGGGTGGCCAGGTCGTAGTAGCCGCGAGCGATGCCGGACTGGTTGGTGGCGATCGCCACCGTCCAGCCGGCCTTGCTCAACTGCGCAATGGCTTCGATCGCGCCGGGGAGCGGAATCCACTCCTGCACCGATTTGATGTAGGCATCGGAGTCGTGATTGATCACGCCGTCACGATCGAGTATCAGCAGTTTCACAGCAGTTCCCTACCTGATCAGCTCAGTACCGAAATGTCGGCCACGCCCAGGAACAGGCCCCGCAGCCGCGCCAGCAGCGCGTAGCGGTTGGCCCGTACATTGGCGTCCTCGGCATTGACCATCACCGCCTCGAAGAAGGCGTCCACCGGCTCGCGCAGGGCAGCCAGGCGGGCCAGGGTCTCGCTGTACTGGCGGGCAGCGGCCATGGGCTGTACAGCCTGGTCCGCTTGCTGGATCGCCGAGTACAGGGAGAACTCGTTGGCGTTGTCGAAGTACTTGGCTTCGATGGTGGTCGGCACATTGCCTTCGATCTTGCTCAGCAGGTTCGACACGCGCTTGTTCACCGCAGCCAGGGCGGCGGCTTCCGGCAGCTTGCGGAAGGCCTGCACGGCTTGCACGCGCTGGTCGAAGTCCAGGGCCGAACCCGGCTTCAGGGCACGCACCGAGAGGTAGGTGGCCACATCCACGCCTTCGTCTTCGTAACGGGCACGCAGGCGGTCGAAGATGAACTCCAGCACCTGGTCGGCCAGGCCGGCGGCCTTGACCTTGCTGCCGAAGGCGCTGACGGCGAAGGCCACGGCGTCGTTCAGGTCGAGGTCGAACTTCTTCTCGATCAGGATCCGCAGCACGCCCAGTGCCGCGCGACGCAGGGCGTAGGGGTCCTTGCTGCCGGTGGGCAGCATGCCGATGCCGAAGATCCCCACCAGGGTGTCCAGCTTGTCGGCGATGGCCACGGCGGCACCGGTCACGGTGCTGGGCAGCTCGGCGCCGGCGCCACGTGGCATGTACTGCTCGTTCAGGGCCAGGGCCACATCTTCCGGCTCGCCGTCATTGAGGGCGTAGTAGTAGCCGGCGATGCCTTGCATCTCCGGGAACTCGCCGACCATCTCGGTGGCCAGGTCGCACTTGGACAGCAGGCCGGCACGGGCTGCGCGCTGCGCGTCGCCGCCAATGCGCGGGGCGATGAAGGCGGCCAGCTTGGAAATCCGCTCGGCCTTGTCGTAGACGCTGCCGAGTTTTTCCTGGAACACCACGTTCTGCAGGCGCAGGTTGAAGTCTTCGAGCTTCTGCTTCTTGTCCTGCTTGAAGAAGAACTCGGCGTCGGTCAGGCGTGGGCGCACGACTTTCTCGTTGCCCTCGATGATCTGGCGCGGGTCCTTGCTCTCGATGTTGGCCACGGTGATGAAGCGCGGCAGCAGCTTGCCGTCCACGTCCAGCAGGCAGAAGTACTTCTGGTTGTCCTGCATGGTGGTGATCAGGGCTTCCTGGGGTACTTCGAGGAAGCGTTCCTCGAACGAGCACACCAGTGGCACCGGCCATTCGACCAGGGCAGTCACTTCGTCCAGCAGGTCCGCCGGGACGATCGCCGTGCCTTCCTGCAGGGTCGCCAGTTCCGCGGTGCGCTTGCTGATCAGCTCGCGACGCTCGTTGGCGTCGGCCAGCACGTAGGCGGCACGCAGGTCGGCCAGGTAGTTGGCCGGCGCGGTGATGCGCACGCTTTGCGGGTGGTGGAATCGGTGGCCGCGGGAGTCGCGACCGGCCTTCTGGGCGAGGATGGTGCAGTCGATGACCTCATCGCCCAGCAGCATCACCAGCCATTGAGTCGGGCGCACGAACTCTTCCTTGCGCGCGGCCCAGCGCATGCGCTTGGGAATCGGCAGGTCGTTCAGCGAATCTTCGACGATGGTTGGCAGCAGGCTGGCGGTCGGCTTGCCCTTGATGCTCTGGCTGTAGCGCAGTTTCGGGCCGCTCTGGTCGATCTCGCTGAGTTCGACGCCGCACTTCTTGGCAAAGCCGAGGGCCGCCTGGGTCGGGTTGCCTTCAGCATCGAAGGCTGCCTGGCGTGGCGGGCCGTCGAGGTTGATGCTGCGATCCGGCTGCTGGGTGGCCAGTTGGGTGATCAGCACCGCCAGGCGCCGTGGCGCGGCGTATACGTGCTTGGCCTGGAAGCTCAGGCCGGCGCTCTGCAGGCCTTTTTCGATGCCGGCCAGAAAGGCTTCGGCCAGGGTGTTCAGGGCTTTGGGTGGCAGTTCTTCAGTGCCCAGTTCAACCAGAAAATCTTGCGCACTCATTGTGCCGCCTCCAACTTAGCCAACACTTCATCACGCAGGTCCGGGGTTGCCATCGGGAAGCCCAGCTTGGCACGGGCCAGCAGGTAGGCTTGCGCAACGGAACGCGCCAGGGTGCGCACACGCAGGATGTACTGCTGGCGTGCGGTGACCGAGATTGCCCGGCGTGCATCCAGCAGGTTGAAGGTGTGCGAGGCCTTGAGGACCATTTCATAGCTCGGCAGCGGCAGTGGCTGATCCAGCTCGATCAGGCGCTTGGCTTCGCTTTCGTAGAAATCGAACAGTTCGAACAGCTTCTCGACGTTGGCGTGTTCGAAGTTGTAGGTCGACTGCTCCACTTCGTTCTGGTGGAACACATCGCCATAGGTGACCTTGCCGAACGGGCCGTCGGCCCACACCAGGTCGTATACCGAATCCACGCCCTGCAGGTACATGGCCAGGCGTTCCAGGCCATAGGTGATTTCACCGGTCACCGGGTAGCACTCGATGCCACCGGCTTGCTGGAAGTAGGTGAACTGAGTCACTTCCATGCCGTTGAGCCAGACTTCCCAGCCCAGGCCCCAGGCGCCCAGGGTCGGCGATTCCCAGTTGTCCTCGACGAAGCGGATGTCGTGCACCAGCGGGTCCAGGCCCACGTGCTTCAGGGAACCCAGGTACAGCTCCTGGAAGTTCTCCGGGTTGGGCTTCAAGACCACTTGGAACTGATAGTAGTGCTGCAGGCGGTTGGGGTTTTCGCCGTAGCGGCCGTCAGTCGGGCGACGACTGGGCTGCACATAAGCGGCGTTCCAGGTTTCCGGGCCGATGGCCCGCAGGAAGGTAGCGGTGTGGAAAGTGCCGGCGCCTACTTCCATATCGTAGGGCTGAAGTACCACACAACCTTGCTCGGCCCAGTACTGCTGGAGGGCGAGGATCAAGTCTTGGAAGGTACGCACGGCTGGCGTAGGCTGGCTCACGAAATTCACCTGTTACTTGGGCTGCGATTTAAGGAGCGGGAGTATACCCGATTCAGTCCTGCGCACGCCCCCTGGAGCCTTATGCCACGCTGCTTTTGGTGTTCCGAAGATCCGCTGTACATGGCTTATCACGATCAGGAGTGGGGCGTGCCGCTGCGCGATGGGCAGCGCTTGTTCGAGTTGTTATTGCTCGAAGGGTTCCAGGCCGGGCTGTCATGGATCACCGTGCTGAAGAAGCGCGAGCACTATCGCCAGGTGCTGTTCGGCTTCGATGTGCAGCGCGTTGCGCAGATGAGCGATGCCGAGATCGACGACCTGATGCAGGACCCGGGCATCATCCGCAACCGCCTCAAGCTCAACGCCGCGCGGCGCAATGCCCAGGCCTGGCTGGAGCTGGAAGACCCGGTGGCCTTTCTCTGGGCCTTCGTCGGTGGTGTGCCGAAGATCAACCATTTCAAGGACCGCAGCGAAGTGCCGGCGGTGACGCCGGAGGCCGAAGCCATGAGCCGCGGCCTGCGCAAGGCCGGCTTCACTTTCGTCGGCCCGACCATCTGTTATGCGCTGATGCAGGCCTCGGGGATGGTCATGGACCACACCCTGGACTGTGATCGGTACGCCATCCTGGCCGATGCGCGGTTAGAATAGCCGGCTGGCGACACGCTTCATGACCAAGATCAGGAGTCATTTGTGGATAAGTTCAAAGGCGCCCTGCTGGTGGGTGCTCTGCGGTTGTTTGCCCTGCTGCCCTGGCGCGCGGTGCAGGCGGTCGGCGCAGCCATCGGCTGGATCATGTGGAAGACGCCCAATCGTTCCCGCGAGGTGGTGCGCATCAACCTGGCCAAGTGTTTTCCACAGATGGACCCGGCGGAACGCGAGCGCCTGGTAGGCCAGAGCCTGAAGGACATCGGCAAGTCCCTGACCGAAAGCGCCTGCGCCTGGATCTGGCCGGCCGAGCGTTCCATTGCCCTGGTGCGTGAAGTCGAGGGCCTGGAAGTGCTCAAGGACGCCCTGGCCTCGGGCAAGGGCGTGGTTGGCATTACCAGCCACCTGGGCAACTGGGAAGTGCTCAACCACTTCTATTGCAGCCAGTGCAAACCGATCATTTTCTACCGTCCGCCCAAGCTCAAGGCAGTGGACGAACTGCTGCGCAAGCAGCGGGTGCAACTGGGCAACCGCGTGGCGGCTTCCACCAAGGAAGGCATCCTCAGCGTCATCAAGGAAGTGCGCAAAGGGGGGGCAGTGGGCATCCCCGCCGACCCGGAACCGGCCGAGTCCGCCGGGATCTTCGTGCCCTTCTTCGCCACCCAGGCCCTGACCAGCAAGTTCGTGCCGAACATGCTGGCCGGCGGCAAGGCGGTCGGCGTGTTCCTCCATGCCCTGCGCCTGCCCGACGGCTCGGGCTACAAGGTGATCCTCGAAGCGGCGCCGGAAGACATGTACAGCACCGATACCGAAACCTCCTGCGCGGCCATGAGCAAGGTGGTCGAGCGTTATGTGGGGGCCTATCCGAGCCAGTACATGTGGAGCATGAAACGCTTCAAGAAGCGCCCGCCTGGCGAGGCGCGCTGGTACTGATGGAACTGGCACGATCTGTGGATAACCCCGCACCGGGAGTTATCCACAGCACACCGAACAAGGGCGCAGAAGATGTCCGATCATCGCAAGTCGTTCCGCATCAAGATTTCCCACGAAAGCATCGGCGAATGCCTGGGGCAGACCCGCAACCTGTCCGCCAGCGGCGTCTATGTACAGAGCCCGGCCCTGGCAAGACTGCCCAAGGGCGCGGTGGTCTACGGCCAGGTCCAGGGCCTGCCGGTGACGGCGCCGCGGGTGCGCATGGAAGTGGTGCAAGTGGACGCGGAAGGGATCGCCCTGCGCTACCTGTGAAATCGCTCTGTAGCCGCTGCCGAGCCTGCGAGGCTGCGAAAAGGACCGAAGGGCCTTGCTTGGCGCTCTCTTGTCGAGCCTGTGCGGGTCTTCAGAGCTAGCGAGCAGTGCATCGGAGTGCCGCCCAGCTCGTTCGCAGCCTGCAGCAGCGGCTACCGAGGAGGGGTGGGGTCAGCCTTGAGACTGGCGGTCGAGTTTTTTCAGGAACACCGTCATTTCCTTTTCCGCCTGCTTGTCGCCGTGGCCCCGGGCCGCTTCCAGGCCCTGTTCCCAGGCCTGGCGCGCTGCCGGCAGGTCGCCCTGCCCCTGGCAGGCCTTGCCCAGCAACTTCCACGCCGCGGAATACTTGGGGTCGAAGGCCACGCAACGTTGCAGGTGCTCGGCGGCCTTGGCGAAATCGCCCTGATCCAGGTAACCCTTGCCCAGGCCGAAGCGCAGCAGGGCGTTATCCACACCCTTGGCGAGCATTTTTTCCAGGGATTCAAGCATCGTTGTCACTCCTGTGGGCTCATGTAGCCTGCGATCAGGCCCGTACAGCCTTCGCAAGGGCAGCGCCTGCTGCGCAGTCGATCGCAGCCTTCGGCAGCGGCTACAGAGTTGTTGATCAGAAGAAGCTCAGGCCGACGTGGAACAGTTTCTCCACGTCGCGGATGTGTTTTTTATCCACAAGGAACAGGATCACGTGGTCGCCGGCTTCGATCACCGTGTCGTCGTGGGCGATCAGTACTTCTTCGTCGCGAATGATCGCGCCGATGGTGGTGCCCGGCGGCAGGCCGATGTTCTCGATGGCACGGCCGATCACCTTGCTCGACTTGGCGTCGCCGTGGGCGATGGCCTCGATGGCTTCCGCCGCGCCCCGGCGCAGGGAGTGCACGCTGACGATATCGCCGCGGCGCACGTGGGCCAGCAGCGTGCCGATGGTGGCCAGCTGCGGGCTGATGGCGATGTCGATGTCGCCACCCTGGATCAGGTCGACGTAGGCCGGGTTGTTGATGATGGTCATCACCTTCTTCGCTCCCAGGCGCTTGGCCAGCAGCGAGGACATGATGTTGGCTTCGTCGTCATTGGTCAGGGCCAGGAAGATATCGGCGTCGGCGATGTTCTCTTCCAGCAGCAGGTCGCGGTCCGAGGCGCTGCCCTGCAGCACCACGGTGCTGTCCAGGGTGTCGGAGAGGTAGCGGCAGCGGGCCGGGTTCATCTCGATGATCTTCACCTGGTAGCGGCTTTCGATGGCCTCGGCCAGGCGCTCGCCGATCTGCCCGCCACCGGCGATGACGATGCGCTTGTAGGATTCCTCCAGGCGGCGCATCTCGCTCATCACCGCGCGGATGTGGGCCTTGGCGGCGATGAAGAACACTTCGTCGTCGGCCTCGATCACCGTATCGCCCTTGGGCATGATCGGCCGGTCGCGACGGAAGATCGCCGCCACCCGGGTGTCGACGTTGGGCATGTGCTCGCGCAGCTGGCGCAGTTGCTGGCCCACCAGCGGGCCACCGTAGTAGGCCTTGACCGCCACCAGTTGCGCCTTGCCTTCGGCGAAGTCGATCACCTGCAGCGCACCGGGGTGCTCGATCAGGCGCTTGATGTAGTTGGTCACCACCTGCTCGGGGCTGATCAGCACGTCCACCGGGATCGCATCGTTGTCGAACAGCCCGGCGCGGGTCAGGTAGGCGGCTTCGCGCACCCGGGCGATCTTGGTCGGGGTGTGGAACAGGGTGTGGGCCACCTGGCAGGCGACCATGTTGGTCTCGTCGCTGTTGGTTACCGCCACCAGCATGTCGGCGTCGTCGGCGCCGGCCTGGCGCAGCACCGTCGGGAACGAGGCGCGGCCCTGCACGGTGCGGATGTCCAGGCGGTCGCCGAGGTCGCGCAGGCGTTCGCCGTCGGTGTCGACCACGGTGATATCGTTGGCTTCGCTGGCCAGGTGTTCCGCCAGCGTGCCACCCACTTGCCCGGCGCCGAGGATGATGATCTTCATCCAGTCACTCCCTTAAAACCGTTTAACCGCGTGCGGCGGCAATCTTGATCAGCTTGGCGTAGTAGAAGCCGTCGTGGCCGCCTTCTTGCGCCAGCAACTGGCGCCCGTGGGGCTGCTTAAGGCCGGCCGCAGGCTGCCCCAGTTGGCCGCCGATGTCCAATTCACGAGCACCCGGGGTGCGGGCCAGGAAGGCCTCGATGACCTCGGTGTTCTCGGTGGGCAGGGTCGAGCAGGTGGCGTAGAGCAGGATGCCGCCCACTTCCAGGGCCTGCCACATGGCATCCAGCAGTTCGCCTTGCAGTTGCGCCAGGGCGGCGATGTCTTCGGGCTGGCGGGTCAGCTTGATATCCGGATGGCGGCGGATCACCCCGGTGGCCGAGCAGGGAGCGTCCAGCAGGATGCGTTGGAACGGCTTGCCGTCCCACCAGGCCTGGGTGTCGCGGCCATCGGCGGCGATCAATTGGGCGTCGAGCCCCAGGCGGTCGAGGTTTTCCCGTACCCGCACCAGGCGCTTGGCCTCCAGGTCCACCGCCACTACGCCGGCCAGGGCCGGTTGCACTTCGAGGATGTGGCAGGTCTTGCCGCCCGGGGCGCAGCAGGCGTCCAGCACCCGTTGCCCCGGCGCCAGTTCCAGCAGCTCGGCGGCCAGTTGCGCGGCCTCGTCCTGCACACTGAGCCAGCCTTCGGCAAAGCCCGGCAGGCTGCGTACATCCAAGGCTTCGTCGAGGACGATGCCGTCCTGGCTATAGACGCAAGCCTTGGCCGCAACCCCCGCTTCGCTCAACAGCTTCAGGTAGGCATCGCGGGAGTGATGCCGGCGGTTGACCCGCAGGATCATCGGCGGGTGGGCGTTGTTGGCGGCGCAGATGGCTTCCCACTGCTCGGGCCAGAACGCCTTGAGGGATTTCTGCAACCAGCGCGGGTGCGCGGTGCGCACCACCGGGTCGTGCTCAAGCTCAGCCAGCAGCGTTTCGCTTTCGCGTTGGGCACGGCGCAGCACGGCATTGAGCAGAGCCTTGGCCCAGGGCTTTTTCAGCTTGTCGGCGCAGCCCACGGTCTCACCGATGGCGGCGTGGGCCGGAACCCGGGTGTAGAGCAACTGATAGAGGCCCACCAGCAGCAATGCTTCGACATCGGCGTCGGCTGCCTTGAACGGCTTCTGCAGCAGCTTGGCCGCCAGCGCCGACAGCCGCGGCTGCCAGCGTGCGGTGCCGAAGGCCAGGTCCTGGGTGAAGCCACGATCACGGGCCTCGACCTTGTCCAGCTGGATCGGCAGCGAGCTGTTGAGCGAGGCCTTGCCGTTGAGCACGGCAGTCAGCGCCTTGGCGGCGGCCAGGCGCGGGTTCATTGGGCCTCCGCTGCTGGGCCGAGCAGGGTGCCGATGGCGAATTTCTCGCGGCGGCTGTTGAACAGGTCGCTGAAGTTCAGCGCCTTGCCCCCGGGCATTTGCAGGCGGGTCAGGCACAGCGCCTGCTCACCGCAGGCAACGATCAGGCCGTCCTTGCTGGCGCCGAGGATTTCCCCCGGCGCGCCCTTGCCTTCGGCCAGGGTGGCGGCCAGCACTTTCAGCGCTTCGCCATTCAAGCTGCTGTGGCAGATCGGCCAGGGGTTGAAGGCCCGCACCAGGCGCTCCAGTTCCACGGCCGG
The DNA here is from genome assembly GCF_052665325.1 of Pseudomonas sp. 8(2025). NCBI lineage: Bacteria > Pseudomonadati > Pseudomonadota > Gammaproteobacteria > Pseudomonadales > Pseudomonadaceae > Pseudomonas > Pseudomonas sp. 8(2025). Next base: position 99,084 of record NZ_JBQOIE010000001.1, on the reverse strand, counting down.
GCGGCTCCAGTCGATGCGCGCCTCGTCCTTGTTCAGCTTGTGGGCGTAAGTGGCCAGGCTGTCGTCCTGGACTTCGCCTTCCAGGGTGCCGGCGGCCAGGCCTTCGATGGCTTGCAGCACTGCGGGCGGGCCCATCTCGGCCAGGCGGTCGTGGAGGCTGCCGCCGGTATCTTCGGCGCTGATCGGGGTGCTGACCTTGAGCAGCATCGGCCCGGTATCCAGGCCGGCTTCCATGCGCATCACGGTCACCCCGCTTTGCGCGTCACCGGCTTGCACCGCACGCTGGATCGGCGCGGCACCGCGCCAGCGTGGCAACAGCGAAGCGTGGCTGTTGATGCAACCCAGGCGCGGAATATCCAGCACCGCCTGGGGCAGGATCAGGCCGTAGGCCACCACCACCATCAGGTCCGGCTTGAGCGCTGCCAGTTCGGCTTGAGCCTCGGCATTGCGCAAGGTCGGCGGTTGCAGCACGGGGATGTCGTTTTCCAGAGCAAGCTGCTTGACCGGACTGGGCATCAGCTTCTGCCCGCGCCCCGCCGGACGGTCCGGCTGGGTGTAGACCGCAACGATCTGGTAAGGGCTGTCGAGCAGGGCCTTGAGGTGTTCGGCGGCGAATTCGGGGGTGCCGGCAAAGACGATGCGCAGTGGCTCAGTCATGGGAATTCTCGATGTTAAACATGCGGAAAAGAAAAAGGCTTGCCGTAGCAAGCCTTTGCAAGACGGTCATCAAGCCTGCTGGCGATGCTGCTTTTCCAGCTTCTTCTTGATCCGGTCACGCTTGAGCGTGGACAGGTAGTCGACGAACAACTTGCCGTTCAGGTGGTCGCATTCGTGCTGGATGCACACGGCGAGCAAACCTTCGGCGATCAGTTCGTAGGGCTGGCCGTCGCGGTCCAGGGCCTTGATCTTGACCCGTTGCGGGCGGTCGACGTTTTCGTAGAAGCCCGGTACCGAAAGGCAGCCTTCCTGGTACTGGTCCATCTCGTCGGTCAGGGCTTCGAACTCGGGGTTGATGAACACCCGTGGTTCGCTGCGGTCTTCGGACAGGTCCATGACCACCACGCGTTTGTGCACGTTGACCTGGGTCGCCGCCAGACCGATGCCTGGGGCCTCATACATTGTTTCAAACATATCGTCGACCAACTGACGCACTTCGTCGTCCACTACGGCCACTGGTTTGGCGATAGTGCGCAGGCGCGGATCAGGGAATTCGAGGATGTTTAAAATGGCCATAAGCGTAATTGCTACACGTGTGAAGTAAGGGCGGAGTCGGCGTCCGCGCAGGTTCTGGACCTGGGCCGCCGGTGCAAAACGTGCTCTGGGATGGAGCGAGCCGTGCAGGCTCTGGCGTTTCACGCGAACGCACATAATAAAGGGATTCAGCCCATGAGGAAATCACTGTTCGCCCTGCTGCTGGCGGGCTGGACCGCCATCGGCCAGGCCCAGGTGCAACTGCGGGACAGTTATCCACAGCACTATCGGGTGCAGCCGGGTGATACCTTGTGGGGCGTCGCCAGCCTGTATCTGCAGCAGCCCTGGCAATGGCGCGAGCTCTGGCCGGCGGGCTTCGCCGGGCAGATCTTCCCTGGTGACCGCCTGCAACTGGTGCGCAATGACGGCCCGCCACGCCTGCAGCTGGAGCGACCAGCGGCGCCGCCGACGGTCAAGCTCGCGCCCCAGGCCCGGCGCCTGCCCCCTGCCCCGATTCCGAGCATCCCCCTGCAAGCGATCAGCAGCTTCTTGCTGGACAACCGCATCGTCGATCAGCCCGGGGCCCTGGAGCAGGCGCCGTATATCGTGGCCGGCGAGGGCGAGCGGGTGCTGGGTGGCATGGGCGACCGGCTTTTCGCCCGTGGCCGGCTGGACCCTGAGCAGCCGGTCTATGAGCTGTTCCGCCAGGGCAAGGTCTACCGCGACCCCCTGAGCCAGGAACTGCTGGGGGTCAACGCCGACGCCATCGGCAGCGCCCGGGTGGTGGCGAGCGAAGGTGACCTGGCCACCCTCGCCTTGCAGAGCAGCAACCAGGAAGTGCGCCTGGGTGATCGCTTGCTGGCCGCCGATACTTCGGGGTTGCCGGGCTCCTTCAGCCCCAGTGCCCCGCAACGGCCGGTGGAAGGGCTGATCATCGACGTGCCCCGAGGGGTCACCCAGATCGGCGCCCTGGATGTGGTGACCCTCAACCGCGGGCGCCGCGACGGCCTGCTGGAGGGCAACGTACTGGCGGTGATCAAGACCGGTGAAACCGTGCGCGACCGGCAAACCGGCGAGCCGCTGAAAATCCCCGACGAGGCGGCCGGCTGGCTGATGGTGTTCCGCAGCTACGACAGGCTCAGCTACGGATTGGTACTCAAGGCCACGCGTTCGCTGGCGGTGCTGGACAAGGTCCGCAACCCCTGAGGGAGATCTTTCCTCAACAAGTTACCAACAGAGTTATCCACAGCTTGTTCCAGCTCAGGCTGGAGCCCTGACGATCAAGGATGATCCATGTCGAACTCGATGAGCGGCAGCATTTCCCCGGCAGAACTGGAAGCTCGATTGCGCTTGCACGTCCTGCCCGAACTCGGGCCGATGCGTTTTCAGCGCCTGCTTCAGGCATTCGGTTGCGCTTCTAAAGCACTCAGTGCCCCGGCCAGTGCCTGGCGTTCCCTGGACCTGCCGCCGGCCTGCAGCGAGGCCCGGCGCAGCCCCCAGGTGCGCGACGGCGCCCGTCGCGCATTGGCCTGGATAGATAGCCAGGCCCAGCATTTGCTCATGTGGGACCAGCCCGGCTACCCGCCCTTGCTGGCGCAACTCGAGGATGCGCCACCGCTGCTGTTCGTGGCCGGCGACCCCTCGATTCTCGAACGGCCGCAGTTGGCGATGGTGGGCAGCCGTCGCGCATCGCGACCGGGGCTGGACACCGCCGGGGCCTTTTCCCGCAGCTTGGCCCGTGCCGGTTTTGTCATCACCAGCGGTCTGGCCCTGGGCGTCGATGGCGCTGCCCATCAGGCGGCCCTGGATGTTGGCGGGCGCACCGTGGGCGTGCTGGGCACTGGCCTGGAAAATTTTTATCCACAGCGGCACCGGGCCCTGGCCAGGGCCATGATCGACCAGGGCAGCGCGGTGGTTTCCGAGTTCCCTCTGGATACCCCGGCGCGTGCGGAACACTTCCCCCGGCGCAATCGAATCATCAGTGGCCTGGCCCTGGGCGTGCTGGTGGTGGAGGCCAGCGTCGCCAGCGGTTCGCTGATTACCGCGCGGCTGGCGGCGGAGCAAGGCCGCGAGGTGTATGCCATCCCCGGTTCTATCCACCACCCCGGTGCCCGGGGCTGCCACCAGTTGATCCGCGACGGCGCGGTGCTGGTGGAAAGCGTGCAGCACATCCTGGAGACCCTGGCCGGCTGGCAGAACCTGCCGCCCAGCGCCTCGCTGCCGACAGCGGCCTGTACCCACCCGTTGCTGGCCTTGCTGCATGCGGCGCCCCACAGCAGCGAAGCCTTGGCCAGCGCCAGCGGCTGGCCCCTGCCCCGGGTGCTGGCGGCCCTGACCGAGCTGGAGATCGAAGGCAGTGCGGTCCATGAAAATGGGCGTTGGTATGCGCGTCTGAGCTAGGTTTTATAAGCAGGATCGGTAAACTGCGCACAGCTTTTATCTGGAGAGTCGGCAATGGTCAGCAGTTGGCGCGTGCAGCAAGCCGCACGAGAGATTCGCGCAGGGGCGGTGATTGCCTATCCAACCGAAGCGGTCTGGGGCCTGGGGTGCGATCCGTGGAATGAAGAGGCGGTGGATCGCCTGCTGGCGATCAAGTCACGGTCGGTGGACAAGGGCCTGATCCTGATCGCTGACAACATCCATCAGTTCGATTTCCTCTTCGAGGACTTCCCGGACACCTGGATCGATCGCATGTCCAGCACCTGGCCGGGGCCCAATACCTGGCTGGTGCCCCATCAGAACCTGTTGCCCGAGTGGGTCACCGGGGTCCATGACACGGTGGCGCTGCGGGTCAGCGACCATCCGCTGGTGCGTGAACTGTGCTCCCTGGTGGGCCCGCTGATTTCCACCTCGGCCAACCCCCAGGGGCGCCCGGCGGCGCGCACGCGGCTGCGCATCGAGCAGTATTTCCGTGGGCAACTGGATCTGGTCCTCAGTGGCAGCCTGGGCGGGCGCAAGAACCCGAGCCTGATCCGTGACCTGGCTACCGGCAAGGTAGTTCGGCCCTCCTGAAGCGCTTCGCCGGCAAGTCGGCTCCTACGATACTCGGTAGGAACCGGCTTGCCGGCGAAGGCGTTCAAGGCAGCAGCACAGTCGAGCCAGTCGTGCGTCGCGCCGACAGTTCGATATGGGCCTTGGCCGCATCCGCCAGGGCGAAGCGCTGGCCAATCTCGATCTTCAGCTTGCCGCTGGCAATCATGCCGAACAGGTCGTCGGCCATGCGCTGCAGGTTCTCGGCATTGTTGGCGTAGCTGGCCAGGGTCGGCCGGGTCACGTACAGCGAGCCCTTGGCCGAGAGAATCCCCAGGTTGACCCCGTCCACTGCGCCAGATGCGTTGCCGAAGCTGACCATCAGCCCGCGTGGGGCCAGGCAATCCAGGGAGGTCAGCCAGGTGTCCTTGCCCACGCCGTCGTAGACCACCGGGCACTTCTTCCCGCCGGTCAGTTCCAGCACTCGCTGGGCCACGTCTTCATGGCTGTAGTCGATGGTTTCCCAGGCGCCCAGGGCCTTGGCGATGGCGGCCTTTTCCGGCGAGCTGACGGTGCCGATCAGCTTTACCCCGAGGGCCTTGGCCCACTGGCAGGCCAGGGAGCCGACACCGCCGGCAGCGGCGTGGAACAGCACGGTTTCGCCGCCCTGGAGTTCATAGGTCTGGCGCAGCAGGTACTGCACGGTCAGGCCCTTGAGCATGACCCCGGCGGCCTGTTCGAAGCTGATGGCGTCCGGCAGGCGTACCAGGTTGGCTTCGGGCAGCACATGCACATCGCTGTAGGCCCCCAGTGGGCCGCTGCCGTAAGCCACGCGGTCGCCGACCTTGAAACGGGTCACGGCACTGCCTACGGCCTCGACCACGCCCGCGCCTTCGGCCCCCAGGCCTGAAGGCAGGGCGGGCGGTGCGTAGAGACCGCTGCGGAAATAGGTGTCGATGAAGTTCAGGCCGATGGCCTTGTTGCTGACGCGAACCTGTTGCGGGCCCGGTTCCGCCGGTTGGTAATCCACATATTCGAGCACTTCGGGGCCGCCATGGGCGCGGAACTGGATACGTTTGGCCATCTGCATTCTCTCCTCGGACGTGTCGTGAAAGTGCTCTATCGGACTCCTCTGCTTGACCTTCGTCAACTGCGGAGCGCCCCGGCGCGGTGTTATGCTACGCGCCCATTTGCGCCGGCCCGTGCTCCATCCCTAGCGCCGCGTAGCTTTGCCCGATTCAAGGTGATGCCATGACTACCCGCACCGAGGCCGTGAAAGCCTACCTGCTCGACCTGCAAGACCGCATTTGCGCTGCACTGGAAACCGAAGACGGTGGCGCACGCTTCATCGAGGACGCCTGGACCCGGCCTGCCGGTGGTGGCGGGCGTACCCGGGTGATCGGCGACGGTGCAGTGATCGAAAAGGGTGGGGTGAACTTCTCCCATGTATTCGGCAGCGGCCTGCCGCCATCGGCCAGTGCCCACCGGCCCGAGCTGGCCGGCCGTGGCTTCGAGGCCCTGGGCGTGTCCCTGGTGATCCACCCGCACAACCCCCATGTGCCGACTTCCCACGCCAACGTGCGGTTCTTCATCGCCGAGAAGGAAGGCGAAGAGCCGGTCTGGTGGTTCGGCGGCGGTTTCGACCTGACCCCCTACTACGGCAACATCGATGACTGCGTGCACTGGCACCGGGTTGCCGAGCGGGCCTGCGCGCCCTTCGGTGCCGATGTCTACCCGCGCTACAAGGCCTGGTGCGACAGCTATTTCCACATCAAGCACCGCAATGAACCGCGGGGCATCGGCGGCCTGTTCTTCGACGATCTGAACGAATGGGACTTCGACACCAGTTTCGCCTTCATGCGCGCCATCGGCGACGCCTACATCGAGGCCTACCTGCCCATCGTCCAGCGCCGCAAGGCCGCGGCCTACACCGCGCAGCAGCGGGAATTCCAGGAATTCCGCCGGGGCCGCTACGTGGAGTTCAACCTGGTCTACGACCGTGGCACCCTGTTCGGCCTGCAATCGGGCGGGCGCACCGAGTCGATCCTCATGTCGCTGCCGCCACAAGTGCGCTGGGGCTATGACTGGAAGGCCGAGCCGGGCAGCGAAGAAGCGCGCCTGACCGAATACTTCCTGCAGGATCGCGACTGGCTGGCAGCCAGCAACTAAACCGCACGCCACTGTGTAGAAGCCGGCTTGCCGGCGAAAAGGCCTTCAGGCGGATGCGGTTCCTACCCCTGTGTTGAGCAAATGGGATGAGAGATGGATCAGTACGTTGTCTTTGGTAACCCGATCGGCCACAGCAAGTCGCCGCTGATCCATCGGCTGTTCGCCCAGCAGACCGGCCAGCAGCTGGAGTACAACACCCTGCTGGCGCCCCTGGATGACTTCGCCGGCACCGCTCGCAGTTTCTTCGCCCACGGGCGTGGGGCCAATGTCACGGTGCCGTTCAAGGAAGAGGCCTATCGCCTGTGCGACAGCCTGACCGAACGGGCCCAGCGCGCCGGCGCGGTGAACACCCTGAGCAAGCAGGCCGACGGCCGCCTGCTGGGGGACAACACCGACGGCGCCGGGCTGGTGCGCGACCTGAAGGTGAACGCCGGGGTCAGCCTCAAGGGCAAGCGCATCCTTGTGCTGGGGGCTGGCGGCGCGGTCCGTGGTGCCCTGGAGCCGTTGCTGGCCGAGCAGCCGGAGGCCTTGGTGATCGCCAATCGCACCGTGGAAAAGGCTGAGCTGCTGGCGGAGTTGTTCGCCGACCTGGGGCCGGTATCGGCCAGCGGCTTCGACTGGCTGCAGGAGTCGGTGGACCTGATCATCAATGCCACCTCCGCCAGCCTTTCGGGCGAGCTGCCGCCGATTGCCGGCAGCCTGATCGAGGCGGGCAAGACCGTGTGCTACGACATGATGTACGCCAAGGAGCCGACACCGTTCTGCCGCTGGGCCAGTGAACAGGGCGCGGCCCTGGTGCTGGATGGCCTGGGCATGCTGGCCGAGCAAGCGGCGGAAGCCTTCTACCTGTGGCGCGGCGTGCGCCCCGACAGTGCCCCGGTGCTGGCTGAACTGCGTCGCCAGCTGGCCCTGTAACCCCCCGTAGGAGCTGGCTTGCCAGCGAAGGCGGCTTCAAGACTAGCGCCAGGTCCAAGGGCCTCTTCGCCGGCAAGCCGGCTCCTACGGATGGGGGTCAGTCTTCGAAGTGGATCGGACAGCGTTCCGGGCCTTCGAGCTTGATCAACTCTTCTTTCACCGCCTGCCGTGCCCGGCGCAGGATCAGGCTGCGCCCCTGGCGCCTGAGGCGGCGTGCTTCCTGGTGCAGCATCTCCACCCCTGAATAGTCGATAAAGTTGATCTGCCGTGCGTCGATCACCAGCCTGGGCGCGTGGCAGCGCTGCATGCGCACCTGCAGGTAATGGCTGGCGCCGAAGAAAATCGAACCGCCGACCCGCAGGATGTCTTCATCGCCTTCGCTGGACTGCTGCACCCGCGGTTGCGAAGTGCGCTTGAGGTAGAAGAACAGCGACGCCAGGACCCCGGCATAGATCGCGGTCTGCAACTCCAGGAGCAGGGTGGCGACGCAGGTCAGGCTCATCACCACGAACTCGGCGCGGCTGACCCGGAACAGCGCGCGAATGCCCCGGTGGTCCACCAGCCCCCAGCAGATCAGCAGGATGCTGCCGGCCATGGCCGGGATCGGGATATGGGCGATCAGCCCGGCGCCGGCCACGGCGAACAGCGCCACCCACAGCGCCGAGAACACCCCGGCCAGGGGCGAGCAAGCGCCGGCCTCGTAGCTCAACCCGGAGCGGGTGAAGGAGCCCGAGGACAGGTAGCCGGAGAAAAACGCCCCGACCATGTTCGACAGGCCTTGGGCGCGGACTTCCTGGTTGGCGTCCAGCAACTGTTCCGAACGTGCTGACAGCGAGCGGGCAATCGACAGGCTGGTGACCAGCCCGAGCATGCCCACCGCCACTGCGCTGGGCAGCAATCGCAGGATCAGTTCCAGGTCCAGGGGCAATGGGCTAAACGGCGGCAGCCGGCCGACGAAGGCGCTGACCAGTTGCACATGGCCAAACACCCCTGGCAGCAGCCATACCACCAGGGCACTGAACACCAGGCTCAGCAGCAGGCCGGGCCAGCGCGGCGCCAGCAGCTTGAAGGCGACCCCCAGCGCCAGGGTGCCCAGCCCCAGCAGCAGCGAAGGCCGGTCCACCTCGCCCAGGTGCTGCAGCAACTGGCTGAGGCTGTTGAGGGCAGTGGCCTGGTTCGGCAGTTCCAGCCCCAGCAGGTTGGGCAACTGGCCCAGGGCGATGACCACCGCCGCGCCGAGGGTGAAGCCCAGCACCACCGAGTGCGAGACGAAGTTCACCAGGGCGCCGAAGCGCAGCATTCCCAGCAGCCACTGGAAGACCCCGGCCAACAGCGTCAGGAGCAGGATCAGGGTGATGTAGTCCTCGGAGGCCGGCACTGCCAGGGGGCTGACGCTGGCATAGAGAACGATGGAAATCGCCGCCGTGGGGCCGCAGATCAGGTGCCACGATGAACCCCACAGGCAGGCGATCAGCACCGGGACTATGGCCGCGTACAGCCCGTACTCCGGGGGCAGGCCGGCGATCAGGGCATAGGCGATGGATTGCGGCAGAGCGAGGATAGCGCCGCTCAGGCCCACCAGCAGGTCACGGCCGACGCTGGCCAGGGTCTGGCGCGGCAGCCAGCTCAGCAAAGGCAGGAGAGATTGGCGGTCGGGCCAGGCCATGGTTCCTCACGGGTGGGTTGATTCGGTGGGCCAGGGTAAAGCATTGCCAGGCTTTGGGTGCAGGAGCCGGCTTGCCGGCGAATGGCCGGCGCACCTCGGGCTACAACCTGCTCTTCACCGCTGCCAGGGCCTCTTTGTCATCAATGGTTCGCACTCCCTCCAGCCATTGCTCCAGCACTGCCGGGTGGGCCTTGATCCAGGCCTTGGCGGCCTCGGTGTTGCTGAGTTTGCTGTTGACCACCGCGGCCATGATGCTGTTCTCCATCTCCTGGGTGAACCGCAGGTTGCCCAGCAGTTTGCCGACGTTCGGGCAAGCCTGTGCATAACCCTTGCGGGTCAGGGTGTAGACGCTGCCGCTGGCGCCGAAGTACTTCTCGCCGCCGGTCAGGTAGCGCATCTTCAACTGCACGTTCATCGGGTGTGGGGTCCAGCCGAGGAAGGTGATGAAGCGCTGCTTTTTCGTGGCCCGGGACACTTCGGCGAGCATTGCCTGTTCACTGGACTCGATCAGCTTCCACTGGCCCAGGTTGAACTGGTTGCTCTTGATGATTTCCTGCAGTGACAGGTTGGCCGGCGCGCCGGAGCCGATGCCGTAGAGCTTTTTGTCGAACTTGTCGGCGAACTTGTCCAGGTCGGCAAAATCATGCACTCCGGCCTCCCACACATAGTCCGGCACCGCCAGCGTGAACTCGGTCCCTTCCAGGTTCTTGGCCAGCTGGGTGACGTCGCCATTGGCCACGAACTTGTCATGGAAGCCTTGCTGCGCCGGCATCCAGTTACCCAGGAATACATCCACCCGGCCATCCTTCAGACCCCCGAAGGTGATGGGCACGGCCAGGGTGTCGATCTTCGCCTTGTAGCCCATGCCGTCCAGCAGGAAGCCGGTGATGGCATTGGTGGCGGCGATATCGCTCCACCCCGGGTCGGCCATCTTCACGGTCTCGCACGAGTCGGCCCAAGCGGATGCGCTGCCCAGGGCCAGAAGCCCGAGCGTCAGTGCTGTGGATAACCTTTGCATGCTTTTCCCCTTACGTTTTATTGGTTTTGGCAGGGTTGTGGATAACGGGCCTTGCGCTCCAGGTCATCGAGGTCGATGTGGTTGCGCATGTACTGCTGGCTGGCGTCTACCAGCGGCTGGTGGTCCCAGCTCTTGAGTTCGCCCCGGCTCAGCGCCTCGGCCACCAGCCGGCGGCGGCGCTGGCTGGCCAGGACCTGTTGGTGAATGCGCGGAATGTCCCACTTGGCCCGGGCCTCTGCCAGGAACGCGGCGAACAGCGGCCGATGCTCGGGCGACTGGCCAAGGTCGAAGCGCTCTTGCGGGTCGTGGTGCAGGTCGAAGAGTAGGCAGGGGTCGTCTTCGCTGTAGATGAACTTGTAGGCCCCGCGGCGAATCATCATCAGCGGGCCGATGGTGCCTTCGGCCATGTATTCGCCGAACACCTCGTCGTGCCCGCCCTGCCCTTGCAAGTGCGGGACCAGGGAGCGGCCATCCAGCGGCAGGTCGGGCTCGACCCGGCCGCCGGCCAGCTCTACCAGGGTCGGCAGCAGGTCGGCGGTGGAGACAGCGGCGCTGACCCGGCCGGCAGTGAACTGCCCCGGTGCACAGATCAGCAGCGGTACCCGGGCGGCCATTTCAAACCAGTGCATTTTGTACCAGAGGCCGCGCTCGCCGAGCATGTCGCCGTGGTCGCCGGAAAACACGATCAGCGTGTCGTCCGCCAGCCCGGTGTCTTCCAGGGTCTGCAGCAGCTTGCCGACGTTGCTGTCGATGTAGCTGCAGGCGCCGAAGTAGGCGCGGCGCGCGTCGCGGATCTTATCCACAGGCAAGGGCTTGTCCCACAGGTCGTAGACCTTGAGCAGGCGCTGGGAATGCGGATCCAGCTCGCTTTGGGGCGGGGTCTGCGGCAGTGGAATCTGGTCGTCGCGGTACAGGTCCCAGAAGGCCCTGGGAATGGTGTACGGATCGTGGGGGTGGGTCATGGAGACGGTGAGGCAGAACGGCTGGTCGCCGGCCTCGCGCACATGGTCGAACAGGTATTGCTGGGCCTTGAACACCACCTCCTCGTCGAAATCCAGCTGGTTGGTGCGTACACAGGGGCCGGCCTGCAGTACCGAGGACATGTTGTGGTACCAGCTGGGGCGCACATCGGGCTGGTCCCAGTTCACCGCCCAGCCATAGTCGGCGGGGTAGATATCGCTGGTCAGGCGCTCTTCATAACCGTGCAACTGGTCCGGGCCGCAGAAGTGCATCTTGCCCGAGAGCGCAGTGCGGTAGCCCAGGCGCCGCAGGTAGTGGGCGTAGGTAGGCACGTCGGCGGGGAAATCCGCGGCGTTGTCGTAGGCGCCGATCCGGCTGGGCAACTGGCCGCTGACCAAAGTGAAGCGCGAGGGTGCGCACAAGGGGCTGTTGCAGTAGGCGGCGTCGAAGACCACGCCCTGGGCGGCCAGCCGGCTGAGGTGAGGCAGCTTGATCGGCGAGGATCCGTAGAACGGCAGCAAGGGGGCGGCCATCTGATCGGCCATGATGAAAAGAATGTTCTTGCGCTTCATGGATTCGCGGCATTCCATAGTCGATGGTTATGCGAAAGTGCTGCAATCGAGCATGGATCCCATGCCGTTGGTGGTAAAGCCCATGTACAGCAATGACTAGGATAAGCAAAGCTTATGTATGAAGCCCTTGGCGACCTGTCCCTGGACCTGCTCCGAGTGTTCGAAGCAGCCGCGCGCCTGCGCAGCTTCACCGCCGCGGCGGTGGAACTGGGCACCACCCAGCCGGCTATCAGTCAGCAGATCAAGCGCCTGGAGGAACAGCTGGGGGTGCGCCTGTTCGACCGCATCTACCGGGGCATCGAGCTCACCGAGTCTGCAGCCTTGTTGCTGGATCAGGTCCAGGCCGGCCTGCAGAGCATCGATGCCGGCCTCAGCGCCCTCAGCCAGCAGCATCAGCATGAGGTGCTGCAGGTGGCCACGGATTTCGCTTTCGCCGCCTATTGGCTGATGCCCCGCCTGCATCGCTTTCATGAGGCCAACCCCCAGGTGGATGTGAGCCTGGTCACCAGCGAGCGCAGCCACAGCATGCTGCGCAGCGATATCGACGTGGCGGTGCTGTTCGGCGACGGGCGCTTCAGGCAGGGGGAAAGCCACTGGCTGTTCAGCGAAGAAGTGTTTCCGGTGTGCAGCCCGCTGCTGCTCAAGGACCGCGTTGCGCCGCTGCCCGCCCCTTCCCTGCTGGAACTGCCGCTGCTGCACCTGCGGGGTGAAGGCAGCAACCACTGGTTCGACTGGAGCGGGGTATTTCGCGAGCTGGGCCTTGCGGGTGCGCCGGCCCCAGGGCAATTGCGCTTCGACAATTACACCCTGCTGATCCAGGCAGCCATCGGCGGCCAGGGCGTGGCCATCGGCTGGCGTCACCTGGTGGATGACCTGCTGGAGCAGGGCCTGCTGTGCCGGCCCATCGCCGAGAGCGCGCTGTCCGCCTACGGCTATTACGTGGTGCTGCCCCAGCGCAAGCGCCGCGGCCCGCTGATCCAGCGTTTCGTCGACTGGCTGATGAGCGAGCAGGCCGGCAGCGCCCAGAGCCTCAAGGGGCTGGCGCTGCCGTCCATTGCCCGCTAGGTGGCGGCCTGGGGTTGGGTGGCGATGAAACTCACATGCTCGCGCAGGTGCAGATTCAGGCGCAGCTCGTCGCTGATGCCGATTGCCACGCCGTTGAGCCGTCGCAGCGGCTCGGCAAGCCCCGGCTCGAGGCTGTCGCCAACCTGGTTGAAATGCTCGATACCCAGCCCGGCCACGCCCCGCGGCGCGTTGATCAGGGTCCAGTCCAGCGCGCTGCTGCGCAGTGCATCGAGGATTTCCTGCGCGGCATGGTGAGGCAGGCTGGTGCTGGAGGGCGGGTTGTCGAGAACGCTGAACTCCCCCACCAGCATCAACCTACGGATGCCGGCGCCCTGCATGCCTTCGATCAGGGCATCCACTGCCCGTACCTGGTTCACCGGGTCGGGGGCCTGGCCGGGCGTGGTGCTGCCGGGCAGATCGGGGGCATCCAGCAGGCAGATCACCGCCGAGCTACCGGCTACGCTCTGCTTGACCCGGTCCGGGTCGAACAGGTCGCCGCCCTTGGCGCGCAGGCCTGGGCGCGGGGCCAGTGCGGTGAGGTCGTCGAGAATGGCGATCACCTCATGCTGGCGCCTCAGGCTCTCTGCCATCAACGCACTGCCCAGGCTGCTCATGGCACCATAGAGCACCAGTTTGACCACCGGAGTTTCGGCATTTTTCATGGCCTGGCTTCCTTATTTTCCACAGGTACCGGTTGTGACCTGTGGCGAGCCTTGAGGGTTCGTCTTGATTGCGAGGGTTTGCATGCAACGGATCAAGGGCTACCACGCCCATGTCTACTTTGACGCCAGCACCATCGACCAGGCCCGGGCCTTGTGCGAGCAGGCGGCGCAGCTGTTCGAACTGAAAATGGGTCGGGTCCACGAGCGGCCGGTGGGGCCGCATCCGGACTGGAGCTGCCAGTTGGCGTTCGGCCCCGAGGTGTTTGCCCAGGTGGTGCCGTGGCTGGCCCTCAATCGCCAGGGGCTGGTGGTGTTCCTGCATCCGGATACCGGTGATGACCTGCTGGACCACACCGACCATGCGATCTGGATGGGGGCTATGCGGCCACTGGACCTGAGGGGGTTCTGAGGGCGGCGGACCGCCGGCAAGCCGGCTCCTGCAGGGGCCGGCCGGTCGGGTGAGGTCAATAGAGCACGCCGTCGAGGATCTCGTAGACGATGCCGGTGCCCACGGCGATCAGCACGATGTCGCCCCCCATGCGTCGCCATTCGTACCCCGGGTACACCGGCAGGCGCGACAGGGCCCGGGGCTCCAGGCGTTCGCCGTAGTAGCCGCGCGGCAGTGGCTGGCCGCGCACTAGGTGGATGCCGGGAGGCGGCGGCGCGCCCCGGACGAAGTAGCCGTGGTTGTCGCGGATGGTCTGGCGCACCGGGCCGAAATCCCGTGGCGGGCCGCCGCGGCGATCATCCCCCGGGCCACGGTGCTCGTTGCCACGGTTGTCCCAATGGCCCTGTTGTGGCCCGCCACGATCATAGCCGCCGCGCTCGTCGGCCATGACCTGCAGCAACGGGCTGGCGCTGAGCATCAGCACCGCGGCACCGGCAATCAGACGTTTGGGCATTTTCATCAGGTATTCCTCGCAACACACACAGCAAAAAGGGGTTCGCCACCTTGGTCGCGAACCCCCGGGTCTTGCTGTTTAGTCTGTGTCTCGAGGCGCTAATTCCTCTGTATCAGGAACTTTACCCTCAGCTGACGCGGGCCTTACGTACGCCCTCGGACAGCGCCGCACACAGGCTCAGCACCCCATCCACCGCTTGCTCGGAAGACTCGGCGCTGGCGATGTGGTCGATCAGCGCCGAGCCCACTACCACGCCGTCGGCCAGGCGAGCGATGGCGGCTGCCTGCTCCGGAGTACGGATGCCGAAACCGATGCTGATGGGCAGGTCGGTGTGGCGACGCAGGCGGGCCACGGCTTCTTCCACGTGTTCCAGGGTGGCGGCACCGGCACCGGTGACCCCGGCCACGGAAACGTAGTAGACGAAACCGGAGCTGCCGTTGAGCACCTTGGGCAGGCGGGCGTCGTCGGTGGTCGGTGTGGTCAGGCGGATGAAGTCGATGCCGGCGGCCTGGGCCGGGTCGCACAGTTCGCTGTTATGTTCCGGCGGCATGTCCACCACGATCAGGCCATCGACACCGGCGGCCTTGGCGTCGGCGATGAAGCGCGGCACGCCGTAGTGGTGGATCGGGTTGAAGTAGCCCATGAGCACCAGCGGGGTGTCGCTGTTGCCTTCGCGGAACTCGCGAACCATCTGCAGGGTTTTCGCCAGGTTTTGCTTGGCCCCCAGGGCACGGATGTTGGCCAGCTGGATCGCCGGGCCGTCGGCCATCGGGTCGGTGAAGGGCATGCCCAGTTCGATCACGTCGGCGCCCGCTGCGGGCAGGCCCTTGAGGATCGCCAGGGAGGTGTCGTAGTTCGGGTCGCCGGCGGTGACGAAGGTTACCAGGGCGGCGCGGTTTGCTTCCTTCAGCTCGGCAAAACGGGTTTGCAGGCGGCTCATCAGTGTTTCTCCTGCTGGGACTGTTGCATGTGGTGCATCACGGTCTGCATGTCTTTGTCGCCACGGCCCGAGAGGTTGACCACCATCAGGTGATCCTTGGGCAGGTTCGGTGCCCGCTTGAAGACTTCGGCCAGGGCATGGGCGCTTTCCAGGGCCGGGATGATGCCTTCCAGGCGGCAGCACTGGTGGAACGCGGCCAGGGCTTCGTCGTCGGTCACCGAGGTGTATTCGACGCGGCCGATATCGTGCAACCAGGCGTGTTCCGGGCCGATGCCGGGGTAGTCGAGGCCGGCGGAAATCGAGTGGGCGTCGATGATCTGGCCATCGTCGTCCTGCAGCAGGAAGGTGCGGTTGCCGTGCAGTACGCCGGGTACGCCGCCGTTGAGGCTGGCGGCGTGCTTGCCGGTCTCGATGCCGTAGCCGGCGGCTTCGACGCCGATGATCTCGACGCTCTTGTCGTCAAGGAACGGGTGAAACAGGCCCATGGCGTTGGAACCGCCACCGATGCACGCCACCAGGCTGTCCGGCAGGCGGCCTTCCTGGGCTTGCATCTGCTCGCGGGTTTCCTTGCCGATGACCGCCTGGAAGTCGCGGACCATGGCCGGGTACGGGTGCGGGCCGGCGACGGTGCCGATCAGGTAGAAGGTGCTGTCGACGTTGGTCACCCAGTCACGCAGGGCTTCGTTCATCGCGTCCTTCAGGGTGCCGGTGCCGGCCACCACCGGGATCACTTCGGCGCCCAGCAGCTTCATGCGAAATACGTTGGCCTGTTGGCGCTCGATGTCGGTGGTGCCCATGTAGATCACGCAATCCAGGCCAAAACGCGCGGCCACGGTGGCGGTGGCCACGCCATGCATGCCGGCGCCGGTCTCGGCGATGATGCGTTTCTTGCCCATGCGCCGCGCCAGCAGGATCTGGCCGATGCAGTTGTTGATCTTGTGCGCGCCGGTGTGGTTCAGCTCTTCACGCTTGAGGTAGATCTTGGCGCCGCCGCAGTGCTCGGTCAGGCGTTCGGCGAAGTACAGCGGGCTGGGGCGGCCCACGTAATCGCGCTGGAAGTAGGCCAGCTCCTTGAGGAATTCGGGATCTTCCTTGGCCTTTTCGTATTCGCGGGCCAGGTCGAGGATCAGCGGCATCAGGGTTTCGGCCACGTAACGGCCGCCGAATGCGCCGAACAGGCCGTTGTCGTCAGGGCCATTGCGTAATTGGGACTGGGTCATTGCAGCGCTCCCGGGGGAAGTTTGGAGAAAGAAGGCCTGGTGGAAAGACCGCTTCGTAGAAACACAATGGAGCCCACTCTACCCCTGACATCCGATGCTGAAAACCGATAAGATCGCCGCAACCTGTCAGAAAAACTCACAGATAAAATGAGCCGCGACCTGCCTCCCCTGAATGCCCTGCGGGCCTTCGAAGCCACTGCCCGGCTCAATAGCGTCAGCCACGCGGCCGAACAGCTGCACGTCACCCACGGCGCGGTCAGCCGGCAGTTGAAGGTGCTTGAAGAACACCTGGGGCTGAGCCTTTTCGTCAAGGAAGGCCGTGGCCTTAAACTCACAGATGCCGGCATTCGCCTGCGCGATGCCAGCAGCGAGGCCTTCGAGCGCCTGCGGGATGTCTGCGCCGAGCTGACCCAGGGCAGCGCCGATGCGCCCTTTGTCCTGGGCTGTTCCGGAAGCCTGCTGGCGCGCTGGCTGATCCCGCGCCTGGGGCGCCTGAACGCCGACCTGCCGGACCTGCGCCTGCACCTTTCGGCCGGTGAAGGCGACCTCGACCCCCGGCGCCCGGGCCTGGATGCCTTGCTGGTCTTTGCCGAGCCGCCCTGGCCGGCGGACATGCAGGTCTATGAACTGGCCAGCGAACGCATCGGCCCGGTGCTCAGCCCGCGCTACGCCGGTTATCCACGCCTGCGGCAGGCGCCGGCTGGCGTCCTGGCCAGCGAGGCCCTGCTGCACACCACTTCCCGCCCCCAGGCCTGGCCCAGTTGGGCACGGCGCAACGACCTGAATCCCGAAACGTTGAAGTACGGGCAGGGTTTCGAGCATCTGTATTATTTGCTGGAGGCGGCCGTGGCGGGCCTGGGGGTGGCAATTGCCCCGCAGCCGCTGGTGGCCGAGGACTTGCTGGCGGGCAGGCTGGTTGCGCCCTGGGGTTTTTCCGACACCCCGGGGCAACTGGCGCTGTGGTTACCCAAGCGCGCCGCGGATGGGCGCGCCCGGCAATTGGCGCAGTGGCTGGAAAACGAACTGCGCCAGCAGCTTTAGTCGCCGCGCTTGCACAGCAGATAGGCGGCCAGCAGGCCGATGGCACCCACGGCGACCCCGGCGGTGGTCCAGGGGTGTTCCTGGGCATAGTCGCGGGTCGCGATCCCGGTTTCACGGGTTTTCACTTTGACTTCTTCATAGGCATCGCTGAGCAGGCTGCGCGAATGCTTCAGCGCGCTTTCGGCATTGCTCTTGAGCGCCTTGAGGGTCTTGCGCGACTCGTCGGACGCATCGTCCTTCAGGCTTTCCAGCGATTTGAGCAGGCTGGAGATCTCGGCTTCCATACTTTCCAGTGAGGCTTTGCGTAACGAGGTGTTGGCCATGTCGGCTCTCCTGCAGGGTGGTGAATGGGCTGTGTAGGTTCCGACTGCGGCGTGTTGGGAAAGTGCAGAAAATCTGAACTTAGCCTTGGGCGCAGGCGCCACAAGTAATAAGAAAAATCACTGCTAGGCTGTAATTCACAGCTAAAAAGGAGAGCACCATGACTGATCATCACACTTACAAGAAAGTCGAACTGGTGGGTTCGTCGCCGAACAGCATCGAAGATGCGATCAACAACGCGCTGGCGGAAGCGCACAAGAGCATCAAGCACCTGGAATGGTTCGAAGTGACTGAAACCCGGGGCCATATCAAGGACGGCAAAGCGGCGCATTTTCAGGTCACGCTCAAGGTGGGCTTCCGAATTGCCAATAGTTGAAGGCTTGAGCTAGGCTCTGGAACTTGTGCGCTGGCCGAGTGCCATAGGAAATGGCAAAGCGCTACAAGTGTCTTGAGCCTCTGTCAGGCAGGCGTCAATGCCGCCTCTTTTGATCCGACCAGGGAATGTGACCGATGAAAAAACTAGTATTAGCTGCTGCTTTGTTGAGTCTTGCGGGAACAGCCCTTGCCGCTGGCAAGCCGTGCGAAGAACTCAAGAGCGAGATTGCCGCCAAGATCGACGCCAACGGCGCCACGCACTACTCGCTGGAAGTGGTGGACAAGGGCGCGGCGGCGGATGGCAAGGTAGTCGGCTCCTGCGAAGCCGGTACCAAGGAAATTGTCTACAAGCGCGGTTGAGCCTTGTGGATGGTCAAAAAAAAGCCGACGCAGAACGTCGGCTTTTTCATGCCTGTCGTTTCAGCCTTTCATTACCTGTGACAGCAGCTCGTAGGAGTGCAGCCGATCGGCGTGTTCGTACAGATCGCAGGTGAAGATCAGCTCATCGGCTCCGGTCTGCTCGATCAGCACCTGCAGCTTGGCGCGGATTTTCGCCGGGCTGCCGACCATCGCCAGGCCGAGGAAGCTGGCGACCGCTTCCTTCTCATGGGGTAGCCACAGGCCGTCCATGCTTTGCACCGGTTTGCGCTGGACCAGGCTCTGGCCACGCATCAGCGCCAGGATGCGCTGGTACACCGAAGTCGCCAGGTAATCGGCCTGTTCATCGGTGTCGGCTGCCACCAGCGGCACGCCAAGCATCACATAGGGCTTGTCGAGCACCGCCGAAGGCTTGAAGTGGTTGCGGTAGACGCGAATCGCCTCGTGCAGGTAGCGCGGTGCGAAATGCGAGGCGAAGGCGTAAGGCAAGCCCCGTTCCCCGGCCAGTTGTGCACTGAACAGGCTGGAGCCCAGTAGCCATACCGGCACGTTGGTGCCGGTGCCCGGCATGGCGATCACCCGTTGTTCGGGGGTACGCGGGCCCAGGTAGGCCATCAGTTCGGCCACGTCCTCAGGGAAATCGTCGGCGCTGCCGGAACGTTCCCGGCGCAGGGCGCGGGCGGTCATCTGGTCGGAACCCGGGGCGCGGCCCAGTCCCAGGTCGATGCGCCCCGGGTACAGGCTTTCCAGGGTGCCGAACTGTTCGGCGATCACCAGGGGCGCGTGGTTGGGCAGCATGACCCCGCCGGAACCGACACGAATGGTCGAAGTACCACCCGCCAGGTAGCCGATCAGCACCGAGGTAGCGGAACTGGCGATACCGTCCATGTTGTGGTGCTCGGCGACCCAGAAGCGCGTGTAACCGAGCTTCTCCACATGCTGCGCCAGGTCCAGGGAGTTGCGCAGGGACTGCCCCGGGCTGCCGTTTTCACGCACGGGCACCAGGTCGAGGGTCGAGTATTTAACAGCGGACAGCGGTTTCATAAGCCTGCTTCTCCTTGGGGTGCGCAGGCTTTTGTCATGAGCCAAAACCTGCCGAAGTCTGTAAGTCAGATCTATGCAATGTGGGCATATACCCGAGTTTCAATAGCCTGAGTGAATTTGTCGGGTAAACGGGCATCGGCGACAACGGCTGAACTTTGCCATCGGATCTATCCTCAGAACCCTTAGGCAGCAAAAAACATCAGGGTGCGAACTTTCGCACCGGTTCTTGAGGAGAAAGCGATGAGCATCAAAAAGAAAGCCTCGGCGCACTGGGAAGGCGACCTGAAAACCGGCATTGGCTCGATCTCGACCGAAACCGGCGTGTTGCGTGAGGCGCCCTACGGCTTCAAGGCGCGTTTCGAAGGCGGCAAGGGCACCAACCCGGAGGAACTGATTGGCGCGGCCCACGCGGGCTGTTTCTCCATGGCCTTTTCCATGATCCTTGGCGAGGCCGGGCTCAAGGCGGACAGCATCGACACCCAGGCAGAAGTGACCCTGGACCAGGTCGATGGCGGCTTTGCCATTACCGCGGTGCACCTGATCCTCAAGGCGAAGATCCCCGGTGCCAGCCAGCAGCAGTTCGATGAGCTGAGCAAGAAGGCCAAGGAAGGGTGCCCGGTGTCCAAGGTGCTCAACGCCAAGATCAGCCTGGATGCGACGCTGCTGAGTTGAGGCAACTGCTTGGCCGGAAAGCCGGCTCCTGCACCGGTCCGTAGGAGCGGGCTTGCCGGCGAATGCGCCTGTGCGGCGGACAAGCACCTGTGGTCGAATACGCGACTGCGGCTTCAGCGCACCCCCGTGTGCACCGCAGCAAGGGAGCTTTAGATCATGAAACGTTTTGCCTTGGCGGTTGTTAGTTGTGCGCTGGCCACATCGGCCCTGGCCGCGCCCAAGCCCTGCGAGGAACTCAAGGCCGAGATCGAAGCCAAGATCCAGGCCCAGGGCGTACCTTCCTACACCCTGGAAATCGTCACCAACGACGAGGTCCACGACAACAACATGGTGGTAGGCAGCTGTGAAAACGGCACCAGGAAGATCATCTATCAGAAGAACGATCGCTGACCCGACTCAGGGCACGCAGTTGATCATGCGCTCCTCGGCGACTATTTCGCGCTGGGCGTTGTACAGCCGGGCGCTGGGGGTGAACCCCAGGTTGCGCGCCTCCAGGCGATAGCGCTGGCCGGCCTGGAAATGGTCGTAGCGCAGGCTCAGGTAGCACAGGCGCTCCTGGGGATCGTTGTTCATGCCCATGCCGCCGGCGAACACTTCGAAATCGAAGCGCACCATCAATTCGTGGCTGCCGGGGCTGACCTGGAAGAAGCGCCCGTCGTCCAGGCGCTGGTTGTCCAGGCGTTCGGCCATGACCAGCTTGCCCCCGGGCGTCGGGGTGGCCAGGTCGATCCAGGCCTGTTGCGGATCGACGCCCGGCAGGGGCGTAGTGCAGGCGCTGAGGGTGCCAAGGGCGAGAAACAGTAGAAATGGACGCATGACTGGGGCCGAGTGAGCGAGAGGCCCTCAGCATAGCGCCGTTCAACTGCGCTGGCAGCCTGCCGGCCGGGCTTTGTCGAGCAGGGTGTGCTGCTCGTCGTAGAGCCTGGCCCAGGGGTGGAAACCGATGTTCCCGGCCTGTACCTGGTAGCGCTGGCCGGCACCGAAATCCTTGAATTTCACGTTCAGCTGGCAATCGCGCCACAGCGGCTCGGCGTCTGGCCCGATGTTGCTGGGTTGCACGGCGAACTGGTAGCGCAGGGTCAGTTCATGGCTGCCGGGCTGGACCTGGAAATAGCGCGGATCATCGATGTTCTTGGCGTCCACCTCCAATGCCTGCAGGTGGGTGTCCCGGGGCGGAGCCAGGTCGACCCAGGCCTGGGCCGGGTCGGGGTCGGGCAGGCCGGCGCAACCGCCGAGGGTCAGCAGGCCGGTGGTCAACAGCAACACGCGCATGGCGAAACTCCAGGCTGGCGAGATAGTCTTGCGGACAGACTCTCTGTGGATGATTCGATTTGACTAGGCCGTGTTCAAGCCATGGGTTACTTGATCCTCTTTTACGGCTTTTGTTTCCGGCACTGATGCTTTTGCTGCTCAACGGTTGCAGCAGCGTCGGTTATTACAGCCAGCTGGCCAGTGGCCAATTGCAGCTGCTGCGAGCCCGTGTGCCGGTGGCGCAAGTCGTCGCCGACCCGAGCCGCGATGCGAGCCTGCGCGCCCATCTGGCCCAGTCGCAGCAGGCACGCCGCTTTGCCAGCGAGCACCTGCACCTGCCGGACAACCGCAGCTATCGGCTGTACGTCGACATCGGGCGGCCCTATGTGGTGTGGAACGTGTTCGCCACCCCGGAGTTTTCCCTGAACCCGCAAACCCACTGCTTTCCCATTGCCGGTTGCGTGGCTTACCGCGGCTATTACAGCCAGGGCGCGGCCCGGGGCGAGGCGGCGTTGCAGCAGTTGAAGGGCATGGACGTGGCGATCGGCGGGGTCGAGGCCTATTCCACCCTGGGCTGGTTCGACGACCCGATCATCAGTTCGATGATGCACTGGGGCGACGAGCGCCTGGCGACTCTGATCTTCCACGAGCTGGCGCACCAGCGCTTCTATGTGAAGGACGACACCGAGTTCAACGAGTCCTACGCCACCTTCGTCGAGCAGGAAGGCACCCGTCAGTGGCGCGCCTATCGCGGGCTGGCGCCATTGAGCGACGGCGAGTTGCGCCAGCGTGACCAGTTCACCCAGCTGGTGCTCGATACCCGCAAGCGCCTGGAGCAGCTGTATGCCCTGCCCTTGCCCGCCGAGCAGATGCGCCAGCGCAAGGCCGCGGAGTTCGAGCGCATGCGCAGCGAGTATCGGCAGTTGCGCGACAGCCAATGGGCGGGTTCCAAGCGCTATGACGCCTGGATCAACACCCCGCTGAACAACGCCCGGCTGCTGCCCTTCGGCCTGTATGACCAATGGGTGCCGGCGTTTGCCGCCTTGTTCATGCAGGTGAAGGGGGACTGGCCGGCATTCTTCGCCGCCGTGGAGACGCTGGGACGTTTGCCGGCCGAGGAGCGCAAGGCGGCCCTGATCCGGTTGCAGGACACCGTCGCCCTGGCGCCGGCTCCTGCTTCGGGCCTGTAGCAGCCGGCTTGCCGGCGAAGCCTCTGCCCTAACGCGGCAAAAACGCCTGGTGCAGCTCGCCCAGGGTCTGGAAGTGATAGGCCGGGGCTTCGGCAGTCAATTCCTCATGGCTGCCAAAGCCATACCCCACCGCCGCCGCGTCCAGCCCGTTGCGCCTGGCGCCGATCAGGTCGTGCTTGCGGTCGCCGATCATCAATGTGCTGGCAGGGTCGAGTTGCTCCTGCTCCAGCAGATGGGCGATCAGCTCCACCTTGTCGGTGCGGGTGCCGTCCAGTTCGCTGCCGTAGATCACCTTGAAGTGCTTGGCGAAGTCGAAGTGACGGGCGATCTCCCGGGCGAAGATCCAGGGCTTGGAGGTCGCGATGTACAGTTGCCGCCCTTGCCCGCCGAGGGTTTCCAGCAGCGGCGTGACGCCATCGAAGACGCGGTTTTCATACAGGCCGGTGACCTTGAAGCGTTCGCGATAGAAGTTCACCGCTTCCCAGGCCCGGGCCTCGTCGAAGCCGTAGAACTGCATGAAGGCCTGCAACAGCGGCGGGCCGATGAAGTGCTCCAGTTTGCTCAGGTCCGGCTCGTCGATGCCCAGTTTGCCCAGGGCGAACTGGATCGAACGGGTGATGCCCTCGCGAGGGTCGGTGAGGGTGCCGTCGAGGTCGAACAGTACGGTTTGGTAATGCATGGGGATTCCTGGGCTGTGCAAGGGGGGTCAGGGCCGGTCGTAGCCTTCGGCCAGGTGCAGGTCCTTGAGCTTCACGTAGTTGGCGGCGCTGTAGGTGAAGAAGGCGCGCTCCTTGTCGGTCAGCGGGCGCGCCTGCCTCACCGGGCTGCCGACATACAGGAAGCCGCTTTCCAGGCGCTTGCCCGGCGGCACCAGGCTGCCGGCGCCGACTATCACATCGTCCTCCACCACCGCGCCATCCATGACAATGCTGCCCATGCCGATCAGCACCCGGTTGCCGATGCTGCAACCGTGGAGCATGACCTTGTGGGCGATGGTCACGTCGTCGCCGATCAGCAGCGGGAAGCCGTCGGGGTTGAACGGGCCGGCGTGGGTGATGTGCAGCACGCTGGCGTCCTGCACGCTGGTGCGCGCGCCGATGCGGATGCGGTGCATGTCGCCGCGGATCACGGTCAGCGGCCAGACCGAGCTGTCGGCGCCGATTTCCACGTCGCCGATGACCACCGCCGAGTGGTCGACAAAGGCCCGCTCGCCCAGGTTCGGGGTGTGGTTCTGGTAGCTGCGAATGGCCAAGTGCGAATGCCTCTCTGAGATTTATTAATGGGGGCTATAGCTGCGGTGGGCGTCGATTGTAATTAAGATGGCTCAATGTTTCTTCCAGCCAAGGTGCCCACCGTGAGTGTGAACAACCCTCTTCTGCAGCCCTACGACCTGCCGCCGTTCTCGGCGATCCGCGCCGAGCATGTGCAACCGGCCATCGAACAGATCCTGGCTGACAACCGCGCCGCCATCGCTGACATCCTCAAGACCCAAGCCACCCAGCCGACCTGGGCTGGCCTGGTGCTGGCCATGGACGAGCTCAATGATCGCCTGGGCGCTGCCTGGAGCCCGGTCAGCCACCTCAACGCAGTGTGCAACAGCGCCGAACTGCGTGAAGCCTATGAGGCCTGCCTGCCGGCCCTGAGCGCCTATTCCACGGAAATGGGCCAGAACCGCGAGCTGTTCCAGGCCTTCGACGCCCTGGCCAAGAGCCCGGAAGCCGCCGGTTTCGACGTGGCGCAGAAGACTATCCTCGAACACTCCCTGCGGGACTTCCGCCTGTCGGGCATCGACCTGCCGCCCGAGCAGCAAAAGCGTTATGCCGAGGTGCAGAGCAAGCTTTCCGAGCTGGGCAGCCGGTTCTCCAACCAGCTGCTGGATGCCACCCAGGCCTGGACCAAGCACATCACCGACGAAGCCGCCCTGGCCGGCCTGACCGACTCGGCCAAGGCGCAAATGGCTGCCGCCGCCCAGGCCAAGGACCTGGAAGGCTGGCTGATCACCCTGGAATTCCCCAGCTACTACGCAGTGATGACGTACGCCCAGGACCGTGCCCTGCGCGAAGAAGTCTATGCCGCCTACAGCACCCGCGCGTCGGACCAGGGCCCTAACGCCGGTCAGAACGACAACGGTCCGGTGATGGAAGAAATCCTCGACCTGCGTCAGGAGTTGGCCAAGCTCCTGGGTTTCGCCAGCTTCTCCGAGTTGAGCCTGGCCACCAAGATGGCCGAGTCCAGCGACCAGGTGCTGAGCTTCCTGCGGGACCTGGCCAAGCGCAGCAAGCCGTTTGCCGCCCAGGACCTGGAGCAGCTCAAGGCCTACGCCGCCGAACAGGGTTGCCCCGACCTGCAAAGCTGGGACAGCGGTTTCTACGGCGAGAAGCTGCGTGAGCAGCGCTACAGCGTTTCCCAGGAAGCCCTGCGCGCCTATTTCCCCATCGACAAGGTGCTGAGCGGGCTGTTCGCCATTGTCCAGCGCCTGTACGGCATCGAGATCGCCGAGCAGAAAGGTTTCGATACCTGGCACCCGGACGTGCGCCTGTTCGAGATCAAGGAAAACGGCCAGCACGTCGGCCGCTTCTTCTTCGACCTCTATGCCCGCGCCAACAAGCGCGGCGGTGCCTGGATGGACGGTGCCCGCGATCGCCGTCGCACGCTGGACGGGGTATTGCAAAGCCCGGTAGCCAACCTGGTGTGCAACTTCACTCCGGCGGTCAGCGGCAAGCCGGCCTTGCTGACCCACGATGAAGTCACCACCCTGTTCCACGAATTCGGCCACGGCCTGCACCACCTGCTGACCCGGGTCGAGCACGCCGGAGTGTCCGGGATCAACGGCGTGGCCTGGGACGCCGTCGAGCTGCCGAGCCAGTTCATGGAAAACTGGTGCTGGGAGCCGGAAGGCCTGGCACTGATCTCCGGCCACTATGAAAGCGGCGAACCGCTGCCCCAGGACCTGCTGCAGAAGATGCTGGCGGCGAAGAACTTCCAGTCCGGGCTGATGATGGTGCGCCAGCTGGAATTTTCCCTGTTCGACTTCGAACTGCACGCCACCCACGGCGACGGCCGCAGCGTGCTGCAAGTGCTGGAAACCGTGCGCGACGAAGTCTCGGTGATGCGCCCGCCGGCCTACAACCGCTTCCCCAACAGCTTCGCGCACATCTTCGCCGGCGGTTACGCCGCGGGGTACTACAGCTACAAGTGGGCGGAAGTGCTGTCGGCCGACGCCTTCTCCAGGTTCGAGGAAGAGGGTGTGCTCAATTCGGCCACCGGGCGTGCGTTCCGCGAGGCGATCCTGGCCCGTGGCGGCTCCCAGGAGCCTATGGTGCTGTTCGTCGATTTCCGCGGACGCGCGCCGTCGATTGACGCACTCTTGCGCCACAGCGGCCTCAGCGAGGACGCGGCAGCATGAGTGACGCACCCGTGAAGACCAAGAAACGCTTTATCGCCGGGGCGGTATGCCCGGCGTGCAGTGAGCAGGACAAGCTGATGATGTGGAGTGAGGACGATGTGCCTCATCGCGAGTGTGTGGCCTGTGGCTACTCCGACACCCTCAACGAACAGGGGCTGTCGGTGCCCAAGGAACTCGGGACCCGGGTCAACAGCGCGACGCCCAAGGTGGCGGACATCAAGGTGCAATCGGTGCAGTTTTTCCCCAACCCCAAGTTGAAGAAAAAGACTGACTGACCCCGCAGTAAAAAGCCGGCTCCCCCGTAGGAGCCGGCTTGCCGGCGAAGCGATTCGCCCCCCTTCTTTCGATCCCTGGGTTTTCGCAAGCAGGCTCGCTCCTACACAGGGTGTGGCGCTCAGTTGCTCAGCGGCTTGGTCGCGCTCACCGTCTCGAACCAGCTCTTCACCGAACAGGTGGCGAATACGCTGGTGCTGCAATCGCCATTGGCCAGGGCGGTGCGCAGTTTGTCGACATCGGCCTGCATCATGTAGCGAATGCCATCCTTGAAGTGGGAACTGTCGCCGTACCCACCCTGGGTCATTTCATTCAGCGCTTCTTCTTTGCTCCAACCCTGGATCACCACCCGGTACATGGCCGACATCAGGCCGGTGCGGTCCGAACCATGCTTGCAGTGCATCAGCACCGGGCCTTGGGCTTCGGCGCTCTGGATCGCGCGCAGGGCCTTGAGCACATCGGCGTCGTCCACATGGTTGGTGCGATAAGGCAACTGCACCTGGTTGATGCCCGGTGCCGACAGCCAACTGGCGTCGGATTCCGGCAGGAAGTTGATCACCGTTGCCACCTTGAGCTGCTGCAGCAGCGGCACCGCGCCTTTGTCCGGCAGGGCGCTGCGATACAGGGTCGGGGACATCTGGTACAGGTTGTACTGCTTTTCCACTGGCTGCGCCCATTGGTCCGGGCGGCTGGAGGGGGCCTCTGCGGCTTGTACCTGTGGCCCGGCCAGCAGCGCCAGCAACGACAGGCAAAGGGCCGGGATGAAACGAATGCTCGACATGCGCGGGATCACCGATGAGGGGATTCAATGCCGCGCAGTATCGATTTGCCGGGGTCAAAGCCCCGTGAGCCCTCTGTCAAAGAATCGTGAAGCTGATCCGCTTTTTCCGGCGATTTCTGATCTTTTTTCCGCCTGAAACGATTCATCTGGATGCTTAGCCTGCTACCATTTGTAACTAAAGTTTGCTGATGTGTTCATAAAACCGGGTCTTCCCGGCCTTTTGCGTTGCCAAAACACAAAGTCGCGCCATGACGCGGCTGACCAATCCATCAATGCCTGATGAGGTGCACCCATGTCTGATCAAGATCGAGACAACCCGCGGCGTGAGTTCTTGCGTAAATCCCTGACCTTGATCCCTGTGGTCACCGTCGCCAGCACCGGCCTGGGCGGCTCCCTGCTGGCGGCTGCACCTGAAACGGCCGCCGCTGCCACACCAGCCACGCCGGGCAAGCAGCCCGCCGGCAGCGGCCAGGGCTATGAGCCGGGCTATTTCACCGCCGAGGAGTGGGCCTTCATCAAGGCCGCGGTGGAACGCCTGATCCCTGCCGATGAAATGGGCCCGGGCGCCCTGGAAGCCGGCGTGCCGGAATACATCGACCGGCAGATGAATACCCCCTACGCCGCTGGCGCCCTGTGGTACATGCAAGGCCCGTTCAAGGCCGATGCCGCACCGGAGATGGGCTGGCAGAGCAAACTGGTGCCCAAGGACATCTATCGCCTGGGCATTGCCGCCACGGATGCGTGGTGCAAAGAGCTCAAGGGGCAAACATTTGCTGCGCAAGACAGCGCTACCCGAGACGACTTGCTCAAGCAACTGGAGGCCGGAACCCCGCAGTTCGACGCGGTCCCGGCCAAGCTTTTCTTCAATCTGCTGTTGCAGAACACCAAGGAAGGCTTCTTCAGCGATCCGATCCACGGTGGCAATAAAGGCCTGGTGGGCTGGACCCTGATCGGCTTTCCCGGCGCTCGCGCCGATTTCATGGATTGGGTGGAACGCAACGAGCAATACCCCTTCCCGGCTGTATCGATTCGCGGCGAGAGGGCTTGAGCATGGCAACAGTGATGAAGAAGGTCGACGCAGTGATCGTCGGTTTCGGCTGGACCGGCGCGATCATGGCCAAGGAACTGACCGAGGCCGGGCTCAATGTGCTGGCGCTGGAACGCGGGCCGATGCAGGACACCTACCCGGATGGCAACTATCCCCAGGTGATCGACGAACTCACCTACAGCGTGCGCAAGAAACTCTTCCAGGACATTTCCAAAGAGACGGTGACCATCCGCCACAGCGTCAACGACGTGGCCCTGCCCAACCGGCAACTGGGGGCCTTCCTGCCGGGCAATGGCGTGGGCGGCGCCGGCCTGCACTGGTCCGGGGTGCACTTTCGGGTCGACCCCATCGAGCTGCGCATGCGCAGCCACTACGAAGAACGCTACGGTAAGAACTTCATCCCCAAGGACATGACCATCCAGGACTTCGGCGTCAGCTATGAAGAGCTGGAGCCGTTCTTCGACTACGCGGAAAAGGTCTTCGGCACTTCGGGCCAGGCCTGGACCGTGAAGGGCCAACTGGTGGGCGACGGCAAGGGCGGCAACCCTTATGCGCCGGATCGCTCGGACCACTTCCCGCTGGAATCGCAGAAGAACACCTATTCCGCACAGCTGTTTCAGAAAGCGGCCAATGAGGTGGGCTACAAGCCCTACAACCTGCCGTCGGCCAATACCTCGGGGCCTTACACCAACCCCTATGGCGCACAGATGGGGCCGTGCAACTTTTGCGGCTTCTGCAGCGGCTACGTCTGCTACATGTACTCCAAGGCCTCGCCCAACGTGAACATCCTGCCGGCCCTCAAGCCGCTGCCGAACTTCGAGCTGCGGCCCAACTCCCACGTGCTCAGGGTCAACCTCGACAGCAGCAAGACCCGCGCCACCGGCGTCACCTACGTCGATGGCCAGGGCCGCGAGATCGAGCAGCCGGCGGACCTGGTGATCCTCGGTGCCTTCCAGTTCCACAACGTGCGCCTGATGTTGCTGTCGGGCATCGGCAAGCCCTACGACCCGATCACCGGCGAAGGCGTGGTGGGCAAGAACTTCGCCTACCAGAACATGGCCACCATCAAGGCCTACTTCGACAAGGACGTGCACACCAACAACTTCATCGGCGCCGGCGGCAACGGCGTGGCGGTGGACGACTTCAACGCCGATAACTTCGACCACGGCCCCCACGGCTTTGTCGGCGGCTCGCCGATGTGGGTCAACCAGGCCGGCAGCCGGCCCATCGCCGGCACCTCGAACCCACCGGGTACCCCGGCCTGGGGCAGTGCCTGGAAGAAAGCCACCGCCGACTACTACACCCACCAGGTGTCGATGGACGCCCACGGCGCGCATCAGTCCTACCGGGGCAACTACCTGGATCTGGACCCGGTGTACCGCGATGCCTACGGCTTGCCCCTGCTGCGGATGACCTTCGACTGGCAGGAAAACGACATCAAGATGAACCGCTTCATGGTGGAGAAAATGGGCAAGATCGCCGAGGCGATGAACCCCAAGGCCATCGCCCTGCTGGGCAAGAAGGTCGGTGAGCACTTCAACACTGCGTCCTACCAGACCACCCACTTGAACGGCGGCGCGATCATGGGCACCGACCCCAAGACCAGCGCGCTGAACCGCTACCTGCAAAGCTGGGACGTGCACAACGTCTTCGTGCCCGGGGCTTCGGCCTTCCCTCAAGGCCTGGGCTACAACCCTACCGGCCTGGTGGCGGCGTTGACCTACTGGTCGGCCCGGGCGATCCGCGAGCAGTACCTGAAAAACCCCGGCCCGCTGGTTCAGGCATAAGGAGCGATGACCATGAAAGCACTCGTTATCGCCACCCTGGCGCTGCTGGGCAGCGCAGCCGCCAATGCTGCCGAAGCGGATCAGCAAGCCCTGGTGCAACAGGGCGAATACCTGGCCCGCGCCGGTGACTGCGTAGCCTGCCATACCGCCAAGGACGGCAAGCCGTTCGCCGGCGGGCTGCCGATGGAGACCCCCATCGGCGTGATCTATTCCACCAACATCACCCCGGACAAGACCGGCATCGGCGACTACAGCTTCGAGGACTTCGACAAAGCCGTGCGCCATGGCGTGGCCAAGGGCGGCAGCACCCTGTACCCGGCCATGCCATTTCCCTCCTACGCCCGAGTCAGCGACGCCGACATGCAGGCGCTGTATGCCTACTTCATGAAGGGCGTGGCACCGGTGGCCCGGGACAACCAGGACAGTGACATTCCCTGGCCCCTGAGCATGCGCTGGCCGTTGTCCATCTGGCGCTGGATGTTCGCCCCGAGCGTGGAGACCCCGGCACCTGCGGCTGGCAGCGATCCGGTGATCAGCCGTGGTGCCTACCTGGTGGAAGGCCTGGGCCACTGCGGCGCCTGCCACACGCCACGGGCCCTGACCATGCAGGAGAAGGCCCTGAGCGCCAGCGATGGCAGCGACTTCCTGTCTGGCAGCGCGCCGCTGGAGGGCTGGATCGCCAAGAGCCTGCGTGGCGATCACAAGGATGGCCTGGGCAGCTGGAGCGAAGAGCAACTGGTGCAGTTCCTCAAGACCGGTCGCAGTGATCGCAGCGCGGTGTTCGGCGGCATGAGCGATGTGGTGGTCCACAGCATGCAGTACATGACCGACGCAGACCTGACGGCGATTGCCCGCTATCTCAAGTCCCTGCCGGCCAATGACCCCAAGGACCAGCCGCACCAGTACGACAAGCAAGTGGCCCAGGCCCTGTGGAACGGTGACGACAGCAAGCCGGGCGCGGCGGTGTACATCGACAACTGCGCGGCCTGCCACCGCACCGACGGCCACGGCTACACCCGGGTGTTCCCGGCGCTGGCGGGCAACCCCGTGCTGCAATCGGCGGATGCCACCTCGCTGATCCATATCGTGCTCAAGGGCGGCACCTTGCCAGCGACCCACAGCGCGCCTTCGACCTTCACCATGCCGGCCTTCGCCTGGCGTCTGTCGGACCAGGAGGTGGCCGATGTGGTCAACTTCATCCGCAGCAGCTGGGGCAACCAGGCCTCGGCGGTGAAGCCCGGGGATGTGGCGGCGCTGCGCAACGGCGACTTGCAGAGCATCTCCAACGACGACCTGGGGCAGGTCACCAGCCACTAGCCCCAAGGCCGGCGCTCGCTGCGGGCGCCGGCCCGGGATGGCCGTTCAGCCCTGGGTGAAGCGCTGGATGCCCAGGCGGCTTTCCAGTTGATAGCCGGCGATGCAGTCCGCCAGCCCGGCGGTCATCAGGTCTTGCCAGCTTGCGGGGAGCAGGCCGATGCCGTCGTGGCAGGGGCTCCAGCGCACCTCGGCGAACTTCGGGTCCGCTTCATCGAAGGGTTGCTGGCCGTTCACAGTGGCCTTTTCGATGTCCTGGGTGCACAGCTCGAATTCGCAGGCCACTCCCCACAACTGCCCGTCGGGGGCCCTGACGATGATCAGGTCGGCACCTTGTTCGTAGCTGGGGAGGTAGGCCTCTGCGGCGTAGAAAATCTTTTCCAGCGTGCCGGGTGTCCTGGGCATGCTTGTGCTCCTGTTCTTTGAGCCTGCCTTATACCCTAACGCCACACGCCCGCAGTAGCCGGCTTGTCGGCCAAGGATGCGGGACGCCTTGTGTCGCACTGGGGAACGTCCGCTGGCAGGGGTGGGTTTCGGTCCGAAGGTGCTGGTCAGGTAAATCCGGCTCCATTACTGTATGTGCATACAGTTATGGAGTGCTTCCATGTTCAACCCCCTGCCTCCCCGTGGTCGCGGTACCGCGAGCAATCCGCACAACCGTTTTGCGCCCAATCGTTCGGTGGCCGAGGATGATGGCTGGTACCAGGAAGTGCCGTTGACCCAGGGCACCGAGGTGCGCTTTGAAACGGCCAAGTCGATCATCACCCGCAACAGTTCGCCGGACCTGCCCTTCGACCGCTCCATCAACCCCTATCGCGGTTGCGAGCACGGTTGCATCTATTGCTACGCGCGGCCCAGCCACGCCTATTGGGACCTGTCCCCGGGGCTGGATTTCGAAACCAAGCTGATCGCCAAGAGCAACACCGCGGCCTTGCTGGAACAGCAACTGTCCAAGCCCGGCTATCGCTGCGCACCGATCAACCTGGGGTCCAATACCGATCCCTACCAGCCCATCGAGCGCGAACAGCAGTTGACCCGGCGCACCCTGGAGGTGCTGCTGCGCTATCGACACCCTGTGACCATCGTCACCAAGGGCTCGTTGATCCTCCGGGACCTGGACCTGCTGAGCGAGCTGGCGCGCCAGCGCCTGGTGGCGGTGATGATCAGCCTGACCACTTTGGACGATGAGTTGAAGCGCATTCTCGAGCCCCGGGCGGCGGCGCCCAAGGCGCGCTTGCGGGCCATCCGGGTGATGCGCGGGGCGGGCATCCCGGTGGGCGTGCTGTGTTCGCCGATGATCCCGATGATCAACGACAGCGAGCTGGAAAGCCTGCTCAGCGAGGCCCATGCCGCAGGGGCGCAGAGCGCGGCCTACATGATGCTGCGCCTGCCCCTGGAAGTGGCGCCGCTGTTCGAGGAGTGGCTGGCGGCGCATTACCCGCAAAGGGCGGCCCATGTGCTCAGCCTGATCCGCCAGAGCCGTGGCGGTGAGCTCTACGACAGCCGTTTTGGTGCCCGCATGCGCGGTGAAGGGCCCTTCGCCGATCTGCTGGCCCAGCGTTTTGCCAAGGCGCTCAAGCGTCTGGGGCTCAACCGTCGCGAGGGTTTCGATCTCGACTGTTCAGCCTTCTGTCCGCCGGGCGGGCAGATGTCGTTGTTGTGAGCGGCATTGGCCTATCGTTGAGTAGTGGGCGCAGCGTTCCCGAGGTACTCTGGTCGCCTTTTGCCATCGCTCATAGTGGCGTTCTAGAGCCTTCCGTTCAGTTTGAGTTAAGTATTCATGGCTACCTTGTTCATCGAGTGACCTATGGGTCGCCGCCAGCGGGTCGGTGGTTTTTTTATCGATGGCTGGCGTCGTGCCGGATATTTCTGGAAAATTCACCAAATCCGACAGAGAGGATGAATCATGAGTGACAAGGATAAACAGCCGTTGGCTGCGTCGGCTCCGGCACCCACAGAAGTCGCCGAGACCGCCGATGCAGCGCTGCAGCACATCGTTGACGGCTTTTTGCATTTTCATCATGAAGTCTTCCCGCAGCAGGAAGAGCTGTTCAAGAAACTCGCCACCGCTCAGCGGCCGCGAGCGATGTTCATTGCCTGCGCCGACTCGCGCATCGTTCCCGAGCTGATCACCCAGAGCTCCCCGGGCGATCTGTTCGTGACCCGCAACGTGGGCAACGTGGTGCCGCCCTACGGGCAGATGAACGGTGGTGTCTCCACGGCGATCGAGTACGCGGTGCTGGCCCTGGGGGTGCATCACATCATCGTCTGCGGGCACTCGGATTGCGGCGCCATGCGCGCGGTACTCAACCCGCAGAGCCTGGAGAAAATGCCCACGGTCAAGGCCTGGCTGCGCCACGCCGAAGTGGCGCGGACCATGGTCCACGAGAACTGCGATTGCGCCGACGAATCCTCCAGCATGCATGTGCTGACCGAAGAGAACGTCATTGCTCAACTGCAGCACCTGCGCACCCATCCTTCCGTGGCCTCGCGCATGGCCAACGGCCAGTTGTTCATCCATGGCTGGGTCTATGACATCGAGACCAGCTCGATCAAGGCCTACGACGCCGACAAGGGTTGTTTCCTGCCTCTGGATGGCAGCCACCCGATCCCGGTAGCGACGCCCAAAGCGCGTTTCTGATCCCACCTCAATCCCCCTGAGTGGTTGTAGCCAGGGCTGCCATCTGGCGGCCCGGCTTTGCCACGCCTGAAGAAAAGTCTGGAGAACTGTCATGCGTGCAGCACAGTTGAAAAGTGTCCTGCCACGGGAGCTGCTGGCTTCGGTGGTGGTGTTTCTGGTGGCCCTGCCCCTGTGCATGGGGATCGCCATTGCCTCGGGCCTGCCGCCGGCCAAGGGCCTGATCACCGGGATCATCGGTGGCCTGGTGGTGGGCTGGCTGGCGGGCTCGCCCTTGCAGGTCAGCGGGCCGGCGGCCGGGTTGGCGGTGCTGGTGTTCGAGCTGGTGCGCCAGCATGGGGTGGCCATGCTCGGGCCGATCCTGCTGCTGGCCGGGCTGTTGCAATTGCTGGCCGGGCGCCTGCGCCTGGGTTGCTGGTTCCGGGTCACGGCGCCAGCGGTGGTCTACGGCATGTTGGCGGGCATCGGCGTGCTGATCGTGCTGTCCCAGGTGCATGTGATGCTCGATGCCGCGCCCCAGGCCTCGGGCCTGGATAACCTTGTGGGCTTTCCCCAGGCTCTGGCGCAGGCCTTGCCGAGCCTGGGGTGGCAGGCAGGCTTGCTGGGGTTGGCGACCATCGCGGTGATGTGGGGCTGGGACAAGTGGCGGCCCCGGGCACTGCGGTTCATCCCCGGAGCCCTGCTCGGTGTCGGGCTGGCGACCCTGGCCAGCCTGCTGCTGGCGCTGCCGGTGAAGCGCGTCGAGGTGCCGGCCAACCTGGCCGAGGCCATCGACTGGCTGCGCCCCGCCGACCTGCTCAACCTGGCGGACCCCAACCTGCTGATCGCCGCCTTCGCCGTGGCCTTTATCGCCAGTGCCGAAACCCTGCTGTCCGCCGCCGCGGTGGATCGCATGCACAGCGGCCAGCGCTCGGACTTCGACCGTGAACTGTCGGCCCAGGGCGTGGGCAACATGCTCTGCGGTCTGCTGGGTGCCCTGCCCATGACCGGGGTCATCGTGCGCAGCTCGGCCAATGTCCAGGCCGGGGCCCAGACCCGTTATTCGACGATTTTCCATGGCCTGTGGCTGCTGGGTTTCGTGCTGGTGCTGTCCAGCGTGCTGCAGAGCATTCCGGTGGCGAGCCTGGCGGGGGTGCTGGTCTACACCGGCTTCAAGCTGGTGGACCTCAAGGTCTTTCGCGGCCTGGGGCGCTACGGGCGCATGCCGATGCTGACTTACGCGGTGACGGCCCTGGCGATTGTCTTCAGCGATCTGCTGACCGGGGTACTGATCGGCTTTGCCCTGACCCTGGCCAAGCTGGCGTTCAAGGCGTCGCGCTTGAAGATCAGCCTGATCGACCTGGCAGAGGAAGGCGAGATGGAGTTGCGTCTGGTGGGCGCTGCGACCTTTCTCAAGGTGCCGGCCCTGACTCGGGTACTGGCGACGATTCCCCCGGCCACCACTGTGCATGTGCCCCTCAGCAACCTCAGTTATATCGACCATGCGTGCCTGGAGTTGCTGGAAGACTGGAATCGGGCCAACAGTGCCAAGGGCTCGCGGCTGGTGATCGAAACGCGGGGCTTGAAGCGGCGCCTGGAGGGCCGGTTGACCACCACCAGCGGCGTGGGGGCGGCTGCGGCGAGAGGTTGAATCGCCGGGTGGGCGAGAGGGGCTTGGGCGAGCCAGGCCCTTCGCCACAAGGCTCGCTGCGAGCCTTGCTGGCGAGGAGTGGGTCAGGCGGCTGGCTGGTCGAGTTCCAGTTCCACGCCCAGTTGGCGTGACAGGCAAGGCCAGCGTTTCCAGGCTGCCTCGGTGTCCGGGCTGCTGAGTTTCTCGCGGTAGGCTTCCACCGACTCCAGGGCGAAGCTTTCTTCGTCGAGCATGGCGTCGACGGCGTGGTGCACCGCTTCGTCCAGCTGGTTGGCGAAGGTTTCGCCGATCAGTTGGTGGGCGATGAGGTTGGCGACAGTCATGTCCAGGGGGATCAGCGGACGGCCGAAATGCTTGATGTACAGGTCGTTGACCTCTTCCACCAGACGGTGGGCCAGATAGGCTTCATCCAGCAGGCCGTCGAGGCCGACGTGGCCATCCATGATGGCCGGCGGCTGGAGGAAGAATTGCTCGGCGATCTTCAGCACCGGCTTGATCTGCGACTCGATGCCGGCTTCCCGGGCTACAGAGTTGGCGGCGTCCAGAAGGTCTGGAACCTGGTCGATATAGGCGCTGACAAAACGGGTCATGACGCCCTTGGCGTCGACTTCGGGCAGCTGGATGGCGGGGTGCAGGTGAGGCAATTGGCTCTCCAACTGACGGGTCAGGAGGCCGGTACTGGCTTCGTGCTGCTGGGCCAGTTTGATCTGCTCGCGCAATGCGGCGGTGTTCATGAAAACTCCAGGGAACAAGGGCAATTGAATAGGGAGAACATAAGTTAGCCTGCTTACAAAAGCGCTTAAGACGCATTTGTCATAATTATTTCATGCTTAGTCACCACGGTTATATCGTTTCGCCATCCAGGGCACTCGATCCCTTTCCCGCCGTGGCCTGCAAACCTCCTTATTAGTGTTTCAGCTGATTTACGCCCTCGCGTTGCGAGGTGGGAGTCGCTGTCTATACTCGCCCTTGTATGAAGTTAGCTGATGACGCCCGACTGCAAATGCAGCGAAGGCTCGGCCGGTTTAAGTTCGTAGTCTAGGCAGCCGCTCCCTTGCCGCAGGTGTTAAGCCGGCGGGATAACAAGAACGATAAGGGGAACCCGCAATGATGCGACATCCACATGTCTGGATGGGCCTCCTGTTGTGGTCGGTATTCAGCCAGGCGCAAGCCGCCTGGACCGTGAATATGACGCCTGGGGCGACCGAGATAAGCCACGCGGTATTCGACCTGCACATGACCATCTTCTGGATCTGTGTGGTGATCGGCGTCATCGTCTTCGGTGCGATGTTCTGGTCGATGATCGTTCACCGCCGTTCCGTCGGCCAGGTCCCGGCCAAATTCCACGAAAGCACCACGGTGGAAATCCTCTGGACCATCATTCCCTTCCTGATCCTGGTGGCCATGGCCGTGCCTGCCACGGCGACGCTGATCAAGATGTACGACACCAGCGAGCCGGACGTGGATATCCAGATCACCGGCTACCAGTGGAAGTGGCACTACAAATACCTCGGCCAGGACGTGGAGTTCTTCAGCAACCTGGCCACCCCCGCCGACCAGATCCACAACCAGAGCACCAAGGGCGAGCACTACCTGCTGGAGGTCGACCAGCCGCTGGTACTTCCGGTGGGCGCCAAGGTGCGCTTTCTGGTGACCGCCGCCGACGTCATCCACTCCTGGTGGGTGCCGGCCTTTGCGGTCAAGCGTGATGCTATCCCGGGTTTCGTCAACGAAGCCTGGACCCGGGTCGACAAGCCCGGCATCTACCGTGGCCAGTGCGCCGAGCTGTGCGGCAAGGACCACGGCTTCATGCCGATCGTGGTGGAGGTCAAGAGCCAGGCCGACTACGACACCTGGATGGGCGAGCGCAAGGCCGAGGCGGCCAAGCTCAAGGAGCTGACCAGCAAGGAATGGACCCTAGACGAGCTGGTGGCCCGCGGTGACAAGATCTACCACACCACCTGCGTTGCCTGTCACCAGGAGGAAGGCCAGGGCCTGCCGCCGATGTTCCCGGCCCTCAAGGGCTCGAAGATCGCTACCGGTCCCAAGGAGGCTCACCTGAGCCTGGTGTTCCACGGCAAGCCGGGCACCGCCATGGCCGCCTTCGGCAAGCAGCTGTCGGAAGTCGACATCGCCGCCGTCGTCACCTACGAACGCAACGCCTGGGGCAACAACAAGGGCGACATGGTGACGCCCAAGGAAGTCCTGGCGCTGAAGCAGGCGGAAAGCAAATGAGCCGGCTCATGGGGTATGTGCGCAACCGGTCGCGGCGTTTCGCCGCCGATCATCCAGTCCATTCGCTCGCAGGAGACAGGACATGAGTGCTGTGATCGATGACCACGGCCACGCCGGCCATGATGACCACGCCCATGGCCCGGCCAAGGGCCTGATGCGCTGGGTACTGACCACCAACCACAAGGACATCGGCACCCTGTACCTGTGGTTCAGCTTCTGCATGTTCCTGCTGGGCGGCTCGTTCGCCATGGTGATCCGTGCCGAACTGTTCCAGCCCGGGCTGCAGATCGTCGAGCCGGCGTTCTTCAACCAGATGACCACCATGCATGGCCTGGTGATGGTCTTCGGTGCGGTGATGCCGGCCTTCGTCGGCCTGGCCAACTGGATGATCCCGTTGATGATCGGCGCGCCGGACATGGCCCTGCCGCGGATGAACAACTTCAGCTTCTGGCTGCTGCCGGCGGCCTTCCTGTTGCTGATCTCGACCCTGTTCATGCCCGGCGGCGGGCCGAACTTCGGCTGGACCTTCTATGCCCCCCTGTCCACCACCTACGCCCCGGAAAGCGTGACCTTCTTCATCTTCGCCATCCACTTGATGGGCGTCAGCTCGATCATGGGCGCGATCAACGTGATCGCCACCATCCTCAACCTGCGAGCCCCGGGCATGACCCTGATGAAGATGCCACTGTTCGTCTGGACCTGGCTGATCACCGCCTTCCTGCTGATTGCGGTGATGCCGGTACTGGCCGGGGTGGTGACCATGATGCTGATGGACATCCATTTCGGCACCAGCTTCTTCAGTGCAGCCGGCGGCGGTGACCCGGTGTTGTTCCAGCACGTGTTCTGGTTCTTCGGCCACCCCGAGGTGTACATCATGATCCTGCCGGCCTTCGGCGCGGTCAGCTCGATCATCCCCACCTTCAGCCGCAAGCCACTGTTCGGCTACACCTCGATGGTCTATGCCACCGGAGCGATCGCCTTCCTGTCGTTCATCGTCTGGGCGCACCACATGTTCGTGGTGGGCATCCCGCTGGTGGGCGAGCTGTTCTTCA
This sequence comes from Pseudomonas sp. 8(2025), assembly GCF_052665325.1. Taxonomy (NCBI): domain Bacteria; kingdom Pseudomonadati; phylum Pseudomonadota; class Gammaproteobacteria; order Pseudomonadales; family Pseudomonadaceae; genus Pseudomonas; species Pseudomonas sp. 8(2025). The sequence continues at coordinate 60,398 of NZ_JBQOIE010000001.1, read as the reverse complement.
TGTACGCCACCCTGCTGATCGCCGTGCCCACTGGAGTCAAGGTGTTCAACTGGGTGAGTACCATGTGGCAGGGCTCGCTGACCTTCGAGACACCGATGCTGTTCGCGGTGGCCTTCGTCATCCTGTTCACCATCGGCGGTTTCTCCGGGCTGATGCTGGCCATTGCTCCGGCGGACTTCCAGTACCAGGACACCTACTTCGTGGTGGCGCACTTCCACTACGTACTGGTGCCGGGGGCGATCTTCGGGATCTTCGCCTCGGCCTACTACTGGCTGCCCAAGTGGACCGGGCACATGTACGACGAGACCCTGGGCAAGCTGCACTTCTGGCTGTCCTTCGTCGGCATGAACATGGCGTTCTTCCCCATGCACTTCGTGGGGCTGGCGGGCATGCCGCGGCGGATCCCGGACTACAACCTGCAGTTCGCCGACTTCAACATGGTGTCCTCCATCGGTGCCTTCACTTTCGGTGCGACGCAGATCTTCTTCCTGTTCATCGTCATCAAGTGCATCCGCGGCGGCAAAGCGGCTCCGGCCAAACCCTGGGAAGGTGCCGAAGGCCTGGAGTGGAGTATTCCCTCGCCGGCGCCGTACCACACCTTTGTCACCCCGCCGGAAGTGAAATGAACATCTGTGCTGTAGGAGCGAGCTCGCTCGCGAAGGCGCCAGAGGGTGGTGCCCGCTTCGCCGGCAAGCCGGCTCCTACAGGCTTGGGAGGACGTTGAGATGGCCGAGGTAACGCTGAAGAAACTGGTGACCCGCCTGTTGCTGGTGGTGGTGGCGATGTTCGTCTTCGGTTTTGCCCTGGTGCCGATCTACGACGTGATGTGCAAGGCCCTGGGGATCAACGGCAAGACCGGTGGGCAGTATGCGGACCAGGGGCAGCAGGTGGATGTATCGCGCCAGGTGCGGGTGCAGTTCCTGTCCACCAATGCCATCGACATGGTCTGGGATTTCTATCCCAAGTCCGATGACATCGTGGTCCATCCGGGGGCGGTGAACGAGATGATCTTCATCGCCCGCAACCCCAGCGACCACCCGATGAGCGCCCAGGCGATCCCGAGCATCTCCCCCAGCAGCGCGGCCATGTATTTCCACAAGACCGAGTGCTTCTGCTTTACCCAGCAGGTGCTGCAGCCGGGCGAGAAGATCGAGATGCCGGTGCGTTTCATCGTTGACCGTGACATGCCCAAGGATGTGAAGCACCTGACGCTGGCTTACACGCTGTTCGATATCACCGCGCGTCATCCACCGGTGGCGGTTGCCGCCAAGAACGGTGGCTAGACGATCTAGCGTGCCCGATAAGGAGAACAACCCATGGCGACTCATGAGCACTATTACGTTCCCGCCCAGAGCAAGTGGCCGATCATCGCAACGGTGGGCATGTTCGTCACCGTGGTGGGCCTAGGCACCTGGTTCAATGACCTCAAGGCTGCGCGACCGGAATCCCACGGCCCGCTGATCTTTTTCGTCGGCGGCCTGCTGCTGGCCTACATGCTGTTCGGCTGGTTTGGTGCGGTGGTCAAGGAAAGCCGCGCCGGGCTCTACAGCGCCCAGCTCGATCGCTCGTTCCGCTGGGGCATGAGCTGGTTCATCTTTTCCGAAGTGATGTTCTTCATGGCCTTCTTCGGTGCGCTGTTCTATGTGCGGCACATGTCCGGGCCCTGGCTCGGCGGTGAGGGGCACAAGGGCATCGCCCACATGCTGTGGCCGAACTTCGAGTTCGTCTGGCCGCTGCTCAACAACCCCGACCCGAAACTCTTTCCGCCGCCCAAGGGCACCATCAGCCCCTGGGGCCTGCCGCTGCTCAACACCATCCTGCTGGTGAGTTCCAGCGTCACCGTGACCATAGCCCACCACGCCTTGAAGAAAGGCCATCGCGGCGCGCTGAAGATCTGGCTGGCGCTGACGGTGCTGCTGGGTTGCGCCTTCCTGGGCTTTCAGGCCGAGGAATACATCCATGCCTACCACGAGCTGGGGCTGACCCTGGGTTCGGGGATCTACGGCGCCACCTTCTTCATGCTCACCGGTTTCCACGGTGCCCACGTGACCATTGGCACCCTGATCCTGTTCGTGATGCTGATGCGCATCATGCGCGGGCATTTCGACGCCGAGCACCAGTTCGGCTTCGAGGCCGCCAGCTGGTACTGGCACTTCGTCGACGTGGTCTGGATCGGCCTGTTCGTTTTCGTCTACGTGCTCTGAGGCGCCCTACCAGGGCGCGTGGGAGACCAGCTGGCCGCTGAAGAAACCCCAGGCGATCAAGCCGACGGTGACCACGGCCAGCGCGACCCGAATGCTCAGTGAGGTCACCAGGCGCTTGGATGAACTGTCGTCCTTGACCAGAAAGAACAGGCCGCTGAACAGGCTGACAACCGTGGCAATCAGCATCAGGACGATGGCTGCTTTGAGCATGGTGGGACTCCGGGGGAAACGCGATGTACAGCAGTATAGCGAGTGGATTTCTCAGCCTTGCAGGCCAGCCATGAAGGGCTTCCGGCCGGGCATCGGGCCGACCCTGGTGGTGCTTTTGCTGCTGCCGGTGCTGGTTGCCCTGGGCTTCTGGCAACTGGGCCGGGGCGAGCAGAAGCGCCAGTTGCTGGCCAGCTACGCCGAGCGCCGTGCGGCGGAGCCGGTGGCCCTGTTCGAGCTGTTGGCCAGCGAGGATCCGGCTTTTCGCCGGGTACGCCTGCACGGTCATTTCGATGCCGACCACAGCCTGTTGCTGGATAACCGCCTGCATGACGGCAAGGTCGGGGTCGAGCTGCTGCAACCCTTCCTCGACCAGGCCAGCGGTCGCTGGCTGCTGGTCAACCGCGGCTGGCTGCCCTGGCCCGACCGGCGCACGCCTCCCGTATTCAGCACCCCGCAGCAGAGCCTGAGCCTGGATGCCTGGGTCTACGTTTCGCCGGGCGCGGCATTCCAGCTGCACGCCGACCCCAGCGGCGCAAGCTGGCCGCGGCTGATTACCGCCGTGGCTCCGCAGGCGCTCTGGGCCGAGCTGGGCCGCAGCGGTTTCGACCATGAAGTGCGCCTGGAGTCGGGCCCAGGGGCCTACCTGACCGAATGGCCGGTGGTCGCCATGGGCCCGGAAAAACACCAGGCCTATGCGGTGCAGTGGTTCGCCATGGCCCTGGCGCTGTTCGCTCTCTATCTCTATTTCGGCTGGCACAACACTCGGGAGAAACGCCATGGGAACGGCCATGAATCCACCCAACATCTCTGACGCCCAGGCGCCCAACCGGCGGCGCGGCCGCTGGCAACTGGTGCTGATCCTGCTGATGGTGATCGGCCCGATGATCCTTGCCACCGGCATGTACAAGCTGCAGTTCTGGGTACCGGAAAGCCGCAGCTATCACGGCGAGCTGATCGGCAATGGCCAGACCCGCGCCCAGATCGGCGTGCAGGCCGAGGAGGATCGCTGGCAGGTTCTGGTCACCGCGCCCGGGGAGTGCGCAGTGGATTGCCAGCAACTGGTGTACCTGGCGCGGCAGATCCAGATCGCCCTGGGCCGTGATGCCTCGCGGGCCAGCCATGCCCTGGCCAGCGCCCGGCCCCTGAGCGCCGAATACGAAGCCAAGCTGCAGCGTGAATACCCGCAACTGCAACGCTACCCCCTGGACCTGGCGACCTTCACCAAGGGCGCCAACGACAAGGAGGCGCCGCAGCTGTGGATCGTCGACCCCCACAGCAACCTGGTGCTGCGCTACGACGCCCGGGTCAAGGGCAAGGACCTGCTCAACGACCTGCGCCACCTGCTGAAACTGTCGAACATCGGATAAGGGCATCGTCATGGCCAAACCTGGATTTCGCCTCGCGTTGTTTGCCACCTTGCTGGCCCTGATCGTGGTGCTGCTCGGCGCCTACACCCGGCTGACCCATGCCGGCCTCGGCTGCCCGGACTGGCCCGGCTGCTACGGTTTTATCAGCGTGCCGAAAGGCGAAGCCCAGTTGGCCCATGCCGAGCTGCATTTTCCCGATACCCCGGTGGAGGCCCACAAGGGCTGGAACGAGATGATCCACCGATACTTCGCCGGCACCCTGGGGCTGCTGATCGTGCTCCTGGCGGCCCGGGCCTGGACCCATCGCCGGCATCCGGGGCAGCCCCTGAAGCTGCCGCTGTTCCTCCTGGCAGTGGTGTTCGCCCAGGCGGCCTTCGGCATGTGGACGGTGACCCTCAAGCTCTGGCCGCAAGTGGTCACCGCGCACCTGCTGGGCGGTTTCGCCACCCTGAGCCTGTTGTTCCTGCTGACCTTGCGCCTGTCCGGGGTATTGCCGGCGCTGATCGTGCCGCGGCGCTTGCAGTACTGGGCTACCGCCGGGCTGGTGCTGGTGATCGGGCAGATCGCCCTGGGCGGCTGGGTCAGTTCCAACTACGCGGCGGTGGCCTGTATCGACCTGCCCACCTGCCATGGCCAGTGGTGGCCGAATATGGATTTCGCCAACGGCTTCCACCTGACCCAGCACATCGGCCCCAACTACCTGGGCGGGCAACTGGACAGCGATGCCCGCACCGCCATCCACATGACCCACCGGGTTGGCGCGGTGCTGGTGACCCTGGTGTTGCTGGGCCTGGCCTGGCAGCTGCGGCAGACCGGCATGACCCGCCTGGCCGGGCTGGTGCTGGTGGCGCTGGGGGCGCAGGTCAGCCTGGGCCTTAGCAACGTGTTCTTTCATTTGCCCCTGCCGGTGGCCGTGGCCCACAACGCCGGGGGGGCGGCGCTGCTGCTGACCCTGGTGCTGGTCAATTACCACGCCCGTACCAGCCTGGTGCGGGCCCGGGATCGCCTGCCCCTGGGCTGGCGGCTCAGCCCGCGTAAACAGATGGCGGGTCCCATCACCATCAAAGGAGAGATGCCATGGCGACTCTGACCGGCGCCCGCCAGCACCCCCAGGCGATCTGGCGCGATTACCTGGAACTGACCAAACCCAAGGTGGTGGTGCTGATGCTGATCACCTCCCTGGTGGGCATGTTCCTCGCCACCCGCGCCGGGGTTCCGTGGACGGTGCTGGTGTTCGGCAACCTGGGCATTGCCCTGTGCGCGGGTGGCGCGGCGGCGGTCAACCATGTGGTGGATCGGCGCATCGACGCGCTGATGGCCCGGACCCACAAACGGCCCCTGGCCGAAGGCCGGGTATCGCCACGAGCGGCGCTGGCCTTTGCCCTGCTCCTGGCGCTAGCCGGGCAGGCGCTGCTGCTGACCTTCACCAATCCACTCACAGCCTGGCTGACCCTGGCCTCGCTGCTGGGCTATGCGGTGGTCTACACCGGGTTTCTGAAACGCGCGACGCCGCAGAACATCGTGATCGGCGGGCTGGCCGGCGCGGCTCCACCGTTGCTGGGCTGGGTCGCCGCCACCGGGCACATGAGCGCCGAACCGCTGCTGCTGGTGCTGATCATCTTCGCCTGGACCCCGCCGCACTTCTGGGCCCTGGCCATCCACCGCAAAGAGGAATACGCCAAGGCCGATATCCCGATGCTGCCGGTCACCCATGGCGAGCACTACACCAAGGTGCACATCCTGCTCTACACCTTTGCCCTGCTGGCGGTGAGCCTGCTGCCCTATGTCATCCACATGAGTGGCGTGCTGTACCTGGTGTGCGCCCTGGCCCTGGGCGGGCGCTTCCTGCAATGGGCCTGGGTGCTGTACCGTGGCACTCGGCCGCACGCGGCGATCAACACCTTCAAGTACTCTATTTATTACTTGTTCCTGCTGTTCATCGCCCTGCTCGTAGACCACTACCTATTGTTGAACCTATGACTCGAACTCAGAAAACCGTCTTTATTCTCGTTGCCCTGGTGGCCCTGGTGCTGGGGCTTACCGTCAACAAAGTACTGTCCGGCAAGGGTCAGGGCGACCCCACTGCACTGATCGATGCGGGCATCATCCTGCTGCCGCAAAGCCGTACCCTGCCTGCGGTGAAGATGGTCGACCAGGACGGCCAGCCAGTGGTGATCGACGAGCTGAAGGGCAAATGGTCGCTGCTGTTCTTCGGCTACACCTTCTGTCCGGACATCTGCCCCACCACCCTGGCGCAGTTGCGGCAGATCAAGAGCGAGCTGCCCAAGGAAGCGGTGGACAAGCTGCAGGTGGTCCTGGTCAGCGTCGACCCCAACCGTGATACCCCGCAGCAGCTCAAGCAGTACCTGGGCTACTTCGACAAGGACTTCAAGGGCCTGACCGCCTCCTCGGTGGAAGACCTGCAGAAGCTCGCCAACGCCGTGAGCATTCCCTTCATCCCGGCCGATACCAGCAAGCCCAACTACACCGTGGACCACAGCGGCAACCTGGCGGTGATCGGCCCGGACGGCACCCAGCGCGGTTTCATCCGTGCTCCGCTGAACAACCAGAAGCTGGTGGCCCAACTGCCTGTGATGCTGCAGCGCAAATAACGCTACATGCTAGAACCGCTGAACCGCTGAACCGCTGAACCCTGTAGCCGCTGCCGCAGGCTGCGATCGGCCTCGAAGAGGACGCGCTCCTGAGGCCCTCGGAAGGCGCTGGGCGCCTTATCCCGGCCTTCGGCAGCGGCTACAACGAAACGGGGCGCCCCAAGGCGCCCCGTTTGTGTTTCTGCAACCGATCAGAACGCCGGCACGATGGCGCCTTTGTACTTCTCGAGAATGAACTGCTTCACTTCAGGGCTGTGCAGGGCCGCGACCAGCTTCTTCATGGCGTCCGAATCCTTGTCGTCAGGACGGGCCACCAGGATGTTCACGTAAGGCGAATCCTTGCCTTCGATCACCAGGGCGTCCTTGGAAGGATCCAGCTTGGCTTCCAGGGCATAGTTGGTGTTGATCAGCGCCAGGTCGACCTGGGTCAGCACGCGCGGGATGGTGGCGGCTTCCAGTTCACGGAACTTCAGGTCCTTGGGGTTCTCGGTGATGTCCTTGATGGTGGCCAGGATGTTGTTGGAATCCTTGAGCTTGATCAGGCCGGCCTTGTCCAGCAGCAACAGCGCGCGGCCGCCGTTGGTGGCGTCGTTGGGGATCACCACGGTGGCGCCGCCCGGCAGTTCGGAGAGCTGCTTGTACTTGCTGGAATAGGCACCCAGGGGCTCGACGTGAACACCGGCAACGTTCACCAGCTTGGTGCCCTTGGCCTTGTTGAACTCATCCAGGTAGGGCTGGTGCTGGAAGAAGTTGGCGTCCAGGCGCTTTTCGGCGACTTGCACGTTGGGCTGCACGTAGTCGGTGAAGACCTTGACCTTCAGGTCCACGCCTTCCTTGGCCAGGGCCGGTTTGACGAACTCCAGGATCTCGGCGTGGGGCACTGGTGTGGCGGCCACGGTCAGGGTTTCGGCGGCGTGCGCGGAGAACGCGGCAACGGCTGCGAAAGCGACGAGTAGTTTTTTCATCCAACAAGCTCCTTGTAAGTCGCCCGACCCCGGGCGCCTGCCGGCCTGGGCCGGCAATTTTATTTGCGGGAAAAGTGCACCACCAGCTTGTCGCCGACGGTTTGCAGAACCTGGACCAGCACCAGCAGCAACACCACGGTCACCACCATCACATCGGTCTGGAAGCGCTGGTAGCCGAAGCGGATCGCCAGGTCGCCCAGGCCACCGGCCCCCACCACGCCGGCCATGGCGGTGTAGGACACCAGGGTAATGGCAGTCACGGTGATAGCGGCAAAGATGCCCGGGCGGGCTTCCGGGAGCAAGGCATTGGTAATGATCTGCCGGGTGCTGGCACCCATGGACTGGGTGGCCTCGATGATGCCGCGATCCACTTCGCGCAGGGCGGTTTCCACCAGCCGGGCAAAGAACGGCGTGGCGCCGACCACCAGCGGTGGAATGGCCCCGGCAACCCCCAGCGATGTGCCGGTGATCAGTACGGTGAAGGGAATCATCACGATCAGCAGAATGATGAACGGCAGCGAACGCAGGATGTTGACCACCAGCGACAGCAGCGCATACAGCGACTTCTGCTCCAGCAGTTGGCGCGGGCTGCAGAGGAACAGCAGCACGCCCAGTGGCAGGCCCAGCAGTACGGTGAACAGCAGCGAGCCGCCGAGCATCATCAGGGTGTCGCCGGTGGCCAGCCAGATTTCCAGCCAGTCGATGTTGGCGAAGAAGGTATCCATCAGCGCAGCACCTCCATGTGGACATCGGCCGCGGTGAAGCGGGCGAAGGCCGCTTCCATGTCACCGCCGGTGATGGCCAGGGTCAATTGCCCGTAAGGGGTGTCCTTGATGCGGTCGATGCGTCCGGCGAGGATGCTGTAGTCGACCCCGGTCTCCCGGGCCACGGTGCCCAGCAGCGGCGCGTAGGTGGCATCGCCCTGGAAGGTCAGGCGCACGATGCGCCCCGGTACGTGGGCGAAGTCGTCGCGCTGCTCGTTCTCGTCGATCTGCTCGTCTTCCTGGACGAAGCGCCGGGTGGTCGGGTGCTTGGGGTGCAGGAACACGTCGGCCACCGGGCCCTGTTCGACGATCACGCCGGCGTCCATCACCGCCACCTGGTCACAGACGCGACGGATCACGTCCATCTCGTGGGTGATCAGGACGATGGTCAGGTTCAGCTCGCGGTTGATCTCGGCCAGCAGTTGCAGGACCGAGGCAGTGGTCTGCGGGTCCAGGGCACTGGTGGCCTCGTCGCACAGCAGGATCTTCGGCTTGGTGGCCAGGGCGCGGGCGATGCCGACGCGCTGCTTCTGGCCGCCGGACAGCTGCGCCGGGTATTTCTTCGCGTGGTCGGCCAGGCCGACCCGGTCCAGCAGCTCGGCCACCCGGCGGTCGATGTCGCTGCGCGACAGCTCGCCGGCCAGGGTCAGGGGCAGGGCGACGTTGTCGGCCACGGTCTTGGACGACAGCAGGTTGAAGTGCTGGAAGATCATGCCGACCTGCTGGCGGAAGCGGCGCAGGCCACTGGCGTCCAGGGCGGTGACGTCTTCGTCGTCGACGACGATGGTGCCGCCACTGGGGTTTTCCAGGCGGTTGATCAGGCGCAGCAGAGTACTTTTACCCGCACCGGAGTGGCCGATCAGGCCGAACACCTGGCCATTCTCGACCCGAAGGCTGGTCGGGTGCAGGGCGGGAATATCCTTACCGGCGACCCGGTAGGTTTTATGGACGTTTTGAAACTCGATCACGTAGCGAACCTTGTGGGGCGCGTTAGAAAAGGATCAGCGGTTAGCCGGGCGCGCATTTTAGCCTGTCCGTATAGAGGTTCTTAGCATTTATTTCGCAATCATCCTGCCATTTGGCAATAACGCGATCAAAGGTCATAAAAAAGGAACGCTCGCACCTTCTCGTCAGTCACTAGTTAAGTCACTCGAAAGCCGCCAGGTGCCGTGCCTGGAGGCCTTTGCCCACGAAGCCCCGGCACGCCAGGGATTTCGCCAACGAGGAGTTTTGCCTGATGAGCACGAAGAAGCCCGATACCCCAAAAAGCCAGATGGCCGGGACCGACACCCTGGACCGCGGCAACAGCAACAGCAAGCTCAAGAGCCTGGAGACGTTCCGCTCCGACGCCACCGGGCAGGCCCTGCGGACCAACCAGGGGGTGAAGATCGCCGACAACCAGAACACCCTCAAAGCCGGTGCTCGTGGGCCTTCGCTGCTGGAAGACTTCATCATGCGGGAGAAGATCACCCACTTCGACCATGAGCGGATTCCCGAGCGTATCGTGCATGCCCGAGGGGTGGGTGCCCATGGTTACTTCCAGAGCTATGACAACCATTCGGCATTGACCAAGGCCGGTTTCCTGCGTGATCCGGGGAAGAAAACACCAGTGTTCGTACGCTTTTCCACGGTCCAGGGGCCAAGAGGCTCTGGCGACACCGTGCGTGACGTGCGCGGCTTTGCGGTGAAGTTCTTCACTGACGAAGGCAACTTCGACCTGGTGGGCAACAACATGCCGGTGTTCTTCATTCAGGACGCGATCAAGTTCCCCGATTTCGTACACGCCGTGAAACCCGAACCCCACAACGAAATACCCACCGGCGGCTCGGCCCATGACACCTTCTGGGACTTTGTCTCGCTGCAGCCGGAATCGGCGCACATGGTGATCTGGGCCATGTCAGACCGGGCCATTCCGAAAAGCCTGCGGGCCATGCAGGGCTTTGGCGTGCATACCTTTCGCCTGATCAACGCCCAGGGCCGGTCGAGCTTCGTCAAGTTCCACTGGCGGCCGACGGTGGGTACCTGTTCGCTGGTCTGGGATGAGGCGCAGAAGCTGGCGGGCAAGGACACCGACTTCCATCGCCGCGACCTGTGGGAATCGATCGAAGCCGGGGATTACCCGGAGTGGGAGTTCGGCGTACAGATCATCGCCGAGGAAGACGAGCACAACTTTGATTTCGACATCCTCGACCCGACCAAGCTGATCCCCGAGGAGCTGGTGCCGATCACGCCCCTGGGCAAGATGGTGCTGAACCGCAACCCGGACAACTATTTTGCCGAGACCGAGCAGGTCGCCTTCTGCCCGGGGCACATAGTGCCCGGGATCGACTTCTCCAACGACCCGCTGTTGCAAGGACGGCTGTTTTCCTACACCGATACCCAGATCAGCCGCCTGGGTGGGCCGAACTTCCACGAATTGCCGATCAATCGGCCGCTGGCGCCCTTCCACAACAGCCAGCGCGACGCCATGCACCGCATCACCCTGGACAAGGGCCGGGCATCCTATGAGCCCAATTCCATCGACGGCGGCTGGCCCCGGGAAACCCCACCGGCGGCCGAGGATGGCGGCTTCGAGAGTTACAACGAGCGTATCGATGCGCACAAGATCCGCCAGCGCAGCGAATCGTTCAGCGACCATTTCTCCCAGGCACGGCTGTTCTACAAGAGCATGAGCAAGCACGAGCAGGAGCACATCATCGCCGCCTACAGCTTTGAGCTGGGCAAGGTGGAACGTGAATGGATCCGCGAACGCCAGGTCAACGAGATTCTGGCCAACATCGACCTGCAACTGGCCGCGCGAGTGGCCGAGAACCTCGGGCTGGCGGCGCCGAAGAAAGCCACGGTGGCGGAGCGCAAGACTTCGCTCTCGCGCTCGCCGGCCCTGAGCCAGGCGAACCTGTTGCCGGGCAATATCAAAACCCGGAAGGTGGCGATTCTGGCGGCCAACGGCGTCGATGGTGCGGCGATCGATGCGCTGAAGAAGGCTCTCAAGGCCGAAGGAGCGCACGCCAAGCTACTGGGGCCGACCTCGGCGCCGGTCACCACGGCGGACGGCAAGCGCCTGCCGGTGGATGCGTCCATGGAGGGCTTGCCATCGGTGGCCTTCGATGCGGTGTTCGTGCCCGGAGGTGCGCAGTCGATCAAGGCCTTGAGCGGCAATGGCGTGGCCCTGCATTACTTGCTGGAGGCGTACAAGCACCTCAAGGCGATTGCCCTGCACGGCGATGCCCGGGAGCTGTTGCACAGCCTGCGGCTGGAGGCGGATGAAGGCTTGATCGTGGGGGCCGATGCCAAGGCGCTGAAGGCATTCATTGCCGCCATCGCGCAACATCGGGTCTGGAGCCGAGAGGAAAAGGCCAAGGCAATCCCGGCCTGAACACACTTTCTCCGACAAGCCTGCTCCGTGTAGGAGCCGGCTTGCCGGCGAAGGCTTTACTGCGCCTTGCGCGGCGTCAGCACCATCTGCGCCGGTACATGGCGCACGATTTGCCGACTGATCTTCTGTTCAAAGTCCGGGTCGAGCTTCTTCACCCGCTTGCCGAGCAGGGTCGACAGCCAGGGGTAATCCTCGGTGCGTGGTACCTGGATGCTCACGTCGCACTGGTAATTCACCACATCGGCGGCCAGGGCATCGAGTTGATGCCGCAGCTTGCGGATATCAGTGACGTTCAAGGCGACGGTGGTGCTCTCGGCGGTCGGATCGATCAGCTTGGCCGCAGGGCGCGCTTCGGCGGCCTTCAGGGCGGCTTCGGCCTTGTCCAGCTCCGCCTTGCGGGCGTGGGCAATGGCATTGTTGACCCCGCCGGTCAGCGCCGGAGCCTTGGGCATCAGTGCCCGGGCACGGCTCAGGGCCGTGGCTGCGGCGTTCACATCGCCCTTCTGCAGGACGATCTGGCTGCGCTGCAGATAGGCTTCGGCCAACTGCCGCTGGTACTGCACCAGTTGCGGGTCGTCGGGCGTCTGCGCCTGCAAGGCGCTGAGTTGATCTTCCGCGGTGGCCAGTTCGCTGCTGGCGATGTTTTGTTCCAGCTGCGCGATGGCCGTGGCCCGTGCATCAGGGACCTCGGTGGCCGCTGGTGGCGTGCTTTGGCAGGCTCCCAGTAGCAGGGAAAATGCGACAAGGAGCAGATAACGGGAGGCGAACGGCTTCATTCCTGCGACTCTCTAATTGCGCAAAAAGCGAGCAAGTCTACACCCCTCGACGGGGCAGAACAAAACTCAGCAGAAACAGTGTGGCGGCGGTGACCACGATCGACGGCCCGGCCGGTGTGTCCTTGAACCAGGACAGCGCCAGCCCGCCGCACACCGCGAGCATGCCCAGCAGGCTGGCGCCCAGGGCCATCTGCTCCGGCGAGCGGGCGTGACGCTGTGCCGCAGCGGCCGGGATGATCAGCAGCGAGGTGATCAGCAACACCCCGACAATCTTCATGGCCACGGCAATCACCACGGCGATCAGCAGCATCAGCGCCAGGCGCAGCGAGGCCACAGGCAGGCCTTCGACCCTGGCCAGTTCCTCGTGCACGGTGATCGCCAGCAAGGGGCGCCACAACGCCACCAGCAGCAACAGCACCGCCGCGCTACCGCCGAGAATCCACGCCAGGTCGCCCGGGCTGATCGCCAGCAGGTCACCGAACAGGTAGGCCATCAGGTCGATTCGCACTTCATGCATGAAGCTTAGTACCACCAGGCCCAGAGACAGGGTGCTGGGTGCAAGAATCCCCAGCAGCGTGTCGGAAGCCAGGGGTTGGCGCTGTTGCAGGGTCACCAGCAGCACCGCCAGCAGCAGGCAGCCGACCGTGACCGCTACCGCCGGGCTGACATCCAGCAGAAAGCCCAGGGCCACGCCGAGCAGCGCGGCGTGGGACAGGGTATCGCCGAAATAGGCCATGCGACGCCAAACCACGAAGGACCCCAAGGGGCCGGCAACCACCGCCAGGGCCAGGCCTGCGAGCAGGGCGTAGAGCAGAAAATCAGCCATGCTTGCAGTTTTCTCCATGGACATGGGCGTGGCCCGAAGCGGGCTGGGTGACGACCGAACCATGCAGGTCGTGGGCATGGTCGTGATGGTGGTGGTAGATCGCCAGGCTCGGTGCGTTCTTGCCGAACAGCTCGACGAAGGCCGGGTCGCCGCTGACCTGCTCGGGGTGGCCAGAGCAGCAGACGTGGCGATTGAGGCAGACCACCTGATCGGTGGTGCTCATCACCAGGTGCAGGTCGTGGGAGACCATCAGCACGCCGCAGCCGTGACGGTCGCGCAGGCGGGTAATCAGGCTGTAGAGCTCGGCCTGGCCGGCCACGTCGACGCCTTGCACCGGTTCATCGAGCACCAGCAGCTCCGGCTCGCGCAGCAGCGCCCGGGCCAGCAGCACACGCTGCATCTCGCCACCGGAGATGCTCTGCACCGGGCTGTCGATCACCTGCTCGGCACCTACTTCCTTGAGCGCTGCCAGCGCCCGGGTACGGTCCACTCCCGGCACCAGGCGCAGAAAACGCAGCACCGACAGCGGCAAGGTCGGGTCCACATGAAGCTTCTGCGGCATGTAGCCCACCCGCAGTTTGGGCTTGCGCCAGACACTGCCGGTGTCGGGCTTGAGCAGGCCGAGCACGGCGCGCACCAGCGTGGTCTTGCCGGCGCCATTGGGGCCGATCAGGGTGACGATCTGGCCGGGTTCGACGCTGAGCTGGATGTTCTCCAGCACGTTCTGCCCGGCAAAGGTCACCCCGACCTGCTCGAGGCGGATCAACGCATTGCTCATCAAGCCCCCTGGCAGCCCGAGCAGAGCCCGACCACTTCGACGGTCTGGCCCTCGACCACGAAGCCGACGTCGCGGGCGCTGCTGATGATGGCGTCGCTGATGGATTTCTGTTCCAGCTCGATGGCGGCGTGGCATTCGCGGCAGATCAGGAACTGGCCCTGGTGCGCGTGCTCGGGGTGGTTGCAGCCGACAAAGGCATTGAGCGAGGCGATGCGGTGCACCAGGCCGTTTTCCAGGAGGAAATCCAGCGCCCGGTAAACCGTTGGCGGGGCGGCGCGACGGCCGTCCTGCTCGCTGAGCACGGCCAGGATGTCGTAGGCCCCCAGGGGCTTGTGGCTTTGCCACACCAGCTCCAGCACCCGCCGGCGCAGGGCGGTCAGGCGCAGGCCTTGCCGTGCGCACAGGGCGTCGGCCTCAGACAGTGCGCTGTGTACGCAGTGAGAGTGGTCGTGTGGACGGCTGGCAAGGGGTGTTTTAGGCATGAGCGGCGACGAGGTTTGTGAGAGACGTTATTATGTTACCCGTTCTCGCCTCCTCGAGTGTCCATCGTGCCCAGACTTTTTCGCCTTTTTGTCGCTTTTACCTTCAGCCTGTTCGCGATCGGCTCGGCCCAGGCCGAAGTGCGGGTGCTGACCAGCATCAAGCCGCTGCAACTGATTGCCGCCGCCGTGCAGGATGGCGTGGCGGTTCCCGAGGTGCTGCTGCCGCCCGGAGCTTCCCCGCACAACTACGCGCTGCGCCCTTCGGACGTGCGCAAGGTGCAGAGCGTAGACCTGCTGTACTGGATCGGCCCGGACATGGAAGGCTTCCTGCCGCGGGTGCTGAAGGGCCGTAGCCTGCCCTCGGTGGCGGTACAGGACCTGCCGGGCATGAAACTCCGGCACTTTGCCGAAGATAGCCACTCCCACGCTGAAGATGCCGACGAACATGACCATGATCATCGCCCCGGCACCCTGGACGCTCACCTCTGGCTGTCGCCGGTCAATGCCCGGGTGATCGCCACCCGCATGGCCGCGGACTTGAGCGCCGCCGACCCGGCCAATGCCGCCCGCTACCAGAACAACCTGAAGGCGTTCAGCGAGCGTCTGGATGCCCTGGATGCCCGCTTGAAAGCCCGCCTGGCGGGGATCGCCGGCAAGCCTTACTTCGTGTTCCACGAAGCTTTCGACTACTTCGAGGACGCCTACGGCCTCAAGCACGCCGGGGTGTTCAGCGTGGCAGCGGAAGTCCAGCCGGGGGCCCAGCACGTCGCCGCCATGCGCGCGCGCTTGCAGCAGGTGGGCAAGACCTGTGTGTTCAGCGAGCCGCCCCTGCGCCCGCGCCTGGCGGAAACCCTGGTGGCCGGCCTGCCGGTGAAACTGGCGGAGCTGGATGCGTTGGGCGGTTACACGCCGGCGACCGCTCAAGGCTATGAGCAGGTGCTGGAGAAGTTGGGGAATGATCTGGCGGGCTGCCTGGAGCAGCTTTAAGCGGGGATTGTTGCGCGAGGGCTTTCGCGGGCAAGCCCGCTCCTACAGGTTGGGCGCATCTCTGTAGGAGCGGGCTTGCCCGCGAAGCGTTTACAGGGCGAACGGCAGCGCGATGCTGACCTGTTGCCGCTGCGCCAGGCGCTGCTGGAACTCCATCGGATCGTGAATCAGCACGTCCTGCCCGGCGAAGCTCTCGGCGGCGATCAGCCGCGATAGCCAGAAGCGCACGCAGGCCACCCGCAGCAGGGTCGGCCAGAGTTCGGCCTCTGCCGCAGTGAACGGGCGCAGCGCCGCGTAGGCGCCCAGCAGGGCTCGGGCCCGTTGGCCGTCGAGTACGCCTTCATCGTCGGAGCACCAGTCATTCAGGGCGATCGCCACGTCGTAGAGCATGGGTCCCGAACAGGCGTTGTAGAAGTCGATCAGGCCGGTCAGGTGGGTGCCTTCGAACATGGCGTTGTCGCGAAACAGATCGGCGTGGATGTTGGCCCGGGGCAGGGCGAGGATCTTCACCTTCTGAGCGGCGATTTCATCCAGGGCCCGTTGCAGCAGGTCCTGGGCCGTGGGGGCCAGGTGCGACAGCAGTTGCCTGCCCTCTTCCTGCATCCAGTCCAGGCCGCGATCGGTCTTGCGCTTGATCATGTGGTCCTTGGTGGCCACGTGCAGGTGGCCGAGCAGTTCACCGACCTGGGCACAGTGCTGGGCGTTGGCCTGCTTGATGTGCTTGCCCGCCAGCCGCGGTTGCAACAGTGCCGGCTTGCCCGCCAGTTCGCGCAGGGCGACGCCGTCGGTGGTGCGCAGGGCATAGGGCACTGGCAGGTTGGCCTGGTGCAGCACGTCCAGCAGTTCAATGAAGAACGGCATTTCCTGGACCGGGCCACGTTCCACCAGGGTCAGGACGAACTCGCCCTGTTCCAGGCTGATGAAGAAGTTGGTGTTTTCGCTACCAGCGGCGATCCCCTGGAAATCAAGCAGGCGGCCGAGCCCATACGGGGCGAGAAAGGTTTCCAGCTCGGGCCGAGCCAGGGGGGTGAACACAGACATGGTTAAAAACTGCCAGTACGGGCGCTGCTATCCAGCCAGCGCCATTGAGTTGAAGTCGGAGTGGTTTACCACTCAAAGATTTTCCACGAAGGGATCAGCATATCCGGCTGATCCGAACGGATGAAGTTGCCGTCCGAGCCATCGGCACGCACCAGGAAGTAGGGTTTGCCGCCCTTTGGCGTGATCTTGATGGCATACAGGAAGCCATTTTGCCGGTATTCCTGGATGGTCTTGTCGCCTTCCGTGCGAATGGTTACTTCCGGGTCCGCTGATGGCGCATCTTCTGCGGCGATCGCGGCCAATGGAGCGATTGCAATCAAGCCGGTCAGCAGCAAGCGATTTAGTGTGCGCATGATAACCTTGTCCCTTTGTCGTCAACGGTCCCGCTATTCTAGCGCCGGACCCGCCGAAAAGGTTGATCCCGCTCATGAGCCAAGCCCCCCTCGTCCTGGTGGACGGTTCTTCATATCTGTACCGCGCGTTCCACGCGCTGCCACCGCTGACCACCTCCAAAGGCCTGCCTACCGGCGCGGTCAAGGGCGTGTTGAACATGCTCAAGAGCCTGCGCAAGCAGTACCCGGACAGCCCGTTCGCCGTGGTCTTCGATGCCAAGGGCGGGACCTTCCGCGATGACATGTATGCCGAATACAAGGCCAACCGTCCGAGCATGCCCGACGACATGCGGGTGCAGATCGAGCCGTTGCACGCCAGCGTGATCGCCCTGGGTTTCCCCCTGTTGTGCGTGGAAGGGGTCGAGGCCGATGACGTGATCGGCACCCTGGCCCGCAGCAGCGCGGCGGCGGACCGCCCGGTGGTGATTTCCACTGGCGACAAGGACATGGCACAGCTGGTGGACGGGCACATTACCCTGGTCAACACCATGTCCGGTAGCAGCATGGATGTGGAAGGCGTGAAGGAGAAATTCGGCGTCGCTCCCGAGCAGATCATCGATTACCTGGCGCTGATGGGCGACTCTTCCGACAACATTCCCGGGGTGCCGGGCATTGGTCCGAAGACCGCTTCCGGCCTGCTGGTCGGGGTCAATGGCGGGTTGAAGGAGCTGTACGAACAGCTCGATATCGTACCGACCCTGCCGATCCGCGGGGCCAAGACCTTGCCGGCCAAGCTCGAAGAACACAAGGAAATGGCCTTCCTCTCCTATCAGTTGGCGACCATCAAGGTCGACGTGCCGCTGGATGTCGGGCTCGACGACCTGCACCTGGGCGAGCCGGACCGCGAGAAGCTGGTGGAGCTCTACAGCCTGCTGGAGTTCAAGAGCTGGCTCGACGAGTTGCAGCGCGATGCCAAGCGTGTCGAGCTCAGCGGCGCTGAGGCGACACCCGCCGCCGTGCCGCCGCCGCAGGCTGTGGAGCAAGCTCCGCTGGAGCTGCAGTACGAAACCATCCTCGACCAGGAGCGTTTCGATGCCTGGCTGGAGAAACTCAAGGGCGCCAAGCTGATTGCCTTCGATACCGAAACCACCGGGATCGATGCGCAGCAGGCGCAACTGGTGGGCCTGTCCTTCTCTGTCAAGGCCGGCGAAGCGGCCTATGTTCCCCTGACCCACTCCTACATGGGCGCGCCGGCACAGCTGGATCGCGACAGCGTACTGCTGGCCCTCAAGCCCTTGTTGGAAGATCCCAAGCTGCTCAAGGTCGGCCAGCACGCCAAGTTCGACATGAACATCCTGGCCAACTGCGCCATCGGCGGCGACCAGGCCAATGGCATCACTGTGCGCGGCGTGGCCTTCGATACCATGCTCGAATCCTACGTGCTCAACTCCACCGCCACCCGCCATGACATGGACAGCCTGGCGCAGAAGTACCTGGACCACAGCACTGTGAGTTTCCAGGACATCGCTGGCAAGGGTGCCAAGCAGTTGACCTTCGACCAGATTCCCCTTGAGCAGGCCGGCCCCTACGCCGCGGAAGATGCCGACGTGACCCTGCGCCTGCACCAGGTCCTGTTCGACAAGCTGTCCGCGATACCGAGCCTGGCCAGCGTGCTCACCGATATCGAAATGCCTTTGGTGCCGGTCCTGGCGCGCATCGAGCGCCAGGGAGCACTGGTGGACGACAAGCTCCTGGGAGTGCAGAGCATCGAACTGGGGGACAAGATGGTCGCCCTGGAGCGCGAAGCCTTCGAAATCGCCGGCGAGGAGTTCAACCTGGGCTCGCCCAAGCAACTGGGCAGCATCCTCTACGACAAGCTCGGCCTGCCGGTGTTGAAAAAGACTGCCAAGGGCCAGCCATCCACGGCTGAAGAGGTGCTGGCCAAGCTGGCGGAAGACGACTATCCGCTGCCGCGGGTGCTGATGCAGTACCGTTCCATGAGCAAGCTGAAAAGCACCTATACCGACCGCCTGCCGGAGCAGATCAACCCGCGTACCGGGCGCATCCATACCTCCTATCATCAGGCGGTAGCGTCCACCGGCCGGCTGTCCTCCAGCGATCCGAACCTGCAGAACATTCCGGTACGTACCGCTGAAGGCCGGCGCATTCGCCAGGCCTTCATCGCGCCGCCAGGCTACAAGCTGCTGGCAGCGGACTATTCGCAGATCGAGTTGCGGATCATGGCGCACCTGTCCCGCGACAAAGGTTTGCTCAACGCCTTCCGCAACAACCTGGACGTGCACACCGCCACGGCGGCCGAGGTGTTCAAGGTCGAGCTCAAGGACGTCACTTCCGATCAGCGCCGCAGCGCCAAGGCCATCAACTTCGGCCTGATCTACGGTATGGGCGCGCAGAAGCTGGGCAAGGACATCGGTGTCGATACCAAGCAGGCCAAGGCCTATATCGACACCTACTTCGCGCGTTACCCGGGGGTTCGCGAGTACATGGACCGCACCCGCGCTCAGGCCGCGGACCAGGGTTATGTCGAGACCATCTTCGGTCGCCGCCTGTACCTGCCGGAGATCAACTCCAACAAGCCACAGGAGCGCGCCGGCGCCGAACGCACCGCGATCAATGCGCCGATGCAGGGCACCGCGGCAGACATCATCAAGAAAGCCATGGTGGCCGTGGACAACTGGCTGGAGTCCTCCGGGCTGGATGCCCGAGTGATTCTCCAGGTGCACGACGAACTGGTGTTGGAAGTGCGCGAGGACCTGGTGGACCAGGTTCGTGAGGAAATTCGCGGGCACATGAGCGGTGCCGCAACCCTGGATGTGCCGTTATTGGTGGAAGTGGGGGTGGGAAATAACTGGGATGAGGCCCATTAAGGGCACTTTTCAGGTGTTTTTGCCGCGGCATAGTGTCGCGGCAAAAACTAGCGAAGAGCTATTAGCACCGAAAATTTCATCGATTATTGCCAATAGTTTTTGCAACCGGCCGGAACTAAATAGGTGAACGCCCACTCAGAGTTACTGAATGGCTGGTGAAGCCCTTCGATGCTCCTATGTTGTGTTAAGTGTTGGCAGATATCTGGACCCCGCCCTAGCGGTCTAGAACTTGAACCCCGAACTTCCCCCTCCCCATACGAAGTCCGGGGTTTTTTTTGCCTGAAAACCGCCTGGGAAATGATCATGCTGCGTTAAAAGCGCGGCGCGAAATGCTCATTTACAGCCAGTAAACTCCGCTTTCGCACCGCGCTTTTGCCTTGCCTGATCATCCCCCAGGCAATTTTCCCTACGTCTCTCAGGCCTCGGCTTCGGCGCCTTTGTCGGCCAGTTCCATCCAGCCCGCCAGCACGGTGTAGGCATCTTCCAGGCCCATGCGCTTGGGGGCCGAGAACAGTTGGATGGTGACGGCTTCGCCCCAGCCCTTGCGGATCTGCGACTGCACCTTGAGCAGGGTGTTCTTGGCCGCGCCGTAGGTCAGTTTGTCGGCCTTGGTCAGCAGGATGTGCATCGGCATGCCGCTGGCGACCGCCCAGTCCAGCATCAGCAGGTCGAAGTCGGTCATGGGATGACGGATATCCATCATCAGGATCAGGCCCTTAAGGCTCTCGCGGCTGCCCAGGTAGGCTTCCAGGTGACGCTGCCAGTGTTGCTTGAGCGGGATTGGCACTTTGGCGTAACCGTAGCCCGGCAGGTCGACCAGACGGCGATCGTCGTCTAGCTTGAAGAAGTTCAACAACTGCGTGCGACCCGGAGTTTTCGAGGTGCGTGCCAGGCTGGCGTGGGTCAGGGTGTTCAGGGCGCTGGATTTGCCGGCGTTGGAACGCCCGGCAAAAGCCACTTCGAAGCCTTCATCGTCAGGGCATTGATCGACTTTGGCGGCGCTGAGCATGAACGTAGCCTGTTGGCACAGACCGAGGATGGGGTTCTTGAGTTGCATGGGATTTCCGATTGGGGCGATGCCGAGAGTGGACGCGGCGAGCGGTGTCGTTTCCGTTTCAGTAACGCCAGTATATAATGCCGCAGATTTTGTGTGCGCTTTGTCCCAGCGTAGGATGAAGTTCACGAGAGCGATAAACCTTGAATGCGCATTAGAACGCAGCACGCTCTCAACCCTGAAAAGGTCGTTTTATGACGAAATGGCTGCTAGCTGCCGGTGTCTTGATGCCGTTTTACGGCGCTCAGGCTACACAGGATCCGGAAGCTGTGTACAACCGTGTTTGTGGGGCTTGTCATTCCGGCCAACTACCCACGGCGCCCCGCAAGGGCGACCAGGAAGCTTGGGCGCCGAGGTTGGCGCAAGGTATGGAGACGCTGGTGCAACACGTGACCCAGGGTTTCAAGGCGATGCCGCCGCGTGGTTTGTGCATGGACTGCAGTGCCGAGGATTACCGAGTCATCATCCATTGGATGAGCGAGTGATCCCGGTCCATAACTCTTAACCCTTAGCCGTAGTTGGATTAGCTGATGAACAAATTACTCGTGAGTCTGCTGTTGACCTTGGGCATCACAGGTGTCGCCCATGCCGCAGGCGACGCTGCTGCCGGTCAGGCGAAAGCCGCAGTCTGTGGTGCTTGCCACGGCCCTGATGGGAACAGCATGGCGCCAAACTTTCCCAAGCTGGCGGGTCAGGGGGAAAAGTACCTGAACAAGCAGTTGCACGATATCAAGTCCGGCAAGCGCCAGGTGCTAGAGATGACAGGCCTGTTGACCAACCTGAGCGATCAGGACCTGGCTGACATCGCCGCCTACTTCGCCAGCCAGAAAGGCAGCGTCGGCGCAGCAGATCCTAAAGTCGTGGCCCGTGGTGAAGAACTGTTCCGTGGCGGCAAGCTGGACCAGGGCATGCCTGCCTGCACCGGTTGCCACTCGCCAAACGGTGCGGGTAACGCAGCAGCCGGCTTCCCCCATCTGGGTGGCCAGCACGCACAGTACGTGGCCAAGCAGTTGACCGACTTCCGCGAAGGCAACCGTACCAACGACGGCGATACCCTGGTGATGCGCAGCATCGCTGGCAAGCTGAGCAACAAAGACATCGAAGCGGTGTCCAGCTATATTCAGGGCCTGCACTGAGGCCGGCTCGATCAGCGTTGCCCAAGGTGCTAAGCCACGGCAACGTTAATGATCGATTAATCTGACGGTGCAAGCATAAAGGGTGGCTCAGGCCGCCCTTTTTTATGGCGTCTGCCGCTACACTAGCGAACTCAAGCCCGCCAAGACCTGGCCGAATTCAGGTCGAGCGAGGCGCCAAAATTGTCCAGGAGTAAAGCATGCGTAATCTGATTCTCAGCGCCGCACTCGTCACCGCCAGCCTGTTTGGCGTGACCGCTCAAGCGGCCGAACCGCTTGAAGCCGGTAAACAATATGTCGAGTTGAGCAGCGCCGTTCCGGTTGCCGTGCCAGGCAAGATCGAAGTGGTTGAGCTGTTCTGGTATGGCTGCCCGCACTGCTACGCTTTCGAACCCACCATCAATCCCTGGGCTGAAAAACTCCCGGCCGACGTCAACTTCGTCCGTATCCCGGCCATGTTCGGCGGTATCTGGAACATCCATGGCCAACTGTTCATCACCCTTGAAGCCATGGGTGTCGAGCACAAGGTGCACAAGGCCGTATTCGAAGCCATCCATGGCGGCAAGAAACTCGCTACTCCTGAAGAGATGGCCGAGTTCCTGGCTGGCGAAGGCGTCGACAAGGACAAGTTCCTGAGCACCTACAATTCCTTCGCCGTCAAAGGCAAGGTCGAAGACGCCAAGAAAAAGGCCCAGGCCTACCAGATCACCGGCGTACCGACCATGGTGGTCAACGGCAAGTATCGTTTCGACCTGGGCACCGCCGGTGGTCCTGAAGGCGCGCTGAGCGTGGCTGACCAGTTGATCGCCAAAGAGCGCGCAGCCAAGTAAGCGCCCGCCGCCATGCCGCGCTGGAGCTCGGAACGCATCGTTGGCCTGCATGATCCGCAGGTCAACGAGCACCATTTGGCGTCGTCCGGCCTGCCGGCAGACAGTCGTCTGCGCTTGCTCAGTTTCAATATCCAGGTCGGTATCAGCACCGAACGTTATCGCCATTACCTGACTCGTGGTTGGCAGCACCTGCTGCCCCATCATGGGCGTGCCGACAATCTGCAGAAAATCGGCAACCTGCTTGGCGATTTCGACCTGGTGGCCCTGCAGGAGGCCGATGGCGGCAGCCTGCGCTCCGGCTACGTCAATCAGGTGGAACACCTGGCCCAACTGGGCGCCTTCCCCTACTGGTACCAACAGCTCAATCGCAACCTGGGACGCCTGGCTCAGCACAGCAATGGCGTGCTCAGCCGCCTGCGCCCCTGGGCCATCGAAGACCACCCGCTGCCTGGCCCCAAGGGGCGCGGCGCGATCCTCGTGCGTTTTGGCGAGGGTCCCGAGGCACTGGTGGTGGTGATGATGCATCTGGCGCTCGGTGCCCGCACCCGAACCCGGCAACTGGCGTACATCCGCGAGTTGATCGGCGGCTACAAGCATCAGGTGCTGATGGGGGACATGAACACCCACGCCAGCGACCTGCTGGAGCATTCCCCTCTAAGGGACCTCAGCCTCTTGGCGCCGCAACTGCAGGCGACCTTCCCCAGCTGGCGTCCGCAACGTTGCCTGGACCATATTCTGCTCAGCCCCAGCCTGACCCTGGAGCGCGTGGAGGTCCTGGCCCAACCCATATCCGATCACCTGCCGGTCGCGGTAGAGATTCGTCTGCCGGGTTCGCTCACGGCTGATGCATTGCCCGCGTTGAGTCCTGCCCCTCGCGGAACCGATGAATGAGCGACGACGCCAATCGCTGGAAAGAGAAATACCTCAAAAGTATCGAACAGCAGGAAAAGCTCGAACGCCGATGGGCGGCCCGTCTCGACTTGCTGCGTCGTGGCCTGGTACGCAGCACCCTGGCGGCGGAGGGCACCGATCGCGCGGTCGACCAGTGCATGAAGGAAATGCGCGAGGTGGTACGCACCGACGATATGGACGCCGGGCTTGCAGCCTTGCTGCCGCGCCTGGAAAAAGCCGTGCTGGACTCCGAGCAGCGGCGGGAAACCCGGGTCGAGCAGATGAGCAGCGCGCTGACGGCGCTGGTCAGCCAGTTGCAGTCCCTGCCCCTGCCCCGGGAGGTCAGCCGTCCGCTGAAAGCCTTTGCCAAGCAACTGGATGGCCGGGTTGGCCAGGCGCGGGAAATTCCCTTGCTGCTCGGCGAACTGAGCAGCCTGCAGGGCAAGGCCCTGAGCCGGCTGGAAACCCCGGCCGAACCCGACCGCCCAAGCCTGTTGCAGCGCCTGTTCGGCAGCCGCGAGGCGAGCGAGACGCCGGCCCCGGCGGAGGAAGCCGTTGCGACGAATCCGCCGCTCCCGGCAGCCGCGGCGGAAGCTCATCCGCAAGCCGAGGAAGCCCCGGCCCCGGAGGATGGCGCGCGCGAGCACTATCAGACGCCGACCCAGGCCTTGCCTGAGGCGGTTTCGGCGCCTGCCGCGCCCGCCCCGGCACAGCCCGAAGTGCAGCTCGAACCTAAGCCGGGTGCCCAGCCGGTTGCCAGCGACGAGCCGGAGGTTGCTGCAGTGCCCGCTCCAGCCCCGGTGGTAGCGTTCGTGCCTCCGGTACTGGTGCAGGAGGCGCCCGCCGAGCCTGTACCCGCTATCGAGGTCGAACCTCAAGCAACCATTTCGCCTGTCGCGGAGCCACAAGCGTCCGTCGATCCCGGGGTGGTCGCCGCTTCCGATTCGCCGCCCGCGCCTGTCGCCGAAGCCGCGCTCAATCCCGACGAGTTGTTGCCCCTGCCGACGGTTTCCCCGGCAGTGCTGCTGGACAGCCTGCCCCTGCCGGCAGTCATGGCCGAGGCCCTGGCCGCCATCGATCCGGAGCAGTCGGAGCACGATGTGCTCTACGCTCTGCCGGATTCGCCCGAGCCCTCCTACAGTTCGGTGGCCAAGCACATCGAGCACACCTTGCTGGGGCTGCTCGACGACCTGAGCCTGCCGGAGCGCCACCGGCCACAGGCCGAGGCCATGCGCGATCGTCTGCAGCATGGGTTGAACTGGTACGAATTGCTGCCGATCCTCGACGATCTGGCGGTGTTGATGCTGGCCATCACCGACTCCGGCCAGCATGAGTTCGAGACCTACCTCAAGCAGCTCAACGAGCGCCTGGAGGCCTTCCAGAGCAACCTGCAGGCGGCCAGCGACGGCCATGCCGACAGCAGTTCGGCGGCACGGGCCATGGACAGCCAGATCCGTGAACAGGTCGACGGCCTGCAAAGCAGCGTGCAGGAGGCCGCCGACCTGGATGACCTCAAGCAAGTGCTGGAAAGCCACCTGGAAGGCCTGCTGGGCACCATGGACCACCACCAGAAGCAGCGCGATGAGCGTGAACGGGAAGTGGCCGCCCGTCTGCAAAGCCTGGCGGAGCGGGTTTCGAGCATGGAGCAGGAAGCCCAGGGCTACCGTGAGCACCTGGAAGAGCAGCGGCAGAAGGCGCTGATCGATCCGCTCACCGGCCTGCCCAACCGTGCAGCCTGGAGCGAACGCCTGGAACATGAAGTCGGCCAATGGCAACAACATGGCAACAGCCTGCTGCTGGCCATGCTCGATCTCGATCATTTCAAGCGGATCAACGACAACTACGGTCACCTGGCTGGTGACAAGGTGTTGAAGATCATCGCCAACGTACTGCGCAAACGCCTGCGAGGCAGCGATTTCATCGCACGTTTCGGTGGCGAGGAGTTTGTTCTGCTGCTGCCCAACACCCCCTGGCCGGTGGGTGTGCGCATTGTGGAAGCCCTGCGCGCGGCAATCGAGGCGTGCCCGTTCCATTTCAAGGGCGAGCCGGTGACCATAACCGTGTCCGTCGGGCTGAGTGCGTTCAAGGCCGGTGATCGCAGCGATCTGGTGATCAAAAGAGCCGATCAGGCGCTGTACCGGGCCAAGGATGCCGGCCGTAACCGGGTGGAAGCTGGTTGAGGAGCCAGCACTTTGCTGAATGAGAGCGCTGTTTTGCCCATGATCGCCAGGGCAGTACGTTACACTGTTGCATTATTGTCTTCAGCGTACTGCCTTTTGCCATGAAACTTCTTGCTCTTGCCCTCTCCCTGCTGATCCTCGCCGGCTGCGCCAGCGGCCCGCGCATCGACACCAGCCACCCGTCGGTCAATTACGATCAGCGCGCCCAGTTCATCATCGTCCACTACACCTCGGCATCGCTGGAGCGCTCCCTGGCCCTATTGACCCATGGCCAGGTCAGCAGCCACTACCTGATCGGCGATGACAAGTCCGCCACCATCTACAAGCTGGTGGACGAGCAATACCGTGCCTGGCATGCCGGCGACAGCCAGTGGCAGGGCCGGACCTGGCTCAACTCCAGTTCCATTGGCATCGAGATCGTCAACCCGGGGTTCCGCGATGGCCCCAGCGGGCGGCTCTGGTACCCCTACAGCGAAGCGCAGATCCAGAACCTGATCGTGCTGCTCAAGGACATCAGCAAGCGCAACAACATCTCGCCGCGCCACATCATTGGCCACAGCGATATCGCCCCCATGCGCAAGCTGGATCCGGGCCCGCTGTTTCCCTGGAAACGCCTGGCCGAGGCCGGCCTGGGACTGTGGCCCGATGCTCAGGCAGTGGCACGCCAGCAGGCGTTCTTTACCGTGAGCCCGCCGAGCATCGGTTGGTACCAGCAGCAACTGGCCCAGCTGGGTTACGCCACGCCGCAGACCGGCGAGCTGGACAAGGCGACCCGTAATGTCCTGGCCGCGTTCCAGATGCACTACCGGCCGGGGCGTTTCGATGGCACGCCGGACGCAGAAAGCGCGGCCATCCTGATGGTGCTCAACCAGACAAAATAATGACGCCGCCGGACGGTTGGGGCCGATTGTCCAATCAGTTGCTATAACTCATTGGTAATCCTTCGGATCTCCCACGATGCCGGCCGCTCGCGAGCCCTTGCGTACCTGGTTCCATCGCCCCTGGACGCTGGCGATGCTGGCGGCTGTGCTGAGTGCGGTGATTTTGCTGCTGGGCAGCGCCGGGCTGGCCATGCACCAGGTCCAGCAACGGGAAAGCGAGCAGATGAACGCCCAGGGGCAGCGTTTCCTGGAGCGGCTGGAGCAGTTGTTCGGGCAACTGCGCGAAGGTCTCGACGTGCTGGAGGCGCAGCCGCTGCGCGAGTGCAACGCCGATCTCATCGCAGCTCTGCAGCAGGTCAGCTACAGCTATCGCTTCATTTATGAAGCGGCCTACAGGGACGCCACCCATACCTGTTCCAACTGGCCACGGCAGAACCTCCTGCCGGCGGCCAGGCCGCCGGATATCCGCGGGCCGACCTACAGCTACTGGCTCAACACCTCGACCCAGCCCAATGAGAACCTTGCTGCCCTGATGCTGGGGCGCGGCAACTTTCGCGTGGCCACTTCCCGCGGGCACCTGACCGATGTGGTCGATCTGCCTGCCGGTGGCAGCCTGATGGTGGTGGTGGATCATGGTGCCCGGGCGATACCGGTGCTCGGCCCGGCCCGTGCCTGGCCCCCCGCACAGCCTTGGCGGGGGGGGCGCGACGGGCCCTTGCAGGTCACCCCGGACCTGCTGATCTATCGCATGCCCACTCGCAACCCCGAGTACCAACTGGTGCTGATCACCCCCCGCGCCAGCCTGCAGGGCGAAGTGCTCGACGGTTGGTGGTGGTTGCTGCCCTCCAGCCTGGTGCTGGCGCTGTTCATCGGTGGGTTGGTGTATCAGTTGGTCCGCCAGCGCCAGTCCCTGGGGGCGGAGCTGCAAGGGGCCCTGCGCCGCGGCGAGCTGCAGGTGCTGTACCAGCCGATCTTTGATCTCAGTAGCCGGCTCTGCGTGGGGGCCGAGGCCCTGCTGCGCTGGCGTCGCCCGGACGGTACCCTGACCAGCCCCGACCTGTTCATCCCGCTGGCAGAGAACACCGGGCAGATCCGCCAGATCACCGACTTCGTCCTGCAGCGCCTGCTGGAGCAACTGGGGCATGTGCTACGGGCCAATCCCCAGTTGTACATCTCAGTCAACCTGGCGGCCTGCGACGTGATGGTCCCGCGGATCGGCATGGTCATGGCGCGGCTGCTGGCCACGCATCGGGTAGCGGCCCGGCAGATCGCCTTCGAGGTCACCGAGCGTGGGCTGATCGATGTGGTGGTGGCGCGCAACAACCTGCAGGCCCTGCGCGATGTCGGGCATCAGGTGCTGATCGACGATTTCGGCACCGGCTATTGCAGCCTGGCCTACCTGCAGAGCCTGCCGGTGGATTGCCTGAAGATCGACAAGGCGTTCATCGATGCCCTGGGGCACGATGCCGCCAGCAGCGGCGTGGCGCCGCACATCATTCGCATGGCCCACGCATTGAAACTCAAGGTGATTGCCGAGGGCATCGAGTTCGAGGACCAGGCGCTGCTGCTCAGCAGCGAGGGCGTGAGCTTCGGCCAGGGCTGGCTGTTCGCCCATGCCCTGAGTGCCTTGCAGTTCACTGAGCTGATTACCCGTGGCCGACGGCTGGTGGCCAGGCGCCTGGATGATGAAGCATGAAGCCCTAGAGCGGCAGGGCCAGATAGAACTGGGTGCCCTGCCCGGGCCTTGAGTAGACGCCCATGCGCCCGCCATGCAGCTGGACGATCTCCTTGCACAGCGCCAGCCCGAGGCCGGCACCGCCCTTCTTGCGGCCCACCTGGACGAAAGGTTCGAAGATCCGCCCTTGCTGGCCATAGGCAATACCCTCGCCATTGTCTTCGACGCTGACGATCACCCGCTCGCCATGGCGCCGCGCCTGCAGGCGGATCTGGCCCTCGCTGGCGGTGTGGCGCAAGGCGTTGTCGATCAGGTTGTCCAGCACCCGCTCCAGTTGTGCGCGGTCGGCATGCAGCCGTGGCAACGGTGCCTGGATCTCCAGCAGCAGGTCGATGCCCTGCTGTTGGGCCTGCTCGCTGAAGCGGCCCTGGGCCTGCACCAGCAGTTCTTCCAGGGGGCAGGGAGCGAGGGTGAGTTTCTGCAGGCCGTTCTGATAGCGGGAAAAATTCAACAGGTCGTTGATCAACTGCATCAGGCGCTGCATTTCCTCGTTGACCGTATTGAGTAGATCGGTTTCCCGGGACTCCTCGGGAAAGTGCAGGCGTTCCTGAAGCAGCCCGAAGGCCATGTGCATGCCAGTGACCGGGGTACGCAGTTCGTGGGAGGCGCGCAGCACGAACTCACTGCGCACTCGTTCGAACGCCCGTTGCTCGGTGACATCGTGCAGCACCATCACGGCGCCGAGAATATGGCCCTGGGTATGGCTGACGGGGGTCAGGCTGTAGGTCAGCAGGCGCGACTCGCCGTCGACCTCGATATCCAGGTCGTCCGGCGCCCGTTCCAGGTTGCCGCCGCGCAATACCAGCTGTAGCTGCTCATCCAGCTCCGGGCGTTGCAGGGCGCTGCCCAGGCCCTGGCCGAGGCGCTCCTGGTCCCAGCCCAGCTGGCGCTGGGCCACGGGGTTGAGGTGTTCCAGGCGGCCCTGGCGGTCGATCATCAGCAAGCCGTCGTCAATACTGTCGAGCACGGCCTGCAGGCGCTGCTGGCCGGCCAGCAGCTCATCGACATTGGTTGCCTGATGCTGGCGCAGGGCCTCGGCCATGATGCCGAAGCGCCGGGTCAGCAGGTTCATCTCCGCCGCCGCCGAAATGGGCAGGGTGACGTCGAAATTGCCTTCGCCAATCTTGTCCGCAGCCTTGGCCAGGGCTTCGATCGGCCCGCCAAAGCGCCGGGCGATGGCATGGGCCGTGACGAAGCCGATGATCAGCACCGCCAGGGCCACCAGGCCCAGCAGGCCGGCCACCAGCCATGCACGGTTGCGGGCCTGCTGCTCCACCTGGCTGATGTTGTCCAGGGCGCGCTTGTGTTCGTTGATCAGCCCGCCGCGCAAGGCGTTGAAGCGCTCGGTCAGCTCGTTGTTGTCATGCAGCCCGCTTGCGGTGCTGTTGCGCTCGAAGGCCTGGTAGAAGCTCAGGTAGTCGCTACGGGCCTGCTGGAAGCCACTTTGTACCTGGGTCTGCCGATCATGGGCAATGCCTTCGTCGAGCAGTTCCAGATAGTGCTGCCGGGAGGTTTCCAGGGCGGCGCGGTCCGGCTGCTTGCCGAGCATGATGATCAACTGGTCGCCCAGGGTCTGGCGCAGCTTGAGGCCCAGGTCCAGGGTGATGAAGTTGTTGCGGATCAGCGATTCCTGGGTGCTGGCCATCTGCATCACGCTGACCAGCCCGAGCACCAGGCCCAAGAGGGCCACGGTGATCAGGGCCGAGATGCTCAGAAACAGCCGGGTGCGCAGTTTCATCGCTAACTTCATAGGGTGTTGCTCATAGGTTGTACTGTTTGCGTTTGCGGTACAGCGTCGACGCGTCGATACCCAGGGTCTTGGCGGCTTGATCCAGGGTGTCGCTGGTGGCCAGGACCGCACCGATGTGGGCCTTTTCCAGCTCGTCCAGGCTCAGGGCGGCGCCGATCCGCGGGGCGTTGTTGGTGGGTTGCTCGGCCATGCCCAAGTGGCTGATTTCCACCCGTTCCTGCGGGCAGATGATGCTCGCCCGTTCCACCACGTTGCGCAGTTCGCGGATGTTGCCCGGCCAGCGGTAGTTGAGCAGCGCTTCCCGGGCTTCATCACTGAAGACCCGGGCCGGGCGCGAATACTCTTTGACGAAGCGGGCGAGGAAGCGGTCGGCCAGGGTCAGGATATCTTCGCTGCGCTCGCGCAGGGGCGGCAGGTGCAGGGTGATGACGTTCAGCCGGTACAGCAGGTCTTCGCGGAAACGCCCGTCGCGCACCATGTCTTCAAGGTTGAGGTTGGTGGCGGCGAGGATGCGCACATCGGCGCGGCGGGTTACCGGGTCGCCGACGCGCTCGTATTCCTTGTCCTGGATGAAGCGCAGCAGCTTGGGTTGCAGGGTCAACGGGAAGTCGCCGATCTCGTCGAGGAACAGGGTTCCGCCATCGGCCTGGTTGACCCGGCCCAGGGTGCTCTCGCTGGCCCCGGTAAAGGCGCCGCGGCTGTGGCCGAAGAGTTCGCTTTCCATCAGTTCGGCAGTCAACGAGGGGCAGTTGATGGTCACGCAGGATTTCTTGGCGCGTTTGCTCCAGCCGTGAATGGCCCGCGCCAGCTCGCCCTTGCCGGTGCCGGACTCGCCGAGGATAAGGATGTTGGCGTCGGTGCTGGCCACCTGACGCGCGGTTTCCAGCACCACTTTCATTGCCGGGCTGTGGGAGTCCAGGCCGTCCTTGGGCTTGCGCACCTCACCTTCGAGGGCTTCCAGGCGTGCCGAGAGCTGGCGTACTTCCAGCTGCTTGGCGGTGGCCAGGCGCAACTGGTCGGGGCTGCAGGGCTTGACCAGGTAGTCTGCGGCGCCGGCCTGGATCGCATCTACTGCGGTGTCCACGGCAGAGTGAGCGGTGACGATCACTACCCGCATCCAGGGTGCCTGGGTACGCATTTGTGCCAGTACGTCGAGGCCGTTGTCTTCGCCCAGGCGCAGGTCGAGGAAGCACAGGTCGAATACCTGGCGTTGCAGCAGAGCATCGGCCTGCGCCGCGCTGTTGGCGGTGGCCACGGTGTAGCCCTCGTCTTCCAGGCAGTAGCGGAAGGTGCGAAGGATTGCGGATTCGTCATCCACCAGAAGGATGCGGCCTTGATTCTCCGGCGCTGACTCCATTTCCCGAGGCTCCTTAATGAATGATCTTTATTTAGTCCCGGAAAAATCGGGCAAGTTGCAAGGTTGATTCTGATCCATTCCAGCGCCAGCAGGTTAGATATCTCCGGCTGAAACGGCTAACAGGCTGAAATTACGCATGTTTTACCCAGAGTAGCTGCTGGGTGGGTCTGTATCAGGCTATTGGCCATTCATCAAAGTTCCCCCTGTGATCAAAAAACGCTCACTGTTTTCCCGGGACATCGTGCATTTCGCACGGCCGGCATGGGGGCATCGTGCAGTATGCGTGTGGAATGCTTTTGGTAATTTGATTTAAGTATTTGATTTTATTGAATTTAATTTCAAAGAAAAAGCTGGCATGCAGCCTGCAATATCCCTCTCATCGAGAAGCGCCGGCCGTGGCTTCCATAACAACATCACCACCAGTGTGGGAGGAGTTTCAGGATGAATCGCCAACGTCTTGCCCAATTGCGTATTGCGCCACTGCATCTCCAGCAAGGCCTCTTCGCCGTTCTGGCGTTGCTGGTCACCCTGATCGCCGGGCAACAGTTCCAGCGCTGGCAGGACAGCCAGGCACCCGCGCCGCGCGTGCCGGTTCATCACTTCACCCAGACCCATTTCAGTTCGGTGAGCAGCCAGCTCAACGACCAGGCCCCCATGCAACTGATGGCCGTCGACCAGGCACAGCCGGTCGCGGACGCGCCACGTCAGGAACGCTGGGTGTTCTAGCACCAAGGCCGGGCCCGCAATCGGCGGCGCCGGGCTGGCTCCATAGGCAGCACCACTAATAGAAGAGTAAGGAGAATCATCATGCTGAGCTGGGCAATCACATTCCTGATCATTGCCATTGTCGCTGCGGTCCTGGGCTTCGGTGGTATCGCGGGCACCGCCACGGGTATCGCCAAGATTCTCTTTGTGGTGTTCCTGGTGATGTTCATCGCTTCGTTCTTCTTTGGCCGTCGAGGCCGAGGCTGACCATGAGTCTCTCGTTGAAGACATTGACTGCCGCGCTGCTGCTGGGCGCCAGCGCCCTGGCGTCGGCGGCCAATGATGGCCAGGCACGAGCCAATCAGCTGTTGGGGTCGGACCCGCAGTTTCGTGAAACCTGGCAGGGGGTCGTGCACAAGGAGGAGCGCCTGCCCGAGTGGGTGATGAACCTCTCGGGTGATGCGCCGCAACAGATGAATGCCATGACCGAAGACGGCGATCAGTATCTGGTGGGCCCTCTGTGCGAAACCGCTGAGAGTTGTCAGAACCAGCGTTTGATTGTGGCCTTCAGTTTCGACAAGAAGCATGCCTACGCGATGCTGGTGGACGTGCCGGCGGGTTTGCCCGCGGACAAGTCACCGACCCGCCACGCCAATTATCGGTTCCTCGGCAAGCCCGATGACGGCATGCAAGCGCTGCTCCAGGAGCAGTTGCGCAAGGACCCGAACTGGTACTGATGTGCAAATTGCCGATATTGCATAACAGATAGACGAAAGGGCCGCCCTGGCGCTTTCGGCTGTTGCACCACCCGAGGAGGGCGAGTGCATGACCAAGGGGCCGGGATGTTCTGATCCACGGGTGATCGGAGTGACCTAGGGGTACAGGGAGTGCCTCCGCAAGGGCCGGGTCAGGAAAGAGCGGCGGCGCAAGCTCCCAGGTCGGCCACCGGCCTGATGAGCTTGCGGCGTGCTTGAATGGCAAAGTCCTGTGCTAGAGCCGTCCGTCTGACAATTTCCGTGCTCGCGCGGGAAAAAATCTTCCTTTGACTCCGATCAAACGTTTCCTGGTGTTTCTCTGCGACCGTATATCGAGAAACTTTGTGCGAATTGCGCAGCGTTTCCGGGCGCCCGAATCAGAGCAATCCTAAACTTTTTTAGCCTTTTTCCTGACCCCTCCGACAAGCCTGCACGCCGCCTGAAATGGCCGTTTCACGGCATTTTTGCCTGCCGAAATGTCGTATTCGAACCGGTTGGGACGCTCGTTTTGTTTGGAAAAACTCATGCCGATTCGGCATAGGGTAGGCGTTTACGGCATTAGACGTGCCTCCCTAGCATCGGAATAGTTGCGCCTTTTTTCGCCCGCAGAGAGCCGTAAATGCTCGTTCGGGATGACCTTATACGGGGGCCGATGCACAAACTTTTCCGCCATTGAGCGTTCCAGTTCGCGCATCAGCCCGAGTCCAACTGAAGTAAGGGTAATGATATGAAGAAGGCAAAATTAAGCCTCGCCTGGCAGATCCTCATCGGTCTGGTCCTGGGGATTGCGATTGGCGCGCTGCTCAATCATTTCAGTGCTGAAAAGGCCTGGTGGATCAGCAACGTCCTGCAGCCTGCGGGCGATATCTTTATCCGCTTGATCAAGATGATCGTGATCCCGATCGTCATTTCCTCGCTGATCGTCGGCATCGCCGGTGTCGGTGACGCGAAGAAACTGGGGCGCATCGGCCTCAAGACCATCATCTACTTCGAAATCGTGACCACCATCGCCATCGTCGTCGGCCTGCTGCTGGCCAACCTGTTCCATCCGGGCGCAGGCATCGACATGAGCACCCTGGGCACCGTGGACATCTCCAAGTACCAGGCCACTGCGGCCGAGGTGCAGCATGAACACGCGTTCATCGAGACCATCCTCAACCTGATTCCATCGAACATCTTCGCGGCCATGGCCCGCGGCGAGATGCTGCCGATCATCTTCTTCTCGGTGCTGTTCGGCCTGGGCCTGTCGAGCCTGCAGTCCGACCTGCGCGAACCGCTGGTGAAGATGTTCCAGGGCGTTTCGGAAAGCATGTTCAAAGTCACCCACATGATCATGAACTACGCCCCTATCGGCGTATTTGCACTGATCGCGGTGACCGTCGCCAACTTCGGTTTCGCCTCCCTGCTGCCGCTGGCCAAGCTGGTGATCCTGGTGTACGTGGCCATCGCCTTCTTCGCTTTCGTGATCCTCGGCCTGATCGCCCGCCTGTTCGGCTTCTCGGTGATCAAGCTGATGCGCATCTTCAAGGATGAGCTGGTCCTGGCCTACTCCACCGCCAGCTCGGAAACCGTGCTGCCGCGGGTGATCGAGAAGATGGAAGCCTACGGTGCGCCGAAAGCCATCTGCAGCTTCGTGGTGCCGACCGGCTACTCGTTCAACCTCGACGGTTCGACCCTGTACCAGAGCATCGCGGCGATCTTCATCGCCCAGCTGTACGGCATCGACCTGTCCATCAGCCAGCAACTGCTGCTGGTGCTGACCCTGATGGTCACCTCCAAAGGTATCGCCGGGGTTCCGGGCGTGTCCTTCGTGGTCCTGCTGGCCACCCTGGGCAGCGTCGGCATTCCTCTGGAAGGTCTGGCCTTCATCGCTGGTGTCGACCGTGTGATGGACATGGCGCGTACCGCCTTGAACGTGATCGGCAACGCCCTGGCGGTACTGGTCATCTCCCGTTGGGAAGGCATGTACGACGACGCCAAGGGCCAGCGCTACTGGAACTCCCTGCCGCACTGGCGCAGCAAGGAAAAACTGCCAGCAGGCGAAGCGTCCAAAGGTTAAGCGCCTATTGTGTAGGAGCTGGCTTGCCAGCGAAGAGGCCCCAAGCCCTTCAACTGCCTGAAGACCGCCTTCAGCGGCAATCCAGCCCCAACAGATGACAGACCCCGGTTAATCCGGGGTTTGTCGTTTCTGCCCGCCCCGCTATCATTCGCCGCATCTTTCGAGGGGTATGACCGATGCTCAATGGCCTGTGGCTTGGCTTCTTTATCGTGGCAACCGTGTCGGCCCTGGCGCAGTGGCTGGTGGGTGGCAACGCGGGGATCTTCGCTGCCATGGTGGAAAGCATCTTCGCCATGGCCAAGCTGTCGGTGGAGGTCATGGTCCTGCTGTTCGGCACCCTGACCCTGTGGCTGGGTTTTCTGCGCATCGCCGAGAAGGCTGGAATCGTCGAGTGGCTGGCCAAGGTCCTGGGGCCCCTGTTCAAGCGCCTGATGCCGGAAGTGCCGCCGGGGCACCCGGCCCTGGGCCTGATCACCCTGAACTTCGCCGCCAACGGCCTGGGCCTGGACAACGCCGCCACGCCCATCGGCCTCAAGGCCATGCGCGCCCTGCAGGAACTCAACCCCAGCGCCACCACTGCCAGCAATGCGCAGATCCTGTTCCTGGTGCTCAACGCCTCGTCCCTGACCCTGCTGCCGGTGACCATCTTCATGTACCGCGCCCAGCAAGGCGCGGCGGACCCGACCCTGGTGTTCCTGCCGATTCTCCTGGCCACCAGCGCCTCGACCCTGGTGGGCCTGCTGTCGGTCGCGGTGATGCAGCGCCTGCGCCTGTGGGACCCGGTGGTACTGGCCTACCTAGTTCCCGGGGCCCTGGCCCTGGGCGCCTTCATGGCCTTGCTGGCCACCCTGTCGGCCACGGCCCTGGCGTCCCTGTCGTCGATTCTCGGCAACCTCACGCTGTTTGGGCTGATCATGCTGTTCCTGGTGGTCGGCGCGCTGCGCAAGGTCAAGGTCTACGAGGCCTTTGTCGAGGGCGCCAAGGAGGGTTTCGACGTCGCCAAGAGCCTCTTGCCATACCTGGTCGCGATGCTCTGCGCCATCGGCGTGCTGCGGGCGTCCGGGGCCCTGGATTTCGGCCTCGACGGCATTCGTCATCTGGTGGAGTGGGCCGGTTGGGACACACGTTTCGTCGACGCCTTGCCCACTGCCCTGGTCAAGCCGTTCTCGGGCAGTGCGGCACGGGCCATGCTCATCGAGACCATGCAGACCCAGGGCGTGGACAGCTTCCCGGCCCTGGTGGCGGCCACCATCCAGGGCAGTACCGAAACCACCTTCTATGTGCTGGCGGTGTACTTCGGCGCGGTAGGCATCCAGCGGGTGCGGCACGCCGTGGGCTGTGCCTTGCTGGCGGAATTCGCCGGTGTGGTGGCGGCGATTGCGGTTTGCTACTGGTTCTTTGGATGAGTTGAGCGAGCCTTCGCCGGCAAGCCGGCTCCTACTCCCTCTGTAGGAGCCGGCTTGCCGGCGAAAGGGCTCTCAATGTTTCAGCGCCCGATTGCCCTGCCCCACTGCCCAATCCACCACTTGCCGGGTCAGCGCATCGCCGGCCTGGCCAAATCCTGTGACCACCGCCGGCACCCCGGTTTCAGCCAGCGCTTGGCGCACTTCGAAGCGCCGGCTGGCGAGGATCTTCTGGTCGTAGCCACGAATCAGCCGCGCATCCAGGCGGATCACCACCTGGGCGGCGTTGCCCTGGTATTCGGTCTGGAAGGCTTGCAGGTCGCCGCCCAGGGCCAGGTCGGTCTGCAGGTTGCTGTCATCGGTGCTCAACAGCTGGACCCGGCCATCGCGCTGGAAGCCGTCCAGCAGGCGGTTGCGCAGCAGGATCGGTGCCGGGTCGCTCCAGCGCGAAGCCTTGTAGCTGCTGATCAGGTTGCCCTGGGGAATCACCGCGATCCGTGCGCTGTTCAGCGCATCCCCGGCCTGGGGCTTGAGCAACTGCAAGGACCACGGCAGGGCCTGGTTCGGCGCCGTGGCGCCGGCCTGGCTTACCGGCAGCCGATAGATGTCCAGCGGCTCGCCCTTGGGCAGTATCGAGCAGGCCCCGGTCAGGGCCAGGGCGGCGCTCAGGCCCAGGGGGGCAAGCAGGCGATAGGCACGCTTCATGGCGTGAACTCCTTGTTCTTCTCGTTACCCAGCAGGTAACCGCCGGGGTTGGCTTCCAGGCGCCGGGTGATGGCCCGCAGCGAGCTCAGGGTCTCGCGCAGCTCGCGGACGGCTGGCGCCAGGCCGTTGAGGCCCTGCATGCCGTTGTTCAGCGAGTCCTGGTTGTCGCTCAGCAGTTTGTTCAGGGTGGCGCTGCTTTGCTCCAGGGAGCGCATGGCGTGCTCGGCGCTGCCGAACATCTGCTTGCCCTGGTCGTTGAGCAGGCCGTTGGCATTGCGCATCAGCGCGGTGGTCTGTTCCAGCATGGCGCCGGTCTGCTTGCTGATGGAGCCCAGTTGCTGCATCAGCTGGCGCAGGTCGTCGCGCTGCTCGGCGATGCTGGCGGAGGTCTTCTGCAGGTTGTCCAGGGTGCTGCTGACCCGGGCCACGTTGTCCGGGGAGAACATGCGGTTGGCGTTGTGCAACAGCAGGTTGACCCCGGTCATCAGGTCGTTGCTGTTGTTCAGCAGGCGGGCGATGGGCGACGGTGAGGCGATGATGGTGGGCAGTTCGCCGTCCTTGCCCTTGAGGGTCGGGCTTTGCGGCGTGCCGCCGCTGAGCTGGATGATCGAGGTGCCGGTGATGCCGGTCAGGGCCAGCTTGGCCTGGGTGTCCTCCTTGATCGGCGTCTCGCTGCCTAGGCGGATCTGTGCCAGCACCCGGCGCGGGTCCTTGGGGTCCAGGCGCAGGTTGACCACATCACCGACCTTGATCCCGCTGTATTGCACGGAGCTTCCCTTGGACAGGCCACTGACCGCCTCGTTGAAGACGATCTGGTAGTCCTGGAAGGCGCTGTCGACGCTGGACTTGGCCAGCCACAGGCCGAACAGCAAGGCGCCGGCCACCACGATCACGGTGAACAGGCCGATCAGTACATGATGGGCTCGGGTTTCCATGTCATCCCTCGTTGGTCTGTGTAGCGGCCTGGTAGGCCGCGCGGCCGCGAGGGCCATGGAAGTATTGGTGAATCCATTCGTCGTCGGTCTCGGCGACGATATCGATGGCATCCGCCACCAGTACCTTTTTCTGCGCCAGCACCGCCACCCGGTCGGTGATGGTGTAGAGGGTGTCCAGGTCGTGGGTGACCAGGAACACGCTGAGCCCCAGGGCATCGCGCAGGGTCAGGATCAACTGGTCAAAGGCGGCGGCGCCCACCGGGTCGAGGCCGGCGGTGGGTTCGTCGAGAAACAGGATGTCCGGGTCCAGGGCCAGCGCCCGGGCCAGGGCAGCGCGCTTGATCATCCCGCCAGAGAGCGAGGCCGGGTATTTGTCGGCCGCCGACAGCGGCAGGCCGGCCAGGGCCAGCTTGACCGCCGCCAGGTGTTCGGCATCGGCACGGGACAGGCCGGCATGCTCGATCAATGGCAGGGCGACGTTCTCGGTCACGGTCAGCGAGGTGAACAGCGCGCCCTTCTGGAACAGTACGCCGAAGCGTCGTTCGATCAGCGAACGTTGCTGTTCCGGCAGGCTTGGCAGGTCCTGGCCGAATACCCGCACCGAGCCTTCGCTGGGCTGGCGCAGGCCGACGATGCTGCGCAGCAGTACCGACTTGCCGCTGCCCGAGCCGCCGACCACGCCGAGGATCTCGCCCTGGTACACATCCAGGTCGAGGTTCTCGTGCACGCTCTGCTTGCCGAAGCGGTTGCACAGGCCACGGACCTCGATCACCGCCTTCGCCGGCGCGCGTGGCGGCCGGCTCACCAGCCCATCTCCATGAAGAACAGCGCGGCCACGGCATCGATGACGATCACCACGAAGATCGACTGGACCACGCTGGAGGTGGTGTGGGCGCCCACCGACTCGGCGCTGCCGCTGACCTTGAAGCCTTCCAGGCAGCCGATGGCGGCGATCAGGAAGGCGAAGATCGGCGCTTTCACCAGGCCCAGCAGGAAGTGCTTCACGCCGATATCCGAATGCAGCAGCGAGAGGAACATCGCCGGGGAGATATCCAGGGACAGGGCGCAGACCACCGCGCCACCGACTATCCCCGAAAGCATCGCCAGGAACGTCAGCATTGGCAGCGACACCAGCAGGGCCAGGACCCGAGGCAGCACCAGCAGTTCTACCGGGTCCAGGCCCAGGGTGCGGATGGCGTCGATCTCTTCATTGGCCTTCATCGAGCCGATTTGCGCGGTGAAGGCGCTGGCGGTGCGCCCGGCCATGAGAATCGCGGTGAGCAGTACGCCGAATTCCCGCAGGAAGGAAAATGCCACCAGGTCCACGGTGAAGATGCTGGCGCCGAAGTTGGCCAGCACGGTGGCGCCGAGAAAGGCCACCACCGCGCCCACCAGAAAGGTCAGCAGGGCGACGATGGGCGCCGCGTCGAGGCCGGTCTGTTCGATGTGTGCCACCACCGGGGTGATGCGCCAGCGCTTGGGGCGCAGCAGGCCGCGGGCCAGGGTTTCCAGGATCAGGCCGATGAAGCCCAGGACCTTCAGGGTGTCCTGCCAGACGGTGTAGACCGCGCTGCCAATGCGCGAAAGCAATTGCACGCTGACCGAGATCTCCGGTTCCTTGACCGGTACGCAGAAGTCGTTCAACGAGGTGTAGACCGTGTGCAGCAGCGCGCGGTCGGCGGCGGACAAGGTGCAGTCGGGGTGTTCGGCGGACTGCCCCAGGCGTTCTGCCCCCAGCAGTTCCACCAGCAGCGACGCGCCGGCGGTATCCAGGGCGCCCAGGCCGTTGAGGTCGATATGGGTGCTGCTGTCGTAGCGGCCGTCCAGGGATTGGCTGAGGCGCTTGAGGTCGCTGTAGTGCGCCAGCGTCCAGTCGCCGCCGATGCGCAATTGCGCCGGGGAGTGGGCAAGGTCCAGTTGAGCGGTGCCGGGCGTCACGCTGCTAGTCATAAGCTCCGAGCTTGTGTGGCCATTTCGCAGTGCTACGTAATAGCACGATCCCGGTTACTTTGCCTCGCCGGTCTTGGCCGCGTCTTGATCTGGAGCGGTGATCTCGAAGCGCAGCACGCCGATCACCTGGCCGTCCTCGGTGATCACCCGCACCTGCCAGTCGCCCGCTGGGTTGGCGGGGAAATTCTGCTTGTGGGACCAGGCACGGTAGCCTTCCTTGCGTCCGCCATGGATGTCCAGCGCGACGCGATCCACCTCGCTGCCGTTGAATTGCCAGACGTGGTAAATGCGCTCGTCCAGGCCCCGGGGGGCGTTGATCGCGGTGTAGGCGTACAGGCCGGTGCTGCTTACCTGGGCGGTGCTGATCTGCTCCAGGCTGTCGCCCGGGGTGCGATCCTGGAGCTGGGTGCTGATGGCATCCTCGGTCAGCCACAGGGTGGCCGGCGGCACCCAGGAGCGCAGCAGCCAGCCGGTGCTGCCGATGGCCAGGGTAATGGCCAGCACGGTCAGGGCACTGCGCAGGCTGCGGATCGGCAGGATCGAGGCCAGGCTCGGAAAGGACAGGAGCATGGCGATGCCCAGGGCCAGCTTGAAGCTCTGGGCGGTGGTCAGGTGCAGGATCAGCGGCAGGGCCGTGAGCAAGGCGGCGAACAGGGTCAGGGTGTGCAGCGCCAGGAACAGCCAGCGGCGCGGGGCCAGCCATTTGTAGTACAGCGGGTCAGTGATGGAAATCAGCGCCGCGGCGCCGAGCAGGCCGGTGAACACCAGTTGGCCACTGTTCCAGCTGGTGGTGATGAAAAAGAACGGCAGGACGAAGAACAGGCTTTCCTGGTGGATCATCTGCGTCGCATAGCGCAGCAGCGGCTGCGGGATCTCGCGCTTGAAGACCTTGGTGAACAGCTGGGTCAGGCTGTTCTCCAGCATCAGCCAGACCCAGCTCACCAGCAGGATCACGGCGATCCACGAGGCCAGGCTCTGTTGCCGGTCCACCAGGATGAAGCTGCCGACCCCGGAGATGAAACCGCCGAGCGCAATGATCCCCGGATAGCGCTTCATCAGTTCGAGAATGCGCTGGATGAGGAGGGTCAGGTTCGGCATCGGGGGATCACAGTCAGGGCAGGAAAAACCGCGACAGGATAACGTCGGCGGCGGTCCGTGGCGAGGGAGCTTGCTCAGGTGCGCACGCGCTGGCGAGGTAATCCGGCCAAGGTGATTGCATTGCCCTGTCCCTGGGGCTGCTGCGCGGCCCGGCGGGAGCAAGCTCCCTGGCCATGGGTCAGCGGGCCCGGCGGCGCAGCAGGTAGACGCCGAAGCTGCCGAGCAGGATCAGGGACAGCAGGCCGCCGATCAGCCAGAGCAGTTGTTCGTCACTGAGTAGCGGTTGTTCGATGCGCAGGTAGCCCGGCTGCTGCAGCAGCTGGCGCAGGGCCAGGTTGGCCTGTTCCAGGCTCACTGCTTTCAGGCGCTTGGCCGGGTCGCTGAAGCGGCCGTTGTCGAAGTCCCCGAGGGCGCTCCAGTAATAGTCCGCCAGGGCGCTGTTGCCCTGCACGGCCCAGGCCTGGCGATCGATGGCAGCCTGTTTCAGGCGGGCGAAGGCGGCCGGGTCGAGGCCGTCCTTGAGCAGCCGTGCCTTGAGCTGCTCTACCACTTGCCGGGCTTGGGGCAGGTCGTCGCGCTCAAGGTCGGCATTGAGGCTGAGAAAGCCCACGCCACCGAAGACTTCCCGATCACTCCAGGGGCCGTAGGACAATTCGTGCTCAAGACGCAGTTGGCGATACAGCGCCCAGTCCAGGTAGTCCTTGAGCAGGTCGAAGGTCTCGTCGTGCTGCTGGTCCAGCACGGGCTCGGGAAACAGCCAGTGCAGTTGCGCGCTCTGCCCTACCCAGCCATGGACCAGGGTGCGCTCAGGGGCGGCGGTGCCCTGGATCTGCGGCAGGTCGGGGTGTTCGCTGGGCTCCACCGGCTCCAGGGCACCGTAGGTGCGCTCCAGGTAGGCCGGTAGCAGGCGATCGAGCTCGCCCACCACGATCAGGGTCATGTTGTTCGGGGCGTACCAGTCCTTGCGTACCTGCTCCAGCTGGGCCAGGGTCAGGTTCCCGACCTCGGCGCGTTCGGCGCATTTGAGCCCCAGTTCCACCGCCAGCTGGTTGCCTGCCTTGTGTCCCAGGTCCTGGCGGTCGAGCCAGCGTTGCAGGTGCGAATAGTGACCCCCGCCTTCGCGTTCCACCACTTGCTTGGCCGCGGCCACGGCGTTGTCGTCCAGGCGGGTATGGGTCAGCAGCGACAGCAAGAGGTCCAGGACCTTGCGCTGGTTGCGCGCCGGGGCCTCGATGACGAAGGTGGTGTCGGCATTGCTGGTGTAGGCATTCCATTCGCCGCCCAGGGCCTGCATGCGTTCTTCCAGGCCGCCTTCCCCGCTGTCATCCACGCCGCTGAACAGCAGGTGTTCCAGCAGGTGCGGCAACTCCTTGTCGGCACAGGCGAAGTCGTCCAGGCCCACTCCCACCACCAGGCGGATCGCCACGTGGCCGCGTTCGCTGCCGGGCTTGAGCAGCAGTTGCAGGCCATTGGGCAGGGTGTAGCCTTCGACCTGGAAACGATCCAAAGCCCATCCTTGTGCACTGCCCAGCAACAGGCAGGCGAATAACAGACAACGCATAACAAGCTTCCTTACGGCGTGCGTAAGTTCTACAGACTTCGTGGGACTGTGGACGTTCAGGGTGAATGAGTGATGTCAGCCATCTCTTCGACCTCCAGCGCGCCGGTGTCCGAGGTTTCCAGAACCACGTAGGCACTGCTGCAGAACAGGGAGTTGAGGCGCTTCATGTCGGCGATCAGCTCCAGGTGCAGCGAACTGGTCTCGATGCTCTGGACGATCTTGCGTTGCAGGCGGCTGACGTGGGCGTGGGCCAGGCGCCGCTCCTGGGCGCGGAAACGGCGTTTTTCCCGCAGCAGCTGGCGCGCGCTTTCCGGGTCGGCGCTCAGGAACACCGAGAGCCCCAGGCGCAGGTTGGCGATCAGTTGCGCGTGCAGCCCGGTCAACTCTTCCAGGCCAACCTCGGAGAAGGAGCGGCGCTGGGAGGTCTTCTGCTGCTGGACCTTGCGCAGCATTCGCTCGATCAGATCGCTGGCCAGCTTGAGGTTGAACGCCAGTTCGATGATTTCGGCCCAGCGCCGGCTGTCCTGGTCGCTGAGGTCTTCCCGGGGCATCTGCGCCAGGTACAGCTTGATGGCGCTGTACAGCGCTTCGACGTCGTCGCTGAGGGCGCGCAGCTCCTGGGTGATGGCGGTCTGCTTGCCCTGCAGCGCGTCGCGCATCGCCTCCAGCATGCTGTCGATCAGGTCACCGATGCGCAGGGTTTCGCGGGCGGCGTTGGCCAGGGCCAGGCTCGGCGTGGCCAGGGCGGTAGGGTCCAGGTGCCGCGGGCGAGCGCGGCCGTTTTCCTGGGGGCGCTCCGGCAGCAGCCAGGCGCAGAGCCGGGCCATGGGGCCGACAGTGGGCAGCAGCAACAGGCAGCGGGCGGTGTTGTACAGCAGGTGGAAGCCGATCACCACTTCCTGGGGGCTGAAGTCCAGGCTGTCCATCCAGTGGGCCAGTGGGTCGAGCACCGGGATGATCAGCAGCAGGCCGATGAGCTTGTACAGCAGGCTGCCCAGCGCGACCTGGCGCCCGGCGGCGTTCTGCATGCTGGTGCTGAGGAAGGCCAGTACCCCGCTGCCGATGTTGGCGCCGATCACCAGGCCGATGGCCACCGGCAGGCTGATGACCCCGGCGCCGGCCAGGGTCGCGGTGAGCAGCACCGCCGCCAGGCTGGAATAGGACACCATGGCGAACACCGCACCCATCAGTGCATCCAGGAGAATATCGCCG
Organism: Pseudomonas sp. 8(2025); assembly: GCF_052665325.1. Lineage (NCBI taxonomy): Bacteria > Pseudomonadati > Pseudomonadota > Gammaproteobacteria > Pseudomonadales > Pseudomonadaceae > Pseudomonas > Pseudomonas sp. 8(2025). The sequence goes on along the minus strand of NZ_JBQOIE010000001.1, from coordinate 16,596 downwards.
GTCAGCGAGGCGAACAGGACCTTCACGCCCTGGGCATGGGTGATGGGGGCCGCGGCTTCGACGATCAGTTGCAGGGCCAGGATGATCAGCCCCAGGCCGATGCCGACCCGGCCCAGCTGGCCGGCGCGGGTCTGCTTGCGCGAGAGAAAGAAGATCACCCCGAGGAAGATCAGCAGCGGCGACAGCCAGGACAGGTCGAAGGTCAGTACCCGGGCCATCAGCGCGGTACCGACGTCGGCGCCGAGCATGGTGGCCAGCGCCGGGGTCAGCGCCATCAGGCCCTGGCCGACAAAGGACGTCACCAGCATCGCCGTGGCGTTGCTGCTCTGGACCATGGCCGTGACCAGGATCCCGGCAATGAACGCCAGTGGCCGCCTGGCCATGTTCTGGCCGATCACGTGGCGCAGGTTGGAGCCGTAGACCCGCAGGATGCCGGTACGGACGATATGCGTACCCCAGATCAGCAGGGCCACGGCGGAAAGCAGATTGAGCAGGGTCAGCATAGAGGCCCCCCCTGGGGTGAAGTGCCCCAAGCGGGGCGAGTGGACGTTGTTGCGCGACGTTCTACGTTATGTACTTAAGCTGTAGTTGGCTAACGCACGAGGCGCCAGCATCGCATAGCCAAACCGGCGATTGAAACAAAACTGTCATGAAAACAGCTTCCTGCAGACGCAGAAAAGGGGCCCGAGAGCCCCTTTTCCATTCAGCGCATTCCCGGATTATTGACCAGGAACGTCCTTGCGCAGTTTCACCGGGTCCTGCTGTTTTTTCTTTTTCGCGATGGCGGTGCGCATCTTGATGTTGATGGCTTCCACCGCCAGGGAGAAGGCCATGGCGAAGTAGACGTAGCCTTTTGGCACGTGCACTTCGAAGGCTTCGGCGATCAGGACCGTACCCACCACCAGCAGGAAGGACAGCGCGAGCATTTTCAGCGACGGGTGCTTGTCGATGAATTCGCTGATGGTCCCGGCCGCCAGCATCATCACCAGCACCGCGACGATGATGGCCGCCACCATGACCGGCACATGGGAAACCATGCCCACGGCGGTGATCACCGAGTCCAGGGAGAAGACGATGTCGATAATGGCGATCTGGATGATGGTGTAGAGGAAGTTGCCGCCCTTGCCCTTGGGCTCATCAATGGTTTCGTCCTCGCCTTCCAGGGCGTGGTACATCTCCTGGGAGCTTTTCCACAGCAGGAACAGGCCACCGAAGAACAGGATCAGGTCACGCCCGGAAATGCCCTGGCCGAAGACCACGAACAGGTCGGCCGTGAGGCGCATGACCCAGGTGATCGACAGCAGCAACAGAATGCGCGTGACCATCGCCAGCGCCAGACCGAAGATTCGCGTGCGCGCCTGCATGTGCTTGGGCATGCGGCTGACCAGGATCGAGATCATGATGATGTTGTCGATGCCCAGGACGATCTCCAGGGCAGTCAGGGTAAAGAAGGCAACCCAGATTTCCGGGTTGGTCAGCCATTCCATGTGTATTCCTTTGAGCGAGTGTTATAGCCCGGGCCGTGAGGCCGGCCCGGGCGCAGAAGCATTGCTTTTATAGAGTGCTGAACAGCGGAAAAATCCCCATCAGCAAAGCGGCGAACATTATGCACAGGCAGACCAGCACTGCCCACTTGAGGGTGAAGCGCTGGTGATCGCCGAACTCGATACCGGCCAGGGCCACCAACAGGTAGGTCGAGGGTACCAGCGGGCTGAGCAAGTGCACGGGTTGGCCGACGATCGACGCACGGGCCATTTCCACCGCGGTGATGCCGTAGTGGCTGGCGGCTTCGGCCAGCACCGGCAGCACGCCGTAGTAGAAGGCATCGTTGGACATGAAGAAGGTGAACGGCATGCTCACCAGCGCGGTAATCACCGCCAGGTACGGCCCCAGGGCTTCCGGGATCACCGCCAGCAGGCTCTTGGACATGGCATCCACCATGCCGGTGCCGGACAGGATGCCGGTGAAGATGCCCGCCGCGAAGATCAGCCCGACCACCGCCAGCACGCTGCCGGCGTGGGCCGCGACCCGATCCTTCTGCTGCTGCAGGCAGGGATAATTGACGATCATGGCGATACTGAAGGCCACCATGAACAGCACCGGCAACGGCAGCAGCCCGGCGATCAGCGCGCACATCAGGGCGAAGGTCAGGGCGCCGTTGAACCAGATCAGCTTGGGACGACGAGCGTCGGGGTACTGCGACACGCTGATCTCGCTGTGGTCGATCTCGTCGCCCGCCAGGTGCAGTTCACCCAGGCGCGCCCTTTCCCGCTTGCCGTACATGTAGGCGATCGCCAGGATCGCCACCACGCCGGCCAGCATGGCCGGGATCATGGGCACGAAGATGTCCGACGGGTCCACGTGCAGGGCGCTGGCCGCGCGGGCGGTCGGGCCGCCCCAGGGGGTCATGTTCATCACCCCGCCGGCGAGGATGATCAGGCCGGCCATGATTCGCGGGCTCATGCCGATGCGGCTGTACAGCGGCAGCATGGCGGCCACGCAGATCATGTAGGTGGTGGCGCCGTCACCGTCCAGGGACACCACCAGGGCCAGTACCGCAGTGCCCACCGAGACCTTCAGCGGGTCGCCCTTGACCAGCTTGAGGATCTTGCGCACGGCCGGGTCGAACAGGCCGGAGTCGATCATCAAGGCAAAGTAGAGGATGGCAAACATCAGCATCACGCCGGTGGGCGCGAGCTTGGTGATGCCTTCGAGCATCATCGGGCCGATCTTCGGCGCAAAGCCACCGAACAGCGCGAACAGGATGGGCACGATGATCAGGGCGATCAGCGCCGACAGGCGCTTGGTCATGATCAGGAACATGAAGGTGATGACCATGGCAAAGCCAAGGAAAGTCAGCATGGGATTACTCCAGGCGTAGCGCGGCTAGGGAATGGCGAACCGGGTGGGATCAGCGCAGAACGGCAAGCACGAGGCGTACGGGAGGAGTTGCAGCAAACAGGCGGGTAGGAGCGGACATCAGAATCACCATTGTTGTTGTTAATAGGGCCGGGAGCGCGAGAAACGCCCGCTGTGGCCAACCGGTCTGTTGCCGGTAGTGGAGGCGATCCTAATGGGGGAAGCTTTCAGCCAGCTTTCGTCGCTGAAAGGAACGAACGGATGTTGCAGCAGGCGACCAGCGGCATAAAGTGATGGCTATCGGCGCCAGGGAGACATGCACATGAGAGAGTTGCACACCGGAGGCTGCCACTGCGGGCGGCTGCGTTACCAGTTCAGCGGCCCGTTGCGGGACATCGCCCACTGCCATTGCTCGATCTGCCGCCGGGTCAGTGGCGGTCTGGTGACCACCTGGATCACCCTGTCCGCCTCGGCTTTCGAATGGCTGGAAGGCGTTCCCGCCCGGTACGACTCATCTGGAAGTTGTGCGCGCTATTTCTGCGGCAACTGTGGTGCTCATTTGGCGCTGATCACCCACCTGAGCCCAGACAGCATCGATGTCACCATCGCCACCCTGGATCACCCGGAACTGGCGCCTGCAGACCGGCATATCTGGACCGACAGCCGCCTGCCCTGGTTGCATTTGGACGAGCACCTGCCGCAAGAACCGCAGGAAACCCTGTAGCCGCTGCCGTAGGCTGCGCACGAGCGTGTAGCGGTCGCGAGGCTCTCAAGGCCGCCCAGCAAGGCCCTTCGGTCCTTTTCGCAGCCTCGCGGGCTTGGCAGCGCTACGGCAGTTCCAACCCGCCTGCCGCCTTGTGCAGCGTCCGCAGATGCTCGCCCACCAGCTTCAGGTTGGCCTCGTTGGCGGCGATTTCCGCCGCTCGGGCCGGTTCCAGCAGGGCTCGCACTTCCTTGTCCAGGTCACCGGTCAAGGATTGCAGTTGCTTCTGCCGCTGGCTGCTCTCGGACTCCAGGCGTTGCCATTCAGCGGGCTGAGGCAGGCCGTAGCCGCCGCTGCCCAGCAATTCTGCCGGGCGGCTGAGGAAGCCGCTGTTGGCGAGGATCTGCTGCAGGGTCTTGTTGGCCTGCTCCATACCACCATTTTTCAGCTCGCGAGCCCCCAGGTAGCGCTGCTTGACCTCGTCCTGAGCCAGCAGCAGTTGCCGGCGATAACTGGCCTGCTCCAGCAGCAGCAAGGCGGCGCTGGTGCGCAGGTCGGCCTGGTCGAACCAGTGCCGGCGTTCCTCGGCGCTCAGCGACAGCCAGTCTTCGACGCTGGCCTGCTTGATCGGCAGGCGCTTCTTGATCACCTCGAACATCGCCTGGTAGCGGTCGCGGAAGGAGTCGAAGCGATACCCCAGGCGCAGCGCCTCGCGCGGGTCGTCGAGCACGCTGGTGTCCGCCAGCCCCCTGCCCTTGAGCACCTCCAGCAAGCCGTTGGGCATGATGCTGTCGAGGCCGATCAGTTGCTTGTTGTTGCTGCCGCTGCGCAGCAGCTTGAGGCTTTCCACTGCGCAGTTGTTGGACAGGAAGTAATAGTTGCCGTCGTAGCTCCAATGCATCTCGGCGGCGTGCTCCACCACTTCCTCGATCTCGCTGCGTGACAGCTTCAACGGCACCGAGGCCAAGCTGCGCAGCTCGGTCTTGGTGTACTCGTCGATGACCTGGGACAGCGGCAGGACAAACAGCCGCGAAGGGTACTTGCCCACCAGGCCGTCCCAGCTGGAGAGCTGCACGTCACCAACGAAGGCGCGGTAGGACAGCACTAGGTGCTGGTCCAGGTCCAGCCGGCAATCCGGCCCGCGGGGGCGGCCCGGGGCGCAGATCACCAGGCGCAGCATGCTGTGGCCCCAGCGGCTGACCCAGTTCTGGTTGGCTTCGGCCAGCAGGTAGTCCACCGCGTAGACCCGCTCCGGGTCCACCTGCCCCAGGGGCGTCTTGGCGAAGTCGTTGCCGGCGTTGAGGAAGGCGAAGGACTTGGCGCAGCTGTCCTTGGCGGCCGGCGCCCAGCCGAAATGTTCCTGGTAATAGCGGTACAGCGCTGGGCGGCGGCAGGCGTAGCTCGGATCGAGAAGGAAGTACTCCATGTTCACCGCGACGAATTCCTTCGGGTTGGTGATCTCGTAGATGTCCGGGCTGCGGGCGACCTGACGGTTGTGCTGCTCGCGTTCGCCACGGCGGCCGACGTATTGCGGCCAACCGGCCAGATCCAGCAGCCGTGGATCATCGCTGAGGGTGAAGCGCCGGTCATTCTGGCCGCGACACTCATCCGGCAGGCCGATCAGCCCGGAGGTGCTGTTCTTGCGGGTGCAGCGCTGGATCAGGCTACGCTCGGCACCGGGCCATAAACGCGCGCGATCATAAATGTGGGTCAGTTCATGGAGTACCGTGGCGAGCATTTCCCGGCGCACGGTGCCATGGGGGCGGCTGGTCTTCTGGGTGGCGGCGGAGCCGTCGGTCAGGCTGGGCAGCAAGGCTCGGTTGAGGTCCAGTTCCGACACCAGGGATGCCTCGCCATAGGCGTTGTCGGGCATTCGGTCGGTCCAGCCGACATCAATGGTGCGATCCAGTTGCTGGATGAAACGCGGCGGCAACGCCTGCCTCGCTTCATCCAGCAGTGCCTGGCTGGCGTGTTGCTGCGCCGGGCTCAAGCCATCGGTCTTGAGGCGCAGTTGCAGGTCGGCCTGGGCGGTGCCGCAGAGCAGCCCCAGGGTCCCGGCCAGCAGCCAGGCTAGGAGTGGTTTCACAGGGCCAGGATGGCTTCGGCAAGCACCTGGTCGCTGGCGTCGCGGGCTTCTGGCAGCTGCGTGCGCAGGGCATTGAACGCCGCTTCAAGTTGCGCGCCGCGGATATCACCGTTGCTGGCGACGAAGCTGGCGGCATCGTCGTGGGCTTCGCGCACGACTTTGGAGTCACGGATCGAAGTGGTGGTGTCCGAGGTGAAATCGATCGTGCGGCCAGAGGCGCGGACGATGATGTTACTGGTGGCCACCAGGGTGTGTGCCTGGGCCACGTCGGCCAACAACAGCAGGCCAAGGGTGGCGGCAATCAGCGGGCTACGCATGGAACGACTCCGGAAGAACAGGGATGGTTATTGGACGAGAATTGCCTGCGCCAGTTCAAGGTCGCTGGCATGAAGTTTTGCCGGGTCCTGGCGCAGGTATTCCAGCGCAGACTCCAGGCGGGCGCCGCGCAGTTGGCCGTCGGTTGCCACGAAGGCAGCGGCGTCATCCTGGGCAGCAAGCAGCAGTTTATGGTCGAAGGGCGCCGAGGTCACCTGGCCTGTCGCATAGACGGTGACAACCAGGCTTTGGGTGGTGAGGTCGAATGCCTGCACCGAACCGGCCCAACAGGCGGCGATTAATACGGGAGCGGAAAGCGAAATACGGAACAAACCCAAGAGTCTCGACAGCTGAAAACCAGCGCCAAGGCTAGCGCAATGCCCCTTGGAGGACCAGCGCAGAGGGTTTCAGGTGCGCCGGGGCACCTGAAACCGAGACGCTTCAGATTGCCAGGATGGCCTGGGCCAGCTGTGCATCAGAGGCCTGCAACTGAGGCGCTTGCTGGCGAATGTGGGCAAATGCGCTTTCCAGTTTTACCCCGCGAATGGCGCCATCGGTGGCGACGAAACTGGCGGCATCATCCCGGGCGGCACGGACAATCTTGTTGTCACGCAGGGAAGAAGTGGCATCGGAGGTGGCGTCGGTGGTGGCCTTGAGCGCGCCGACAATGGCGTCGGTGGTCACGATCAGGCTGGTGGCGTGGGCATTGGCAGCCAGGGCCAGCAGGGCGGCGGCGCTGAGCAGGCGGAGACGGGACATGGGTAACTCCTGTGAATGAACAGACAATTTAAGGGCGCTGAGTGAGACGCCGGGCAGCCACTGCGAGGTGCTGTGTCTGATTGCTCTGACGCAGTTCGAATGAAAATCGCCACGTCGCCTCAGATATTAGGCTCAGCGGCCCCATTCGCACAGTGTTGCGGCAGGCCTCAGCGCCAAAAGGGTTTGTGCAGTTCCGCTGCCCGATCGCTGTGGCTGATGCCGCTGTCCGAGAGTTGTCGTTCATCCATTTGTGCCAGCAAGTGACGGGTGCGGGCCCGCTCCCGTGTGTTGGCGAGCGCCGTGAGCCAGCGCTTGAAGGGCGTGCAGTGAAGGTGGGTGCCAGGGGACGAGTGCATGATGCTTGCCTCCATGAGCAGCCGAGCGATGAGCTGGCTGCAACCTCATGGTGCGGCGGTTCGATGCGGTGATACAGATACAATCGAGCTAAATTGTACTGGTTAATTGTTATGTTTTATAAAACTGTACCTGTTCCGATGAAACGGGCTGTATTTCAGCTGTGTAGCGCGTTTTCCGCGGCCAGAACGACAAGACCCGTCGCGGTTTCCCGCGACGGGTCTTGTTGTGTGCAATTCGGGGTGCTGGCGGTGGACCCGGTGGGTCAGGGCCAGCGACGCTGAGTTAGCGCCAGAACGGCTTGCTCAGCTCTTCGTAGCGTTGTGCTTCGCTGATCCCGGCATCGGCCAGCAGACGCGAATCCAGGCGAGCCAGTTGATGGCGGCTGGAGATGCGGCGCTGCCACAGCATCAGGTTGGCGATAACGCGCAGAGGCAGGGAAGCCTGGGTTTTTTCAGCTTTGTCTTCGAAGAACAGTTCGGAACTGAGTGTACGTTCCATGGTTGACATCCTTCCGCTTGTGGCGGGATCAGGTAGTGGTTTAACTGGTGCCCATGATCCTCTTCCCGCGCAAGACTCTGTAGATACAGTTCACCTGTATTGTGAAGGACCAGTTAACTGTTTATAGGGGCTGTACTGTTCGGAAAAGGCGCAACTGTACCTGTCAGCACCTTTATGGTGCATTTCGGTGCTTTTTGATGGGAGGCAAGTGGTTTTAGGCGGGGAAAATACCGGTACAGCAGTACAGTTTTTGGCGGTCTCTGGCGAGCGGCCGGCAAGCTGACGAAACTGTGTTTGCGTCAGCTGCCAACTGTATCAATCACTCGACGAGCATTTTCCCAGTTTCTTCCAGGTTGATGTGCCAGCTCAGGGCATCACGCAGGATATGCGGCGTGTGACCACCCAGGGCGCAGGCCTTGGTGAAGTAGTCATTCAGTGCGTCGCGGTAGGAAGGATGCACACAGTTGTCGATGATCACCCGGGCCCGCTCCCGCGGCGCCAGGCCGCGCAGGTCCGCCAGGCCGATCTCGGTCACCAGGATGTCGACGTCATGCTCGGTGTGGTCCACGTGGCTGACCATCGGCACCACGCTGGAAATCGCCCCGCCCTTGGCGATCGACTTGGTGACGAAGATCGCCAGGTGTGCGTTGCGGGCGAAGTCGCCGGAGCCGCCGATGCCGTTCATCATCCGCGTGCCGCAGACGTGGGTGGAGTTGACGTTGCCGTAGATATCGAACTCCAGCGCGGTGTTGATGCCGATGATACCCAGGCGGCGCACCACTTCCGGGTGGTTGGAGATCTCCTGCGGACGTAGCACCAGCTTGTCCTTGTAGCGTTCCAGGTTGCCGAACACGTCGGCGTTGCGTCGGCTCGACAGGGTGATGGAGCTACCTGAGGCGAAGCTGAGCTTACCGGCGTCGATCAGGTCGAAGGTTGAGTCCTGCAGTACTTCGGAGTACATGGTCAGGTTCTCGAATGGCGACTCGATCAGGCCGCACATCACCGCGTTGGCGATGTTGCCGATACCGGCCTGCAGCGGGCCGAGCTTGTTGCTCATGCGCCCGGCATCCACTTCCTGCTTGAGAAAGTCGATCAGGTGGTTGGCGATGCCCTGGGTCTCGCTGTCCGGGGTGGAAACCGTGGACGGCGAATCCGACTGATTAGTGATGACGATGGCGACGATCTTGTCCGCAGGGATCGGAATCGCCGTGCTGCCGATGCGATCGTCGACCTTCACCAGGGGAATCGGTGTACGGGTCGGGCGATAGGTCGGGATATAGATGTCGTGCAGGCCTTCCAGATTCTGGTTGTGCGCCAGGTTGATCTCGACGATCACCTGCTTGGCGAAGATCGCGAAGCTGGCGGAGTTGCCCACCGAGGTGGTCGGCACGATATGGCCCTGTTCAGTGATGGCGACAGCTTCGATCACTGCAATGTCCGGCAGCTTGAGCTGCTGGTTGCGAAGTTGTTCGACGGTTTCCGACAGGTGCTGGTCGATGAACATCACTTCGCCGGCGTTGATCGCCTTGCGCAGGGTGCTGTCCACCTGGAACGGCATGCGCCGGGCCAGCACGCCAGCTTCGGTGAGTTGCTTGTCCAGGTCGTTGCCCAGGCTGGCGCCGGTCATCAGGCTGATTTTCAGTGGCGTTACCTTGGCCCGTTCGGCCAGGGCATGGGGCACGGCCTTGGCTTCACCGGCGCGGGTGAAGCCGCTCATGCCGACGGTCATGCCGTCCTCAATCAGAGCGGCAGCGTCAGCGGCGCTCATCACCTTATCCAACAACGAAGGCAAGCGGATACGATCACGGTACATGGATTGTTATCTCGGGCAACGGAAGCAAGAAGCGCAGTCTAGTGATTTCAAAAAAAAACACCGCGCGACAAAGGTCGAATGAAAGGCCCTGATCTAGAGCCTTCTGTCGGCTTTATGGAGTAAATAAAAAACCCCAGCCTACTAAAGGCTGAGGTTTTGGGTATTGCGCTACAGCAGCTTTATTCGACGGCTTTGACCATGTCTTCGATGACCTTCTTGGCGTCGCCGAAGACCATCATGGTCTTGTCCAGGTAGAACAGTTCGTTGTCCAGGCCGGCATAGCCGCTGGCCATGGAGCGCTTGTTGACGATGATGGTCTTGGCCTTGAAGGCTTCGAGAATCGGCATGCCGGCAATCGGCGACTTAGGATCGTTCTTCGCCGCCGGGTTGACCACGTCGTTGGCGCCCAGCACCAGCACCACGTCGGCCTGGCCGAACTCGGAGTTGATGTCTTCCATCTCGAACACCTGGTCGTAAGGCACTTCGGCTTCGGCCAGCAAGACGTTCATGTGGCCGGGCATGCGCCCCGCTACCGGGTGGATCGCGTATTTCACGGTCACGCCGCGGTGGGTCAGCTTCTCGGTCAGCTCTTTCAGCGCGTGCTGGGCGCGTGCCACCGCCAGGCCGTAGCCGGGGACGATGATCACGGTATCGGCGTTGGTCAGCAGGAAGGTCGCATCGTCGGCCGAACCGGATTTCACCGGGCGTGCTTCCTTCGAACCTGCCGGGCCGCCGGCATCGGCTGTGTTGCCGAAACCGCCGAGCAGGACGTTGAAGAACGAACGGTTCATCGCCTTGCACATGATGTAGGAGAGGATTGCGCCGCTGGAGCCCACCAGGGAGCCGGCGATGATCAGCATCGAGTTGTTCAGGGAGAAGCCGATCCCCGCTGCCGCCCAGCCCGAGTAGCTGTTGAGCATCGACACCACTACCGGCATGTCGGCGCCGCCGATCGGGATGATGATCAGCACGCCCATGACGAAGGCCAGGGCCAGCATCAGGGCAAAAGCACCGAGGTTGCCGCTGGCCATGAAGGTCACGCCCAGGCCGAGGGTGGCCAGGCCCAGTACTAGGTTGAGCTTGTGCTGCCCGGCGAACTGTACCGGTGCGCCTTGGAACAGGCGGAACTTGTACTTGCCCGACAGCTTGCCGAAGGCGATCACCGAACCGGAGAAGGTGATGGCACCGATGGCTGCGCCAAGGAACAGCTCCAGGCGGTTACCGGCGGGAATCGAGTCGCCCAGGTGCTTGACGATGCCCAGGGACTGAGGTTCGACCACGGCGGCAATGGCGATGAACACCGCGGCCAGGCCGATCATGCTGTGCATGAAGGCCACCAGTTCCGGCATCTTGGTCATCTCGACGCGCTTGGCCATGATCGAACCGGCGGTACCACCGATCAGCAGGCCAATGATGACGTAGCCGATGCCGGCGGTCGCCAGTTCCGCGCCCAGCTTATAGATGAGGCCGATGGTGGTCAGTACCGCCAGGGCCATGCCCAGCATGCCGAACAGGTTACCGCGGCGGGACGTGGTCGGGTGCGAAAGGCCCTTGAGCGCCTGGATAAAGCACACCGAGGCGATCAGATAGAGGGTTGTTACCAGGTTCATGCTCATTATTTCTGCACCTCTTCTTTCACGGCTTTGGGCGCTTTCTTCTTGAACATTTCCAGCATGCGACGGGTGACCAGGAAGCCGCCGAACACATTGACCGCAGCCAGGGCCACGGCCAGGGTGCCCATGGTCTTGCCCAACGGGGTCACGGTCAGGGCGGCAGCCAGCATGGCGCCGACGATGACGATCGCGGAAATGGCGTTGGTCACTGCCATCAGGGGGGTGTGCAGTGCGGGTGTAACGTTCCAGACCACGTGGTAACCGACATAGATCGCCAGCACGAAGATGATCAGGTTGTAGATACCGGGGGAGATAAGCTCTTCCATCGTCTGAATCCCTGCTTAGGCGTTTTTGCGGATGACTTGGCCGTCGCGGCACATCAGGCACGCGGCGACGATGTCGTCTTCGAGGTTGACTTCGAACTGCCCTTCTTTGGTGAAGACAAGCTTCAGGAAGTCCAGCAGGTTGCGGGCGTACAGCGCCGAGGCGTCGGCAGCCACTGCCCCGGCCAGATTGGTCGGGCCGACGATGGTCACGCCGTGCTCCACTACGACCTGGTCAGCCACAGTCAGTGGGCAGTTGCCGCCCTGAGCGGCTGCCAGGTCGATGACCACCGAACCGGGCTTCATCTGGGCCACGGTATCGGCGCTCAGCAGGGTTGGTGCCTTGCGGCCCGGAATCAGCGCGGTGGTGATGACGATATCGGCCTGTTTGGCGCGTTCGTGCACGGCCTGAGCCTGGCGCTGCATCCAGCTGGCCGGCATGGGGCGCGCGTAACCGCCGACACCGACGGCGCACTCGCGCTCTTCGTCAGTCTCGTAAGGCACGTCGACGAATTTGGCGCCCAGGGATTCGATCTGCTCCTTCACTGCCGGACGCACGTCCGAAGCTTCGATCACCGCACCCAGGCGCTTGGCCGTGGCGATGGCCTGCAGGCCGGCAACACCGGCGCCGAGAATCAGCACCCGGGCAGCCTTCACCGTACCGGCGGCGGTCATCAGCATCGGCATGAAGCGCGGATAGTAGTGGGCAGCCAGCAGCACGGCCTTGTAGCCGGCGATGTTGGCCTGAGACGACAGCACGTCCAGGCTCTGGGCCCGGGAGGTGCGGGGTGCGGCCTCCAGGGCGAAGGCGGTGATCCCGCGCTCGGCCAGCTTGGTGATGGTTTCATTGCTGAACGGATTGAGCATGCCCACCAGCACGGTGCCGCTCTTGATCAGCGCCAGTTCGCTGTCGCTGGGCGCCACGACCTTGAGAATCAGCTCGGCGCCAAAGGCATCGTTGGCGCTGCCAATGGTGGCTCCTGCCGCTTCATAGGCACTGTCGACCACGCTGGCGTTAATGCCGGCGCCGCTTTGCACAGTGACTTTATGACCCTGGCCGATCAGCTTCTTGATGGTTTCCGGGGTTGCAGCAACCCGTGTTTCACCCGTCTGGGTTTCGAGAGGAACACCAATGTGCACGTCAAATCTCCTGCTTGATCTTATTGCTTTCGATCTTTCTTAGAAGGCCAGCGCACTTCGGAGGGTGCGGCTGGGGCGGCCGATCAGCACGATCCCGCTGAAATCACAGCGGGGCGCGGCATTTTGCAGGCGAACTTTGAGGCCTTCAAGGGATTCTGACTAGTGACGGAAAATTAACTACAAGTCACCCCGTGACCGAATGTCGCAACGTACCAGGTTAAAGCCTTGTAAGCCGTGCCTTTCAAGGCTTTGCTATGGAAAATAAGATTTTTCTCATCCGTGACATGAATAGTCTTACATTGCCCTTGAATAAACCCTACAAGCCGCGTGGTTAGGCGCTTGTAGAACGATTGTTCAAGGTGTCGGTACAGTCTGTGAAAATGCGACAAATAGTTATATCTGTAGGGTTCTAATTTATTTGACTACGGGGTCAGCTATTGGCTGTGAGCCTTTATTTTTCAAGGTTGTAGCTGTTTGCCTGGTTCACCAGCCAGTCGCGAAAAGCCCGTAAAGAGGCCGATTCCACTTTGCGTTCGGGAATCATCAGGTAATACGCCTTGATGCTCGAGAGTGCCTGGGGGTTGGCAATGACCAAGCGTTTTTCGGCCAGCTCGCGCTGGATAAGGAAGGGCGGAATCAAGGCGATACCCATGTCGTGCATGGCGGCCTGGGCGAGCATGGAGAATAGCTCGTAGCGCGGGCCTGTCATGTCGCGGGGGATATTCAGCTGCTGTGAGTTGAACCATTGCCGCCAGGCATAAGGCCGCGTGGTCTGCTGCAGCAGGGGCAGTTCGGCTATGGCCTCGGCGCTCAACTCTTGCTGCTTGCCGAGCATTGCCGGGCTGCACACCGGCATCGGGTTTTCGCCCATCAGCCAGTGAGACTGGGTACCCGACCAATCGGCGTCGCCAAAGTAGATGGCGGCGTCGAAGGGGGTGTCGGCAAAGAGGAAGGGGCGCGTGCGGTTGGTCAGGTTGACCGTGACTTCGGGGTGCTGCTGCTGGAAGTCCTTCAGGCGTGGCAATAACCACTGCGTCCCGAAGGTCGGAACCACCGCCAGTTCGATGACGTTGGCCCCCTGCTGGCCCATCACTGAAAGTGTGTCGCGCTCCACTGCGTCCAGTTGTGTGGCGACCCGGCGGCTGTAGGACAGCCCGGCCTCAGTGAGCTTGACTCCCCGCCGTGAACGCCGGAAAAGTTCCAGCCCGAGGAACTCTTCAAGGCTGGCGATCTGTCGGCAGACCGCGCCCTGGGTCAGGGAAAGCTCTTGGGCTGCCTTGGTAAAGCTCTCATGACGTGCCGCGGCTTCGAAGCTGATTAAGGCGGTGGTACTGGGGATCTTTCTGCGCATGTACGGCAATCTCACTAATAGATGCTGTAAAAGGCGGTTTAGGCCCTTACGAAGTGAGAAATTAGCACAACACTATGCGAAATCCTCGTTTGCCTGGGGGCGCGCCGTAGGCCTAGGATCTGTTCCACGATAGTTGACCTACTTCACGAGGATTCACTCATGGGCGGTAAAGCAAGCTTCAACTGGATCGATCCCCTTCTGCTGGACCAGCAACTCACCGAAGAAGAACGCATGGTCCGCGACAGTGCCGAGCAGTTCGCTCAAGACAAGCTGGCACCACGGGTTCTCGAAGCTTTCCGCCATGAGAAGACCGACCCGGCCATCTTCCGGGAAATGGGTGAAGTCGGCCTGTTGGGCGCTACCATTCCTGAGCAGTACGGCGGCAGCGGCCTTAACTATGTGTGCTATGGCCTGATCGCTCGTGAAGTGGAGCGAGTGGACTCCGGCTACCGCTCGATGATGAGTGTGCAGTCGTCCTTGGTGATGGTGCCGATCAACGAGTTTGGTACCGAGGCGCAAAAGCAGAAGTACCTGCCGAAACTGGCGTCCGGCGAATGGATTGGCTGCTTTGGTCTGACCGAGCCGAACCATGGATCTGACCCGGGTGCGATGATTACTCGTGCACGCAAAGTGGACGGTGGCTACAGCCTGACTGGTAGCAAGATGTGGATCACCAACAGCCCGATTGCTGATGTATTCGTGGTTTGGGCCAAGGATGATGCCGGCGACATTCGTGGTTTTGTCCTGGAGAAAGGCTGGAAGGGCCTGAGTGCACCAGCGATTCACGGCAAGGTCGGCCTGCGGGCCTCGATCACCGGCGAAATCGTCATGGACAACGTGTTCGTGCCGGAAGAGAACATCTTCCCGGATGTGCGTGGGCTCAAAGGACCTTTTACCTGCTTGAACTCGGCGCGTTACGGCATCTCCTGGGGCGCCTTGGGGGCTGCGGAGTTCTGCTGGCACACCGCACGTCAATACACCCTTGATCGCCAGCAGTTCGGTCGTCCTCTGGCGGCAACCCAACTGATCCAGAAGAAGCTGGCGGACATGCAGACCGAAATCACCCTCGCCCTCCAGGGCTGCCTGCGCCTGGGGCGGATGAAGGATGAAGGGACTGCGGCGGTGGAAATCACCTCGATCATGAAGCGCAACTCCTGCGGCAAGTCCCTGGATATCGCGCGCATGGCCCGTGACATGCTGGGCGGCAACGGGATATCCGATGAGTTCGGTATTGCTCGTCACCTGGTGAACCTGGAAGTGGTCAACACCTACGAAGGTACTCACGACGTGCATGCGCTGATTCTCGGGCGTGCACAAACCGGTATCCAGGCGTTCTATTAATAGGAGAGCGACCATGGGCGCGTTATCGCATCTGCGGGTACTGGATTTATCGCGGGTACTGGCCGGGCCTTGGTCCGGGCAGATCCTTGCGGACCTGGGGGCCGAGGTCATCAAGGTCGAGCGTCCGGGTAATGGTGACGATACACGCGCCTGGGGGCCGCCCTTCCTTAAAGATGCCTATGGCGAGAACACCACGGAGGCTGCCTATTACCTGTCGGCCAACCGTAACAAGCAGTCAGTGACCATCGACTTCACGCGCCCTGAGGGGCAGCAGTTGGTGCGTGAGCTGGCTGCCAAGTCGGATATCGTCATCGAGAACTTCAAGGTGGGTGGGCTGGCGGCTTACGGTCTGGACTATGAGTCGCTCAAGGCCGTCAATCCGCGGCTGATCTACTGTTCTATCACCGGTTTTGGTCAGACCGGGCCCTATGCCAAGCGCGCGGGTTATGACTTCATGATCCAGGGCTTGGGTGGTCTGATGAGCCTGACTGGGCGACCTGAGGGTGATGAGGGGGCTGGGCCGGTAAAAGTGGGGGTGGCCTTGACCGACATCCTTACCGGGCTCTACTCCTCTGTGGCGATTCTGGCGGCCCTGGCTCATCGAGATCAGGGTGGCGGTGGTCAGCACATCGATATGGCATTGCTGGATGTGCAGGTCGCTTGCCTGGCCAACCAGGCCATGAACTATCTGACCACAGGGGTCGCTCCCAAGCGTTTGGGTAATGCGCACCCTAATATAGTGCCCTATCAGGATTTTCCGACGGCGGATGGCGACTTCATCCTCACCGTGGGTAATGACGGGCAGTTTCGCAAGTTTGCCGAGGTAGCAGGTCAGCCGCAGTGGGCGGACGACCCTCGGTTTGCCACTAACAAGCTGCGGGTAGCCAATCGGGCGGTGCTGATCCCGCTGATTCGCCAGGCCACGGTGTTCAAGACTACGGCGGAGTGGGTGAGTCAGCTGGAGTTGGCTGGGGTGCCTTGTGGGCCGATCAATGATCTGGCGCAGGTGTTTGCTGATCCACAGGTCGTGGCTCGAGGCCTGGCTGTGGAGCTACCACACGCGTTGGCTGGGATGGTGCCTCAGGTGGCTAGCCCGATTCGTCTTTCGCAAACCCCCGTTGAGTACCGTAACGCCCCTCCTCTATTGGGCGAACATACTGCAGAGGTTCTGCAACGTGTATTGGGGATGCGGGTCGAGGCTGTGGACGCCTTGAGGCATTCGCGAGTGGTGTAGCGCTGCCCTTCTATATATAGAGGCGCACCCTGTGCCTCTATATAGTCTTGTAGAAGCACCCTTAGAGGGTTCTTTTGAGCTCATTCATAGAAAATGCAAATTAAGTCTTGACGGCAGATTCTACAGGTCTATAATTCGCCCCACTTCCGGCGCAGTCGAAACGGAAAACTCCTTGAGATTCAACGAGTTACGCAGTTTTCGACA